>CAJOCU010000052.1 GCA_905233765.1 uncultured Bacteroidaceae bacterium | reverse complement strand
TGTCTGGTTCTTCACGCCCAGTTCGTAAGCCTTCTTAGCATCATCCCACTCTGCAGGACGCTTCCAAGGCTTGCCTTCTTGCCATTCCGGCTGCTTGTTGGCTTTGCCTTCGTCCGTCACGACTCGGCCATCTTCGAGCAAGCTCGGATGGCTCTCGCTGCTCCGTCCGTTCTCCAACACCTTGCTCAGCACGCCAAGCGCATTCAAACTCCGCGGGAATCCCGTATAGGCATAGAGTTGTGAGAAAGCCTCCTTCAGTTCGTTGATGGTTACGCCGTTGTCGAGCGCCTGTCTTACGGTAGGTTCCAAGCGTTCCAAGTCTCCCTGTGCCATCAGACAGGCACACGCTGCCAATCCCTTTTGACGCTCCGTCAGCGTCATTCCCGACGTACCATCGCCTACCCGTAGCCTTTGTCCGTTTACTGTTGTCATTGTCAGTATTGCTATTAAAAATGTTACTATTCTCTTCATTGCTCTTGTTTTTACTTATTCCTCCTTGCCGTTACCCACACGGGTTCCTCGCTCATCGTAGGCTTGTTCACTGCCATCACACCGCTGAGATTGTGCGGCACGTATGGCTCTTCTAGATAGGCGATATCCTCGACGGTCAGGTGCAGGTCGAGCGACTTCACAGCTCCCTCGATGTGATGCAGCTTGGTGGCACCGACGATGGGCGATTCCACCTTCTGCAGCAGCCAAGCCAGCGATACCTGCGTCATCTCCACGCCGTAGCGGTCGGCCAGCTCCACCACACGCTCTACCACGCGGTTGTCCTGCTCGGCGGTGGCATCATACTTGAAATGCATGAATGCATCCTTCTCCTGTCGCAGTGACGTCTCGCCAGGGCGCTTCGCCAACTTGCCGGAGGCCAGCGCGCTGTAAGGTGTCTGCGCGATATTGTCCTCACGGCACAGCGGCTGCATCTCACGCTCCTCCTCGCGCATAATCAGGTTGTAGTGGTTCTGTACACTGACAAACTTTGCCCAGCCGTTCCGTTCGGCCAGCGCGTTCATCTTCGCCAGTTGGTAGGCATACACGTTGGCGATGCCGATATAGCGGGCCTTGCCAGCGCGCACCACATCGTTCATGCCCTCAAGGATTTCCTCGGCAGAGGTCTTATAGTCCCAAATGTGGTAGATGTAGAGGTCTATGTAGTCCATGCCCAGATGCTCCAGACTGGTATTGATCGAGTTCATCACGTGCTGACGGCCATCGATGCCTGCCGCAATCTCTTCATCCCTGCGAGGCAGGAATTTCGTGGCCACCACCACGTCCTCGCGGCATGTCATATCCCTCAGCGCACGTCCCACATATTGCTCCGACGTGCCCAGCTGGTAGGCAATCGCCGTGTCGAAGAAGTTCACGCCGAGGTCGAGCGAGCGACGTATAATCTCGCGTGTCGGTGCCTCGCCGATGGTCCACGCATGCTGACCGATGGTCGGGTCGCCGAATCCCATGCAACCCAGACAGATGCGCGATACCCGCAGTTCTGAGTTTCCAAGTTTTACGTATTCCATAATCGTAGTTTGTTTATCGTTTGAATATACTGTTCATTGTTTCTGGTGTCAGTGGCTGCAGGTCTTGCAGCTTCAGGTGCTTCACCATGTGGAGGGTGCCCTGCTTGTACTTTAGGAAGTGGGCGGTTTGTATGTGGTGCTGATAGGCCTGCTGCGAGGCGTAGATTTCGAGAATGCGAATCTGACAGCTATCTTCATTTGTTTGTGTTGGGAAAAGACATACCACTCCGGGTTCTTCAGCAAGGCTTGCCTTCTGAATTTCAGCAGCGGCAGCCAGATATTCCTTCAAGTATTGAGGATGAATCTCGATTTCGGCCAAACGATACAGCATCGTATCGGCATGTGATACATCAGCAGTAGGCTTGTCTGCTGTCTGACCAAAAAGCCAACGAGCGTTCTCCGATAGAATCATCTCGCGGAACGGTGCAAGGTCGGGCTCTTTCGAGAGATAGTCCTTCATGCGGGCGAGGCTCTGGGTGAGCACCTGCGGGGCAACGTAAGGATAGTCGGAGCCGTAGAGCAGGTGGTCGGGCGTGGT
>CAJOCU010000051.1 GCA_905233765.1 uncultured Bacteroidaceae bacterium | reverse complement strand
ACCCTGCCGCCACCCTGGTACCACCAGTCGGCATAGTTCAGACTGCTCCTCATCCATCCCAAGGTAGACCCGCTTGGTCTGCTTTGACTTCGGGAGTGTGTAGGTGATGGCATACATATTCTTGACAAGTTCCTGCGCCCGATAAACGGTTATCTCGGATTTCGCCCCCTTCAGTATGCGCTCCAATTCCAGCATAATCGTGTATGCGGTGAAGCAGATGCAGATGTGCCCTTCTATCCTGTTGCGGAGCCTGTGGTAGATGGGGCGCACGGCAAGGTCAAACTTGTTCATTCTAAAGGCCCGTTCGATAAGCCACAGATTTGCGTAGTTAGCAATGACCTCTTCTGCCGTGAGCGTGGTATTGGTGACGTAGCCCTTTATCCCGTCCCATGCGGCGTCTGCCTCGTACTTCTCCATGTTGATGCTGATGGTCACCTCGCCCTCCATCTTGAGATATTTGTTGTAGCCCCGGTCGTTGATGTTCTGCTTCGTCAGCCTGCCGCTGGCCATCTTCTTCTGAAGCCTTGCCAGTCCGCGCTGCCGGTTGTGCGCATCCTTCCTGGCACGCTTTTCTGTACATGACAGGACAAGACGCACATCGCCGCTTTTCTTTATCTCCACCACATCGCCATGCTTCATGCCGAGTGCAAGAATCTGCTCCTTGATCTTTTCCGTTTCCGACTTCGGCCTTGCTCCAAGGATGTACTTGTAGCCGTCCTTGGTCAGCTCGTCGATGTTGGACTTGCTCAGCAGGCCTGCATCAGCCACCACTATGGGCTTGTCAAAGCCGAAGCGTGAGGCGAGTTTCCTGATCAGCGGTATCATGGTATGCCCTTCGGAGATGTTGCCCTCGTAAATCTCGTAGCCGATGGGATTGCCGCCGCTGGCCACAAGCAGGCCAAGGAATATCTGCGGGCAGGAGTGCTTGCCGTCCTTCGAGAAACCGCACCTGCGCAGGTCATCCTCCTCTGCGGCCTCAAAATACAGCGTGGTCATGTCATAGAAGCAGACGGATATGTTGCCGCCGACCATCTTCCTGGTGTATGAGTATGCGATGTCCTCCACACGGGTCTTGAAGTCATCCGGCTTAGGCTTGGCTGGGGCGGCAGACTTGGACCGGTCACCGTCCTTGCCAGTCTCATCCTTACTGTCGTCACCTGCCTCCTTCCCTTCCTCCTTGCGATAGCACAGGTTGTCGAGGAAACGGTAAATCTGGTCAACGCTGTACGTCACATGCAGATAGCGCTCCATGTAGTCTACCGTCTTCAGTTTGCTGCCCGGGTTGAACAGACGGCAGATGACGATGTTACGGAACATACTGTTCCGGATGGATCCATATCCGATGCGGTCGTATAGCGTACCAAACACTAGTTCCGGGCCTGCCACCTGTACCTGGGCGTTGTTCAGGCTGCTGACGAAACCGGCTATAACGTCCTCCTCTTCATATATGTGGGGCAGAGACGGACCTTCCATCTCCTGAATAAAGGATGTTGCCCGTTGTATCAGCTTCTCCATTGCTGCCGTGTCGTTGGGATAGGCAGAGCCGAAAGATTTCACCAATCGCTGCTTACGGGCCTTAGTCGTACTGAGGACAAACACGCTGACCGTCCCTGATTTGTTGCGCTTCTTTCTGATATTAGTACGGGTCACTCATATTTGCAACTTTTCGGCTCGCAATTGCCTGATTTTTAGGATAGTTTAATTTTTAGAACCGGGAAGCGCGGAAAACAGGAGTTCTATTCCAAGTGGAAGGCCATCGAGGCCATGGAGCTGGGCATGGTGTGCATCTTCTCCGCCGGCACCGGCTCGCCCTACTTTACCACCGACACGGGCAGCAGCCTGCGCGGCGTGGAGATTGAGGCCGACGTCATGCTGAAGGGCACCCGCGTGGACGGCGTCTACACTGCCGACCCCGAGAAAGACCCGACGGCCACGAAGTTCAACGAAATAACGTACAAGGAAGTGCTCAACCGCGGGCTGAAGGTGATGGATCTCTCGGCCATCTGCATGTGCCAGGACAACCAGCTGCCCATCTACGTCTTCAACATGGACGTCGTAGGCAACCTGATGAAAGTGATGCAGGGCGAGGACATCGGCACGCTCGTGCACCCCTGACCCCTCACTCCTCCGTGAAGTCTACATATTCGCCCTCATCCTGGGCGAATATTTTTTTGTCGCGCTGGCCGGGAGCCCGGTCGTCGATGATGGTCACGCCGTCTGCCGTCCGCGTGGTGCGCCGCGTCTGCTGTTGCTGTTGTTGCTGCTGGTGGCGCGCCTTGCGCTTCTTCCCCATGGGGTCGCCCTTGAAATATTCCTCGTCGAATACAGGCCCCTGGTCTTGCTTCTTGCGGTAGTAGTTCTTGTCGGCCATGCGCTGGAAGTTCTCGTCCTGCATCTGGCTCTCCATCGTATCACGCAATACCTTCATGTTCTTGCGCACTTTCCACACGATGCCTGCCATACCGCAGGTAATCAGCAGGAAGATGAAACCGATGAGCGAAAGGAAGAACTGCATAGGCGTTATAGATTTACAGGTTAAGGAATTTTATTCTGCGTGCTTCTGGGTTAGGATGGACAAGAGGACGTACCAGGCAACAATGACCGACAGCGAGCCCCATCCCAGGAAGGTCACCAGCGGCACACAGCTCAGCAGGAACAGCCACTTCACCTCGTTGCCCTTCCAGCCCCACGTCTTGAACTTCAGGGCAAACATCGGTATCTCGCTCACCAGCAGATAGCAACTCAACAGCATCATCACCAGCAGGATGGGCAGGATGGACGGGAACACAAGCACTTTCTTGCCCCACGCCACGATGAAACTCCCCCAGAAGAGGGCATTGGCAGGTGTCGGCAGGCCGATGAAACCCAGCTTCTGGCGGGTGTCGAGGTTGAACTTGGCCAGCCTGAGCGCCGAGAAAGCCGCCATGAGGAAAGCCAGGAACGGAACGTACAGCACCAACAGGCTCCACGAACTGCAGTCCGGCGTGTCGAGGGTTCTGGCCAGCGACACCACGCTGCATTCGTGCATCTGGTTGAAGAGCATCATCGAAGGCGCCACGCCAAAGGTCACCACGTCGGCCAGCGAGTCCAGTTCCAGACCGATGGGCGAACTGACGCCCAGCAGGCGAGCCGTCATTCCGTCGAAGAAATCGAACACCGCACCCGCAATGATAGCCGCTAGCGCAGCCGTAAACTGGTCACAAAGCGCAAAGAAGATGGCCACGCAGCCTGACATCAGGTTGCAACAGGTAATGGCGTTGGGGATGTGGCGTTTCAAGTGTTAAGAATTAAAGTTAGAAGTTGATAGATATTAGTTATGGTAGTCTGGCAATGACGGTGAGGTCACCCGTGGTGGCCTGTCCCATCTTGATGCAGGGCGTAGAGCCCGGCGGCAGGTAGACATCGACACGCGAACCCAGCTTGATGAAGCCCAGGTGCTCGTCGATATAGCATTCTTCCAAGTCCTTGGCGTAGGTGACGATGCGGCGGGCCATGGCCCCCGCTATCTGGCGCACCAGCACCTGCTGACCGTCAGGTGTCTCAATCATCGTGTCGGCGTGCTCGTTCTCCTCACTCGCCTTCGGCAGCCATGCCTTGTGGAAGTTTCCGTTGAAGTGGCGCACGAACTTCACCGTGCCGTCCACTGGGAACCAGTTGGCATGCACGTTGAGCGGACTCATAAAGATACTGATCATCAGTCGCCGGTCGTGGAAGTACTCGTGCTCGTCCACCTCCTCCAGCACCACAATCCTGCCGTCGGCCGGGGCCACCGCCACCTTCTCCGTGTCGCCACTGAAATAGCGGATGGGACAGCGGTAGAAGTTCAGCACCAGCAGCCATGCCAGGCCAAACACCAGCACAAAAGCAGCAAACGGAATCCAGCTGTCGAACGAACGCCACAGCACAACAGCCACAGCCACTAGGGCAAACAGACTGTAGAGCAATGCGTTGGTGCCTTCACGGTGAATACGTATCTTTTTCAGTTTTTTGATTCTCTTTCCCATTGTTTTAGTCATGGTCGGCGGAAAAGGGCATTCGCGCCAAATCCGTTGCAAAGGTAATGCTTTTTTGCCAAACTGCAAACTTTTTGACACATTCTTTTACTTTTTGTCCTTTTTTTGTTCAAACTTTTCCC
>CAJOCU010000050.1 GCA_905233765.1 uncultured Bacteroidaceae bacterium | reverse complement strand
CATGCACGAATACTACTTTGCCAACTATCGCCTGCTGGTGGATGACACTATCAGCAGCAGCGATTATATGGAATACCTTGCTGGCTTCAGCAAGGAGATGCCTGCCACCCATACCTTTACTATTCACATGGGCGAAGAGTCGTTGCTTGACCAGAAATATACGGAAGCAACCACATATCCCGTTGTCTGTATGACGGAGCGTTTTAACCTCCATGACACGCAGGACGCATGGACTTTCTTATCAAACGTCATGGCAAGTATGTGTTGACATGCAGCAGAGACTATAGTGAGATGACGCTTTATATCTCCCGACAGTGCTATTATGAGGAAGTGATACAAAGATGGCTGACGCCAGGCATTCCCTTCTCTTCTGCCATCCGTGCCGCCTGCGAGGCAGGCATGACGATGCGCGACGGGATGCCCCTGCACGCTGCACTGGTAGAGAAAGACGGCTACGGCGTGGTGTTCCTCGGACCTTCGGGTATGGGCAAATCGACGCAGGCAAAACTGTGGGTGGAGCATCAGGGTGCCGACTTCATCATCGGTGACCGTCCAGGCCTTCGCCGCATCGATGGCCAGTGGATAGGCTTTGGCATGCCGTGGGACGGCAAGGACGGTGTCCGTCATGTCCGTCAGCAGAAGCAGGTGCCCATCCGCGCACTCATCTCCTTGGAGCAAGCCCCTGAGAACAGCATCCGCCGCCTCACGAAGCAGGAGGCGATGATGGTGCTGCTCAACCAGGTGATGATGCCCATGTGGGACGATGCCGCCATGGCGCTGCTCACCCCCCTGATGGGCCAACTCGCCACAGAGATACCCTTCTACCATCTGAAGAACCTGCCCAACAGGGAGGCGACTGAGTTGACACGGGAGGCAATCTGTGAAACACACTTACAGGGGGACTGATCATTGCTGCTTCGCCTTGACGAACACACCTTCCATCCGCTGACGGTAAACACCAGTAGCATAGAGCGGGTTCTTGCCGATGTAGTAGCAGTTACCTTCAAACCCGTCAACAGCATCCAGATTGACAATCTCCGACCTGTTGATGCGCACGAAGTTCGGATGCTCTGTCAACATTTCCTCAATCCGCCAAAGCCGATGGTTCACCATCTTATTCCTCTCACCAGTCAGGAACATGACACTTCCATTCTCGAAAGCTCTCACCCATAGAATCTCGTCATACCTCACCTTCTCCCACTTCTCGTCAGTCTTCACGAAGAAGCCGTCTCTCACTACATACGGACTTTGTGTACTGACTTCAGCATCTTCATCTTTCTTGCTCAGGCAAGAGCCTTTTGGTGTCGTCGAAGGACTGTTTGCACCGTCGAAGAACTCTAAAATTC
This sequence comes from uncultured Bacteroidaceae bacterium, assembly GCA_905233765.1. Lineage (GTDB taxonomy): Bacteria > Bacteroidota > Bacteroidia > Bacteroidales > Bacteroidaceae > Physcousia. The sequence goes on along the minus strand of CAJOCU010000050.1, from coordinate 3,129 downwards.
CGTCTTGTTTCATAAGAATCGTTTTTTACTTAACTTTTGCTAAACATCTGATTTACAAACAGAACGATAGAATCAGTATTCCATTACTGTTTACAAAAGTAAGCACAAAGAAACGATCAGCCTCATGACTTACACGTACAGCCATCCTACTTACACGAACGCAAAATGTTGACATTCCACTTCGGACCGCTACCCCCATTTTTACCATCCCTCACACCAGTCATGTAAGCCATCCCGCCTCTCATGTAAATCGTTTGTTTTCCTTCCAAAAACGCCATACCTCTAATATGCGTATTGTGCAGGTGCTCTTTGACATGTTGAAAATGCAATGAGACATAGGAAAAACTCGATAGAAAAGTTAAATCTATGGCAGAAATTGATACTTTTTCGGGCAAACAGAGCTGAATATCAGAGAAAAATGTTATTTTTGCAGAAAATATTTAAATACAGAGCAATATGAGTTACACCGAAATGGCACAACTGGAATTGATGAACGCTGCCGCCAACGTCACCTCGCAGGAAGACCTTGACGCACTGCGGCTCACCCTCTCGCTGTTTTTTGCTGAGCGGGCACAGAAAGCAATAGACAAGATGTGGGACGAAGGAACCTTCGACCAGAAGAAACTCGACGAACTGCGCGGCAAGCATCTGCGCACGCCTTACAACCCCTTCTAAACATGCGCCACGTAGTTCTCGACACCAATGCCCTCATTCAGGCCCTGCCCTCACGGAGTCGCTACCATAAGATTTGGACCGACTTCCTGGAGGGCAAGTATTGTATGTGCGTCAGCAACGAGATACTGAGTGAGTACGAGGAAATCCTCTCTGTTCATGCCTCACCTGAGGTGGCACAGAACGTGGTCAACGCTATCGCTCGCCACCCCCAGACCGTATACCGCGAGTCCTACTTTCGCTTCCATCTGCTTTCTGACATTGACAAGGACGACGACAAGTTCGTGGACTGTGCCATCACCGCCGGAGCTGACTATATCGTCACTGAGGACTGCCATTTTGACCGCCTCAAGCAGATTCCTTTCCCACAGCTTAACGTTCTCACGCTCGATGAGTTCAACGAAACATTAAACTAACATATCATTCAACTCCCACTGTTTATGCAGCATTCAGAGAGACAAATAAAGTTTGTTAAGGGCACTGAAAAAGTACCTCTAATATTTGGCGGTCTCAATATTTTGCATAAACACACACACACACACACACACACACACAATTAGCGCTACTGGCGTACAATACTTTAATTACGCGAGTCCGCGCGCGTTAATATACGGCTTTCTTTGCAGAAATGTAAGGGAGGCCTGCTTGTTTTTTCACCATTTAGTGGAAACTATCTATGAATCGGCAATAACATATCAATATAACATAATAACAACAATTTAAATCTATAACGATTATGACAGAAAAAAAGAAGTATGAGAAGCCCTCGATGAAGGTCTTCGAGTTGCAACAACAGCAACAGTTGCTGGCCGGCAGCAACCCTAATGCCCTGAACGATCCCGAGGATTATTTAATCGAAGACGATCCGTTCGACTTTTAACTAACCCCAGTGTACAACAATTTAAACGTAAAGACAATGAAGACAACGAAATTATTCTTTATGGCTGCACTGGCTCTGATGACTGCCGCATGCAGCAACGACGACAACGAAATCCTGACCCCCGAGCAGCCTCAGAAGGCCGAGGGCATCACCATCACCGCACAACTCGCCCCGAAGACCAACGGAGCTACCACCCGCGCCGTGGAGGACAAGACGACCTATATTGAGACTAAATGGGCCGTGGGCGAGCATATCGCCATCCTCTATACGAAGGACGCAACCAAGTACGCAGCCGATGCCACCATCACCGCAGTTGACGGCGACGGCGCAGCCACCATCACGTTCACCGTGGAGGCCGGCACGCCCGACAACACCGCCTGCACCCTGGTCTATCCTTACAGCGCAGCCAAGGATGACCACACCGGCGTGAAGGATGCCGCTACACTCCTGGCCGCTCAGGACGGCACGCTCTCGGCCAACCTCGACGTCCGCGTAGGCGAAGGCACCATCCAGACCACGACGCCCGGCCTGACCGTCACCACCCAGCCCACAGCGCAGTTTGCCATCTTCAAGTTCACCGTCAAGAACTCCGACGCATCGGCCACTATCAATGTGAAACCGCTTACAGTCACCATTGGTGCGCAGGACTATGTCATCACCCCTGCCTCGGCCACGAGCGAACTCTTTGTCGCCCTGCCCCCCATCGCCAGCCAGGCCGTCAGCTTCACCGCTAAAGACGGCCGCAAGACCTATACCTGCTCTAAGGACGGCATTAGTTTTGACGAAGGCAAATACTACCAGTCGACGCTGAAGATGGCTCTGAATAAAATTACATGGAACAGTTTTCCCACAAGTGGAGATGCTGAATCTTACAGTAAAGATGGCGTCACGCTAACTGCTGAGATCGAATGGGATGATGGTACAATCAAGACCAAGGATGAAGACGCAACATTCACGAGTACCGTTGGAAATTTCACCAAGATCGAGATAACTGCTGATCGCTTAAGTTCGTTGTCTGGATGGACTACATCCGTTGATAAGGCTACATGGACGGGCAACGCATCGACCGTAACCTTCCGCTCCGACGCGTACTGGAATGTTGCAATAAAGGGACTTTCCTCGATGGTGTTCTACTTCCAGTAATGAATGAGCCAAGATGCTCACAAGGTGGTGTGACCCCGCGTGAGTCGTGAAGCAAACCACGGAGGGCGGCCCAGAAAGCCACGGCAGCAGCCGCCCTCCATCTTCATCAACGACAGAAATAACTATATACTGTAGCAAGAAAGAAGCTGCCCGAGAGTCCTCATGAAGAGACTTTGGGGCAGCTTCTTTCTTGTCTTTACGACATCAATGTCGCTTCGCCTTGCCCTATGGCCGAGCCTGCTCGTGCTGGCTTCGCGGACCTCTGTTACGAAGAAACCGTCCTTCGTTACATAATGATATATCTTATCATCCTACCTTTCATGTAAGCCATTCTGTCCTTCATGTAAATCGTTTGTTTTCCTACCAAAACCGCCGTATCTTTGCATCGCAATCTTACAAAACGAGAACATTAACAAGGCGGTTCCTGAAAAGCC
>CAJOCU010000049.1 GCA_905233765.1 uncultured Bacteroidaceae bacterium | reverse complement strand
TATTTCAAGAACCATAAAAAAGTTATCCTATGAACGTCAACAAACCTATCAGTCGAAGAAAAGCACTCAAGGTCATGGGCCTTGGAATGCTTGCAGCCTGCGTTCCGACGCTTCCGTCGTTTGGAGAGTCCCCAAAGGAAAATGAGAAGAAGACCAAACGTCTGATCTTCTATTTCTCTGCAACCGGCAATAGCCTTTATATAGCCAGGCAGTTGGGCGGAGATGAAGCGACCTTGCTGAGCATCTCACAGGAAATTCACAACGAGCATCCTGATTATGAGGCAGAAGAAATAGGATTCGTGTGTCCCGTCTACTGTTTCATTCCTCCTGCCATTGTCCAGGATTTCATTGCTCGTTCATCTTTCAAGGCCGATTATTTCTTTACAGTGGGCACTTATGGAGCCCATAGCACGATATTCCCAGAGTTCGTTGATGACCTTGCCAAGAAGCACGGTTTTCAGATGAATTATATCTCCACCATCCAGATGGTCGATACTTACCTGCCGTATTTCGACATGGAAAGGGAATTGGCCGACCCCAAGCTTCAGCGTATTCCCGAAAGAGTTGCCACAGTTCTTGCTTCTATCAACAATCGCGAAAACTATATTCAGGAGGTTACAGAGCAGGACAGGATGATATGTGACGGATATTACCGCATGTCGGGACGCGACCGCCAGCGCCCGACTGTGACAAGATCGGAGAAGATTGTCTTTGCCACGGATGACTGCATCGGATGTGGAGTTTGTACTTCGGTTTGTCCGCATGGCTCCTGGAAAGTGATTGATGGTCATTCGGTTGCCAATGGGGAATGCGAAAATTGTCTGGCATGTGTTCACAACTGCCCGAAGAAAGCAATTTCAATCATTCCCACGCCTCCTGAACCCGAAGAGGCAAACAGGAATGCACGATATCGTAATCCGAATGTCAGCTTAGCTGATCTCATCAAGGCCAATAGTCAAAAATAATATGAAAGTAATTTTAGCCGCAGTACTGATGGGCGGATTGCTCACAGCCTGCACAAACCAAGAACAAAATAAAAAAGAAGAGAATATGACAACATTGAATCTGACACAGGAGTGGGACAAGGTGTTCCCGCTGAGCGAGAAAGTGAACCACTGCAAGGTGACGTTCGAAACACAGTACGGCTTGACGCTGGCAGCTGACCTCTATACGCCAAAGGATGCCAAGGGCAAGATGGCCGCCATTGCCGTGAGTGGCCCATTCGGCGCCACCAAGGAGCAGTCGAGCGGCCTCTATGCCATGCAGATGGCCGAGCGCGGCTTTGTAGCATTGGCTTTCGACCCGTCATTTACTGGCGAGAGCAGTGGAGAGCCTCGTCGCACAGCTTCACCCGACATCAATACCGAGGACTTCATGGCCGCTGTCGATTTCCTGTCGAAGCAGGAAAATGTGGATGCTGAACGTATTGGTATCATCGGCATCTGCGGTTGGGGTGGAATTGCCTTCAATGCTGCCGCTGCCGACACACGCATCAAGGCTACTGTTGTCTCGACGATGTACGACATGACCCGCGTCAGTGGCAACGGCTATTTCGACAGCGAGGACAAGGAAGAGTCGCGCCATGCTGCCCGTGAGGCACTTGCCAAGCAGCGCCTGGCCGACCCGATGGCGATGGCCGGTGGCGTCGTCGATCCTCTGCCCGACGAGGCTCCTCAGTTCGTGAAGGACTACTACGATTATTACAAGACCGAGCGCGGATATCATGCCCGCAGCGGCAATTCGAACGACGGTTGGCGCGTCATCGGCACTCAGGCTTATGCCAACGCCCGTTTCCTTTATTATATCAACGAGATTCGTTCGGCAGTCCTTGTGATGCATGGTGAGAAGGCTCACTCGCGCTATTTCGGCGAAGCTGCCTACAAATATATGGTCGAAGGGAAGGCCGAAGGTTACAACACCGTCGGCAAACCTAATCCTAATCCTGAGAACAAGCAGCTGCTCATCATCCCCGGTGCCTCGCACTGCGACCTCTACGACGGCGGCTATACGGAGCTTGTGGGCAAGGGCGAGCCGAAGAATCTGATTCCTTGGGACAAGTTGGCTGATTTCTTTAAAGAGAATCTGAAATGAAGAGATTGAAGATAACGATTATCTCAATGACTTTAGCTACAACAGCAATTGCTCAGGGTGTGATGGATGTGCATAGCCACCTCATCACGCCTGAGTTTGCGTCATCACTTGAAAAAGAAGGACGATTGATGGACGAGGGATTCCCTCTGCCGAAATACGATGTGTACAATCATCTGAAATGGATGGATGAAGCCGGCGTTGAGACTTCCGTGCTGACGCTGGCAGCTCCACAGCCGACATCTGCCCAAACAGTCAGACAAACCAACGAGGCTGCCGCCCGCATCAAGAAGGAGCACCCTGAACGATTCATGTTCTGTGCTGCCCTACCCCTGCCCGATGTATCGAAAGCTATTGAGGAGGCGAAATATGCGCTCGATGTGCTGAAGGCTGATGGCATTAAACTGGCAACGAATGTTGACGGACAGTATCTTGGCGCACCAGAACTCGATACGCTTTTCTCGGTCTTGAACGAGCGTAAGGCAGTGGTAATCCTACATCCCCATCGCCCAGAACCGGTAAATAAGCAGGTGATGCAGCAGACACCGCTGGCTATGCAGGAATATCTCTCGGAGACCACTCGCGCCGTATCGAACATGATCAGTCGCAACGTATTGGCTCGTTATAATAATATAAAGGTAATAGTGCCCCATTGCGGTGCCTATCTACCACTTGCCATCCCACGCATGAAGTCGCTGACGCCCGTGATGCAGACCAACAAAATGGTAGGTGAGATTGACTACGAGGCCAACCTCCGCACCCTCTATTACGACCTTGCGGGGGCACACTCTCCAGAGGTCATCCACATGCTGCTCACCATCACCACGCCCGACCACCTGCTCTATGGTTCCGACTATCCCTACGTGGCCCCACAGGTGCTCACACAGAGTCTGGCAAGAATGAAGGACTATCTCTCGAAAGAGCCCGATCTGGCACCATTCCGCGAGATGATCCTCTACCAGAATGCCAATCAAATATTCAAATAACAGATGTATATG
>CAJOCU010000048.1 GCA_905233765.1 uncultured Bacteroidaceae bacterium | reverse complement strand
ATTGATGATTGCGACTTCATCCTCCAGCACTTTGACGACGTCCTCGCTCAATGGCTGGTCTTTGTAAGCCCTTACACTATGGCGGGCTTCTATGGCTTCCTGTAGTGTCATATCTTAAGACATTAGAGTTATACTTCTCTCGTTTCTCCCTCTCGGCGAATCCCCCAGAAAGGAATATTTTTTGCATCCGTGAACTCCTTCATGCGCCAGGCTGACTCAAAGCCGCTGGCTACAAAGTGCATGGGGACGAAAAGACCAACTTTGAAACGCTCGATGAACTGACGGGCGCCGAGCGTATAGCCATTGCCTATGCGGCCATCCACAGGAAACATCACGAGGTCGAAACTGTCGGCCACCTTACGAATATCTTTCAGTTCGCCCAAGAATTGCTTCTCATGGGCGATGGGGTCGATGTACTCTCCGAACTCCTCGCTATATATCGTCTGCCCCGGCACAGCTCCAGGCAGGAATCTCGCATACCAGTTACAGAGGTCGCCGGCATGGAAGATGCGTTTACCCTCGGTCTCCACAATCCACGACACACCGCTGTCCGTACTGCCCAGGGCTTTGACCGTGAGCCTTTCATCAGCCCATGTTGCGCCCTTGGCCAACCACACATCGGCTTCTTCCCTGCTCGCCCTCCTATGACGAAGGATATCCTTGCTCAGGATATACGTCACAGCGTCTTTTTGCTTCTTCCATTCGAAGATGTCACGATTGAAGTGGTCTTCATGGAAGTGGCTGGAGAAGACATACATAGGCTTCCCACTCCGCAGAACACTATCCATCACGCCGCTTGGATCCATCCAATAATCGAACACCAGGATGGACTGCTCCGTTTCGAGCACAAAGCCGCTATGAAAGATATATGTCAGCGTCATTGTATCTTTTTTATTACCTTGGCTGGAACGCCACCAACAATGGTATTCGGTTCAACGTCCTTCGTCACTACAGCACCAGCAGCTACTACGGCTCCATCGCCGATTGTTACTCCAGCAAGCACAGTAGCATTAGCCCCTATCCATACATTCTTGCCGATGTGGATGGGTGCATAGCTCATGCTCTGGCGCTTGGCTGGGTCAAGGTCGTGGTTGATGGTTGCCAACACAACGTTGTGTCCGATAAGGGCTCCCTCATCGATGGTGATGCCACCTTGATCCTGGAACTTGCAGTCCATGTTGATGAACACCCTTTCACCAACGATGGTGTTCTTTCCGCAGTCGGTATGGAACGGTGGAAACATACCTACCGTCATGGGTACCTCACGCCCCCAAAGCTGCTCCAGCAAATCGTGCAGTTGCTCTGGAGTATGATACTTGCCGTTAATCTCTGCCGTTATCTGCAGGGCTTCCTGCGACAGCTGATGGAACATCATGTGGACATCGCCGCCGCCAATGACAGGCTTGCCCGACGCCATGTAATCACGAAATTCTTGTATAGTCATATTTCTTTATTTATATTTTTCTTTTGTGAATTTATAAACCGCCAGGGTTGGGAGGAGGACAATCCTGAAATATGCTTTCGTGCCACTTCCGGACGCATGGCTTCCTGAAGAGAAAAGCCTTCGGGATTGATGCATCTGACGTCAGAGAATCCAGCTCGCAAAAGTGCTTCTCTGTCTCTGATGCGTCCGGCAATGAGACATACGGGCACGTCACCTGAATGCCGCAGTACGCCAACTGGCAACTTGCCCATGAGCGTCTGGCTATCAGCAGATCCTTCGCCAGTGATGACAAGGTCTGCATCTTTGACCACGTCGTTGAAACGGGCTGCTTCAAGCAACACCTCTATACCGGGCCTGCAAGTGGCATGCATGTATTGAAGGAAAGCATATCCTAATCCACCGGCTGCACCCGCTCCTTCATCATTGGAACAGTCATAACCGAAATGTTCGGCTGATACCTCGGCAAATCTTCTGGCACGCGCATCCAAACGCTCTATCATCTCAGGAGTCGCGCCTTTCTGCGGAGCAAAGATATGAGCTGCTCCCTGGGCACCGCAAAGGGGATTCTTCACGTCGGAAGCAATGGTAAACTGAATATCCTGGAGCTCTGTAATATCATCAAACTGCCCACGCTTGGCAAAGGCATCAATCAAGGCTCTAAGCATCCCTACACCGGCATCGCTGGTAGCACTGCCACCGAGTCCCACGATAATCCGTTTGGCCCCTTTCCTGACGGCATCTGCAATCAGTTGTCCAGTGCCATAGCTTGTGGCGATCATGGGGTTACGCTCGTCTTCAGAAAGAAGGGTAAGCCCACTGGCCTGCGCTATCTCAATGACAGCCTCTTGGTCGCGTAACAGATACTTGGCTGTAATAATCCGCATCATAGGGTCGCACACCGTCACTTCCTGAACCGTGCCACCGATAGCTGCATGGAAGGCCTCGATAAATCCTTCGCCGCCATCGCTGACAGGTATCTGAACGATATCTGCATCTGGGAAGACGTGCCTGACACCATCTGCTGCCGCTTGATTGGCATCAGCAGAACTCAGACAGCCTTTCATCGAATCTATGGCAATGACTATTTTCATAAATATTGGCAGTTAAAGCCCTCGGTGAATCTACCAGATCTTCCATGTCTTTGTATTTATCGACGCGGCTTGTCGTGTCGATACCAGTTTGCATTATCTGCATCTTCATGTTTCAAAAAAGATTTCTTGCACAGTTCTTCTTGCTTCTCAGAAGGCAGCGAAATTATAGGCCTGAAACCAGCATCGCAGGTCCTTTATGCAGACTGCCCATCAGCTTATTTCCTCCAATTTGCCTGTCTCTGAATCAATGATGAAGCCCCTGACCACAATGTCGTTCGGAACGAGCGGATGGGTCTTGATGGTCTCGACGGTCTTGCGGACAGATTCGGGAGTGTCCTTAAAGCCCTCCTGCGTTCAGATGCTTCGCAATATGATTAGTAGCGGATCTTACGTGTGGTGCCGTCGCTCCAGCGAACGATATTGATGCCGCGCTGCAGGGTAGCGTGTTTGCGGCCATCGGGCGTGTAGATGGCCTGTATGGTGGCATGCGGGTCTGTGATAAGAGCTTCGACAGTCGTGGCGTCCTCAATGACGAATGAGGCGGACAGGGGGAAGTGGTCGCCCAGCGGTGAGCCGTCCTCGCGCACATAGCCTGTGCGGTCGATGTTGACGGTGATGGGGCGCAGGCGACGTGTGGCATCGATG
>CAJOCU010000047.1 GCA_905233765.1 uncultured Bacteroidaceae bacterium | reverse complement strand
GAGCAACCGACAGCTTTCTTGAAAGTCTCTCGAATTAGCCATTCACCACGACATTCGCAAGAAAAGACGGCTGCCAGCTCACGACTCCAACGGAGGCGTGGGCTTTGGCAGTATCAACAATTGCGAATGGGTAGGCTAAACCCGAGAGACTTTTGTTGTGACGCCAAAACACCTGCCCACGCTCTCCGTTTTTTTCTGATGTCTTATCCCCTGACATCATTTCTTGACCCCTTGTCTATTCTGATAGTATGGATTTTATCAGAATGTTACACGTGGGAATAAAAAAAAGGTTAAATGTCCTCCAATCATCGTTAATGCGCTTAACACTTTTGCCAACATGTTGGTACAACGTTTTGCGTGGTTGTTAGTATTTTTGCAACCATGAACGAAGGGCAAAAGGAAGAAGTCATTAAATCCTTTCCGTTGCAATGGCAGTTGGAAGCACTCACCCAGTGCCGAGAGGTGGGTGGGCTGCTGCGTCATCTGCGCACGGCTGCCGGTCTGAATGGTCGTTACATCAAGCTCGATTCCGATAAAGCAATAGGGCTCGATAAGTTCATACGTATAGAGATGAACAAGGCGATGCTGCAGGATCATGATGAGTTCATGCGCGAGTGGGACATCATGGGCGAACAGCTCTACGCATTTGGTAATGAATACGGTGATGTGTTCAATTTGCTCCATAAAAGAAAGAAAACCAAAACATAAGTGCTTATGGAAGTATCAAAAAGCATGGAAAAGCAATCCGTGACAATGTATGACAACTGTCTGACGAGGCAGTGCCGCGAAGTGACGTGGCAGGAAGTATATGAGATGGTCCGCAGCGAGGCGTTGCGGTCAAAGACAGAGGCTGTGCGGACGATGTCAGCGGGTCTCGATGAGCTGCCGGACGAGGAGCGACGGCGACGCGAGAAGGAGGTGAAGCGCATGAAGTCAACGTGGTTCCCGGGTATCATGCCGGCCTGCCACTGCAGCGACAACCAACGCAAGCTGGAGCTGGTCACGAGCTACACGGGCTTCTGTCAGGCGGACTTCGACCACATACCCGCCGCCGAGGTCGAAGCTGTCAAGGCTCGATTGCGCGAGGTGCCGGAGGTGATGCTCTTACACACGAGTATGCGCGGCGAGGGCCTGCACGTGTTCTTCCGTCTCGCACCCTCCCCCTCTGAGGGCAAGAAGGCACGGTCGTATCAGGACATCTACGTCCAAGGCTACCGTCAGGGCAACATATATCTGGCCGAGAAGGCTGGCGTGCCATACGACAAGGCGCTGGAGCCGCCCGTACATCTCTCGTGCATCAACTACGACCCCGATGCCTATTTCAACCCCGATGCGGTGGCGTTCCATGTGGACATGGAGCATCCTGTGGATCAGGATGGAGAGCCAGTGACGGAAGGTAAGCGGAAAGGAAAGGGTAAGCGACGCAAGCGGGGCGGCGGTGACGATGGCGTGACGAAGGCCGAACGCATAGCGGAGTTCCTCAAGGGACAGCCGCTGCGGTACGATGTGCTGAGCCGAAAAGTGCAGACCCATGGGGAAGTGTGGCAGGAGCTGACGGAGCGGGGGATGAACGACCTGTATATCGAGTGCTGCAAGACGTTAGGGCTGAACCTGAACTTCCACGACTACAAACATGTGCTCAACTCGGGCATCGTACCGGAGGTGAACCCGCTGCGCGAGTATATCATGGCATTGCCTGAGTGGGACGGGGAGGATCATATCGGCGAGGTGGCGAGGATGGTGAAGACTGAGGGTCTCCTGTGGGAAAGATGTTTCAAGAAGTGGTTCGTGGCGATGGTGGCGTCGTGGATGCGTGACGAGGTGGTGAACCATCAGGTGCTGGTGCTCATCGGCGAGCAGGGCATCTACAAGACGACATGGCTCGACGCGCTCATGCCGCCGGAGCTGGTGCAGTACCGCTGCCGTCAGAGCGGGGCGCGGGCAGTGGATAAGGACGAGCAATTGCGAGCCACGGAGTTCGGGCTGATTAACATGGACGAGATAGACCGCATGAGCGAGCAGGAACTGAATGCGTTGAAGTCGCTCATCACGGCATCGGACATCAACGTGCGTGCGGCGTATGCCATCGCCAAGGAGCGTCGCCTGCGTGTGGCGAGCTATGTGGCCTCGGGCAACAAGGAGCGCTTCCTGACGGACACCACGGGCAACCGCCGCTGGCTGCCGTTCCGCGTGACGGCCATCGCCTCGCCCTTCGCACATCCCATGCCCTACGCGCAGATGTATGCCCAGGCGTGGGCGCTGGTGCAGCAGGGCTACGACTTCTGGTTCTCGCTCGACGACATCCGCGCCGTGGCCTCGCACGTCGATGAGTTCATGGTGGAGACCAACGAGCAGCAGCTCCTGCCCGTCTATTTCGCGCCCTGTGCTCCAGAAACCAACGGCGCACAGCTGCTCACTGTGGCAGAAATAAGCGCCAAACTCACGCTCTACGGCAACATAAGAAAGCCGTTAGATGTGCGACAACTCGGAGCGTTGCTGCGTAAGATGGGGTACACGTCGGCACGGACAAGTAATCGCGGCACGCGAGGGTATATCGTGCTGGAAAAGAGCGCAGATAGCATCAACGCAGAGCGGAAGATGAGCGCTCAGTCGGCAACATCAGAAACACCAGTTGAGCCGATAGAGCCGATACCTTTTTAAAACTTTTATTTTTTTGCAATAATAGGGTGTGTATATACCCTAGAAACGTAAAAAAAATATTTATAGAATCCTATCGGCTCTATCGGCTCTATCGGCTCAAATGTTAATTATTGTGAGGGGTGAATAAAGGGTAATGGCACACAAAACAAACGCCACCACAAGCAATTGCTCGTGATGGCGTTTTCTTCATTCCTCACACAGGAGGCCACAGGGTTCGAGGTCCTCGTAGTCGAGGAGGGCATCGAAGCAGGGGCACTGCTTGAGCCATTCGTCAGGGTCTATGCGACCATTGCCGTCGAGGTCGGGCGAGAGGTCGCGGTGACCCATGATGATGGCCGAGGGGAACTGTTCGGTGAGGCGCTCCAGGAGGGCACGCATGCTGCGGCGCTGGGCCTTGGTGCGCGTGTCGCAGGCATAGCCGGCAGCATCGAGACCGCCCTCGTAGCAGATGCCGATGGAGTGCTGGTTGTGGTCCTTGCAGTGGGCGCCGACCTTCCAGAGGGGGCGTCCCTCATGCACCTGACCGTCGCGCGTGATGTAGAAATGGTAGCCGATATCCTTCCACCCGCGCTTCAGGTGGTCGGCCTTGCACTGCCGGAAGCTGTAGTTCTGCGTGGTGCGTGTGCCGGAGCAGTGCAGGATGATCAAAGTGATTGTTCGCATCTGATTCTAAACGTTAATCGTTAAACGCTAAACGTGAGTGATGTCATGCAGCATGCAGCTGGTGGTGGTGAGGGATGTGACGAGTGCGGTGAGTACGGTGACGATGATGTCAAACACGCGCTTGAGGGTTTTCTTAGTTGAATCTTTCATAATAGTTAAAGACCCACCCCCGGCCTCACCCCCGGCCCCTCTCCTGTAGGAGAGGGGAGAAAAGTGAGGGGTGGCTGCGCAGAGAATGATTGAGTATCATTGTCAAGCTGCCTTCTCAGTGCTCGACGAATGCAAGACAGGTTTATCCTTGTCGAAGCAGTCGGTGAAATGCACGTGAGGGAAAGCTGCGTGTAGTATGCGCGACGTGGGGGCAAATAGGGTCATTTTAATGGTTAAACTAATTTTTTTGTTTAATGAGTTTAAGAGTTTAAGGGTTTAAGGAGTTCAAGAAAGCCCGCTGCCCGCAGGCCCCCTCCTTTACGGGAGGGGTGCCCTTTGGGCGGGGTGGGTCTTTAAGGCTCTTCCTCTTCCTCCTCTTCGGGTGTCCAGTCGGCAGTGGTCTTGCCTT
>CAJOCU010000046.1 GCA_905233765.1 uncultured Bacteroidaceae bacterium | reverse complement strand
GAAGTGGCCGGGGGCAGGACGGTAACGGGTCTGGCAGCCGTCGCCGATGCGGATGAGGCGACCTTCATGCACGAGGCGGCGAAGGAGGGAGGTGATGCGGTTGCGCGTGAGAGTCAGGTCGAAGGCGTAGCTGATGTCCTTGTGAGTAACGCTGTCGTGAGTGGCGAAGAGCTCCGTCAGACGGGCATCTATCTCAGCCTCATCGGTGTGGAATGCCTGCCCGTAGGGCGACTGATCCACCTTGAAGTTGCGCACACGGCTCAGGAGTTCGCGGTCGGGACGAAATAGGATGTCATCCACGTGAACATCGCGCCCATGGTAGTACGCTCCACTCTTGTCGCCGGCCTCCTTTACCTCGATACTCCCCTTTAGCGAGAGGCGGAAAGTGCCAATGCCAGGAAGGGTGACGGCATTGCCCTTCTCCATTTCATGCAGCATCACGCGTTGCAGCGTGTCCAGCGCTGCCATAAGCTCGCCCTGCGGTATCAACGACGGCACCCGCGAACTACTCGCCTGAAACTCTACAGCATCCACAGTGGGTCGATGCTCCAGACGTGGACGCAGGCTGCGCAGCCACTGCTCATCTGTCATGTGATGGTATGCGGCATCTGCCAGCGTCGTTTCGCGAGAGTTTGCAGCGCTCTCTACCTTCTCGTCGGGCAGCAGCCCGCGCTTTGCAATTGTAAATCTGATGGCCATAGTGAAGGAATGTTTTGCGCTGCAAATATAGTCTCTTTATCTGAGACAACCAAATATTTCACTCAAAACAATAGGTTTCATCGGTTGCTTTATCGTGATGAAGCGATTACTTCATTACGATTGTGCAATTACTTCATCAGGATAAAGCAATCCACATACCGTTAACTATCGCTCAAATCATCCTCATCTTCTGCTGGGCGCTTGCCATGTAGTGACTGACTAATGCCAGTATTATGATAACGATTGTCTCTCTCGTCGGGATAATTTCTGTTGAATGTTATACCATTTCTGAGGCAAAGTAGCCATTATTTGCAGGCTGATTGCTAAAAGAAGTACCCCGCAGCATCTCACGACGCAGCGGGGCTGGTGTGCCTATAGGGCTTTGCTATTTTCTAACTAAATTTATCTGCTTTAGAAAGAGAGGCTACTTGAAGAAGTTCTGCTTCAAGAGCTGCTGGATGTCATCGGGCGCGTTCTTCATTTTGCAGCACTCAACGATGTAGCGTGTCAGCTTCTCGGGCATGGTCGTCTGCTTCTTCCAAATGTCGTGGCGTTTCATCCATGTGCCTTGGGTTGTGGTATAGTCAATCCAGATGATGGCATCCTTGATGGCCGGGCGGCCCATCTCTGAATACCAACCGTCCTTGAGGGAATAAGTGCCATACTCATGGGGCATCACCACACACTTCCCATCCTTCGTGAGTGCAATCTCAGCGCAGGCATACTCGCCGTCGGCACCATAGAACTTGAACTGTGTGTAGCCGCTGGCCTTGCCGCAGACCACTTTCTTCTCGCCCTCCCATTGCATAGACTCCATCATCCATACGCCTACAATCTCTTTGTCAGAGATCTTGTTGGTTTGTGCTGAAAGCTGTGTCACGCACGCCAGCACCATTGTCATTGTCAGAAACATCTTTTTCATAATCTTTTGTTTTTAGAGGTTAAACATGGTGCGAAGTGTTGCCTCGCACTTTCATCATTTATCGCCGGCAAAGGTACGGGCTTTCCAGCTTGCGGCCATGAATCTTTGTTTGCATCTGCTTGGCATGTGGGATGCAAACTATTTGCAAGCACATTGTTTATTCTTTATTCTTCATTGTTCATTCTCCCTCACGCCCCCATGGAGAGGATGAAGTCATCCCATTCGCGGGCACCGCCTTTCCGCCCAAATACTTTCTTGTAAAGTCGGCTGCGAACGGTGCTGATGGTGCTTACGTCGCGACTGAGCACGGCAGCGATGTCCGTAGGGGCTATACGCAGTTTGATGAGCAGACACGTGTGATATTCCAACTCCGACATAGGATACAGCGTGCGTAATTGGCTGCAAAAGCCAGGGTACACCTTCTTCACCTGCTCCTCAATCCCGTTCCACTCCTCGTCTTTCAGCCGCTGTCCTGTGGCGATACGATGTTGCAGGGAGAGATAGTCACGGGACACGAAGTAGTCTTTCTCCATACGTTCGATAGCGTGGCGGATGGACTGCGGACGTTCCTCGTGCTCTTCACGGATCTGTTGCAGCTGTAGCTGTAGGCGTAGTCTGGCCTTATGGTTGGTAACGGCGATGTGTGCTATCAGCAACAACAGAATGACGATGGCAATGCAGGCATAGACAAACACATGGATGATATTCTCCTGCGTCCGCTCCTTGGCCGAAAGCACATAGCGTTGTGCGGCCTCCTCGTTCAGGTCGTTGTCAGCGATAATGGCACGTATCTCCTCTCCCCACTCGCGGTCGAGGTCATCGGCGCGATGCCATGTGTAAAGACGGCCGTTGCGCTGAATCACGATGGTAGTATCGTCTGTCACGGTCAACGGCCGCGGGTCTTCGTCCTCCAGATAGACATACTCGCCGCGTCCCTTGCTGATGAGCGTGATGCGGCTTCGTTCATAAGGGTAATGGACTACCAACTCCGATGCCGTCTGCGTGAGGCCACATTGTAGCATCATGCTATCGCCCTCATAGATGCGCAGCGGCCTCATGTCCTGAACGGGGAAGGTCTCTACGCCGCCCATCGGATATTCCACTTTCGACAGCACCCACGCCCCTTGCAGCAGGTGTTCACGTGGTTCCTCGGAAGAGCTGCAAGCAGTCAGCAGCAGGCTTAATAATAAGTAAGAGTGTATTTTCATCATTCTTCGCTTTGTTTAGCGTGTGCAAAGATAGGCTTATTCTTCTATATATCGGTCTGAAACGACTTTGCAAAGTGTTTGCATCAAGGGAAAAGCCCCGCCGCGTCTCACGACACAGCGGGGCTGAGTGTGCCTATAGGACTTTTTAGCGTTTACTCACTAAATACGAACTGCTTTATCGCAGTCGGAACGAGACGGGCAGGTGGAAGCTGACGCGGACTGGTTGCCCGTGTTGCTTACCGGGCTTCCAACGTTCGGGAAGCGCTTTTACCACACGTTCGGCCTCGGCTTTCAGTGCTTTCATGCCTTCCTCCTGATGCTTGGCAGCTTCGACCTGTTCGGGAGTCTGTGCCTGAATCTTATGCGTCACCGTCACTTCCGCCAGTTCCTTTCCGCTCTTGGAATCAACCACTTTCGAAGCGCTGATGTTGGAGAGCGTCCCGTCCTTCTCCACGATGAAGTGGACGAGGACACGTCCCTGCACACCCCAATCCATCGCGGCCTTGGGATAGCGGATGTTTTGAGCTATGAACTGGTAGAGTGCTTCTTCGCCACCCGAATACTCGGGCAGCTGTTCGCATTTCTCATAGACCTTGTCGTTGATGCTGTCTTTGGTCTCGATGATTATGGCTCCTTTGTGTCCTTTTTCGCCATATACAGCTGTAGCCGATTCACCGCCGAGGATGGTGGCGTGCTCGATGTTGTCAGCCCGGAGATTGGGTTGGCGTTTAAACTCGTCGGCACTCATTTGACGGCCATTGACCACGAAAAGCGTTTCCTCGTCGATGGGCGTGAGGCATGTGTCGGGTTTAGTGATGTTCGGTGACTCGTCAGGGCGCTGGTCTCCGTCTGTGATAATGGATGACGATGCCTTGTCGGCAATGGTGCGAGCCAGCGAATCGATATTGGAAAGTAGCAGCATGGCAGCTGCCACGGGCACGAAGAGGATGTACTTGACCATCCCCGTTCGGCGGGTTCTGCGTAAGTTCATCATAATGATTCTACGTTTTAAGGGTAAGACATTGAAGTTATTTGCAATCGTAGCTACGTTCGTTTGAGTGGCAAAGCCGAGGAGGCGGTATTGGTAGGCTTTCAAAGCCCCTCCCATTGGGATGGGAGAAAGGGAGTCGGCGACGGCTTTATCCGCAATGAATTCGAGATTCATGCGCACCTCGCGGCGCATGAGCCAGGCGGC
>CAJOCU010000045.1 GCA_905233765.1 uncultured Bacteroidaceae bacterium | reverse complement strand
ACGACGCTGAAGACCACCGACAGCGAGGAAAGCGTGCTGGCCTTCACGGAGAAAGTCAACCAATTCTACCACGCCTACCCCGACCTGCCACACGTGGCCACCATCTGTGTATATCCCTGTTTCGCCGAGATTGTCTCTCAGAGCCTCGAAGTAGATGGCGTTGAGGTAGCGTGCGTCAGCGGTAGTTTTCCGAGCTCACAGGCCGTTTTAGAGGTTAAAGTGGCTGAGACAGCGCTGGCTCTCAGAGACGGTGCTACTGAGATAGATATCGTCATGAGCGTGGGCAAATACCTGAGCGGCGACTACGAGACTGTCTGCGATGAAATCGGCGAATTGAAATGCGTCTGCGGCGACAAGAAGATGAAGGTGATTCTCGAGAGTGGACTCCTACCCTCTTGCGCCGACATCAAGCGCGCCAGCATCCTGGCCATGTACGCAGGTGCCGACTACATCAAGACTTCAACCGGCAAGGAGAAACCGGCCGCCACACCCGAGGCAGCCTACGTGATGTGCCAGGCCATCAAGGAGTACTACGAGAAGACCGGCATCCAGATCGGCTTCAAACCTGCCGGCGGTCTGAACACGGTTCACGACGCCCTCGTGTATTACACCATCGTGAAGGAAGTGCTCGGCGAACAATGGCTGACGAACCAATGGTTGCGTCTCGGCACCTCACGCCTCGCCAACCTCCTCCTCTCCGAAGTCGTCGGCAAAGAAACCAAGTTTTTCTAAAGCCTCACCCCCGACCCCTCTCCGAAAGGCGAGGGGCGTGAAAAATTCCTTCAATTTACACTTTGAGATTCTCTTATACGTGGTCTTCTGACCGAGAAATTTGTTCTGAGCGATTCTCAGAGGATGAAAAAGAGGCCCAAGGTGCTATCATTGAGTACTTTGGGCTTCATTTTTCTGTTAGAAGATGACGTTCATCTAGAATTCAACTGTTCTTTTTTGTTAAAATAATCGCCTACGCAGGCTTCTTTGGAAGCAAACGAAAAAATAAACACTTATTAACAAATTCAATGCATTAAAAACGCGAATTCAATGCAGTGAGTTTGGCTATGCAATGCAGGGTATAGCTGTGTTCCATGCATGGAATTCGTCGTTCGCTCGTGAGCGAACGACGATAAGAGCACGGTCCTACGGCATGAAGACCGCGGTCTTCCGACCATAGGGCCACGGTCTTCAGCTTTTTCTCACGCGTGAGAAAATCCAACGCACCACGTTCCTCAAGGTATCACTCCATGATTGCTGTCGCAGAACGGTGTCTTGCTTGTCAATAAACAGCCATCTGCCAGCCTCATCCTCCACAACAGCCTGGCCGCTGGTAAAGGAGCGAGCACTTTGCCATTGACAGGGGATGACAACATTGCCACTGGTGTCAATATAACCCCACTTTCCTGTGGCATCCTGGACTGCGGCTAAGTTCTCTGTGAAGGAATAGACACGCTTCCATTGACATGGAATGGCCAATGTACCACGCTTGTCAACAAAACCGTATTTCCCCTCAAGACTTCTCACACTAGCGCGATTGCCGTGAAAACCCTTAGCATCACGCCATTGGCAAGGAATAACGATGTTGCCATCCTTGTCTGCAAAGCCATAAAGGTCATTCTGTTTAACGGGTTGCAGTCTCATTCTATATATCTTCAACACACTAATTATTGGCACAAAAGTAGTGTTTTATCTTGTGTGTGCAAAGCAAATAAGAAAAAAACACTACCTTTGCAGCAGATATATGCACTGGCTGCCGAGATTTGTGCCTTCAACGGCGATGCAAGAATTATGAAACAATGACTCATCAATGATGAACGAGATTATTAACCAAATCAACGATGCTGTATGGGGCTATGTGCTCATCGGCGCATTGGTGGGCTGCGGGCTGTGGTTCACGTGGAAGACGCGTGGCGTGCAGTTCCGCATGATAGGGGAGATGTTCCGTTTGCTCACGGATTCGGCCACCTCGGGCACTGAGGGCCTCACGGATGCGAATGCACAGCATAAGCATATCTCCTCGTTCCAGGCTTTTGCCGTCTCTGTGGCTACGCGCGTGGGGACGGGCAACCTGGCAGGTGTGGCATCAGCAATCGCTGTGGGCGGTCCCGGCGCGGTGTTCTGGATGTGGATGATAGCGCTGATAGGTTCAGCAACAGCTTTCGTGGAATCCACGCTGGCACAGCTCTATAAGCAGCGTCACAAAGACTCGTTCATCGGCGGACCAGCCTACTACATTCAACGTGGCCTGCACCAGAGGTGGATGGCCGTCTTGTTCGCCGTGTTGATCACGTGCCAGTTCGGCCTCTCGAACAACTCCGTACAGTCTCACACCATCTGCGGCGCGATGCAAGAAGCCTTCGGATGGTCGCCGCTGTGGGTGGGAGTCTTCCTGGCGGCCATGGCGCTGTTCATCGTCTTCGGCGGCATTCATCGCATTGCCAATGTGAGCGCTGTGATAGTTCCTGTGATGGCGGTGGGCTACGTCATCCTGGCCCTTGTGATCATTGCCATGAATATTTCGGAAGTTCCACACGTCATGACAGTCATTGTCACGGATGCCTTCGGCTTGCGGCAGACACTTGGCGGCACGCTTGGAGCTACCATCATGCTAGGCGTGCGGCGAGGCTTATTCAGCAACGAGGCAGGGGAGGGTAGTGCACCCAACGTGGCGGCTACGGCCACCGTGTCTCATCCCGTAAAGCAGGGGTTGATACAAGCGCTGGGTGTGTTTACGGACACGCTACTGGTTTGCTCCTGCACAGCGTTCATCATCCTCATCAGCGGTCTCTACGATGTGCCGGAGCTGAACGGCGTGAATCTCACTCAGGCGGCCTTGGAGTCCGAGGTGGGCGCTGCAGGTCCTATATTCTTGGCCGTTGCCATCTTCCTCTTCGCCTTCTCCAGTATCATCGGCAACTA
The DNA here is from genome assembly GCA_905233765.1 of uncultured Bacteroidaceae bacterium. Classification (GTDB taxonomy): domain Bacteria; phylum Bacteroidota; class Bacteroidia; order Bacteroidales; family Bacteroidaceae; genus Physcousia. The sequence goes on along the minus strand of CAJOCU010000045.1, from coordinate 3,232 downwards.
TTACTACGGCGAGGCCAATATCCGCTTTATTACGACCAGCAAGACTGTTATGACGGTCTATCGCCTGTTCTCAGGCGGTGTGATGGTCATCTTTGGTGCGCTGGCCTGCTTCGAGCTGGTGTGGAACATTGTGGATTTCTTCATGGCTTTCCTCACAGCCTGCAACCTTATCGCCATCATGATCCTTGGCAAATATGCCTTCCGTCTGCTCGACGACTATCGCCTGCAGAAGCGACGCGGCATCAAGGAACCCACGTTCCACCGCAGCCAGTTGCCGGAGATTGCCCATGAGCTAGAATGCTGGGAGTAAAACACAGAATGCATGAATAAAATATGAAGAAAGCGATTATCATAGGTGCCAGCTCAGGTATTGGCTTTGAGGTGGCACGACAGCTGCTGGCTGAAGGCTGGAAGATTGGCGTGGCAGCCCGCAGGGAAGAGCGACTGATGACGCTGAAAGCAGAAGCACCGGAGCGTGTGGAGGTGATGACGATAGACATCACAAAGCCCGATGCTGAAGAACGGCTGATGGCGCTGATAGAGCGTCTTGGTGGCATGAATCTCTACTTTCATGCTTCGGGCATCGGTAAGCAGAATCGGACTTTAGAGCCAGACATCGAACTACAAACAGTAGAGACCAACGCCCTCGGTTTCACCCGAATGATCGGTGCAGCTTACCGCTATATGGTCTCTCTCCCGACCCCTCTCATATTAGGGAGGGGAGATTGGCCCATTATCGCTGCCATCACCTCTATCGCCGGCACGAAAGGCTTGGGGCCTGCTCCGTCCTATTCAGCCACCAAAGCATTGCAGGCCACCTACCTTGAAGCATTGGAACAGCAAGCTCACCAACGCGGTCTGCACATTCACTTCCTCGACATTCGGCCTGGTTTCGTGGATACAGCCCTTTTGAACGATAACTTCCCCTATCCCATGCTGATGCAACCCGAAGACGTAGCACGTGACATCGTTTGCTCCATCAACAAGAAACGTCATGTTCGCATCATTGACTGGCGTTATCGCATCCTCACTGCCTTCTGGCGCCTGATTCCAAGATGGTTGTGGCGCCATATACGAATCTGAAAGCTGTCAAGCGGGTGTGACTCCAAGTGGTGCGAAAGGCAAACCAGCCGTGGAGTAGGGGAGAGGGGTCCTGGTAATCCACCAGCAGCTCATCATCGTAGCGTGTGCGCCCGTTGGCGGAGACTTCTATGCGGACGCTGTACCAGTGGTTGGGGCGCAGGAGGTGGGCGCTATCGGTATATTCTTTCAGGATGGCTGGGCGGCGGGATGGATCAGTAATCGCCAGCGTGTCACCATCGTAGCGCCGAAAACGGGTGGTGGTATTGTAGTTGCCGCCATAGCCTAGATAGTAGCATTGCAAGCGGTAATATTCTACAAAAGTCCCTCCCAGAACCCCTCCCCAGTTAGGGAGGGGAGATTGTACCTTGCCACCATTGTTTATAGGCAGGCTGGCCATCCAGAAACAGTTGAGGTCTGAGAGACGATCACAGGGCCCACCCTCCATCACTACACAAGCGCGATAGGAAATCGTACAGGGGGCCTGTAGCGGCTCATCCCACCAGAGAGAGAGTCCCTTGGGGGAAGTGATGTCAAGGGTGTCTCCACGCAATAGGACGCGCGTTTGTGGTGATTCTGCCTCGATGCGCCAACGTGTGGACTGGGCTAACACGCCGTTCGCCGTCGCAAATCCCAAAAAGAAAGAAAGGATAAACGCTGATTCCTTCATTAGATGATGGGGAAGCTCATGCCGTTGATTTTACGATATAGATCGAGAGCGTAAACATCTGTCATACCAGAAATATAGTCGAGCACAGCCATCAGCCGATCATACAGGGTCAACGCACGAATCTGGTATTGACGTGACACACGATTCAGGAGGAGCTGCGAGTAGGCACGCTCCGGGTGCATGACGGCCTCGACCATCTGCTGCACCAAAAACGTCATCACACGGAAACCAGCCAACTCTATATCCACCACGTCTTTTGAGTGATAGATATGTCCATAACTCGTTTGGACGCATGTCTCATAAGCATGGCGTGGAATATCATCAATATGCTCTATGAGCGAACCCTCGAAACGGCCTTCTAGGATAGCCTGTTCATTATGGACAAATGCACGCACACACTCCCCTTCGAGGTCATTGATAACGCATGAGCGAAGATACACGACTTGCTCGTTGATATCGTCAATGTCTAATTGCTTCAGGTTCTGTGCTATCTCATCGCGTCGATTAGGTTGGAAGTAGGCCAGTAGAAGCTCTTTGACATCGGGAGTGGAAAGGATCTTTAGCTTGTGAGCATCCTCTATATCCATGATTTCGTAGCAGATGTCATCGGCAGCTTCCACCAGATAGGCCAAAGGAAAACGAACATAGGAGAGCGTGCCGGGAGCTGAAGACTTTTGGATAATGCCCAGTTCCTGTGCAATTTTGCAATAATCCTCCTTTTCGGCCTGAAAGAATCCGAACTTCTGATGATCACCAGCAAGGTCGCTACAGAACGGGTATTTCACAATACTGGCCAATGTGCTATAGGTCATCACGAAACCGCCAGGACGGCGACCATCAAAATGGTGGGTGAGCAGGCGGAAGGCGTTGGCATTGCCATCGAAATGGACGAGGTCATTCCATTGTGAAGGGGTGAGATGGTCGCCATTAACCGGGTCCACATAACTCTTGAGCCAATACCCGGCACCTTCACTAAAAAAGGTGGCTATGGCGCGCTCCCCCGAGTGTCCGAAGGGTGGGTTCCCTAAATCATGAGCCAAGCACGCTGCGCTTACAATGCTGCCCATTTCTGTGAGATGTGAATCGACAAGTTCTGGGTGGCGATCGAGCAGCAAGCGTGCACAATCGTTCCCGAGAGAACGTCCCACACTTGACACTTCAAGGCTATGTGTCAAGCGGTTATGAACAAAGATGCTGCCAGGAAGAGGGAACACTTGCGTCTTGTTCTGCAAACGACGGAATGGCGCCGAAAAGATAAGGCGATCGTAATCACGCTGAAATTCTGTGCGGTCATCCCGATGCTGTTTCTGTGTTTCCAAGCCTAGACGCTTGGTGCTGAGTAGTTGGGACCAATTCATTTATTAATTGCGAATTGAAAATTGCGAATTGAAAATTGGGGTTGGGGTTTCTGGGTGCAAAAGTAAGATTTTTTTAGTTGAAAGAGGACACATGACCGTTGAAAAGTGATGATAGCATGTAAAA
>CAJOCU010000044.1 GCA_905233765.1 uncultured Bacteroidaceae bacterium | reverse complement strand
ATCTTCCTTGGGGCGATGGTGTGGTGGTGCGGCCTCACGTATGTCGTAGATAAGCTGCGCACGACCTTTGATTTGAGTCGCATAGAGATGATTAATCGTATTATTGGCTCCATCGTGATGATCGTGTCCGTGCTTGGTCTGCTGTCAACACTGCTGGGACTGACGCTCTATTAGTTGATATAGTTGGAAAAATGAAGATAGCAAGAGAACTGAGAGATACGAATATCGCAGAGTATCTGCTGTACATGTGGCAGCTGGAAGACACGCTGCGCGCCTATGGCTGCGATGCCGACCGCGTCCGGGAGGAATATGTGAGCCGCTTCAGCGACGATGCTGACGAGCGCGACCGCGAGGCGATGTGGCTCGAGAACCTATGTACCATGATGCGTGAGGAGGGCATCATAGAGCAGGGGCACCTGCAGATGAACAAGGGGACGCAGTCACTGATGACAGACCTGCATCTGGAACTCCTGCAAAGCCCCAAACAGCCGTTCTACTCGGCGGCCTACTACAAGGCATTGCCGTTCATCGTGGAATTGCGTGCTCGCAGCGGACATAAGGAAGCCCCTGAGCTAGAGACCTGCTTCGAGGCCCTTTACGGTGTGATGCTCCTGCGCTTGCAGAAGAAACCTATCGGCAAGGAGACGCAGGAGGCGATGAGCCATATCACCCATTTCATCGCACTTCTCGCCGATGCCTGGAATAAGGAAAAGGCGGGTGAACTGGAACTGTGAGACCCCACCCCCCTGCCCCTCCCGGGGGGAGGGGAGTAATTACCTTCAGGAACTCGTCAAGTAAAAAAATAGCTTTTATTGCGATATGAGTAATCATAATATGTCAAATGATTCTACTCCCCTCCCTCGGGAGGAGCAGGGGGGTGGGGTCGCCATTCTCGTAACAGGTGCCTGCGGACAGTTGGGCAATGAGATGCAGTTGCAGGCTGCGGCGCATCCGCAGTACACATGGTATTTTACGGATGTGGTGAGTGCCGATGGCGGCGCAGTACCTGTGCGTCCACTCGATATCACGGATTCCGCTGCCGTCTCCGCTTTCGTTGATGATAACGCCATTGATATCATCGTGAACTGCGCTGCCTATACGGCTGTGGATAAGGCAGAGGCCGACGAGGCGAAGGCGCTACTCCTCAATGCCACCGCACCCGGCTATCTCGCTGCGGCCATCGAGAAGCGTGGCGGGAAGCTCATACAGATTTCAACGGACTATGTCTTTGACGGCACAGCCCATACACCTTACACCGAGGATGCACCCACCTGTCCGACCTCTGCCTATGGACGCGCCAAGTTGGCCGGTGAAAAAGCTGTGCTGACCAACAACCCATCAGCATCAATCATCCGCACGGCATGGCTCTATAGTACCTTCGGCAACAACTTCGTGAAGACCATGCTCCGTCTAGGACGCGAGAAGGGTGAGCTCGGCGTTATCTTTGACCAAATCGGAACACCTACTTATGCCCGCGACTTGGCTGCAGCCATCATGACAGCCATCAACAAAGGCATTATCCCTGGCATCTTCCATTTCAGCGACGAGGGCGTCACCTCTTGGTATGATTTCACCAAGGCGATTCACCGCATCGCCGGCATTACCACCTGCCGCGTCCGTCCGCTTCACACTGCAGAGTATCCCACGCCCGCGGCACGCCCGCATTACAGTGTGCTTGATAAAACCAAGATCAAGCAGGCCTACGGGATAGGAATCCCTTATTGGGAGGAAAGTCTTCGAGACTGCATCGCCAAATTATAAATTGTAAATTGTCAGATATATTGTGAATCCAGAAATAGAACGCAGGCGCACCTTCGCCATCATTTCACACCCCGACGCTGGTAAGACCACGCTCACCGAGAAGTTTCTGCTCTTTGGCGGACAGATTCAGGTGGCGGGTGCCGTCAAGAGCAACAAGATCAAGAAGACCGCGACATCCGACTGGATGGAAATTGAGAAACAGCGCGGTATCTCCGTGACCACATCAGTCATGGAGTTTGACTACTCCCCTTTGGGGGAGACAGAGGGGGGTTATAAAGTCAACATCCTTGACACCCCCGGCCACCAGGACTTTGCAGAAGATACGTTCCGAACCCTGACCGCCGTCGATTCCTGCATCATCGTGGTCGATGGTGCTAAGGGCGTGGAGGCCCAGACGCGTAAGCTGATGGAGGTGTGTCGAATGCGCAAGACCCCCGTCATCGTGTTCATCAACAAGATGGACCGCGAGGGCAAGGACCCCTTCGACCTCCTCGACGAGTTGGAAGAGGAACTGCAAATCAAAGTTCGTCCGCTCTCCTGGCCAATCAACCAAGGCGCACGTTTCAAAGGTGTTTATAACATCTACGAGCAGAATCTCAACCTTTTTACGCCAGATAAGCAGCGCGTCACCGAGAAAGTGAATGTCCAACTCGATTCCATTGAGTTGGATAAGATGGTCGGCACCGATGATGCCGCAAAACTGCGCGACGACCTTGAGATGATTGAAGGGGTCTATTCCAAGTTCGAGCGCCAGACCTATCTTGATGCCGAAGTGGCTCCGGTCTTCTTTGGTTCGGCCCTCAACAACTTCGGCGTGAAGGAACTCCTTGACTGTTTCGTCGAAATAGCGCCCTCTCCGAAGCCCACCAAGGCTGAAGAGCGCGATGTGCAGCCCGAAGAGCCGAAGTTCACAGGCTTTATCTTTAAGATTACGGCCAACATTGACCCCAACCACCGTTCGTGCATCGCCTTCTGCAAGGTTTGTTCCGGCAAGTTCGTCCGCAATGCACCCTATCTCCATGTACGTCAAGGCAAGACCGTTCGTTTCTCCTCGCCCACGCAGTTCATGGCACAGCGCAAAAGCACCATCGATGAAGCGTGGCCGGGCGATATCGTTGGTTTGCCCGACAATGGCATCTTCAAGATTGGCGATACGCTCACCGAAGGCGAGCAGCTTCACTTCCGCGGTCTGCCCTCCTTCTCGCCTGAGATGTTCAAGTACATCGAGAACGCCGACCCCATGAAGACCAAGCAACTCGATAAAGGTATCAACCAGCTCATGGACGAGGGCGTAGCACAGCTCTTCATCAACCAGTTCAATGGCCGCAAGCTCATCGGTACCGTTGGCCAGCTGCAGTTCGAGGTCATCCAGTACCGTCTCGAAAACGAGTACGGTGCCAAATGTCGTTGGGAGCCCGCCAACCTCTATAAAGCCTGTTGGATAGAAAGTGATGACGAGGCACAACTTGCAGCCTTCAAGAAACGCAAGTACCAGTATATGGCCCGTGACCGTGAAGGGCGCGACGTCTTCCTTGCCGACTCCGGCTATGTCCTCTCCATGGCGCAACAGGACTTCGAGCACATCAAGTTCCACTTTACAAGCGAATTCTAATGAGCAGAGAACGCGACGAAGATATCCGTAAGGCAGTGGAGGTGCTGCGACAGGGCGGCACCATTCTGTACCCCACCGACACCATCTGGGGCATCGGCTGCGATGCCACCAACCCCGAGCCCGTCAAGAAGGTCTTTGAAATCAAACAGCGCGAGGACAGCAAAGCCCTCATCTGCCTGGTCGATAGTCCGGGACGCCTGCAGCGCTATGTCCGCAACGTCCCCGATGTGGCGTGGGACATCATCGACCTTGCTACCAAGCCCACTACAGTCATTCTCAACGAGGCTGTCAATCTCGCTCCCAATCTCTTGGCAGAGGACGGTAGCGTAGGACTCCGCGTCACCTCCGAGGTGTTCTCGCAGCAGCTCTGCTATCGCTTCCAAAAGGCCATCGTTTCCACTTCCGCGAATATCAGTGGTCAGCCCTCGCCACAGACCTTCGCAGATATCTCCGACGAGATTAAGAATGCCGTCGATTACATCTGCCTCTCCCGCCAGCGCGACACTTCCCGCCACGAACCCTCCTCCATCATCAAGCTCACCCCCTCCGGCGAAGTCACCGTCATCCGCAAGTGAGGATCTGAAACACTAAGTCTGTTCAAAGCTTCACTCGACGCTGAGGCCTGCTTTCTTCACATCGCGTGAATTGGGCCCAATCATCACCTCGAAGTCACCGGGCTCCAGGACATAGTCAAGGTCATAGTTATAGAATTTCAGTTTGTCAGCCGTGATGTGGAACTCCACGTCGCGGCTTTCTCCTGCCTGCAGGGTGACGCGCTGGAAGTCCTTCAGCTCCTTCACGGGACGGCTGATGCTGGCGACCTTGTCGTGGATATAGAGTCGCACCACCTCTGTGGCTTCGCGCTCACCCGTATTCGTCAGCGTGATGGCGGCGGTGATGCTGCCGTCGGCGGACATCGCGGTGCTGCTCAGACGGATGTCCGAGTAGCTGAAGCGGCTGTAGGTGTGGCAATTTTGCTCTTAATCATGTTAACTACAGCTTCTTGCATTTAGATATTGTTTTAATTTTGGTCGGAATGATTACAAATATTTCCGACCGCAAAGAT
>CAJOCU010000043.1 GCA_905233765.1 uncultured Bacteroidaceae bacterium | reverse complement strand
TCGTTCTCCTTCTTGATGCGTGCCAGGCGGTCCATCTGTGCCTGGATGGCCTCATCCTCGATCTTCTCGAAGAGCAGCTCTGGCTTCGCCAGCTGGTGGCCAGCCTTCAGCAGCGCCGTGCTGCCGAGGTTGTCCCATCCCAGCGCCTCCACATTGAGCATTCCGTACAGCTTCTTCGAAGAGAACGGCAGGAAGGGCTCGAAGGCGATGGCCAGGTTGGCGGTCAGCTGGAGGGATATGTTGATGATGGTCTTCACGCGCTCGGGGTCGGTCTTGATGACCTTCCAGGGCTCGCTGTCGGCCAGGTATTTGTTACCGATGCGCGCCAGGTTCATGGCTTCCTTCTGCGCATCGCGGAACTTGAAGTTGTCGAGCAGGGCTTCCACCTTGGCCTTCACGTCGGTGAACTCAGCAATGGTCTGGCGGTCGAAATCGGTGAGCTCGCCACAGGCGGGCACCACGCCGTCGTAGTATTTCTGCGTCAGCTGCAGGGCGCGGTTCACGAAGTTGCCATAGACGGCCACCAGCTCGTTGTTGTTGCGTGCCTGGAACTCAGCCCATGTGAAGTCGTTGTCCTTCGTCTCGGGTGCCGAGGCGGTGAGGGCATAGCGCAGCACATCCTGCTTGCCGGGGAAATCTACCAGGTACTCGTGCAACCAGACAGCCCAGTTGCGGGAGGTGGAGATTTTGTCACCTTCGAGGTTCAGGAACTCGTTGGCCGGCACGTTGTCGGGCATGATATAACCGCCGTGCGCCTTCATCATCACGGGGAAGATGATGCAGTGGAACACGATGTTGTCTTTACCGATGAAATGGACTAAACGCGTCTCCTCGTCCTGCCACCAGCGCTGCCATGTGCCCCAGCGTTCGGGGTTGCTCTCGCACAGCTCCTTGGTGTTGGAGATATAGCCGATGGGCGCATCGAACCACACATAGAGCACCTTGCCCTCAGCGCCTTCCACCGGCACAGGGATGCCCCAGTCCAGGTCACGTGTCATCGCACGCGGCTGCAGCTCCATGTCGAGCCACGACTTGCACTGGCCATAGACATTGGAGCGCCATTCCTTGTGGCCCTCGAGGATCCACTCCTTGAGCCAGCCCTCGTAGTCGTTGAGGGGCAGGAACCAGTTCGTGGTGTCCTTCAGGATGAGCTTGGCGCCGCTCTCCTTCGAGCGCGGGTTGATGAGCTCCGTGGGGTCCAGATCGCGACCACATTTCTCGCACTGGTCGCCGTTGGCCTCATTGTGGCAATGAGGACATTCACCTACGATGTCGCGGTCGGTCTTGAAGGTACCTGTTGTCTCGTCCTTCGTGGTCTTCTCGATGAGCTTGCCGTCGTCGTAGAGCTTGCGGAAGAAGTCGCTGGCGAACTGGTGGTGGGTCTTCGAGGTGGTGCGGCTATACACGTCGAACGAGATGCCGAACTCCTCGAACGAGTCCTTGATCATCTTGTGGTAGCGATCGACGACCTGTTGCGGCGTGATACCCTCCTTGCGGGCACGCTGTGTCACGGGCACGCCGTGCTCGTCGCTGCCGCCGATGAACATCACCTCCTCACCCTTCAGGCGCAAATACCTTACATATATATCCGCAGGCACGTACACACCCGCGAGATGTCCGATGTGCACGCCGCCGTTGGCATAAGGCAACGCCGACGTGACGGTCGTGCGAGCCCACCCCTTGCCCTCCCTTTTAGGGAGGGAGCAATTACTATTAGACTGGTTGTTTTCTTTCATATATCGTTGTTCCGTATTATTGTTGTTATTTTCTCCTCCCCTCTGGGGGAGGTTGGGAGGGGGCTTTTTATAGCTGCCCTTCACTCATTCCAAAGGTATCGCCGCGGCTCATGTCGCCGGTGTTGAGGCCGAGTTTCAGCCATTTCATGCGCTGGGCGCTGGTGCCGTGGGTGAAGCTCTCGGGCTGTGAGTAGCCGCGGGCTTTCTCTTGCAGGTAGTTGTCGCCGATAACCTGTGCACACTGGATGGCCTCCTCAAGGTCGCCGTCTTCGAGCGAGCCGAAGGTCTTGCCCTCATGGTAGCCCCAGACGCCGGCGTAGAAGTCGGCCTGCAGTTCGATGCGCACGCTGACCTTGTTGGCCTGCGTCTCGCTCATCTTAGCCATCTGGCTGTGGGCGCTGTCAAGGGTGCCGAGGAGGTATTGCACGTGGTGTCCCACCTCGTGGGCGATGACGTAGGCATAGGCGAAGTCGCCGTCGGCACCCAGCCTCTTCTTCATGTCCGAGAAGAAGGAGAGGTCGATGTAGAGGGCCTTATCGGCAGAGCAGTAGAAGGGGCCGACCTGGGCGTTGCCGGCGCCGCAGCCCGTCTGCACGCTGCCCGTATAGAGCACCATCTTGGGCGGCACGTAGGTCTTACCCAACTGTGTCTTGAACACCTCCGTCCACACGTCCTCAGTGCTGGCGAGCACCCGCGAGGCGAAGACGGCCAATTTTTGTTCCTCCTCAGTGAATTCGCGGTCCTGAGTCCCGCTCACCTCTGTGTTGTTGCTCATCGACTGCTGAACCGCCTGCATACCGGCCTCCAGCGGATTGCCGCCAGTGAAATAGGCGATAGCCATGGCAATGATTACAGCTGCGATGCCGCCGATGCCGGCCTTCGTACCACCGCTCATACGCCGACGGTCGTCAACGTTCGAGCTTTGTCTTCTTCCAGTTAAGTCCATCTCTCTATTTTACAATTTTACGATTTACTATTTTTTATTTACGTTTTATCTGTCCTCGAGTCTTTTTAACCACAAAGGCACGGAGTTACATGAGGCACCCCACCTCTGTGTCCTTTGCCTAGCATGAATGCCTGTGCTTGCACTATTCATGCGGCTCACAGTACTTCAAGACCAAGAGCTACCCGAGGACCTGCCTTTGTTCCTCTGTGCCTCTGTGGTTAACATGATGACGCTTACTCTCTATTCGCCCTCTTGCGCTCTAAGTGGTCGAGGATAATCTTTCTCATACGCATACTCTTGGGCGTCACCTCCACGTACTCGTCCTCCTTGATGTACTCGAGGGCTTCCTCAAGGCTGAGGAGGGTGGCGGGGATGATGCGCACTTTCTCGTCGGAGCCGCTGGCACGCATATTCGTGAGCTGCTTGTTCTTGGTCACGTTGATCACAAGGTCGTTCTCGTGGATGTGCTCGCCCACAACCTGTCCGGCATAGACTTCGGTCTGCGGTTCGATGAAGAACTTACCGCGGTCCTGCAGGTTGTTGATGGCGTAGGCAAAGGCGGTGCCGCCTTCCAGCGCAATCATGGAGCCGGAGGTGCGACGGACGATGTCGCCCTTGTACGGCTGGTACTCCTTGTAGCGGTGTGCCATGATGGCTTCGCCCTGCGAGGCGGTGAGGACGTTGGTGCGGAGGCCGATGATGCCGCGCGAGGGGATGAGGAACTCGATGTTCACGCGGTCGCCCTGGCTCTCCATAGAGGTCATCTCGCCCTTGCGGCGCGTGACCATATCGATCATCTTCGAGCTGAATTCCTCGGGCACATTGATGGTCAATTCCTCGATGGGTTCACATTTTTCACCACCTATCTCCTTATAGATCACCTGCGGCTGTCCCACCTGCAGCTCATAGCCCTCGCGGCGCATGGTCTCGATGAGCACACTCAGGTGCAGCACGCCGCGGCCACTAACGACCCAACGGTCTGTGGCGCCCTCGGGCATCTCCACGCGCAGCGCCAGGTTCTTCTCCAGCTCCTTCTGCAGACGTTCGTGGATGTGGCGGCTCGTGCACCACTTACCTTCCTTGCCGAAGAACGGCGAGTCGTTGATGGTGAAGAGCATCGACATCGTGGGCTCATCGATGCTGATGGTGGGCAGTGCCTCGGGCTCCTCGGCATCGCAGATGGTGTCGCCGATCTCGAAGTTCGACAGGCCGATGATGGCGCAGATGTCACCGCTGCTGACGGCATCGGTCTTCTGATGACCCATACCCGTGAAGGTGTGCAGTTCCTTGATCTTCGTGCGCTCCTTGGAGCCGTCGCGGTGGACGATGGTGATGGCCATGCCCTCGCGCAGCGTGCCGCGGTGTACGCGGCCCACGGCGATGCGGCCCGTGTAGGTGCTGTAGTCCAGCGAGGTGATGAGCATCTGCGGCGTGCCGTCGAGCTGCTCGGGCGCAGGGATGTGCTCCAGGATTTGATCCAGGAGATAAAAGATGTCGTTGGTCGGCGACTGCCAGTCCTCGCCCATCCAGCCCTGCTTGGCAGAGCCGTAGATGACGGGGAAGTCCAGCTGCTCCTCGGTGGCGTCGAGGTCGCACATCAGGTCGAAGACCATCTCATAGACCTCTTCCGGACGGCAGTTGGGCTTGTCCACTTTGTTGATGACCACGATGGGCTTCAGTCCGATCTGCAGGGCTTTCTGCAGCACGAAGCGCGTCTGCGGCATCGGGCCCTCGAAGGCATCCACCAGCAGCAGGCAGCCGTCGGCCATATTGAGCACGCGCTCCACCTCGCCGCCGAAGTCGGAGTGACCCGGAGTGTCGATGATATTGATCTTCGTGTCCTTGTAGTTGATGCTGACGTTCTTGGAGAGGATGGTGATACCACGCTCGCGCTCCAGCTCGTTGTTGTCCAGCATCAGCTCGCCCGTCTGTTGGTTGTCGCGGAACAGGTTGCCCGCCAGCAGCATCTTATCCACCAACGTCGTCTTGCCGTGATCAACGTGAGCTATGATGGCTATATTCCTGAGATTCTGCTTCATAAAATCCGAATTCGTTTTTATCCTTAAACGTTAAACGATAAACGTTAAACGATTTTCGGCTGCAAAGGTACATATAATAAATGAATAATGGATAATGAATAATGAAAAATGAAGAATGAAGTGTAAAAAAGGGAAATGAAACGTAAATAATGCGCCTCTCAAAAATTTATTTTTTAACACTTTTCATACGCACTCCGCACAAAAACACGGTGACTGCCGCGACCTTGACAGGTAATGCCGGCAGGTGCGTACTGGATCAGCTCGCGCAGCTCGCGTTGGGCGCTAGAGCGTGACAAGCCCGTAATCTCGGCATAGTCGCTGACACGCATAAAAGAATGTGTGCTGAGGAACTCATGGGCAGCCGCTATGCGCTCCTTCTGGGTGGAGTCGTCGATGGTGATGCGGATGCCCTCACGGCCGCCGATGCGCTGCTTCTCCTGGCGACGCAGGCGCGAAGCCACATTATTGAACATGTGTTTGTCCTTGCGGTAGTTGATGTGGTGGAGCTCTATGTTACGGGCATTGGGTTCCGTCACCTTCTTAGGCTTCCGTCCGCCCTCCGCAGCTTCAGCCGCTGCCTCCTGTTCATCCTCCAGCTGCTCCTTTCGCTCTTCCTTCAGCCGCACTCCGACTGTGAAGGTGCCGATGCCTGGGAGCGTGACACCAAAACCTTGCCCCAGCAGATACTCAAATTCATCTGCCACATCCATCAGGACGCCAGAGATGACCGACTCGCTGAATCCGTGACGCTTGGCCACTTCGTGCTCTTCCTCTTCGTCCTCGGCATGTTCATCGTCAAGGGACCGATGAAATGGGCGCTTTTCACCGCCACTATCCTCAGCATTTCCCTCGCATGGGGTAAGAACTTCATGCCGTGGACCGACCTATGGCTGGACTATGTCCCCATGTACGATAAGTTCCGCACCGTGGCCTCCATTCTCGTCATCGCCGAGTTCACGATACCGCTTCTTGCGATGCTCGCATTAAAGGAAATCGTAGAGAATGAAAATGTGATCGGCGAGAAGTACAAATGGCCCTTCTTCATTTCCCTTGCACTGACAGGAGGCGTTTGCCTGCTCTTCTATCTGATGCCCGACGTGTTCTTTGGCAACTACGTCAGCAGCTCCGAGGCAGCAATGCTGGACAACGCAGTACAGGCGGGCTACATCCCCTCGGAAATGCTGGCCGACATCCTGCGGAACCTGAATGATATGCGCCGTGCGGTCTTCACCGCCGATGCCGGACGCTCGCTCATCATCATCCTCGTGGGCTGCGCCGTGCTCCTCGCGTACCATTATAAGAAGATCAAGGCATGGGCGATGGTGGGCTGCCTCATCGTGCTCTGCACCGCCGACCTGTGGGATGTCAACAAGCGCTACCTCAACGACGCCATGTTCTCCAAGCCCCAGCCCGCACAGCAGTTCTTCCAGAAGACACCCGCCGACGAGGCCATCCTGCAGGACAGCGACCTCTACTACCGCGTCGTGAACCTCGCCGTGAACACCTTCAACGACAACACCACCTCCTACTGGCACAAGAGCATCGGTGGCTACCACGCTGCCAAGCTGCGCCGCTACCAGGAGCTCATCGAAGCCCACATCCAGCCGCAGCTCATGGAGCTCTTCCAAGCTGTGAGCACCACGGGCGGACGCCTCGACAGCATCGCTGGCGACAGCCTCTTCCCCGTGCTCAACATGCTCAACACCAAGTACGCCATCCTGCCGCTGCAGGGCGGCGAGACGGTGCCCGTGCAGAACCCGTGGGCTATGGGCAATGCCTGGTTTGTGGATCATGTCTTCCTTGTGGCCAATGCCGACGAAGAGCTCGCGCTGCTGAGCGCCATCAATCCACGTCACACAGCTGCCGTCGATGTCAGCTTCAAAGGACAGATTCCCGACCAGCTCATCAGTGCCGGAGGACCTGCTGACGGTTCAGTTTATAACGATTCCACCGCATCGGGCCTCACCCTCACCGCCTATGAGGCCAACGCCCTCACCTTCGAGGCAACGACCGACCGCGAGCGCCTGGCAGTCTTCTCGGATATCTACTATCCCGGCTGGCAGTGCACCATCGACGGCGAGCCCGCCGACATCCTGCGTGCCGACTACGTCCTGCGCGCCGTCGTCATCCCCGCCGGCAAGCATCAGATCGCCTTCCGCTTCGACCCGCAGAGCCTCCACACCACCGAGGCCATCGCCAACACCGCCCTCATCGCCCTCGCCCTGCTCCTCATCGCCCTCGTGGCCGTAGGCGTATGGCGCAAGCGGAAGTCATAAATGAGTTCACACGATGAACGCTTTCAAGGAACATGCTGAGACCGAGTTCGAGAAATATCGAATAATTCAAGACCACTTATTCCAAAGTGACTTTGATAAATACCTGGGCGAGTTGCCGCTTATTGAGTAATTGCCCCGCAGCTGGTATGAAGAAACGAAGAGCCCTCGGTCGGGGGGCTCTTCGTTGTTGAGTAGGTTATTGGAAGATGAGTGTGGGGCTGAAAACGACACTACCGTCGTCGATGTACAGATTATCAACATCCATATTCTTGGAGTGGTATTTCAAGGTGTAGGTGCCATCATCATTTTGT
>CAJOCU010000042.1 GCA_905233765.1 uncultured Bacteroidaceae bacterium | reverse complement strand
CCGTAGAACTCATACGAAAAGAGGCATTCCACGACTACGAAAAGCTAACAACGGTTTCCATCCCCCGCACCGTGACAGAAATCGAAGCAGATGCTTTCAAAAACTGTAAGGCCCTGACAGCGGTCCATATCACAGATGTGGCAGCGTGGTGTAAGATTAATTTCGCAGGTTTCAAATCCAATCCTCTGTATTACGCGCATCATCTGTTCCTCAATGGTGAGGAGGTGACGTCATTGGTTATCCCCGAGGGCGTGACGTCTGTCGGTCAATATGCGTTTTATCTTTGCAATTACATTACATCTGTAACCATTCCGAGCACCCTGAAATCAGCCGGGGATCAAGCGTTCTATTGCTACTACCTGACGGCTGTTCACATCACTGATTTAAGGGCGTGGTGTGAGATTGATTTCGCATCTGCCTCAAGTAATCCGCTAAGTCTCGCTCACCATCTGTACCTCAATGGCGAGGAGGTCACGGAATGGGAAATGCCAAGCGACATGACAATTATTAAATTCGCAACGTTCTCCGGCTGTACAGGTCTGACTTCCGTTACGCTAAAAAAGGGCTTGTATGAAATCGATGGCTATGCGTTTTATCAATGTACGGGCCTCACCTCCGTCACTCTCCCCAGCAGTGTGACGGCCATTAAGAATCATGCTTTCTCGGGTTGTACGGGACTGACGACTGTCACGTTGCCTTATAACTTGAACTTGTTAGGTAATAATGCTTTCACCGAGTGCAATCAATTGAAAGATGTATATTGCTATGCAGAGAATGTTCCGTCAACAGGCAGTAATGTGTTCGATGCTTCCACTCTTAGCAAGGCCACGTTGCATGTGCCGGAAGCATCCATTAGTGCCTACCAGGCTCACAGCGTCTGGAATGCTTTCAAGAACATCGTAGCCTTGACAGACGTACCCACGACAAGGATTGAGATCAACGAGACCAACTTCCCCGACGAGAACTTCCGCGCCTGGCTGCTCAAGCAGTCCTACGGCACCGACGGTGTGCTGGCAGAGGCTGAAATTGAGAACATCACCACGCTCAACTGTTCTAATCAAGGAATCAAGCGTCTGAAGGGTATCGAGCACTTCACGGACGTGACAACGATCAACTGCTCGCAGAATGCCATCGAGGGCGAGGCTATGGACGAGCTTGTGGCCTGTCTGCCGACTGTCAGCGAAGGAGAATTGAGACTCATATACTATAACAACGAGCAGAACGTGATGGACACGAATCAGGTGCAAGCGGCCAAGGCCAAGGGATGGAAACCATGTCGCAATAGCGCGCGCGATTATTGGATTTGGACGGAATATCCCGGCAGCACTCCGCTCGGCATCGGAGGCATTGGCAATGTAAATGTGAAAATTGGAAATGTCTATGACCTCAGCGGGCGTCAGCTGCAGCAGTTGCGCCGCGGCGTGAACATCGTCCGCAAAGCTGATGGCACCACGCAGAAGGTGGTGGTGAAGTGATTTTGGCACTATCTTTGCAGCGATCTTAGGGAACAACGATTCCAATATAAATTATTTGATAACAATGAACAACGACTACATTGAAATTCAGGACAATTATGATCGTGGGGGCTATACGCATTCCACGACCTCAACAGGCGTAACGACCTTCTCGGGCATTATGTCCCGCGTGTATATGTGGATGACGGCAGCGCTGCTGCTCACCGCAGGCACCGCCTATTTCACAGCCAGCAGCCCCGCTCTGCTGCAGCTCATCTTCGGCAACTCCATCGCCATCTGGGTGCTGTTCATCGCGGAACTGGGTCTTGTCATGGCCGTCTCGGCTGGCATCAACCGCTTGTCGCCCACGACAGCCACGACGCTCTTCCTTTTGTACTCAGTGGTGAATGGCTTGACGCTCTCCGTCATCTTCTTCGCCTATGAGTTGGGTACCATCTATCAGGCCTTTGCTGCGTCGGCACTGACCTTTGGCGCCATGAGTCTGTATGGCTACACCACGAAGAAGGACCTGAGTGGTCTGGGCAGCTATCTCATTATGGGCCTCATTGGCATCATCATAGCCAGTGTCATCAACATCTTCTGGGGAAATTCCATGATGGATGCCATCATCACCTACATCGGCGTCTTTATCTTCGTGGGCCTCACAGCCTATGATACGCAGAAGATTAAGCAGATGTCTGCAGCCGTCGAGGCTGGTTCACAGATGGGCTATGTGGATGCTGCCGCCCCCCGTCGTATTGCCATCATCGGTGCTCTGACGCTATACCTCGACTTCATCAACCTATTCCTCTACATCCTCCGTCTCTTCGGTCGCAGTAGAGACTAAAAACACTGACATTTTGGCATAAAAAAGCTTAAATATTTGCTCATGTGGGCGGCTTTGCGTACCTTCGCGGCGCAAAGTCGCCTTCTGTATGTGGAAAGGCGATAAAATTGTTTTGCACGCGCGCGATAGATGACAGATACAATGACACAAAAAACAGCCCTTTTGGGAATGACACTGGACCAGCTGAAAGGCGTGGCGGCAGAAGTGGGTATGCCTGCTTTTGCGGCCAAACAGATGGTGCAGTGGATCTACCAGAAGGGTGTGGCGTCGATTGACGAGATGACGAACGTCAGCAAGGCGTCGCGCGAACGACTCCAGGAGCATTATGAGATAGGCCGCTCGGAACCGTTGGCTGCGCAGCACAGCGCGGACGGCACCTCGAAATATCTGTTTCTGACCCGCGAGGGTGGAAGAGTGGAGACGGTGTTCATCCCTGATGACGACCGTGGCACCATCTGCGTGAGTTGTCAGGTGGGCTGCAAGATGGCGTGCCGCTTCTGCGCTACAGGCCAGCAGGGTTTCCAAGGGAATCTCACCGTCACAGATATCCTCAACCAGATTTACTCCCTTCCAGAGCGCGATCGTCTCACGAACATTGTGTTCATGGGGCAGGGCGAGCCGATGGACAACCTCGACGCCGTGCTACAGACAACGCAGCTGCTGATGGCTGAATTCGGCTGGGCGTGGAGCCCCAGGCGCATCACGGTATCGACCGTGGGGTTGCGCAAAGGGCTGAAGCGCTTCCTCGACGAAAGCCCCTGCCACCTGGCCATCAGTCTGCACAACCCCTTCCCCGAGGAGCGCGCCGCGATGATGCCCGCCGAGCGCAGCTACAGCCTCACGGAGATGCTGGATCTGCTGCGCGAGTACGACTGGACGGGGCAGCGACGCCTCTCCTTCGAGTACATCATGTTTGGCGGACAGAACGACTCCAATCGCTATGCTCGTGAGCTGGTGCGGCTGCTGGGGAATATGGAGTGCCGGGTGAACCTGATTAGGTGGCATAGGATAGGACTCACCCCCGACCCCTCTCTAAATAGAGATGGGAGTGGATTCTACGAGGCGGATGAAACGCGTATGGCAGCGTTCCGCGACTACCTTACACATCGTGGCCTCCGCTGCACGATTCGGGCGTCGAGGGGACAGGACATTGATGCGGCGTGTGGGTTGCTGAATACGAAGACTCACCCCCAGCCCCTCCCGTGATGGAGGGGCGTGCCTGCGGAGAGTGATAATTCTAGGAATCTCGAAATAACGGAATAACGAAATGTCACATAATACAATAACTTCTACGCACCAGTTTCTCCCCTCCTTGCAAGGGAGGGGCAGGAGGGTGGGTCTGCTTTTTCTGTCTTTGTTGTTGTTTATCAGTTGCAAGAAGGAATTCGTGATACCACGTGCCAGCGGACGGCCCTATGAGGTGATGGTGGTGATGAGTGACCAGGCATGGCAGGCTAAGGAGGGACGGGCGCTGTTCACGGTGCTCGATACCGATATCCCCGGTCTGCCGCAGCCCGAACGCTCGTTCCATATCTCGCAGGTCGATCCCAAGCGCTTCGACCAGATCCTGAACATCTTCCGCAACATCATCATCGTGGATATCAACAGGCAGATCTACACTAAGACGACGATGAAGTTCACACGCGACAAGTATGCGATGGAGCAGATCGTGCTGACCATCCAGAGCCCCTCAGCCAACGACTTCGCGGATTTCTGCTTTGACCACGGACAGGATATCATCGACTTTCTGACGAAGATGGAGATGAACCGACTCATCAAGGAGCTAAAGGATAAATACAGCAAGAAGACGGCGGAGCTGGCGAAGGAGATCTTCGACTGCGAGTTCCACGCACCCGAGGAGATCAAAAGCTTCAAGAAGGGCGAGAACTTCTTCTGGACCAGTTCGAACGGAGCCTCTGCGTTGGTGAATATCTGTATGTACAGCTACCCCTACGAGGGCCCTGAGACCTTCAATAAACAATATGTGCTGGCCAAGCGCGACAGCGTGATGGCTGTGAACATCCCCGGTACACTGCCCTCGATGCACATGGCTACGGATACGCTCTGCACGACAGTCAAACCCATTGTGGTGCACAACCAATATGCTCTGGAGGCGCGCGGCCTGTGGTATATGGAGAACGACGGCATGGGTGGCCCCTTCGTGAGCCACTCACGCGTAGATACCACTCGCAACCTGGTCATCGTGGTCGAAGGCTTTGTCTTCGCTCCCGAGAAGATGAAGCGCGGCTTGATGCGCCGTCTCGAAGGCTCACTCTATACCCTGAACCTCCCCGACGAGCAGATGTCGCCCATCGTCACCACCATGGAAGAGGTGGCTGTGACGGCGGAGGATAGGAGGAAGGCAAGGGAGAAGAGTGAAAAATGAAGAGTGAAGAATGAAGAATTGAGATATTGAAAATTGATATAAGATGTCAAAGATAAAAGTTGGAATAACACATGGTGACCCCAATGGTGTGGGCTACGAGGTCATCCTGAAAGCGTTCGAGGATCCAGTGATGCTCGAACTTTGTACCCCCATCGTTTATGGTTCTCCCAAGGTCGCAAGCTATCACCGCAAGGGTCTGGAGCTGCAGACGAATTTCACTGCCATCAATTCAGCAGCAGAGGCTCACGACAGCACACTGAACATCTTACACTGCACGGCAGACGAGGTGAAGATTGACTTCGGACAACCCTCAGAGGAAGCGGGTGCTGCGGCTTTAGCAGCCCTTGAACGTGCTGTGAAGGACTGGAAAGAAGGATTCATAGACGTCCTCGTAACAGCTCCAATCAACAAGAACACCATTCAGAGCGAGAAATTCCATTTTCCAGGACACACTGAATTCATTCAAGCCCGTGTGGGCGAAGAGGGACAGAGGGCACTGATGATTCTCATGAACGAACACATGCGCATTGCCTTGGCGACAACTCATGTGCCTATCCAGGATGTGACCAAGAACATCACCAAAGATGTGCTTCTGCAGAAACTTCGCACACTCCATCTGTCACTGCAACGTGACTTTGGCATTTCCGCTCCGCGGATTGCTGTACTCGCGTTGAATCCTCACGCAGGCGATGGCGGTGTGATTGGCAAAGAGGAAGAAACCGTCATTAAACCTGCGATGCAAAAGGCAGAGGAAGAGGGAATGATTCTCTATGGCCCCTATGCTGCCGATGGTTTCTTTGGCACACGTGCCTACGAGAACTTCGATGCCGTGTTGGCGATGTACCACGACCAGGGGCTGGCACCCTTCAAACTCCTGGCGATGGATGATGGCGTGAACTACACTGCAGGTCTCAACATCGTTCGCACTAGTCCTGACCACGGTACGGCCTACGATATTGCAGGAAAGGGCTTGGCCAATGAGAACTCGTTCCGTCAGGCCATCTACGCAGCGATGGACATCTACCGTCGTCGGATTGCGTGGGATGAGGCCCGCCGAAATCCGCTGGAGAAATTGTATGTAGATAAGCGCGATCGTGCAGAGCGAGGATGATAGGTTAAAGTTTAAGGTTTAAAGTTTCAAGGTGGACTCAAAAGAATTACAACCGATCAAGCAACGTTATGGCATCGTAGGTAACTGCGAGGCGTTGAACCATGCGTTGGACACAGCGCTGCAGGTGGCAAAGACCGATCTCTCGGTGCTCATCACGGGTGAAAGTGGTGTGGGTAAGGAAATCCTGCCGCGAGTGATTCACGATAATAGCCTGCGCCGGTCGCGTAAATATTTCGCCATCAACTGCGGCAGTATTCCAGAAGGCACAATCGACAGCGAGCTCTTCGGACATGAGAAAGGTGCTTTCACAGGTGCCATCGGCGAGCACGAGGGCTACTTTGGCGCTGCCGACGGCGGAACGCTGTTTCTGGATGAGGTGGGAGAACTGCCGCTGAGCACACAGGCGCGACTGCTGCGTGTACTGGAGAACGGCGAGTACATCCGTGTGGGCAGCAGCCAGGTCAGGAAGACCAATGTGCGTATTGTGGCTGCCACAAACGTGAATATCCAAAACGCCATCCGCGATGGCAAGTTCCGTGAGGACCTGTTCTACCGCCTGAGCACCATCCCCATCAAGATGCCTCCCCTTCGCGAGCGTGGCGAGGATATCCTACTGCTATTCAAGCTGTTTTCAATGGAGATTGCCAAGAAATATAGTATGCCGGAGTATATCACGCTCTCGCCAGAGGCTGAGGAGGTGATGAAGCGCTACAAATGGCCGGGCAATATCCGTCAGCTTAAGAACCTCACCGAACAGATGTCCATCCTCCTGCGCGATACCCGTGTGGTGACACCCGAGATTCTCTCCGACTACGAAATATGGCCCACCATTGAGGAGAAAGGCGGACTGGTGCGCGTGGGGCATAATGCTGAAACACACAGTTATCAGGCTGAACGCGAGATGCTGTTTCAGATGATTAGCGCTCTGCACAGCGAGATTAATGACTTGAAGAAGCAGGTGGCTGGCAACAACCTCACTACTGGCAACCTCAATCCTGGTGGACTCACCCCCGACTCATCTCCACATTCGGCCCAAGGGGGTGCTCCTTACGTGGAGAAGGATAGGGGCGTGGTTACCGTCGTGGACGGCTACCCGGTCAATGGTAAAAGCGTTTACTCCCCTCTCTCTGGGAGAGGGGCTGGTGGTGAGGCACCTGACGCCACGCCTTATGCCGAGGAGTATGTCGAGGAATCCCTCTCCATTGACGAACAGGAAAAACGGCTCATTATCAAGGCTCTGGAGAAGAACCGCGGACGACGTAAGAAGGCCGCAGACGAGTTGCATATCAGTGAACGAACGCTCTATAGAAAGATCAAGGAATATGGACTGGATGAACTATAAGAAGTACATGACAATCATCGCGATCGCAATGATTGTCATGTCTTGCTCCATCAGCTATAAATTCAATGGTGCCAGCATTGACTATGCGGTGACGAAGACCATTCAGATTGATCCGTTTCCCATTCGGTCTGCCTATGTGTGGGCACCGATGCAGAGCATCTTTAATGACAAACTGACCGACATCTTTGCACGCCAGACCAAGTTAAGGCAGGTGCGAAAAGGGGGAGATATGGTCCTTGCAGGCGAAATCATAGCCTTCGACCAATATAATAAAGGTGTGGGCAGCGACGGCTACAGCTCGCAAGTGCAGTTGAAGATGACTGTCAACGTCCGCTTCACCAACAACAAGAACCACACTGAGGACTTTGAACGTCAGTTCTCTTCCACCGCCGACTACGATGCTGCACAGCAACTCGTCTCTGTTCAGGAGGAGCTCGTCAATCAAATGTCCAAGGATATCACGGACCAAATCTTTAATGCCACTGTGGCCAATTGGTAAGTACTGTCATGAACCTTGTAAAATATATTAAGCAACCTGAACTGCTCACGGCTGAAGTCGTGGAAGAACTCATGGCGTTGCTGGAGCGTAATCCATCGTTCCAGGCGGCGCGCATTCTGCTGGTGCAGGGTCTTTATCAACTGCAAAACCCCCGCTTCGGAGAAGAACTGCGCAAGGCCGCTCTTCTGATTCCGGATCGCACAACCCTGTTCAGACTACTTGAGGAGAAGAAAATGAGACCTGAGGCACCTGTACGTGCCGCAGCTGTCGTTCGCCCCATATCGTCGGGCACCGACCGTACCCAATCCCTCATCGAATCGTTCTTGGAACAACAGCCTGATGCTGCCTCGATTTCCCCAAACACACACCCAGTCGATGCCAGTGTGGATTATATGGCCTATCTCATGCAACAGCCCGATGTTCTTCCCGATGAATTGTCTGATACAGAACCAGACGTCGAGGATGTCGATGATGATGAAGAAGACTTCTTCGACGATGAGGATGGATTGATGGCAGAAACACCGACGCCTACGCAATCGCAAAATGCAACAAAAGATCCCTATTTTACCGAGACTTTGGCCTATATTTACATTAAACAGGGCAACAAGGCAATTGAAATTATTCGGCGTTTAAGTTTGAATGTTCCAGAAAAAAACCGTTACTTTGCAGACCAAATCCGATTCCTCGAGAAATTAATCCTCAATGATCGGACTCCTGACAACGAAAATCAACAAAAATAAATATCAATAATTATGTACAATCTACTCGTAATTCTTGTGGTCATTGCATCCATTTTCATGTGCCTCATCGTGCTCATTCAAGAGTCCAAGGGAGGTGGTCTCGCCAGCGGTTTTGCCAGCGGCAACCAGGTGATGGGTGTTCGTAAGACCACCGACGTCATTGAGAAACTTACATGGGGCCTGGCTGCCGCAATGGTTATCTTCAGTGTGCTGTCTGTTTATTTCATTCCGTCAGCAGCCTCTGACAGTTCTGTCATGGAGAACATCGCTGTTGAGCAGCAAGCCACTGCTCCCACGAATCTGCCGGGCATTCCCGCTACCGAATTGCAGGAGACGCCTGCTCCTGAAGCACCTGCTGAAACTCCTGCTCAGTAAAAGCGCCATCATGCTCAGACGCAGTTTCTTGAAGGCATCCTTGACGTTAGTCTTGGCTATGATTGCGCTGACCGCTCAGGCCAGCGCTTTCGTTTTACCGTCGCGGCGTCCTGTCACGTTGTCGGTCTCCGATAAGGAGAAATCCGTCGTGCACACCGCCGTAGGCCTGTTGCAGTCCGATTTGCAGCGTGTGCTATCTGCTCCCCTGCAACGCTCGCAGTCTAAGGCGCAGATTATTGTGGGCACATGGCGTGGCGAGGGGCGTCAGCTTTTGGCTGCCACCGGCCTTGATTATTCATGGCTTGATAATCAGGGACAGGCGTTCATTCTTCAAGTTGCTCCCGACGGACGCCTTGTTATTGCGGGAAGCGATGTCTATGGCACGGCCTATGGCGTTATTGAGCTCACCCGCTTACTGGGCGTTTCGCCATGGGAATGGTGGGCAGACGTGGAGCCCGAAGCCAAGGAAGAGTTGCGTCTGGCCGAAGGGTTTGGTACCCGTCAGTCACCGAATGTCGCCTTTCGTGGTATCTTCATCAACGACGAGGACTGGGGTTTGATGCCCTGGTCGGCCACTAATTATGAGCCCAGTTCCCGTGGGCAGGTGGGCCCAAAGACCACACAGCGTATCTTTGAGCTCCTGTTGCGTTTACGTGCCAATCTTTATTGGCCGCCAATGCACGAGTGTACCCATCCTTTCTTTCTGACCGACGGCTGTCAGGAACTGGCTGTGAAGTATGGCATCTTCATCGGTACTAGCCATTGCGAGCCCATGGGTTGCAATGCTGCAGGCGAGTGGGCCATCCGTGGACGTGGCGATTACAACTGGGACACAAACCGAACGGAGGTTATCCGTTTTTGGGAACAGCGCATAAAGGAATCTGCGCGCGTACCACAGATTTATACGCTAGGGATGCGTGGTCTCCACGATGGCCCGATGCAAGGCATCACCACCCTAGATGCAAAAAAACAGGCTCTCACAGATATCTTTAATACTCAGCGTGAGCTGCTGGCCACCCATGTAAATCAGGATGTCAGCCGCGTGCCTCAGGTATTCATTCCATACAAGGAGGTGCTGGAGCCCTACAACGCTGGCCTGCAGGTGCCGGACGACGTCACACTGGTGTGGTGCGACGACAATTATGGTTACATCCGACATTTCCCCACCGATGCCGAACAGCGGCGCAGTGGTGGCAATGGTGTTTATTATCACGCCTCTTACTGGGGACGTCCACACGACTATCTGTGGCTGGGCACAGCGAGCCCCTTCCTGATGTTCCAGCAACTCTATGAAGCCTACTACCACGGCGCATCACGTCTATGGGTGCTCAATGTTGGCGACATCAAGCCCCTGGAGTATCAACTCTCTCTGTTTATGGATATGGCCTGGGATATTGAGAGCGTGCGACAACTGACGGTTGGAACGCATCTCGAAGAGTTCTATGCACAGAATATCGGACGTGATGTGGCCCGCCTGATCTCCATCTACATGAAGGAATACTACCATCTAGCCTTCCAACGCAAGCCTGAACATATGGCTGGCACACGCGTGGAGGAACCGAAGGGAGGCACTACGGACTGGACACAGGTTCGCGACCTGCCGTGGAGCGAGAAGAAGATTCGTCATCGCCTCGGGCGCTACGACCTGATGCAACGTAATGTGCGTTGGGTCAGCGATTCCGTGCGTCGCACACATCCTAAGCGCTACGATGCCTTCTTCCAGCTGGTAGAATATCCTGTGATGGCCGCTGTTGCGCAGAACGAGAAGTATTTGTGTGCTCAGCTGGCCCGCCATGGTATTCCATATCTCTCGCGCGACAATGTGGACTCCACGTGGATGCGTAGTGACTTGGCTCATAATCGAATTCAGGAACTTACCATTCGCTACAATGAACAGTGCGGAGGTAAATGGCGTGGCATCATGAGCTCCAACCCCAGAGCTCTTCCCGTCTTCCAGGCAGTGCCACACGTGCAGGCTACGGAACCTATCTTCGAGGATACTCCCTCAGTGGCGACCTTCTATGGCGCTAGCTATGCAGCTTCCACTTTCGCTGGTAGTGATGTTCTAGCTCCCGTCCTGGGCCTCGGCGCCAGCATCCGTGCGATGCCGTTGCCGTGCGGACACAGCCTGACGTACAACTTCAAGCATAACTACCTGCGTCAGCGTTTCTCTGAGATAGAGATCCACCTGTTGCCCACACATCCCATTGATGAGTTCCAGCGATTCACCATCTCCCTTGATGGCTCGCAGCCGCTCACATACACCTACAACACCGTGGGACGCAGCGAGGAGTGGAAACAGAATGTACTGCGCAACTATGCCGTGGTCATCGCCCGTCCGCAGGTATTCAAACCCACAGGCGAACACTCCCTCGTCATCACAGCCCTTGACGATGGCGTGGTCATCGATGAGGTGATAGTTAGGAAATAACTTAAACATTAAACTTTAAACATTAAACTCTCAACTTTATGTTCGAGAATCTATCCGAACGCCTTGAACGCTCTTTCAAGATCCTGAAGGGCGAAGGCAAAATTACAGAGATCAATGTCGCCGAGACACTGAAGGACGTGCGTCGCGCGCTCCTCGATGCCGACGTCAACTATAAGGTAGCCAAGCAGTTCACCGACACCGTCAAGGAAAAAGCCCTTGGGCAGAACGTCCTCACGGCCGTGAAGCCGCAGCAGATGATGGTCAAAATCGTGCACGACGAACTCGCCCTGCTCATGGGCGGCGAGACAGCCGAGCTGACCCTGACGGGTCACCCTGCCGTTATCCTCATGGCAGGTCTGAACGGTGCCGGTAAGACCACCTTCGCCGGCAAGTTGGCCAATATGCTCAAGAACAAGCGTAACCGCAAGCCCCTGCTCGCAGCCTGCGACGTTTATCGTCCAGCCGCGGTCGAACAACTGCGCGTGCTGGCTGAGCAGATCGGTGTGCCTATCTATATGGAGCCGGACAGTCAGGATCCTGTTCAGATAGCCCGTAACGCCATTATCGAAGCACGCTCCAAGGGCAATGACACCGTTATCGTGGATACCGCCGGCCGTCTGGCCATCGATGAGAAGCTGATGCAGGAGATTGCGGCCATCAAGGCTGCCATCAATCCTGATGAGACCCTCTTCGTGGTCGATGCCATGACGGGTCAGGATGCTGTCAACACTGCCAAGGAGTTCAACGACCGCCTCGACTATACGGGCGTGGTCCTCACCAAGTTAGACGGTGACACGCGTGGTGGTGCTGCCCTTTCCATCCGCACCGTGGTGGATAAACCCATTAAGTTTGTGGGCACGGGTGAGAAGATGGAGGCCATCGACCCCTTCCATCCCGCTCGTATGGCCGACCGCATCCTCGGAATGGGTGACATCGTCAGCCTCGTGGAGCGTGCTCAGGAGCAGTTCGATGAAGAGGAGGCGCGCCGCTTGGAGAAGAAGATCCGCAAGAACCAGTTCGACTTCAACGACTTCTACAGCCAGATCCAGCAGATCAAGAAGATGGGCAATATCAAGGATCTCGCCAGCATGATCCCCGGTGTGGGTAAAGCGCTGAAGGACATCGACATCGACGATGATGCCTTCAAGAGCATCGAAGCCATCATCCTCTCCATGACGCCCAAAGAACGCACCCACCCCGAGTGCCTCAACACCAGCCGGCGCCAGCGCATCGCTAAGGGTTCCGGCACCGACATCGCCGCTGTCAATCGTCTCATCAAGCAGTTCGACCAGACCCGCAAGATGATGAAAATGGTCACGGATCCCAAAATGGCTGCGATGATGAAGAATATGCCGAGGAGGTGAAGACCCACCCCCCAACCCCTCCCGTGAGGGAGGGGAGAGGCTGGCGCAGTGAAAACTTGCACAATATGTAGAAAATGAAGGATGATCTCAAATGGGCGGCTACCGATCGATATCCACTCTTAAGGGATTTTGCTCGCAAGAATCGGATGAATCCAACAGATGCAGAGCTATTACTATGGCAGCAGCTAAGGGATCGAGCGCTGGGGACTAAGTTCTTTAGACAATATATCATCGCAGATTACATAGTGGATTTTGTATCCCTGCAACACAAGTTAATTATTGAAGTAGATGGGGCTTATCATTCAGAACTCGCACAAAAAGACTATGATGAAGGTCGTTCTACTCGGCTAAAAAGCCTTGGATTCAAGGTAATCCGTTTTTCCAATGAGGAAGTTTGTAACTCAATAGAACAGACAATAGAAATTATAAAATACAATATCAAATGAATACAAATAACGATTCTTCGCGCCAGCCACTCCCCTCCCTCACGGGAGGGGCCGGGAGTGGGTCTTTAATTGACGGAAAAGCAACGGCTGCAGCGATTAAGGCTGAGATTGCCGAAGAAGTGAAAAAGATAGTGGAGATGGGTGGCAAGCGCCCTCATTTGGCCGCCATTCTCGTAGGCCACGACGGAGGCTCGGAGACCTACGTGAAGAATAAGGTACTCGCGTGCGAGGCCTGCGGCTTCCAGAGCACCCTCCTCCGCTTCGAGGACGACATCACGGAGGCCGAGCTGCTCGCCACCGTGGACCGCCTGAATCGCGATGCCGACATCGACGGCTTCATTGTCCAGCTGCCTCTGCCCAAGCACATCGATGAGCAGAAGGTCATCGAGGCCATTGACTACCGTAAAGATGTCGATGGCTTCCATCCCATCAATGTCGGCCGCGTGGCCATCGGCCTGCCCGCCTTCATCAGCGCCACGCCCAAGGGCATCCTGGAGCTGCTCCGTCGCTACAATGTCGAGACCAAGGGCAAGAAATGCGTCATCCTCGGCCGCTCGAATATCGTTGGCAAGCCCATGTCACAGCTGATGATGCAAAAGGGCGTTGACGCCACCGTCACCGTTTGCCACAGCCGCAGCACCACCCTTCGCGAGGAGTGCCTGCAGGCCGACATCATCATCGCCGCCATCGGCCAGCCCGCCTTCCTGAAGGGAGATATGGTGAAGCCCGGTGTCGTCGTCATCGACGTGGGCACCACCCGCGTTCCTGACGCCACGCGCAAGACCGGCTACCGCCTGCAGGGCGATGTCGATTTCGACGCCGTAGCCCCCAAGGCCAGCCTCATCACCCCCGTCCCCGGCGGCGTAGGCCCCATGACCATCTGCATGCTCATGCAAAACACCCTCTCCGCCGGCAAGCACGAATACTACGCCTGACCCAAAGCCTTTCCGT
>CAJOCU010000041.1 GCA_905233765.1 uncultured Bacteroidaceae bacterium | reverse complement strand
CGCATGATGACTATCCTCACGGAGAAAAAGAATGCTAATTAATAATGGTCTTAGACATGGAAGTTAGAAACTTAAGAAAGACAAGAACCGGTGTGGTCGTCAGCGACAAAATGGATAAGACCATTGTAGTGGCTGCCAAGTATAAGGAAAGACACCCGATCTATGGTAAGTTCGTCCAGAAGACGAAGAAGTACCATGCTCACGACGAGAAGAACGATTGCCACAAAGGCGACACCGTGCTCATCATGGAGACTCGTCCCCTGAGCAAAACCAAGAGATGGAGAGTTGTAGAAATCGTAGAAAGAGCTAAGTAATTATGATACAGGCAGAATCTAGATTAGTTGTTGCAGACAACAGCGGTGCTAAGGAGTGCCTTTGCATCCGCGTGCTGGGCGGCACTCGTCGCCGTTATGCAACCGTAGGGGACGTTATCGTCGTCTCTGTGAAGAGCGTTATCCCCTCCAGTGAAATCAAAAAGGGTGCTGTGTCGAAAGCCTTGATCGTCCGCACAAGTAAGGAAGTCCGTCGTGCTGATGGCTCCTACATCCGCTTCGACGACAACGCTTGCGTACTGTTGAACAATGCTGGTGAACTTCGCGGCAGTCGTATCTTCGGCCCTGTGGCCCGTGAGTTGCGTGCTGCTAATATGAAGGTAGTGTCACTCGCACCCGAGGTACTTTAATCATCTAAAGATTCAATTACAGTAATGGCAAAGTTACATATCAAGAAGGGCGACACCGTCATGATCCTCTCTGGCAACAGCAAAGGTCAGACTGGTAAGGTACTGAAGGTGTTCGTCAAGGAGCAGAAGGCTCTTGTGGAAGGCCAGAACATGGTCTCCAAGAGCCAGAAGCCCAGTGCCAAGAACCCTCAGGGTGGCATCGTGAAGCAGGAAGCCCCCATCCACATCTCCAACCTGAATGTGGTGGATCCCAAGTCCGGGAAGGCAACTCGCATTGGACGTAAGTTGAACGCAGAGGGCAAGCTTGTCCGTTATGCAAAAAAATCAGGAGAGGAGATAAAGTAATGGCAAATACCGCAAGACTGAAGCAGGAGTATGCAGAGCGCATCGCTCCCGCACTGAAAGAGAAGTTCGGCTACACCTCTACAATGCAGATCCCCGTCCTGAAGAAAATTGTAATCAATCAGGGCTTGGGTATCGCTACCGCCGACAAGAAGATTATCGAAGTGGCAATGAACGAGCTCACTGCTATCACCGGCCAGAAGGCTGTCGCCACCATCTCCAAGAAGGACGTGGCCAACTTCAAGCTGCGTAAGAAGATGCCCATCGGCGTCATGGTGACTCTCCGTCGTGAGCGCATGTACGAGTTCCTCGAGAAGCTTGTGAAGGTGGCTCTGCCCCGTATCCGCGACTTCAAGGGTATCGAGAGCAAGCTTGACGGCCGCGGTAACTACACCCTCGGCATTCAGGAGCAAATCATCTTCCCCGAGATTAACATCGATGCGATTGATCGTATCGTTGGTATGAACATCACCTTCGTGACCACGGCACAGACCGACGAGGAGGGCTTTGCTCTGCTCAAGGAGTTCGGTCTTCCCTTCAAAAACGCTAAAGACTAAAGAGATATGGCAAAAGAATCTATGAAGGCCCGCGAGGTCAAGCGCGCCAAGCTCGTTGCCAAGTATGCTACTAAGCGTGCTGCCTTGAAGAAGATTGTCAACACGGGTGATCCCGTGGAGGCTTTTGAGGCTGCACAGAAGCTTCAGAGCATCCCCCGCAACGCCAACCCCATCCGCCTGCACAACCGTTGCAAGATCACGGGTCGTCCAAAGGGCTACATTCGCCAGTTCGGACTCTCCCGTATCCAGTTCCGTGAGATGGCATCCCAGGGACTCATCCCTGGCGTGAAGAAGGCCAGCTGGTAAATGAAGCAAAAAGCTATTTATTTTTAATATTGTCGGCACAGTGCCGATTAATTAAATCATCAAACAAATGACAGATCCTATTGCAGACTATCTGACGCGAGTGCGTAACGCCATCATGGCGAAGCACAGGATTGTGGAAATCCCTGCGTCGAATCTGAAGAAGGAGATCACCAAGATCCTCTTCGAGAAGGGATACATTCTCAACTATAAGTTCGTTGAGGATGGTCCTCAGGGCACCATCAAGATTGCCCTGAAGTACGATGCCGTTAACAAGGTTAGCGCCATCAAGAAACTGATTCGTGTGTCCCGTCCCGGTATGCGTAAGTACACCGGCTACAAGGACATGCCCCGTGTAATCAATGGCTTGGGTATCGCCATCATCTCCACCTCACGTGGTGTGATGACGAACAAGGAAGCTGCCGAGCAGAAGATCGGTGCTACGTTTATTAATTAAAGGAGGAATTAACATGTCAAGAATTGGTAAATTGCCCATAAACATCCCCGCAGGTGTTGAGATTTCCATTGACGGCAACAAAATCACCGTCAAAGGCAAGGAGGGTGTTTTAACCCAAGAGGTTAATCCTTCCATCAAAATGAACTATGACAAGGACAATGCTGAGCTCACCTTCACGATTGATGAGGAGTACGATCCCATCAACATCTCTCTGAAGCAGAAGCAAGCTTATCATGGACTCTACCGTGCGCTCGTCAACAATATGGTTGTAGGTGTCAGTCAGGGCTATGAGAAGCAGATGGAACTTGTCGGTGTCGGCTATCGCGTGAGCAACAAGGGCAACCTCGTTGAGTTCTCTCTGGGCTACACCCACAGCATCTTCATCCAGCTCCCCGCAGAGATCAAGGTGGAGACGAAGGCAGAGCGTAACCAGAATCCCCAGATTATCTTGAAGTCTTGTGACAAACAACTCCTCGGACAGGTTTGTGCCAAGATCCGTTCTTTCCGTAAGCCCGAACCTTATAAGGGTAAGGGTATCTTGTTCGTTGGCGAACAGATTCGCAGAAAGTCTGGTAAGTCAGCAGGTGCTAAGTAACTTTAAAATCGCGTAATCATGACAACGAAATTAGAAAGACGAATCAAGATTAAGTATAGAGTTCGCAACAAGGTCTCCGGTACTACAGAGCGCCCTCGCATGTCGGTGTTCCGCAGCAACAAGCAGATCTATGTTCAGATCATTAACGACCTCACGGGTACCACGCTGTGCTCCGCTTCATCCCTCGGGATGGAGGCTTGTCCCAAAAAGGAGCAGGCAGCCAAGGTCGGTGAACTCATTGCAAAGAAGGCCCTCGAAGCCGGTATCACTACAGTCGTTTTCGACCGTAACGGTTACCTCTACCACGGTAGAGTCAAGGAAGTTGCAGATGCAGCACGTAACGGTGGACTTAAATTCTAATCATTATGGCAATCAAGAATGTAAAGATCAATAGCGATGTCGAATTGAAGGACCGCCTCGTAGCCATCAACCGCGTCACCAAGGTGACGAAGGGTGGCCGTACCTTCACATTTGCAGCAATCGTTGTAGTCGGCGACGGCAAGGGTATCATCGGTTACGGCTTGGGTAAGGCCGGCGAGGTCACTGCCGCTATCGCCAAGGGCGTGGAAGCAGCCAAGAAGAATTTGGTGCAGGTTCCCGTCATCAAGGGCACTGTTCCCCACGAGCAGGCCGCCAAGTTCGGCGGTGCTGAGGTCCTCATCATGCCGGCTTCTACTGGTACGGGTGTGGTGGCCGGCGGCGCTATGCGTGCTGTGCTCGAGAGTGTTGGTATCACTGACTGTCTCGCTAAGAGCAAGGGTTCTTCCAACCCCCACAACTTGGTGAAGGCTACCATCGCTGCTCTCGCAGAAATGCGTGACGCGCGTCAGGTTGCTCAGAACCGTGGCATCAGTGTAGAGAAAGTATTCAGAGGTTAACGAAGGAGGTTCAAGACTATGGCAACTATCAAAGTAAAGCAGATCAAGAGCCGCATCGGCGCCCCCAAGAACCAGAAGCGCACACTTGACGCTATGGGGCTGAGGAAGTTGAATCACATCGTGGAGCTGGAGGACACCCCCTCTGTTCGCGGTCAGATTCAGACGGTACACCACTTGGTGAAGATCGTCGATTAAGAGTTAACCCATTTCATCAACGTATTTAAACCGACACACGAATATGAAATTGTATAATTTGCAACCCGCTGCTGGCAGCACCAAGACGCGCAAGCGCATTGGTCGCGGTCCCGGTTCCGGCCTCGGTGGTACCTCCACTCGTGGCCACAAGGGCGCCAAGGCTCGTTCGGGTTATAAGAAGAAGATTGGTTTCGAAGGCGGTCAGATGCCTCTGCAGCGTCGTCTGCCGAAGTTCGGCTTCAAGAACATC
The DNA here is from genome assembly GCA_905233765.1 of uncultured Bacteroidaceae bacterium. Classification (GTDB taxonomy): domain Bacteria; phylum Bacteroidota; class Bacteroidia; order Bacteroidales; family Bacteroidaceae; genus Physcousia. The sequence goes on along the minus strand of CAJOCU010000041.1, from coordinate 14,100 downwards.
AACCGCAAGGAGTATGCTCCTGTCAACCTGAGCACCATCCAGAAACTGGCTGAACAGGGTCTCGAGAAGATCGGTCTCGCAGAGATCGTCGCCGCAGGCTTTGCCAAGACAGGCGAACTGGTGAAGGTTCTGGGTAAGGGAGAACTCAAGGCCAAGGTGACTGTTGAGGCTAACGCATTCTCCAAGACTGCCGAAGCTGCCATCACGGCTGCAGGCGGAACTGCAACAACCCTGTAAGACTAAAGACTCATGAAGAAGTTTTTTGCAACACTGAAGAACATTTGGATGATTGAGGATCTTCGCATGAAGATTCTCATCACCATTGGTTTTGCCGCTATCTACCGCTTCGGATCCTTTGTGGTGCTTCCTGGCATCAACCCGAACCATCTGGTAGCTCTGCGCGAGCAGACCAGCGAGGGTCTGATGAGCCTTCTGAATATGTTCTCGGGAGGTGCTTTTTCCAACGCGTCCGTGTTCGCACTGGGAATTATGCCCTACATCACAGCCTCAATTGTTATACAGTTACTGGCTGTTGCGGTGCCTTATTTCCAGAAGATGCAGCGTGAGGGTGAGAGTGGCCGTCGCAAGATTAATCAGTACACACGTTATCTGACCATCTTCATCCTGCTGTTCCAGGCCCCAGGTTATCTGGTGAACTTGAAGCATCTGTCGGGCGGTGCCCTCGCACCCTCCATCGGATGGACTACGTTTATGATTAGCTCCACGGTAATCCTTGCGGCCGGCAGTATGTTCATCCTCTGGCTGGGCGAGCGAATCACAGACAAGGGTATTGGCAACGGTGTGTCCATGATAATCATGCTCGGTATCATTGCCCGCCTTCCCCAGGCTTTCGGTCAGGAAGCTGTCAGCCGCCTGAATAACCTTAGCGGCGGTGGCTTGGTGATGTTCCTCATTGAGCTTGTCATCTTGTTCCTCGTAATCATGGCTGCTATCATGCTTACGCAGGCAACTCGTAAAGTGCCAGTACAGTATGCCAAGCGTGTCATGGGTGGGCAACAGATCGGTGGTGCTCGTCAGTACATCCCCTTGAAGCTCTTTGCCGCCAATGTGATGCCTATCATCTTTGCGCAGGCAATCATGTTTCTACCAATCACTTTGCTACAGGCATTTAGCGACGGTCAGAATCCTTCTGCTGTGCTCATAGCTCTTTCCGATCACCGCAGTTGGGCTTACAATCTGCTCTTTGCTCTGCTCATCATTACTTTTACATACCTCTACACCGCTATCACCATGAACCCTGTTCAGATGGCAGAGGATATGAAACGTAACAATGGGTTTATTCCTGGTGTGCGTCCGGGCAAAGATACGGCAGACTATATCGACAATGTGATGTCGCACATCATGCTGCCGGGCTCCCTCTTCCTCGCTTTCATTGCATGTATGCCTGCTTTCGCCGGCCTGCTCAATGTACAGCCTGAGTTTGCCCAATTCTTTGGTGGAACTTCCCTCCTCATTCTGGTTGGTGTTGTCCTCGACACATTACAGCAGATTGAGAGCCACCTGCTCATGCGCCACTACGATGGTCTCCTAGAGTCTGGTCGTATCCGTGGCCGTAGTGGTGTCAGTGCATATTAAGCGTTCAGTGAATTCATGATATTTCTGAAGACCGAAGATGAGATAGAGCTGATGCGGGCTGCCAACATGTTGGTGGCACAGACGCTCACAGAAGTGGGAAAGGCAATTAGGCCGGGAGTCACCACCGCACAGCTTAACCATCTCGCTGAGGAATTCATCCGTGACCATGGTGCAGAACCCACCTTTCTGGGGTTTCCCAACCCCTACGGTGGTCCCTTCCCCGGTAGCATCTGCACCTCCGTCAACGACGTGGTCGTACATGGTGTCCCTTCGGAGAAGACCATCTTGCGTGATGGCGACATCGTCTCCGTGGATTGCGGCACGCTCCTTAATGGCTATAACGGCGATTCCTGCTACACTTTCATGGTGGGCGAGGTCTCAGAGGATGTTAAGCGTCTTTTGAAGACCACGAAGGAAGCGCTCTACAAAGGCATTGAGTCAGCGGTTGCCGGCCTACGAATCGGTGACATCAGTTATGCGGTGCAGAGGCATTGCGAGGCCCAAGGCTTTGGCGTTGTCCGTGAGTTCGTCGGTCATGGTATCGGTAAGGAGATGCATGAGGACCCTCAGGTGCCCAACTATGGCCGACGTGGCCAAGGCAAGCAGATTAAAAACGGCCTCTGTATTGCAATCGAACCTATGATAACAATGGGCTCCTACGAGGTGTTCCTTGATGACGATCGTTGGACTGTTCACACGCGTGACGGCAAGCCTGCGGCTCACTTCGAGCACACCATAGCCATTCATCATGGCAAGGCGGACATCCTCTCGTCGTTTGCCGAGATTGAGGCCATCGAGGCTGCCCGATACGCCTAATCCTCAGCGATTCGGTACTCAGATAATAAGAACTCTGTAACACAGAACTTAAGAACTCAGAAACTCTCATAGCACAATATGGCAAAACAATCCGCTATCGAGCAAGACGGTCAGATTATTGAAGCGCTCTCCAACGCCATGTTCCGTGTGGAACTGGAGAACGGCCATCAAATCACCGCGCACATTTCCGGCAAGATGCGTATGCACTACATTAAGATTCTGCCGGGTGACAAGGTGAAGGTCGAGATGAGCCCTTACGACCTTTCCAAGGGACGTATCGTATTCCGATTCAAGTAAAAAAGTCAACAATATGAAAACAAGAGCATCTTTAAAGAAACGCACTCCTGACTGCAAGATTGTCCGTCGCAAAGGACGTTTGTACGTAATCAACAAAAAGAACCCTAAGTTCAAGACACGTCAGGGTTAAGGCAAATCGTAAAAAGTAAATCGTCAAATCGTAATTTCATAATATGGCAATAAGAATTGTTGGTGTCGATTTGCCTCAGAACAAAAGAGGTGAAATCGCTTTGACCTATGTCTTCGGCATCGGTCGCAGTAGCTCAGCAAAGATTCTGGAGGCCGCTGGTGTCGATAAGGACATCAAGGTGAAAGACTGGACAGATGACCAGGCCTCCAAGATCCGTGAGGTCATTGCTGCAGGTTACAAGGTTGAGGGCGACCTTCGCTCCGAAGTCGCTATGAACATCAAGCGTTTGATGGATATCGGCTGTTATCGCGGTGTTCGTCATCGTAATGGACTTCCTGTCCGCGGACAGAGCACAAAGAACAATGCTCGTACTCGTAAGGGTAAGAAGAAGACCGTTGCAAACAAGAAAAAAGCTACTAAATAATCGTTAGAATATGGCAAAGAAAACAGTCGCAGCTAAGAAAAGAAACGTGAAGGTTGACGCGCTGGGCCAGCTCCATGTGCACAGCTCTTTCAATAACGTCATCGTTTCTCTTGCCAATAGCGAAGGTCAGGTGATTTCCTGGTCAAGCGCAGGCAAGATGGGTTTCCGTGGTTCCAAGAAGAACACTCCCTATGCCGCTCAGATGGCTGCCCAGGATTGCGCCAAGATCGCCTATGACCTTGGCCTGCGTAAGGTGAAGGCCTACGTGAAAGGTCCAGGCAATGGTCGTGAGTCCGCTATCCGTACAATCCACGGTGCCGGTATCGAGGTCATCGAAATTGTTGACGTCACTCCGCTGCCCCACAACGGATGCCGTCCTCCGAAGCGTCGCAGAGTGTAAACCCAGAAAATCCAATTCGTAAAAAGTAAATCGTAAATCACTATGGCTAGATATACTGGTCCAAAGTCAAAAATCGCTCGCCGTTTTGGTGAAGCTATTTTCGGTCCCGACAAGGTTCTGTCCAAGCGCAACTTCCCTCCCGGACAGCATGGCAACAACCGTCGTCGCAAGACCTCCGAGTATGGAATCATGCTTGCTGAGAAGCAAAAGGCAAAGTACACCTATGGTGTCCTCGAGAAACAGTTCCGCAATTTGTTCGAGAAGGCTGCTCGCACCAATGGCATTACCGGTGAGATTCTGCTCCAGAATCTCGAGTGTCGTCTGGATAACGTTGTCTTCCGTCTCGGCATCGCTCCCACTCGTGCTGCTGCACGTCAGTTGGTGAGCCACCGCCACATCGTTGTTGATGGCAAGGTTGTGAACATTCCCTCCTATGCCGTTAAGCCCGGACAGATTGTTGGCGTACGTGAGAAGGCAAAGTCTCTCGAAGTAATTGCTGCCGCACTTGCGGGTTTCAACCACAGCAAGTATCCCTGGATTGAATGGGATGAGTCCCAGAAAGCCGGTAAGCTCCTCCACAAGCCTGAGCGCGCCGACATCCCCGAGAATATCAAGGAGCAACTGATCGTTGAATTGTACTCTAAATAAGAATTAATCATGGCGATATTAGCATTTCAAAAACCTGACAAGGTGTTAATGGTGGAGGCCGACGACAAATACGGCAAGTTCGAATTTCGTCCGTTGGAGCCCGGCTTCGGTATTACCGTGGGTAATGCGCTTCGCCGTATCCTGCTCTCTTCACTCGAGGGTTTTGCCATCAATACAGTCCGTATTGAGGGCGTAGAACACGAATTCGCATCGGTCCCCGGTGTGAAGGAGGATGTCACCAATATTATCCTCAACTTGAAGCAAGTGCGCTTCAAGCAGGTGGTTGAAGAATTCGAGAACGAGAAAGTCACCGTCACCATTGAGAACACAACCGAGTTCAAAGCTGGCGACTTCAACAAGTATCTGACCGGATTTGAAGTGTTAAACCCTGAATTAGTGATTTGTCATTTAGATACAAAGGCAACGATGCAGATGGAGATTAGCATTAACAAGGGCCGCGGTTACGTACCCTCTGAGGAGAACCGCGAGTTCTGCACTGATGTTAACGTTCTCCCCATCGATTCAATTTACACTCCAATCCGTAACGTCAAGTACGCCGTTGAGAACTTCCGCGTTGAGCAGAAGACCGACTACGAGAAGCTTGTACTTGAAATCACCACCGACGGTTCCATCCACCCCAAGACGGCACTCAAGGAGGCTGCCAAGATTCTTATCTATCACTTCATGCTCTTCTCCGATGAGAAGATCACGCTCGAAAACTCCGATGTCGATGGCAACGAAGAATTCGACGAGGAAGTGCTCCACATGCGCCAGCTCCTCAAGACTAAGCTCGTTGACATGGATCTCTCCGTGCGCGCGCTGAATTGCTTGAAGGCTGCCGATGTAGAGACGCTTGGCGATCTCGTTCAGTCTCAAGTTCCGCAACTTCGGTAAGAAATCGCTCACTGAGCTTGATGATTTGCTCGAGAGTCTGAATCTGTCGTTTGGAACCGATATTTCAAAGTATAAATTAGACAAAGAATAAACAATGAGACACGGTAAGAAATTTAACCATCTGGGCCGTACTGCATCCCACAGAGATGCCATGCTCTCCAACATGGCCACATCTCTGATCATGCACAAAAGAATCACTACGACCCTCGCCAAGGCAAAGGCTCTGAAGAAATTCGTTGAGCCCCTGCTGACCAAAGCCAAGGAGGATACCACCAACGCTCGCCGCGTGGTCTTCAGCCACCTCCAGAACAAGTATGCTATCACCGAGCTGTTCCAGGTTATCAGCCCGAAAATTGCAGATCGTCCCGGTGGCTACACACGTATCATCAAGACTGGCTTCCGTCAGAACGACCAGGCTGCTATGTGCTTCATCGAACTTGTTGACTTCGACGAGAACATGGCTAAGACCACCAAGAAGGCCACTCGCACTCGCCGTAGCCGCAAGAGCAATGCACCTGCTGCAGAGGCTCCCGTTGCTGCAGAGACCGCCACAGAGGCTCCCGCAGAACAAGCTGCTGAATAATTCTATTCGACCATATTCAATGCGAAAGGCGACTCGTGAGAGTCGCCTTTCTTTATGTCTTTTTCAAAGACCGCGGTCTTATGCTATAAGGACCTCGCTCTTACGCCCTGAAGACTGCAGTCTTCATGACATAAGACCGCAGTCCTTATTATTTCTTGCGCTTTTTGTCAGCTTCGCTGTCGGTGTAGCCGTAGCCATAACCGTAACCGTAGCCATATCCGTATCCGTAGCCATAACCATAGCGACCATATCCGTAACCGTAGCGTTTTTGTTCTAGCTTGGTGTCATTAATGATGATACAAAGACGGTTGAACTTATTCTCCTTATGGAGACGTTCCAATTCAGGAAGATAGCGACGGTCTATTTTACCTTGACGGATAATGTATAGCGTGACATCGGCAATTCGGTTCACGATACCGGCATCTGCAACGACTTGTGCGGGTACATTATCGACAATGATATAATCGTAGGTCTTCTTGAGTTCTTCCATAAGTAACTCAAGGCGCTCGCTCATCAGGAGCTCCGAGGGATTCGGAGGTGTGATGCCAGCTGGCAGCATGTCAACATTGTACTCCGGACATTCTTTTATCACGAGACTCTTCACCTCATCCGTGGCTCCACTAAGATAGGATGTCAGGCCTTCGCGATGAGTGGTTCCAGAGAGCTTACTTTGCGTACGCTTTCGGATATCGGTGTCCACAAGGATCACTCGCTTACCGGTCATTCCAAGCGTAACGGCAAAGTTACGAGATATAAAGGTCTTTCCTTCGCCAGGTGTCGTGGAGGTGAACATGATGATGCGTGCGTCTTTCTGAATGAAGCTGAGGCTGAAGCGTAGCATGCGGAAGGCTTCATTTATGCTGTCAGTCTTCTGCTCACCCACAAGAATCTCTGCGTCGCTGATGCCTTCTTTGCGGTGAGGAATCTCGCCCAATACAGGGATTGTGGTGATGGCCTCAACATCCTTACGCCCACGAATGCTCATGTTGAGCATATTGCGGATATGGAAATAGGCAAAGGGGAGGGCTATTCCTATGAGGAGAGACACAAGTAGGATGATTGAGCTACGAGGAGAAATCGGACTATTGGAGCCAAAAGGCTGTTCAACAATGCGGATGTTTGCTTCAGTAACAGCCAACTGAAGGGCTGTTTCCTCGCGTTTGTTCAGCAGGTAGGTGTAGAGGGCTTCCTTGATGCTCTGCTGGCGCTTGATATCAAGCGCTTGTTTCTCTTTCTCCGGGATGGTGGTAATGCGCTTGTTGATGCGATTCTCCTCCTGTTTTGCACGTCGCAGTTGTACATTCAAGGATGCAAGATATGCTTGCGTTGAGGAGATAATTGTCAGACGCATCTGGTGCAGATTCTGGTTGATCTGCAAGAACTTCGGGCTGTTCTCTCCAGTGTTGTAGGCCAAGCGGTTACGCTCCAGCATCACCTCGTTGTATTTAGCAATCTGCTGTTGTATCGCTCCATCAGTAAGTCCTCCGAGAGTGGGAATGAGATCGTTGCCCTTGGACTTATCCTTCAGTTCCTCAAGGAGGTATTGTACAACGCCAATCTGCGACTCCAATTGGATGCTACGTTGCAGGGCCTGGTTGCTTTGCTGAAGGTATATATTGGCATCGCCCTGCACATCCACGATGTTGTTGTTCTCTTTGAAGCGAGCCATTCGGTTCTCAACAGCATCCAGATCCTTACTGATGAGTTGGATTCGTTCATTGATAAAGTCTGCAGTACTCTCCGCAATACGGTTCTTGTCTTCAATAATACTTTGTTTGTAAGCCTCAAGCACAGCGTTTAAGATATCCTCCGCACGGCGTATATTCGTATCAGTGCAGGTCAGCGCCACCAATGTGCTTTGTTTACTCAGTGTACTGGACTTGAGTGAACCTCCATAGGCGCCGGCTGCTCCCTCTATAGTGGTACGACTGAGTCGAATCTCTTCCCCGTCAAATTGCTTCAAGTATTCCTCGTTTGCCAACAGCGTGACAGTCCCGCAGTAGGGAATAGCTATCGGTTCTCCAAAATCCACGGTCTTTTCAAAGTTGATTTCCTCCTTGGCATCGGCATGCTGCACCTTATAGATGTGTGCCTTCTTGCCTTGAATCTGCACACGGAAGGCAAAGGGCCTTGTTACTTCCAACGAATCGAATACGGCTGTAAATGGTTTTACGTCGTACAGACGATGGGTCTTGAGATTGTGGTGATATCCATAGGTGACATCCAGGTTCAAGGTGCGCACCACCTCCTTCATAAGCTGATGGCTTTGCAGGATATATACCTCATTTTCCACACTCGTTCCCATCATGACACCATTGAGTTGCATCAAGGCATCTGTGCCGTTTACGCGTCTGCTCGAACGCCCATCGCCGTCGTCCTTCACAAGCAAGACGGCTTGCCGCTGGTAGATCTTGGGTTGTCTGGCTAGATAAAGCCTTCCGATGGCCACACACACGATGGCCGAAAGTACAAACCATTTCCAGTTATAAACAAAGATATCCAGGATATCGCGTAAGGACAGCATGCTGTCAGACTCTTGCAACTGTTCTGTCTGTATCGTTGTATTATCCATAGTGTTTTTGTTCGTTTACTTGCTTTAGCGGCTGAGTGAGAGTACGAGTGAAGTGATACTGATGACCATACCGAGGAGTGTGGAGCCTACGCCAAGAAGTGTGTAGGCCGTACTACCTTTCACGCGTACAGATTTATTGGGTGATACATAAACTACATCATTCTGCTGCAAATAATAAGCCGGTGAATTGAAGACGCTGGCTTGATCGCGCAAGTCAACCTCATAGGTGACGCGCTGACCATCCTCCTCACGAACAATAAGCACTGGTGCACGCTTTCCGGAGCTGTTCAGGTCGCCGGAGCGGCCGATGGCTTCGAGCAGGGTTAGGCGTTCACCTGTGAATGTTTGCACGCCAGGATTCTTGACGTCGCCAAGTATGGTCACTTTGAAACTCATGATTTTGGTGCTCACAATGGCATCCTTAATGCTCGCGTCATGTACTCCATCGCCGTTGCGCAGCATTTCCTCTAGCATTTGACTCACTTCGCGAGTGGTCATCCCCTGAACTTTCAGGCGACCAAAGATGGGGAAGGCGATTTCTCCGTTCCTGTCAACTGTGAAATAGGCAACACCAGCAGTGGAGTTCGCTGTAGAACTGTAACTTCCTCCACGTTCGCCGCCACCGCTACCAATCAGGGTGTTGTTATTGAAGGGAGCTATCAATTCCTGGTCTTGCGAAGTCACAGAAATTGCCAACTGGTCGTCGGGCTGGATTTTTAGTTCAAAAGCCTGCTGAATCTTTTGAGGTACTACATATACCGTTTCTGCCCCTTGAAGATAAATAATGTGTTTGTCAGAGATGCACCCCGTAAACGTTAATGAGGCTGCTAATGCTAGCAACAAAACGTAGGTCACGGATTTCTTCATGATTCTATATTGTCTTTATAAGATTTAATACCACTGTTGGGGCGACAAAGGTACGCAAAATAATGGAATGTAGAGCAAAAAAATAAGAATTTTGTTGGTCGGTTGCCCCAAAATAGTTAACTTGCGCCCTGAAACCAACGAAAACATATATAGTGAGACGCTTTTTTATTGCTTTTTCAGTTTCCCTGTTTATCCTCCAACTGGGCTTAGCACAACCCTTGACGTGTCAACGTGGTAACGCTTCCTACTATGCAGATCGTTTTCATGGACGCAAGATGGCAAATGGAAAAATCTATCATCGTGACAGCATGACATGTGCTCATCTTCGTTATCCCTTAGGGACGTGGTTACATGTTCGCAATCTCACAAATGGTAAGGAGGTCAATGTGCAGGTCACAGATCGCGGACCATACTCCCGCAAATTTGTCATAGATCTTTCTCGGGCTGCAGCGCGTGAATTGGATATTATCTATTATGGTTATCGTCCGGTCGAGATAACCCCGTTCATTCCTGCCCGTGTTCCCTATTTATTAGAACCTTCGCACGAGAAGCCAGAGCTGGACTTAGGGTTTAGCGACGACGAGGATTTCCTGCATCCTCGTTGGCAGGATGACTCCTTACGAGTGATTCTTCACAGCGATACAACACTTTTATATCGCGTGAAACAGGTGCGAAACAAAAAGAATCTTTAGAAAAGGCGTGAAATATTACTGGCTTTTTGCGGCGCGCATGATTTGCCTCCATTTGAAATATCCGAAGATGGCGATAGCCACGTATAGAGCATAGAGTGATGCCTTGAAGGGAATGTCTTTGCAAAAATAGAGCCAGCAGGTGACCACATCTACTGCAATCCAAATAAACCATTGCTCCAAGTACTTGTGAGCCAAAGCCCATATACCGACCAGTGAGAGTGCGGTGGTGAAAGCATCGGCCACCGGGACGGTGGAGTCGGTGAAATGGGAGAGAATGTACCAGATGGCGGCCCAGAGGGTCAAAAAGATGAGAGACCAGGAGAGCGCCAAACGAAGAGGAATGTGAGTGATGGGAATGGTCTCATCAGAGCTCGCACCAGCAGCCTTTGATGAGGTCCATTTCCACCATCCATATGCCGTCATCGCTAGGTAATAGAATTCCATTCCGCAGTCGGCATACAACCCTTTTTGGTAATAGAGCACGATGCCCAAGAGTTGCATCACAGCGCCCACCGCCCACATCCAAACCGATGCACGATATTCGAGCAGGATGTAGGCGAGGCCCAAGCACGCTGTTGTGAGATCTAACCAATTCATCATCCTAGAAGCGTAGCGTCACACAGCCCATTGCTGTAATTCCAGCGGCAGGGATGAAGCCAATCTGGTAGTAACGATTGTTGTTGGGATGTCCATATTTCTCACTAATGGCACTATAGACCCATCCGGTAGTAGCATAGCGAGTATTGAAGATATTTGTGAGGTTCGCTCCGAAAACGACCTCGCGTAATCCCGCCCATCGGTGGCAGGGGAGTGCGTAGCTGAGATTCACGTTCGATGTGGTGTAGGCAGGCAGCGAGCGGTCTGTGTTCTCCGTGTTGTCCAGATACTGTCGCGAGACATAGTTGGTGTGCCACGTGGCTTTGATACCTTTCAGGTGGAAGTCCAGGAAACCGTTGAGGATGACGGATGGCGAGAAGGCCAGCGTGGAGTTGTTGTAGTGTATTTCACGTGTACCGTTGTCCCAGTCTTGTACCACTTCATCGAAGTCCAGGATGCGGTTACGGCTGAGGGCCGCATTGCCCTCGATGCTCAGCCATGGCGTAATATCCCAGCCGGCCGTCAGCTCCACACCCATGCGGTAGCTGCTCTTAACGTTTGTTGTCAGTTTTTCACCGATATCACTCTTCTGTCCTGTCTGTACGAACTGGTCGATATAGTGCATATAATACAGATTTGCACTTACGTGCCAGCGCGAGCCGGAATAGCCGTAGCCCATTTCTGTGTCTGAAACCCGTTCCGCCTTGGGCGCAGGATAGTGGCCGTTATCAGTATAGTTGTTGCGCTCGGGCTCGCGATGGCTGTAGGCTTCGGAGATATAAGCATGGTGTCCGTTGCGATGCCAGCTGAGACCAGCTTTGGGATTCACGAAATGGTAGTTCCTGTCCACATCCAGGTATTGCTTCGAATATGTACCGTCTTTGTTGTCAATGAATTTGTCGTTATATCCATCGGTGCGGTATCTTACATGGCGATACTGCACATCTCCGAAGACATCCCAGTCTTTGTTAATGTGATAGTTTATTTTCAGGAACGCACTATGGTCGCCCTTCGTGGCGTCAGAGTTGTAATAGGTGTAATGGTCACTCTCGCCAAAGAGGGAATGGGTCAGTTCATCGTTACTTGTATAAGTGAGGTGCCCAAAATGGTTGCCCCGAAACTGTTGTAGCGAGAGCCCCGTGATGATATCCCATTTCTCATCCTTGTAGTTGGCATTGGCCACGAGTCCGTAGGTGTGCTGCGAGAGGCCTTTTTTCCTGATGAAATCGGCGGTTTCCAGCTCTGTGTCGTCGGAGGTGTTGAAGTTGGAGAGCCCGAACTTCTCCAGCTTGTTCTGCGGCCGGAACTCTTCGTAGTAGCCGTAACCGTAGGTGTAGTGCAGCGTGGCCGTTGTCGTCCAATGGTCGTTGATATCCCATGCCATTGAGAGTAGGTTGTGGTTCTGGCGGAAGTTGTCGGTCGTGCGATCCCAGTAGCTGCCATCGGCCATCCGATATCGCTCTGTCACGTAGTTGCCGTGGGCATCGCGTGCAAAGTATCCGTCATCATCGTAGGCGAGGGTTTCGTAGAGTGTGTTGTACTTGCCGAGGCCGCGGTCGTAGAGGTCGCGGTAGGTCTTGATGCCAGTGGCCTCGCCGTAAGTCCCGTCCATGATGCTGAGGTCGTTGTCGCCGGCAGTGACGCCGTTCCACGCCTGTCCCGTTCGTTCGTAGTTGCCGATGTTCTTATAGCGTAGCGTCAGTCGGTCGTTCGGCATAAAGGTGATGCCACCGTAGTAGCTGCCCGAGCGCCCGGCGGTGCCATGCAGGAAACCGTCGGTCTGCGTCTGGTGCCAGGCACCGTCGATAACCAGTTTGTTCCACAATAGTCCTGTTGAGAACTGACCGCCATAGTTCATGGTGTTGTACGAGCCGTAGGAGAAGTTAACCTCGCCGCGCGGCGTCAGAAAGGGAGCCGCAGAAGTCATGGAGATGGTCCCGCCGAAGGCTCCGTCGCCGTTGGTACTGGTGCCCACACCGCGTTGCACCTGCACGCTGCCCAGCAGCGACGCATACGAGTTCATGTTGGCCCAGAACACACACTGGTCCTCGGGAGAGTTCAGCGCCACACCGTCCAAGGTGACATTGATGCGCGAGTCACCGGCTCCACGAATGCGCATATAGGTGCTGCCTGTGCCGAGGCCGTTCTCGCCCCAGGCCACAACACCCGGTGTGCGTGCCAGCAGGAAGGGCAACTCGCGCCCCGTTTTTGAGAACTCCTGTAGCTCCGCCTTCTTAATCTCGGCCACTGCGAAAGGGGCGTATGTCTGTGCACGCACGGCACTCACGACCACTTCTTGCATGTGCTCCAGACGCAGGGAGTCTGCGCTTGTCAATTCCTGAGCGGAAATGGGGGAGGCGATGAGACTAATGAGTCCCTCAAGCCACATAGACCTTATGCGACTAATGGACCTAATGCACGCCATCCTGTTCAATGAATTGTGCAGTTGTAACTTGTCAAATTGTAAATACATAATCCTTTATTATTAAGTTTAACAATAAAGGGGTGCAGGTCGCGCCTGCTCTGAAGATTCCGCTTATCATCCCTACGGCGGTATTGTCCGCATCAGGTGAGAGGGTTTGATCTCAGCCCACCACATGGTGAGCACCCCTTGATAATTCGGGTGCAAAGGTAGTAAAAAGTTTAAAGTTTAAGGTTTAAAGTTTAAAGTTTTCATCCTATTGAGTGTGTTTTTACTGTTTTCTCAATCCCTTTTCTGCAAAAAGCATTATCTTTGCCGCCGAAAAGAGCTTTAAAGCCTCTCAACTCTCAACCCTCAACTCTCAACTAAACATGGGCGTTCGATTCAATAAACGCATCACCATCCTCCCGTGGCTGAAGGCCAATGTGGGCAAGAGCGGTGTCAGTCTCACCATAGGGCCGAAGGGCAAGACCCTCAATGTCGGTAGTACAGGCGTGAATGTCAATGTCAGCCTCGGCAAAGGCATGGGCTACAGCAAACGGCTCATTACTTGGAAGAAACTCAATCTCCTCAGCTGGCTCGGCATCGGTGGAGCCGCCGAAACGAAGGCTGCGAAGACAAAGGACTCTAAACGTGGCAAGAAAGGAACGACTGCCGCCACAGACATCTCCCTCGATGAGGCCATCGAGGAAGCCGAGGCTGTGAACGGCAGCGTGAACACTACCGAGGAGAATGCGAACACACAACACGAGCAAGCAGGCTGTTCATGGGGCTGTGCCGCCATAGGTTGTTTGGGCACGCTTGTCCTTTTGGCTGTTGTGATATTCCTGCTTTACTACCTTATTCACACGGGAGCCATCGACCTCAGTAGCTTATCTCAGTAGCTTATAAGCTTTCGAGTATCCGCTTGAGGACTACCTGAGCGGAGATTTCGCGGTTGGCGGCTTCGGGAATGACGAGGCTGCGGGGGGATTCGATGACGTCGTCGGTGACAATCATGTTACGGCGCACGGGCAGGCAATGCATGAAGTGGGCGTCGTTGGTGACTGCCATCTGGCGGGCACTGACACACCAGTCCATCATCGAGTGATAGTCGTGCAGCACCTTGCCGTAATCCTCGGGACGTGTGACGCCCGGACAGCTCCAGTTCTTGGCATATACA
>CAJOCU010000040.1 GCA_905233765.1 uncultured Bacteroidaceae bacterium | reverse complement strand
ATCTATGTCTGCATAAATCTGTGCACTTGCTGTCAATGGTGCCAGCAAGATAAGGACGAAAAGTAGGATTTTCTGTTTCATTTTAGTCATGTTTTGAAGGAATTCACACTTTGCTTGGCAAAGTTACATAATTCTGTGAGAAGTGAGAAAGGTAAGCGCTTAAAAATTGCCTTCTTTCCTCACTTTTCACAGGAACTGACCCGCTGAACAAAAGAGACATTGATAAGGATTCCCGAGTTGCATGGGCAACGGTGGAATCATCATTATCTTATGGAGATAAGATTAGGCATCTTATGCGGCTAAGATTACTCATCTTGTAACCTCTGTCAGCAACTTATCCACGCGTTGTGAACGCGCGCACGCGCAGGTTGTTGCTGCTAAAGAAGCTAAGCAACAGCAACAACCTTCTTTCTCTCTTTGTTTCTTTCTTTCGTTGCTTTCATTTCTGTCTTTCTTTTTGGGTTAATGAAACTCCAAAGTCGTTGCGAATTCTCTCAACAGTAATAAGAAAGTTCATTGGATGTGAGGATATCTACTGCCGTTTTACTCAGACTTCAAAGAAACCGAAGGCAGCAATCTGTCTCAACATCCGAACGATGTATTCGCTGGAGGTGTCGCTCCAGTGGAAACCGAGACGGTGCAGGACAGAACAGGTGTAACGGTTGTCGCGCTCGATGATAGCGGCCTTCTTTCCGTGAGCCATATCCTGATAGGCCAGCATGGCCGAGAGCAGTTTTGCCTTTTCGGGGTCTTGACCGGCAACAACAATCGCCTGCTGGAACTCATCAGCTTCCACGAAGCGCATCTCACGCCCTACTTTCTCCATGAGGAGTAGCACGTCACCCAGGAGCTCGGTGTGGTTGTTAAAGGGCTGGAACACATTGCATTCCTTAGGCGTAGAAGCAAGGAGCACCACAGCCTTGGCCGTTTCATTGATGGGCGACATCTCGGTATATTCATCATATCCGTCGTAGGGACAGCAGCCCAGCGTATGGAACACTTTCAGACGTCCCATGTAACTGTTGCTGTTGAAGTTGGCCTGGAATTCACCGTCATAGCTGCGCGGTGCCAGATTACCGACACGCATCACCTTGCCACTCAGCCCATGGTGAGCAACGGCATCGAGCACCACACGCTCTGCCAAGAACTTGGAGTGGATGTAACGGTTGTCGAGGAACTGGCCGAACCAGAGCTTACGCTCGTCCAACATAGGCACTTGCTCACCATCGTTGCGGACAATCCAGACTTCACCTACGGAGGTTGTGGAAATATGCACCAGTCGGGCGCCAGTCTTCAGACAGAATTCCACGCAGCGCTGTGCACCGCCGATATTCACGTCCTCGATGTCCGTTCCCTTGGAGAAGTGCTTCACATTAGCAGCACAGTTGAACACGGTCTGGATGGCAGGATGCCCATCAGGCAGGATGCCCGTCATATCCCCCGTCACGTCGCCATTCACCACAAGGAGGCGACTGCCGAAGAGTTCCTTAAATGATCGCTCAAAATAATAGAACATCAGGTTCTTGAGTCGGTGCTCAGCAGAAGCCTGGTCTTTACCGCGAACGAGACAAGTGATGGTTGTGGCATCGCTATCGATGAGTTCGCGCAATACGTGGATGCCTAAGTAGCCCGTGGCGCCTGTCAGTAGGACATGGCCCAGTTGCTGACGCTCACCTTTGAGGAACGTATCGATATTGTTGTGCTGTAAGATGGCATCGATGCCCGAATAATCGAAGTTCTCAATCTCGGTGTCAACCTCATTTTCCGGGGCTGCCCCTCCCACAAACTGTGCCAGAAGACGTGGCGTGGGATGATCGAACACATCACCGTATGCCACATGGTGTCCGGCCTTGTCAGCCTCAATAATCACCTTGGTCACCATGAGCGACGTGCCGCCCATCTCAAAGAAATTATCTGTAGCGCCCACCTTGTCAAGAGACAAGACGCCAGCGAAGATATCACAGAACAACGTCTCTACATCCCCTACAGGAGCCACATAATCGTGTTCCTCGACCTGTATCTGCGGTGCGGGCAGAGCGCGACGGTTCACTTTCTGGTTCTGGTTCAGTGGAATGCTGGGAATCTGCATCGTGGCAGCGGGCACCATATAAGGCGGCTTGCGGTCGCGGATGAAGGCATTCAGTGCCTGGATATCAATCTGCTGGTCGCTGACCACATACGCTGCGATGAACTTGCCGCCATTGGGATAGTCGAAGGCCTGCACGGTGGCATCGCCAATGCCCGGGAACTCACGAATGACTGATTCCACCTCCTTGAGTTCGATGCGGAAGCCACGGATCTTCACCTGACCGTCGCGACGTCCCACAAACTGGATGTTACCATCGGCCAGATAGCGCACCACATCGCCTGTGCGGTAGCAGCGCTTCCCGTTCCAATTAATATAGGTATCAGCCGTTTTCTCCGGCAGGTTCAGGTAGCCGCGACTCACCTGAGGACCAGAAACCAGCATCTCACCGGCGGCTCCCAGTGGCAGGCGGTTCATATCCTTATCCACGATGAAGAGTTGCAGGTTGTCCAGCGGCTTGCCGATAGGCGTGTTCTGCTCGAACTCTTTCAAGGCGTAGGTGGTTGTGAAGATGGTACACTCCGTAGGACCGTAGCCGTTGTGCAGCTGATAGGCAGTAGGCGGCGTGAGCGGCAGGATCTTTTCACCACCGACCGAGAGGTGATGCAGCGAGTGGTTGTCGCAGTTCATGGCAAACTGGCAGCCCACCTGTGTGGTCATGAAGGAGTGGGTTACGCCCTCCTCGTTGAAGTAGGCATTCAAGTCAGGAAGGTTCAGACGGATGTCATCGCCCACGATTACGACGGCAGCACCCGTTGTCAGTGCGGGATACATATCCATCATGCAGGCATCGAAACCGTAGCTGGCATAGGCGGCCACCTTGTCGCCAGGTTTCAGACCGTAGTAACGCACGAACCAATGGCAGAAAGCCACGAGGTTGCGGTGCTCCAGCTGGCAGCCCTTCGGATTGCCCGTTGAGCCGGAGGTATAGAGCAGGATAAAGAGGTCTTCAGGTTTGACGGTGACGGGGTGAGGTACGCCTGAGAGGTCTGTCAGATCCTTTGTCAAGAGCACAGGGCCTTGATACTCACTTACCTTCTCCAGCAGTGCTTCCTCGGCAATCAGCAGTTTCGCGTTGGCATCCTGCATCATGAAGTTGAGGCGTTCGGAGGGATAGCTGGGATCCAGCGGCTGATAGGCACAGCCGGCCTTCAGCACACCCAAGGATGCCTGCACCATCCACTCGCCGCGGCCGATGAGGATGGAAACGACATTTTCCTTCCCGCTCCCCACTTTGCTCTGGATCAGGGCGGCGATGGCATCGGTTTTTTCATCCACCTCTTTGTAGGTGAGTCGGACGTCATGATAGATAACGGCCAGATTATCGGGCGTCTCTGCCACCTGACGACGGAACAGCGAAATGATGTTCTGCGTGTTGTCGTAAGGCACCGCTGTCTCGTTAAAAGAATCCAGCAGGGAGATGCCGGTGTTGTCAGTCAGCGAGATGCTGCGCAACGGCTTGTCGGCAGCGGCAGCAAAAGCGCTCACTGCATTGCTCACACTCTGTGCGAGACTCTGCATCATAGCCTCGCTGTACTGTCCGTTGTCATACTCGACCGCAACAACGGGTCCTCCACCTTCGTCTGTAATATAGAAGGCGATTTTGAACTTAGGAACATTCAGTTCCATGATTGCATTGGTCAGCACCTTCTTCCCGCCTACACGGTAATCGCTCAGTACCCCCATTTGGTAGGCGAACATGATATCGGCCTTGAGGTCAAAGTCAGCGGCGACACGTGCAAAGGGATAGTTCTCATGGGCAAGGGTCTGCTCAAAGGTGTTGGCACTCTCATGCAGGAATTCCTGTACACTCTGGGAACCGATTTTCGAGGAGAGTGCAAGGGTGTTCACAAACATTCCCATCGTATTGGCCACCTTCAGCTTGCTGCGGCCGTTGGATATGGTGGTGATGCACACTTGGTCGTTTCCGGAGAAACGAGCAAGACTATAGAAAACGGCACTCAGCAGTACGACCGAAGGCTTCACGCCCTGCTGCTTGGCCAGCTGTTCAGCATCGTCCCACACGATAGGGGCGCATACACGGCCGTTCTCGCCTTGCGGACGGGGATTGGTAAGGTCCGGGGCCAGCTCTGTCACTTCCTCCACTTCGCCTAACCGCTGCTTGAAGAACGCTGCGGCCTCAGCAAAGGCTTTGTCCTTTTCTGCGGCCTTCTGCTCAGCAACGAACTGATGATAGCTGCACATTTCAGGCTCAATCTCCTTACCATCCATGAGGTTGCAGATCTCGTGTATGAACAAGTCGTAGGAATAGCCATCACATACCAAGTGATGAATGTCGCAGTATAGATAGAGTGCTTTTTCCGTACGGATGGTAGCTAAGCGGAAAAGGCGGTCCTTAGCCAAATTGAAGGGGCGTACGAAGCCGTGGCGGAAGGCGAGTGCCTCCTCTTCGCTCATGGTATAGTCTTCTACCTCTACCGGTGTTTCCCGGTCGCCCATTACCTGCACGATACCTGTCTCGTCTGTCGTAAACTGTACGAAGAGTGCCGGATGATTCTCCACAGCCTGCACCGCAGCCTTCTTCAGGGCTTCGGTATCGGTCTCTATGGGGAAAGTAAGGCGTATGGGGGTGTTATAAAGCGTTGAAGTGGGGTTCTTCATGCAGTCGAAATACACGCCGGTCTGAGCATAACTCAGCGGGGATGAACTGGCCGTTTTATCAGGACTGTCCATAGTAGCCGGACTACTGTCACTCTGGGAATCGTGACCTACTACTGGCTTAGACGGAGTCGTAGTAGCACTGCCTGAGAGCATCGCAGTCAGGATTTCGTTCTCTATCGTCTGGATGGTGGCAACCTTAGTGAGGAGCTTGGCATCCAGTTGTACGCCGAAACGTTTGTAAATCTGTGTCGCCACCTTGATAGCCGAGATGGAGGTCAGTCCGGCATAACCTAAAATCGTAGTAATGCCGAAATCCGTATTATTCACGATACCGGCAATCAGCTTGTGAAGCTCCTGCTCCAGTACATTCATAGGCACATTAGATACCTGGGTGGCTGTCGCCTGCTTTTCCGGCTTCGGAAGGGCTCGCTTGTCCACCTTTTGGTTCTGGTTGAGCGGAATCGCCTCAATCTGCATCGTTACGGCAGGCACCATATACGGTGGCTTCTGGTCGAGGATGAAGTTGTTCAGCGCCTCGATGTCCACCTGCTCATCGCTCACGATATAAGCTGCGATGAACTTACCGCCACCATTCTCGTCAAACGCCTGCACAGTAACATCCTTAATGCCTGGGAATTCGCGGATGACGGCTTCCACTTCTTTCAGTTCGATACGGAAGCCACGTATCTTCACCTGTCCGTCCTGACGTCCCACAAACTGGATGTTCCCGTCAGGCAGATAGCGCACAACATCGCCTGTACGATAGCAACGCCCCCAAGGTGACTCCACGAAAGACTCGGCAGTCTTATCAGGACGGTTCAGATAGCCTCGACCGACCTGCGGCCCATTGGCCCATAGTTCGCCTACTGCACCAGCCGGCAAGCGATGTCCTTGCGCATCGACGATATACAGGTGCATATTATCAATCGCCTTGCCAATAGGTATGTTCTTCTGCTTCTCATCCACCTGATAAATGGTCTCGAGAATCGTAGTCTCTGTGGGGCCGTATGCATTATGCAGTTTATAACCCTTAGGTGGTTCCAGCGAAGCCAGTTTCTCACCGCCTGTTGAGAAATGCTTCAACGAGTGATTCTCGATGGTCGTCACAAACTGGTAAGCCACCTGTGTCGTCATAAAGGCGTTGGTGATACCCTCGCGCTCAAAATACTCATTTAAGGCGATAAGATCCAGACGAATCTCTTCTGGAATGATATACAAAGAGGCGCCACGTGTAAGTGCAGGATACGTGTCATACATATTGGCATCGAAACCATAGCTGGCGTATGCCGTAATCTTGTCTGTCTCTTGCAAGTCGTAGTAGCGATGATACCAGTGGATGAAAGCCACCAGGTTACTGTGTATCAGTTGGCAGCCCTTGGGCACGCCTGTTGAACCTGAGGTATAGAGCAGGATAAAGAGACTGTCGGGTTTGGGACCTTCGGGGAGTTGCGATACGGCAGGCAGTCCGGCCAGCTCCTTGGTCAAGACCACATCGCCCTGATATTCATCTACGATGGGCAGCAACGCTTCATCGGCTATGAGCAGTTTGGCATTGGCATCTTTCATCATGAAGTTCAGACGATCTTTCGGATAGGTCGGGTCGAGCGGTTGATAGGCACAACCGGCCTTCATCACACCCAAAGAGACGATTGGCATCCACTCGCAGCGGGGTATCAACACAGAAACCACATCTTCTATACCAAGACCCTTTGAAGCAACATAGCCGGCAATGCGGTCACTCATCTCATCGACCTGACGATAGGTCAGTCGGGTTTCTTTATAGACCACCGCAATGTTCTCCGAAGTCTTTTGCGCT
Organism: uncultured Bacteroidaceae bacterium; assembly: GCA_905233765.1. GTDB lineage: Bacteria > Bacteroidota > Bacteroidia > Bacteroidales > Bacteroidaceae > Physcousia. The sequence continues at coordinate 4,727 of CAJOCU010000040.1, read as the reverse complement.
TGCTGGCGGAACAGCGACACAATGGTCTGTGTGTCATCGTATGGCACATCGTTATCGTTGAATGAATCCAATAATTGTGTCTGCTCTGCGGAAAGCAATGAGATGTCTAATAGTCGGGCCTGCGGCTGGTTGATGAACGTCTTCAGCACGTTGACAACGGACTCGGTGAGCTGGGCCACCAGCGATTCGCTATACTTACCGTTGTCATACTCCGTCACGATGCTGGGTTGTCCGTCATGTATCTCGAGACGTACAATCAGCGGGAACTTCGGTGCACCAGCCTCCAGACTTTCAATGCTCACTTCATGCCCGTTCTGCATATAGCGGGTCACCATTCCCAGCTGGTAGGCAAAGGCGAGTTCTGGTGTATAGCCATAGTCGGCAGCGATGCGGGCAAAGGGATATTGCTCATGACGCATGGCCTCATCGAAGCTTTCGCTGACTTCCTTGATGAAATCCATCACACTGCCGTCGGTCAGCTTGGCTGTCAGCGGCAAGGTGTTCACAAACATACCGAATGTGTTCTGGATGCGGATGTTACTGCGTCCGCTGCTGACGGTGCTGATAAAGAGTTCGTTGTTGCCAGTGAAGCGGGCAAAGACCAACAACGTAGCAGCCAGCGTCAGATGGGCAGGTGTCACGGGATGTTCGCGGCAGAACTGCTCTACAGCTTCCAGATCAATGGGACGGTATAGCTCTGACGACTTCTCACACTCAAAGGTCGTTGGCAGGTCGGGAGGCAGTTCCGTAGCACCTTCACATGCACCCAACAACTGGTCGTAGTAGGCCTTATGCGCCTCAGTGGATTCTGTTTGTTCGTCGGCAGCGTGGTTCAGGTGGGTATAGGTCTCCGTCTCCACGCTCTTACCCTCCATCGCCTCGCAGAGCTGGACGATAAAGAGGTCTAGCGAACTGCCGTCGAATACCAGATGATGGATGTCTAACAGCAGGAACACTCCGCTTTCTGTCTTTGCGATCTCCATCCGGCAAAGCACGTCTTTACTCAAATCAAACGAACGCACAAAGGCCTTCTTGTGCTCAGCCAACTGGGCATCGGTATAGTTCAAGACGGGTATATCGATGGTTGTAGGTGCATAGCGCTGTACGATATCATCGTCGTCTGCCTCAAAATGCACAAAGATATGCTGGTGCGCCTCTAAGACAGTCAGCACGGCTTTACGCAACTGCTCCGTGTCAGTATCGGCAGGGAAGCCCAATACCCAAGGGATGTTGTACTGTGTATCTTTTGGATTGTTGATACAATCTACATAGACACCTGTCTGTGAGAAAGAGAGCGGTGCCACCGTGACTTCCTCCACAAGCTTCTGGGCCGTGGCGGTTGTGCCGTTGATAGCCTCTTCTATCATCAATACCGTGGCCTCCTTCACCAGATTCTTGGCATCCAGTGCCACACCATACTGTTTGTAGGCGGTGGCAGCCAGACGGATGGCAGAAATCGAGGTCAGGCCAACGTAGCGTAATGGTGTATCGATGCCGAATTCCGTATTGTGGATGATTTTACCAATCATTTCCACCAACTCACGTTGTAGCTCGTTTTGTGGTGGTGTCAGTTGCATGCCAACCGAGGCTGTCTTCTCGGGTTTGGGCAATGCCCGTTTATCTACCTTTTGGTTCTGGTTCAGTGGAATACGTTCAATCTGCATCGTTGCAGCCGGCACCATGTAAGGCGGTTTCCGTTCTATGATAAGATTGTTCAGAGCCTCGACATCTACCTGCTCGTCACTCACGATATAGGCTGCGATGAACTTACCGCCGCCATCCTCGTCAAACGCCTGCACAGTGACATCCTTGATGCCGGGGAATTCCTTGATCACGCTCTCCACCTCGCGCATCTCAATGCGGAAGCCGCGAATCTTCACCTGGCCATCGCGACGGCCAATGAACTGTAGGTTGCCATCAGGCAGCCAACGTACGATATCGCCCGTATGATAGACACGGTCATAGTATGGTTCCTGACAGAAGGGGTTCGGCGTAAATGCCTGGGCGTTCTGCTCCGGGCGGTTCAGATAGCCGCGAGCCACCTGCGGACCACTGATCCACAGCTCACCCTCCTGTCCGTTCTCTACCAGCTGTCCTTGCTGATCTACCACGTAGAGACGGAAGGAATCGAGGGGCTTTCCGATGGGTGCATTCTTTTCAAACTGTCGGATGGGGTAGGCTGTTGTGAAGATGGTACATTCCGTAGGACCATATACATTATATAATTGGAAATTAGTAGGCGGTTCGACGGGGATGAAACTCTCACCACCGACAGAGAGGTGCTTCAGTGAATGGTTGTCCATTTCAGCAAACTGACAGCCCACCTGCGTGGTCATAAAGGCGTGGGTGATTTGGTTGGCCTCGAAATAGTCATTCAAGGCTATCAGGTCAAGACGTATTTCCTCGGGAATAATATAAACAGCAGCACCCGTAGTCAGGGCTGGGTACATATCCATCATACAAGCGTCGAAGCCATAACTGGCGTATGCGGCCACATGGTCACCAGGCTGCAGGTCGTAGTAGCGGCGATACCAGTCGCAGAACGTCACCAGGTTGCGATGCTCCAACTGACAGCCCTTGGGCACACCTGTAGAACCTGAGGTATAGAGGAGGATGAACAAAGCCTCACCCCCTAACCCCTCTCCCAAAGAGAGGGGAGTAGTTACCTTCGGCAAAGTATCGACGTCGGCGAGATCGAAGACAGGAATGCCAGCCTCTTCAATATAGTCCAATCCTGCCAGCCATTCACTCCCCTCGCCATTTGGAGAGGGGGCGGGGGTGAGGCTTATCAGCAGCTTGGCACTGGCATCTTGCATCATGAAGTTCAGTCGCTCTTTCGGATAGGTAGGATCCAATGGCTGGTAGGCACAGCCGGCTTTCAGCACACCGAGAGAGGCAATAGCCATCCACTCGCAGCGGGGTATCAGAATAGAAACGACATCCTCCAGTCCTAACCCCTTAGAGGCAATGTAGCCAGCTATACGGTCACTGATTTCATCGACCTCGGCGTATGTGTAATGCTTGTCTTTGTAAACCACAGCAATGTTCTGCGGCGTGGCTTTGGCCTGATGGCTAAACAGTGCAACAATAGTCTGGTTTTCAGATAATATTGCAGAAGTATTCATAAATAAAATTGGTTTTTAGTTCATTATATAATATTGATGGAGTCGAGGAAAATGATGACGATGGCTATGGGAACGAGCCAGCGCAGCACAACCAAGTATAAGAATGAGCCCACACGTGATCCCTGATACCGCGCTTTGGGGACAAACCATCCTGAGAACAGAGCCGTTCCCAGTGCCCCAACAGGTATCAGGATGTTGGTAGATAAGGCATTAAAGGAATTGAATAGGTTCTGCCCTTTCACGGTGAGCCAGTCGGCATGTCCCGTCATCGACAGGATGCATAGCGTATTGGCAACCACCAGTATCAATGCCGTCACGATAGTACTCTGATGACGATTAAGCGGATGCTTTGTCGTCGAGGTGGCTTCACAGATAAAAGCAATCACCACCTCCATCAGGGAGATAGTAGATGTAAGGGCTGCGACGCACATTAGACCGAAGAACGTCACGCTGGTCAGTGTCGGACTGAACATGTGCTGGAAGACGGCCGGCAACGTGACGAATGTCAGTTCAGGGCCTTCAGAGGGACTAAACCCGTAGGCAAACACTGCGGGGAAGATGATCATACCCGACAGCAATGACACGATGATGACGAGCACAATCATTTGTACCGACGTGGAAGTGACATTCTGATCCTTGGGCATGTAGCCGCCATACGTGATGAGAATACCCATGCCTACGGATAAGGTGAAGAAGCTGAGTCCCATCGCCTGCAAAATGACTTTCGAAGTGATTTTCGAGAAGTCAGGCATAAACAAATAGTGTAATCCTGCAGTACCACCGTCCAAGGAAATCATGTGGGCAGCCATTAAGATTAAAAACAGAAACAGTATGGGCATGAGAATCTTGCTCAGGCGCTCAATACCCTTGTTGACGTCGAACCACAATACCGATGCTGTCAGCACAATGGCAATGGCGGCATAGATGGTCATCTGCAGTGCATTAGCCTCAAACGCACTGAAATGGGCTCGCAGCGCTGCTGCATCCATTCCTGCGAATGTGTTCGACGCAGCCTCAACCATGTAGTAGAAGCACCATCCTGTGACCAGGAAATAGAAACTCATGATGACAATCACAGACACCAGGAAGACCCATGAGAGCCACTGCCACCGGTTCGTGCCAGTCAATGCACGGAAAGCGCCGTATGCGCTCCTGCCCGACAACTTGCCAATTAGGAATTCGTTCATGACCAGGGGCAGTCCGAAGACCAACGAACAGACGATGTACAAGATGATGAACGCGCCGCCACCATTTTGTCCCACGACGTATGGGAACTTCCAGATGCTGCCTAACCCTATGGCACTGCCTGCTGCGGCCAACAGGACTCCGATTTTCGATGAAAAAGATTTCTCCATGATGATAGCTCTAGCTTATAGTCCGACAATCAGGAACGCCCGCTCATTCAAACTCGAAAAGGGTGATAAAGCCCGTGAGCTGGAAGACAGTCTTGATGTCATCGCTGCCACATCTGTGATATGGACTCAGTCAGGGCCTTACAATCTATGAAAGCATCTGCTTCGATTTCTGTCACGGTGCGGGGGATGGAAACCGTTGTTAGCTTTTCGTAGTCGTGGAATGCCTCTTTTCGTATGAGTTCTACGG
>CAJOCU010000039.1 GCA_905233765.1 uncultured Bacteroidaceae bacterium | reverse complement strand
AAGATGTGAGTGCAATTATTGAATTTTCTTAACTATCGTAATATATGAAAGTATTATTAGCCGCAATGCTGCTGAGCGGAATGCTGGCAGGCTGCACAAGCAACAGACAAACTACTAATAACAACATGGAACAAGAGTTAGATTTGACGCAGGAGTGGGACAAGGTGTTTCCGCTGAGTGAGAAGGTGAATCACCAAAAGGTGACGTTTATGACACAGTATGGACTGACGCTGGCGGCAGACCTCTATACGCCAGCCTCCCCCGCCCCCTCCAAAGAGAGGGGAGAAAAGTTACCTGCCATTGCGGTCTCTGGTCCCTTTGGTGCCGTGAAGGAGCAGTGCAGTGGTCTCTATGCTATGAAGATGGCAGAGCGCGGTTTCGTGGCACTGGCCTTCGACCCTTCCTACACCGGCGAGAGCAGCGGTGAACCGCGTCGCACTGCTTCGCCCGACATCAACACTGAGGACTTCATGGCTGCCGTCGATTTCCTGTCGCAGCAGGAGAATGTCGATGCAGATAAAATTGGCATCATCGGCATCTGCGGCTGGGGAGGCATCGCCCTGAACGCTGCCGCTGCTGACCCGCGTATAAAAGCAACGGTGGCAAGTACGATGTACGATATGACCCGTGTCGGTGGCAACGGCTACTTCGACAGTGAGGACAAGGAGGAGTCTCGCCGCGCTGCCCGTGAGGCGCTGGCCAAACAGCGTCTTGCAGATCCTATGGCAATGGCCGGTGGCGTCGTTGACCCGTTACCGGATGATGCTCCCCAATTCGTGAAGGACTACTATGACTACTACAAAACCCCACGTGGTTATCATGCCCGCTCAGGCAACTCTAACGATGGCTGGCGCGTCATAGGCACTCAGGCCTACGCCAATGCTCGCTTCCTCTACTACATCAACGAGATTCGTTCTGCCGTCCTCGTGATGCATGGCGAAAAAGCACACTCGCGCTACTTCGGCGAGGCCGCCTACGAATACATGGTAGAAGGCAGGGCCGAGGGTTATAACTTTATTAGCAAGCCCAATCCCGTACCTGAGAACAAGCAGTTGCTCATCATCCCGGGGGCATCATGGTGGATATACGGAGCTTGTAGGTCAGGGAGAGCCAAAGAATATGATTCCTTGGGACAAACTCGAAACATTCTTCTCTCAATACTTACATTAAGCGGAGCGCTTTATACGCATCGTTCGCCAACAGATTCATGAAGAACGTGCGCTTAATGAGCTGGCTGAAAAGTAGTTCCACATGAGAAGGCGTGAAGATGGTCGCCCATCACAGCCTTCATAGTTGCAAATGTGTTATCTCCCGTACAATGGCTGGTGTAGAACTGCGTATGTGGATAGTCGACTTTTAACCTCATAGCTAGTGAAGTCAGTTCCTCTTCCGTCTCATTGGCATCAAGCAGATGAAAGCCTCCGACAACAGAATGAACTGGCCAGGGACAAGCCGCCAGGATATTCTCCAAGCCGCTGTGGGCACAGCCTGTAAACAGCAGGCCATCAACATACAGAGCCAGTTCGTGACGGAAGTCATCGTTGATATAATCCTCACTGGTATTCTGCACATAGAGATTCTGGTTGCCTTTTGGCATTGGATGAACATGAGGAATATGGGCGATGACATGAATGCTATCAACCACCTCCTGTGAATGGTCAATCAGAAAAATGCGCTTTTCAAGCCCCTCTGGCCACTGTGTCGTAATGCTGTGCAAGTTTCCCCGCTTGGAATAGAATTTGCCACTGATGGCATCTGGCGAGACAATAATCTTTGCTTGCTGGTTGATCTCCATCAGATACCGTAATCCTCCTGCATGGTCGCTATGGCCATGCGAGATAAGCACATAATCCACCGTAGTGAAGTCTATATTTAGGCGCTCCGCATTGCGGATAAACACATCACTGGCACCCGTGTCCAGCAGAATACGATGTCGGTCTGTCTCTAACAGGATCGACAAACCATGCTCTGTCTCAAGCAGGTCATTATTTGTGCGATTATCTGATAGTACAGTCCACTTCATATTTTATTTTATTCCATTCGACCATATCCGACAACAAAACAAAAAGTGACGTTTGAACAGAAACGTTCATCGTGCTTATAGCCTATCATTCACTATAATTATGGTCAATCAGAATCGTTACATCCTCACCTGGCACGAGCGCCTTGATCTCGTCGGTCAGCTGTGAGGCGAGGGCTGCTTCGTCACGGACGGAGATATCTGGGACGACATCGACGGAGAGACGATGTTCTTCCTCAAAGTTGTAAAAGCCGTGAACCTGCACGATTTCCTTGTGCTTGGACAACGCCTGCATCACTATGCTCTGGAGTTCTGCCCGGCGGTTGTGGCCTGTGGCGACAGCATATATGCCAATGGTCATGATGATGCCGCGGCTGGCGTAGAGATGTTCTGAGATACGGCGTGTCAAGCCGTGGATGTCGTGAGCATTCATCGTGTCATCAACATTGATGTGCAGCGAACCGATCACCACGTTGGGGCCATAGTTGTGCAGGATAATGTCATAGACTCCCTGCACGCCATCGAAAGCCATCACCTCCTGTTTGATGTCGCGTACCAGCTCCGGCGAGAACCGTGTTCCCAACAACTCATTGACGGGCGAGACCAGCATCTCGAAACCGGCCTTGATGATGACGGCGGAAATCAAGGCACTCAGGATGCCGTCGAGCGACACATTCCACAGCAGCATAATGCCAGCAGAGAACAGCGTCGCCAGCGTGATGAGGGCATCGAAGAGGGCATCGGAGCCGGAGGCAATCAGCGCATCGCTTTTTAGCTGCTCGCCCTGCCGCTTTACGAACAGTCCCAGCACCAGCTTCACCATGATCGCCACCACGATAACCACGAGCGTCACGGTGGTATATTCCGGCTCCGTGGGCTCAATCATCTTCCTGACGGATTCAATCATCGAAGTGACACCCGCCGACAGGACGATGACAGCGATCGTGATGGCGCTGAAATACTCGATACGCCCGTGCCCGAAGGGATGCTCACGGTCAGCAGGTCGCTCCGAGAGTTTCGTGCCGATGATGGTGATAACGCTCGACAGCGCATCGCTCAGGTTGTTTACCGCATCCATCACGATGGCCACCGAGTTGGCCAATACGCCCACGCCGGCCTTGAAAGCAGCCAGCAGTACATTGGCGGCGATGCCGATGATGCTGGCACGGATTATTTTCTGTGAACGTGTCATAACGAATCGTTCTTAACGCTATTGCACTGGCAAAGATACAAATATTCCACCATACTACTTGCGAAACGGTGTAGTCTTTTGTGATAAATTAGGAATTTGCCCAAGTGCGCATGGGTTGAGACAGAGGTTGTAGAGAAAAAATTTTTCCATTGTAGCAGGAAGTTTGGAGTCAGCTTTGCTTGGTCTGCCGATACGAGCAGTATTTCTCGACTAGATGATTCAAGGGCAAGTCACCACGTTGGTAGCGCTCAGCATCTAACTTCAGGATGCGTTCTCTGATGGGAGAACCTTTAAAGATGGCTGTCAGGTAGAACGCGGCGTTTTCCTCAACGACAGCCACATCTGTGAAGAGGTGGACGATGCTGCTATCATCATCACTATAGCAGATGGAGTAGCTGGGACGCTTGGCACCGGGGATGTCTTGGCGCAGAATGCCTTTCTGCACCAAATCCTGTATGTCTCGATTGGCGGTATCTGTAGAACACTTGTTCAGATCTGCCCAGCTCTTGGATGTGATCTTAGCTTCGTAGCCATCGAGGAAGCGGTTCAGCGTCTGTGTCTGACGTTCGGACATGGGTACGATGGCAGCACGCATCCAGAAAAAGCTTTTGTTAAGAACCGTACTCACCAGCGTGTCAGCCTCCTGAATCGCACGGAGCAATGTCTGGAGATACCATACCAGCCAGCGTGTGATGTCTCCATCGCCGCGTTGTATGTGCTCCAATGTATCGTAATAGTGCTTCTTGTCGCGGTTGATTTCCGATGAGATATTATAGAAACGGAAGGGGCTCTTGTCGCCACGTGCCAGATAGATGTCACCCAGTATGCGAGCCAGACGGCCATTGCCGTCCTCAAAGGGGTGAATGGACACGAACCACAGGTGTACGATGGCTGAACGGATAACGGGTGAGAGCGGTTTGTCTGCATTGAACCATGCAATGAAACGGCTCATCTCCTCCTCTACACGATTGGGAGCTGGGGCGATGTAGTGGATGCGCTCGCGCCCGAGATAGCCTGACACGATGTGCTCTTCATGTGTGCGATACCGCCCAACATCTATCCGTGTGCTCTCGTTGTAGCCCGTCGGAAAGAAGGCCGCCTGCCAGGCACATAGTTTCTCTTTGCTCAATGCTTGGTCATAGTGTTCCATCGCCTCAACCATCACTGCCACGACACCATCGATGTAATGCGATGAGGCTGTCTGCTTCACGTTCTCAATCCCCAGCCTGCGTGCGATGGATGAGCGTACGGCATCCGCATTGAGACGTACGCCTTCGATTTCAGATGAATAGACGACGTCTCTCGTCAGGTTTTCTGCCGTAGCCTGTAGCTGGCTCTCGAATCCGAGTCCGCCCAGTCGTCCAAAGAGCTTTCCCTGCTCGCGTGTCACCTCGTCAAGCAGCAATGCGACCTCTTGATCATTCCAACGGAAATCCGTCCAATTGTCTCGCTCGTGTATATACATCTTTTTAGTCTCTCTGCGGCGTTTTTATTCACATAATGCCGCAAAATCTGCGGCAAAAGTAAGGAGAAATTGCCGCACGACCAAGAAAAATCCACAAAAAATGACGTCAAAGCTGCATTTGTTCTACAGCGACAAACGAACCCACCGCTACTACGTCGGTCCCACGGGCTAAATTGGAATTTACCCTTCTCTACCTTGCTGTTTGGAGAAGAACCATGTCTATTCTGTAAATTCTATAATTGTACTGACATCGTTGCCAACAGAAAGAGAAATAATGAATCCTCCTTCTATTATATAGATAGTAGGAATAAGCACATCACCTAATTTTGCGGCAACACGATATTCTACTCTCAGACCTTGTACCTCGAAGTTTTTAGGAAGCAACTCCATAGCCATACGGACATAGTTGGCATTGTTCACGTGTTTGTTGTAATCAATGTCAGCACGGAGCACTTTGATGGGATCGAGCGTTTCGCCGCCCTCTTTAGGAAGCATAATGCGACGATCCTTATAGTTCATCTCCAACTGCGGTTCCAGCGTCATGGATGCGATTGTAGCATCATCCACTCGTTTCAGCTTACCGGCTGTCTTATCAACAAAAGCCCCCATGCTCCAAGTTCTATAGCATGGTTTCCCTTCTGAATCATAGATGAACGTGTTGCGGAACCCGAACATCGGCTTCATGCCATAGACAGAGGTCGTTACTGTCAGACTCTCCTTGAACTCGGGAACCCGAAGTATTTCCACCTGTCTGGTTGCCAGTAGCTGAGCCATATTCTGCTCTGTGAAATACTGCTTCACGTCGGGCTCGCTGTCAATCCACATTTCTGAACAGTCCTGCATCATCTGGAGGGCGGAATAGAGCTTCAGTCGTCCTTCGCTGTCGCAGGTGCTGGTCGTTACTTTATAGTTTAAGCTATACATAAGTATTATTCTTTGTCATATTGGGTGCGAAGATACAAGAAATCCTCCATACCACTTGCGATACGGAGGATTTTTTGTGATTATTTAGGAGAATCGCTTACGGACTCACTCCACACTTTTGCCCAAGTCGAAGGCTTCCTGTAATTTGGCATTGCCCTCGATTGCCTTGGGTTCATTGACACCTCCACAGAATAGAGTGCCAGCCAGACGGCTCTTAGGATAACAGGCTATCCATCCGCCAAGGCCCGTTTCAGCACGCTTCGGAGTCTCCGGGTCATCATCGGCAGCTGTGGTCAGCAGATAGACATCACGGAACTTGTAGTCGCGTCCGTACATGGCATTCATACGGTCTATGAGCGTCTTCATCTGTCCGCTCATCTCGTAATAATAGATAGGTGTAGCCCATGCCACGACATCGGCTTCGAAGACTTTGGCCATGATGTCGTTCACGTCATCCTTGAGGACGCAACGACCCAGTTTATGACATCCCAGACAGCCCTTGCAGAACTGGATGTCTTTGCCCGTGAGCGAAATCTTTTCTACACCATGTCCAGCAGCCTGAGCACCTTCTACGAACTTGTCAGCGAGCATATCGCTGTTTGAGCCACGACGAAGACTCGTCGAAATAACAATTACTCGTTTCATCTTTACAATCCTTTTTACATACTCTCCTGTAATATCTCCGTGATATCCTCGGACTTCAGATCCATGTAACCGGCGGGATAGCAGATGGTGCCTTTGGTGATGCCGGGAATCATGTCGGTGGTAGCACCTATCTCACTGATGGTCAGCGGCAGGCCAATCTCCAGCATCCAGGCTTTCAGGGCTTCAAGTCCTGCTTCAGCAATCTGCTCGTCGGTCATACCATTGCCTTGGATATCCCAGACATTCTTGGCAAAACGCACGAACTTGGGAAGGCCGGGCTTCATGGCACGACGATAGTAGGCCATTGAAACGGCAGCGAGGCAGTAGCCATGAGGGGCGTGAGTCCAGGCTCCTACTGAGTGACCGATCATGTGTACCATCCAGTCCTGGCTCTTGCCGCACTTGAGCAGCGTGTTGAGCGCCCACGTCGCCGTCCACATGATGTTCGAACGGGCCTCGTAGTCCTGCGGATTCTTCACGACGATACGGGAAGCCGTGATGAGACTGCGCATCAAGCCCTCAGATAGATAGTCGCTCGTATTGTCGTCGAAGTCGCTAAAGTACTGCTCCATGATGTGATTCATGATGTCGTAGAGGCCCGCCTTCATCTGGTTGTCGGGTACGGTCATCGTGAACTTCGGATTCAGGATGGAGAACTTCGGCATTAGGCGGTCGTCAAACACATGGCCCACTTTGAAGTTCTTCTCGGCATCGGTAATCACGCAGCCACCATTCATCTCAGACCCCGTACCTGCCATCGTCAGGATGCAGCCCACGGGCAGAATCTTCTGACCTACAGGCGGATTCTGCTGGTTCAGCCAGAACTGGTTCCAGTAGTCGCCCTCGTAAAAGACAGACGCCGCTACACCTTTCGAGTAGTCGCAGACGCTGCCGCCACCGAGAGCGAGAATCCAATCCACATTGTTCTCACGGGCAATCTTCACACCCTCGTGCAGTTTCTCCAGCGTGGGGTTGCTCATCACATCAGGGTTCTCCACGATGGTCTTGCCAGCTGCCTTCAAAATGGCTACCACCTGGTCGTAGATGCCGTTGCGCTTTACACTGCCGCTGCCATAGTTCAGCAGCACGACAGGACCGAAGTTCTTCATTTCGTCCTTGAGATAGTTCAAAGACTCATCACCAAAATACAGCTTGGTGGGATTGTGGTAAGAAAAGTTTCCTTGCATAGTAGTTGCTATTTTTCTGCTGCAAATTTACAGAAAATCCTCCGTACCATTACGATACAGAGGAATCTTTTGTGATTATTTAGGAGATTCTGTTAGAAACTTACTTTTCTTTCAGGTGCTGAAAACGAGCAGAAGCGGGCTGTGGCGTTGGTGATGTAGAGCACGGCCATGTTGCCATCATCTGCTTTGTACATCGATTTCAGCCCCTTATTGCGGTTCAGGAATTCCTCTTTGACGGCCAGTGTCTCGTCGTTGACCAGGGTGCCGCTCAGGCGCATCCACTCGCTACCCGATTTCTTTAAGGCGCAGATCTCGAACTTGCCGTTCGCTGCCATCTGCATATAAACGTCCTTCACCTTGCCCGTCATGATGTAGAGACGGCCATTGATAATTTCGGATACGCCAAAGGGACGAACACGAGGCTGGTCGCCGTCGGCAGTGGCAATGAAGAAAGCACCGCACTCCTTCAGATACGCCTGTACTTCTTGCATGTTTTGTTCCATCGTTGATGTTGTTTGGGCATGAACTGTTGCTGCCAGCAACAAGGTAAATGCAAATAAAATCTTTTTCATATGTTTACTCAATCTTTATATCCGAGAGGTTGATTGTGCCGTCAGACATCGTGATGGATGCTGTGAAGGTCGGCATATCATCATAGTGGAGCATCAGGCCAACGACGAACTTCACTCCAGGAGTAATGCGGACCCGTGGTTGTTCGCCGCTAAGGTCGTAGCTTATCTGCTCACCAACCCAGATGGCATCATCGTCAAATCCACCCATGTCTGTAACAGTATTCGTAACAGTTGCCACTGGTTCCCGATCTAAATATAGCGTGATCTGTTCTCCCTCAATCGTATAGCCCGACCTCTGACAGAAGGCTTGCTGAACGTCATAGGGATCAATGGTTCCTGCCACATATGCACTATCGTCTCTGAATCCGATTTGGTAGAGCTGTTCCACATTTACGCCAGTACCACGCATCACGATGGCGGTCAGCCATTGGCCGCCTTGTACTTCGGATAAATCCGGCATCGGCATATCTGTCGTAGGCCCATCTAACGTTCCACGAATGTTCCTCACTTCTGTGCTCTTCGTAGAGCAGGACAGCATCGTCATGCCGCAAATAAGGGCGGCGGCAAGCATCCTTAGAAAATTGATCTTCATACGCTTCATAGACAGTGATATGTTAAGTCTGTAAATGATTTATGATAGATGCCAGCATGAGTTGGTGATGGCCGGGGAGGATGATGTGATGGTTACCGATTGGGTTGTTCAGGAAGTAGGCTGTTTGTGTCGGGTCAGATAGTTGGATAACCTGTTGTGTCCTGCACAGGTCTGGTTTTGCCTCGTTCCTCACGAGCTCACCCTCCTGAATGAAACAGCGGGAAAGGTCGCCCGATACTTTGAAGATCGTCACGGGACCTTCCTTCATGTAGCCTCTGATGCCCACACCGATGCCCGATTCGAAATGCGTGTCGAACTCATAGTGCTCCACCATATTAAAGGGTATTGTGCAGTGTGCAAAAACCACTTCACCCGTTTCCGGATTGATGTTAGCGGGATTGGCCTGAAAACCGCTTACGCCCAACAGCGTCTGAGCAATCTTCATGGAGAGCATCGCAGGTATATCACCTTCGCAACCTGCCACGATGCCCTCTGCATTCAGCTTGGCCAGCGCCAAACAACCCGTGTTGTGAACAGCACTGAGCAAGTCGAAGCAGCGCAGCGTCAAGCCTTGTAGGTCATGGCGTTTGACAATCCCCTTCAGCGCATCGTAAATCTGCAAGGCGCCAGGCAGTGCTTGCCTGATGGCTCTGGTGGGGGCGTCCTCGTGCATCTCTCCCAGAGGCGTTGCGGCAATGGCATCCAACAGCTCCTGCATCGGAATGTCAACCAGCTCCACACCCAGCAGCTCCCGAACCTTGTCTTTGTCTGCATGACTGGATATCAGCCAGTCCGAGGGCTCGCCGATGATACCCAGCCTGCAGCCTTTCAGCCACCGCTTGGCCTCGCCGACCTTTTCCAGCAGAGCGATGCGACGAGCAATATAGGCTGGTGCTCCATGAATGATCTCCCCCTTCAAGTCGTGTTGACGCAGATAAGATAGGATTTCCATCGACGCCGCCAGGGAGTTGCTTTTACCTGAGGTCAGGAGATAAAAGGGGCGGTCCGACTTCAACTGCAGGGTAGGCAGCAGACGCCTAAAAATTCCCTCTGTGCCGCCCGTCCTCACGTATATCAGGTCTAAAGCGTGACAACCATAGTCGGCATAGTCATCGCCCTTGAAGTCAAACTCCAATGGGGCGCTCTCTTGAGAGGCGGCTGCCTGTTTCAGACCGTCCAGAAAATCCTTTGTCATTGCGCTCACCGCCTGCTCGTCGTGCAACTCTGAGGTGAGCGTATAAATAGCAATCAGGGGTTTCATATTCTTCTGTATAAATACGCTGAAGCGGCTCCGCTGATATTATGCCATACGCAGAAGATGACACCCGGGATGGTAGCCTGCGGGTAAGCCGGTATGGAATTTCATAGGCCGTTCTTATTCTCTGCCACAAAGATAGCACTCTTTTACCAATGCACAAAGAAAACCATGCAGATTTTTTTATTTTCCTTTAAATCCTCTATACCACTTGCGATATGGAGGATTTTTTGTGATTATTTAGAAGATAGGTGACGTGAGAACAGGAAAAATGCAATATTATTACGAGTTTTCGAATGGTATCACTGATGTTTCGCGTCGCTACTTCCCTTGCGCATCGCTTCCTCAAGCGTGATGTTTGCTGGATTGATACATTCCACATGAGCGAAACCAGCCTTTAAAAGGACCTCACGGTCGCAGACGCTTCCGGCAATGAGACACACGGGAATATCGCCTGAATGTTGCAGAATGCCCATCGGCAGCTTACCCATCAGCGTCTGACGGTCGGCAGCACCTTCTCCCGTGATGATAAGATCGGCGTCCTTGACCAGCGTATCAAACTCCTCGTCGCGAAGAAGCATGTTTACACTCGAAACCAATATGGTTGGGTCATGAGGTAGATAATCCATAATATCTTTCTTTAAAACCTACGAGTGTGGCGACAATATGTGTCATACTCGTTTCCAAAATCACGATTAACTGTTTCATTCCCACTTAATCGCAGATTGTCAATCCAATGTCGTCTCATCCTTTCTTTTCTTAGTTAATGGTTTCTTGGAAACCAGCCTCATTCAACTCGTTTCTTCTGTTCAAAGAGTTCGCCAATGCCCCTTAAAGCTTTTGTCCTGACGGCAATGTTCTTGGCCAGGCATTCGCTATAGAGCCACGGCTCGCAGCTATGGATGTCACCCACATTGAGCAAGTCTTTGTAGGGTTTGTACTCCGAACCGCTGTAGCCGCTTACTACGAGGACGTGATATTCGGGCGACAGAATGACGGTGATGGTGTCGTGGAGCGTGGCAGGTGTAGCATCCGTGCGCCAGTTAACCGGGTTGATGCCCATGCAGGTAGCAGCGATGACAGGCTTGATGTATTTCACATCCTTCACCGTGTTGTAGCAGATGGTAACGCCTGTGTCCGCCTCACCTTGTGCGGCTTTGATATGTCTGGTCTGTAGCGTGTCTTCTGGAGTCACCTTGTAGCCCAAAACATAGGCTGCTGCCAGCTGCCTATAGGTTTCATCATCCATGTGTTTCAGCAGCTCTACAACAGCCAAGCCGCCCTGACTGAATCCCGCAATGATGAGCGGACGGCTTTTATCACGCTGTGCTTGGAAATAATCGAAGGCCTCGCAAACATCCCCCATCGCCAGTCGTGTACGGCTGAAGACAGTATCTTCATTCTGCGTTTCGAAAGCTTCAATCGTTGTATGACGATAGAATGGAGCATAGAAGCGGTTGCCTGAAGCCATGTAAGCCGCTACGCGATTTATCTCTATGCCCATACGTTCGCGATGCGTGGGGTTCCACACATCAGCATAGTGACAAACCACGCTATCCTCTGTCATCCAGTCTTTCTCCCAGGTTGAGACAACATAGAACACATCAGCTCCCATCCCCTCTGCATCACCATCCTCCGTAATCCACATCAACGTGTCCGCATAGTCTGGAGCCTGCGGAAAAAACTGTGTTGCCACAGTCACATTGTCATTGTTGCAGTAGTGATAAGCTATTCCACCTGCAACACAAAGAATCACGAGTATAGCTGCAAGCCCCCTAGTGCGATA
Organism: uncultured Bacteroidaceae bacterium; assembly: GCA_905233765.1. Taxonomy (GTDB): domain Bacteria; phylum Bacteroidota; class Bacteroidia; order Bacteroidales; family Bacteroidaceae; genus Physcousia. Next base: position 761 of record CAJOCU010000039.1, on the reverse strand, counting down.
TTTATTCAACATACTGAATGACGGCATATGATTTCGGGGGACAAAGGTACAAATATATCCGCAAACTCTCTCATTTTGCACATTTAATTATGCATAAAGAGTCTGTTTAATTCCTGCAATTAACAGAACAACCAAGCCTCCGTCTTTCCGAGATGTCGGCCAACTCTGCCAGCAGCGGCAGCGTAACATCCTTGCTAGCCGCCAATCTGTATGCCAGCCGGGCACCATTGACGTAGAGCAGCAGGTTATATTCGCGACAAACCTCGTAGGGTTGTAGCGCACAGTCTATGATGGAGGCATTGGTCTGTGTGCCACCTGCGAGGAACCATATATATTATATTAGTATATGAAACTCGAAAATGTTACATACCACCCTTGCTGCTTTTCTTCTTGGTTTTCTTCTCAATGAGTTTGATAGACTCTAGATAATCCTGTTCTACTGGCGACAATGTCTTCACTTGGAATTTCCTGTACTCAATTAAAGCCTTATTCATTGCTTCCTCATGAGATACAGAGCCTGCCCCTTCCAGCAGTTCATCGCCATTGGCAGACAAGATGTTGTCTAACTGACGAACATAGTCTTCCATATACATAGGTCAAGCACCTGTCTGTACATCACCTTCTCAGATGAACGGATGTCACGGATACGATCCAACAACTCCTTCCAGTAGCCCCCACCACCAAGATTCTTCAGTCGCTCATCGTCCATCGTGAAGCCCTTGATGATGTATTCCGCCAGCCGCTCTGTAGCCCACTGACGG
>CAJOCU010000038.1 GCA_905233765.1 uncultured Bacteroidaceae bacterium | reverse complement strand
GATGCCGCGCAGCACGTTGCCCTCGTCGTCCCAAGCCGTGTCCATGCCCCAGTGGATAAGGGTGGGCGTACCAGGGTCGGCAGCAGCGAAAGGAACTTTCACAGCCTGTCTGTTCCACGTATGAAGATACATGGAAGCATGAGGAACATCGGCAGTCCCTGAAGGATTCTGTGCACAGGCAAATGGGGCACACAAGAAGGTCCCCATCGTCAGGAGGCAAGTCAGACTTGTTTTCATCAGTATTTGTTTCATAAAACCATGGAAGTTTGTTAAGGTGGGTTCTATCAATTAGCTTTGCATTGCTTTTAGACTATTTTCGAACAGATTTATTAAATAATAGAACACACCTTTAAGATAATATGCTGCAAAGTTAGCACGTATTTCGGAAAGTCGCATAAAGGCATACGATTGTTAGAGATTTTTAACGCTAGAGGGTCAGGCGATGGAGTAGTAGTGTCTATTTATTAATCCATCATGATGGCTCAATCAATCCATCATGATGGATTCATCATTCCATCACGATGGATTCATCTATGCACTGTACTCTTTCGGGCATCTGATGCTTATGATTCGGGCTACATGACCAAGAAGGAGCTGGAAGCCCGCAACGAGGTGAAATGGGAGACCTACACCAAGAAGATTCAGATCGAGGCTCGCGTCCTCGGCGACCTCTCAATGAACCACATCATCCCCGTGGCCACCAGCTATCAGAGCTCCCTGCTGAAGAATGTGGAGCGCATGACTGCCGCCTTCCCCGCTGAGAAAGCCGCCGCGCTCAACGCCCGTAACCTGTAGGAGCCAAATACGCATTTGGCTCCTTTTTATTTTGCTTGTCAACAACAAAAAATAATGCTTTTCCTCTCGATGAATCGCTCCATGACCTGGAACAGTTCTTCATGGGCCTTTTCGTCTTCAACATCTTCCACATGTATCTCGCCGGAGCAGCAGGCTATGGCATCTACACGACCCTGTTCTCACACTTCATGAACGACGATATCATGCGTTATTCCCAGCAGCTGACCCTCACACACATCAATCCCTCGCAGCTGGATTTCGGGGCATTCATGGCGGCCTATGTGAAGAGCATGATGAACGTAGCCATCAAACAAGTCTATGGCATCATCATCTGGATCAGCGGCCTGACTCCTCGACATCCCCGCCGTACGCACCAATGTTCGCAAAGTACCCTTGTGGGCTGTCTACGGCATCGAATACCTCAGCCGCCATGTGCGAAACAGATAGTGACTATAGTGTCTAAGTGTACCCTCTATAGTCCTTCGCCTGACCCTCTATAGTGTCTGCGCGTACCCTCTATAGAGGGTCAGGCGAGGGAGTAGTGGTGTCTTATGCAAAGAGCCCAGAAATGTTCCTTGCAATAACCCCTTAACCCCTAACCATTAACCCTTATTCACCCCTTAAACTGTTTATGAAATAAACCATCATAGATAGACATACAGACAGAAGCGTCCGCTTAGATTCTATGGCCTTTCCGACACCCAGCGGAAAGGCTTTTTCCGTGAATTTCCGTTCCTTTCCGCGATTTTCCGTGCAAAATCCTTTGCCCGAATCATATTAATCGTTACTTTTGTGGCGTGAAAATAGAATAGAGATAGTTATGAGTCCAGTCTTTCATCGTGAAAACAGTTATTCTTTCAAAATCTTTTCAAATGAAGAGATGAGGATGCATATTCATGTTTTGCGTGATGACATGGAAGCAAAATATTGGTTAGAACCCCAAGTGGAGTTGGCTGAGAATAGCGGCTTCAAAGAACATGAACTGAGAAAAATTCAAAAATACGTAGAGAAATATGCAGCAAGGTTTAAAGAACAATACCGCCAACATATCGGCAAGCGTATTGATGATTAATGGCGATGGCATCATGCTCAGCGTATGTGGTCAGGACTACTTCCTCTCATACAATCGAATACCCTGGATGCGTGATGCAAGCATCAATCATGTATTGGATGTACGGATGAGCGGCAAGAATGCTATAGAATGGCCTGCTCTTGACATAGACTTAGAAATAGATAGTCTTAAACATCCTGAACGTTATCCCTTGGTTATCAAGCGTAATCCTTTGGATATGGTTGCTACGGTGTAATCTTATTCATCGAGAATTCCTTGAACCCCTTGAACTTTTGGAGCAGCGAACGCCATAAGAGCTTGCTCTTGAATGGCTGAGTCACGACAAAAGTCAGCTAAGCTAACTCTTAAACCCTTAAACCCTTAAACTGTTTATGAAATAAACCATAATAGATAGACATACAGACAGAAGCGTCCGCTTAGATTCTTGTTTCCGAAATTTCGCCAAAATCAAAAGAAACAATTCAAGAGTAAAAGCACGGATGCTCACGCCGATGGCGTGGGCTTTTACTCGTTGAGAATTGTTAGGTGTTTGGCGATACCTCGGAAACGTAGACGAAGTAACAAGTCCACGTTTTCTTTTTGTGTAACCAATAACCCTCAATCATTATGAAACGAATTATCTTATCAGCTATGATGCTTTGTTTTTGCCTATTTGCAAATGCACAAGCAACGGATTTAGTCATTGATTGCCAATACCCGGGGTGGTTGTCAAGTATGATTAAATATGGAGACCAACAGACTGTACAGAATCTAAAGGTTACGGGATACATAAATACTGATGATTTGCATTTTATCGGACGACTTATTGGACTAAATCTCCACGGGGTATTAGATTTGTATGATGTAAATATTGGTGATGAATTACAAAGCGGAGATCAAGGGCTGTTTGATATCTCCGCCCCTGGGACTCACATGAAATTAATAAAATTATATCTTCCACATAGTCTTTCATCTGTTGCAATCAAGACCAATTTGGCCATAGATACACTTGTGTTTGACACTCAAGATAAAGTCATTGAACGGAATAGTCTTGCTGGAAACTTTAAACATTTGGATATAGGTGAGAATGTTGAAGTAATAGAAAGGTATGCATTCATAAGTAATACTCTGTTAGAATCTGTGAAACTACCGTCGTCACTAAAAAGGATAGAACAGGAGGCGTTCACAAACGCGACAGATTCTCACACTCCAGAGGAAAGAGACATCATGGCATACGGTTTAGAAAACTTAATCAATTTAGAGGAGCTCGGATATCAGGCTTTTGAGCGCATAAAAGAAGAATCATTTCCTGATACACTTAGATTGCCCGGCATAATAGGTTTTGCAATTGGCGCAATTTGCTACTACAAAGAGGGTATGCATATTTATTTGGGAGAAAATTTAAAATCTATATCTTATCCTGGAGGATCTGACATAAACACTACATATTTATGGGCGCCATCTATTAAGGATGTTGTTTTTCACCTTGAGTCAAAGGAGTATGTTGGAATCGGTGTGTCGCAAGCTCAAATCGTAAATGCAACATTTTATGTTCAAAAAGATCTTTTACAACAATATCAGAAGACTTATCCAAAGATTACATTCTATGCAGAACCTAATCCGTTAAGGGAAATTGTATTAGACAAGACAGAGATTGTAATGGAGGTGAATGATGAGGCTATACTAACTGCAACGCCGATACCCTCGAATGCGGACAATTTAGATATGATTTGGGAGGTGGATGATTCACAAGTTGTATCTGTTTCACAAACAGGTGAAATAAAGGCATTATCCTCTGGTTCCGCAACAATAACAGTATCATCTACAGATGGAAAGATAAAAGCAGAATGTACGGTTGTTGTGAAAACACACGCATCCGGTGTAAAGATAGAGCCATCAGAAATAGAGATTTCGGAATTAGGTGAGACTACACAGTTATATGCTTATGTTCTTCCTGAAGAAACATATGACAAGACCGTTAAGTGGACAAGTTCCAATACTGCAATATGCTCTGTGAATGAATCAGGATTAGTGATGGCTACGGGGTGTGGAACAACTGTTGTTTATGTTACGACCAATGATGGTGGCTACACAGCATCATGTGTTATAAAAGTGCCGCGGCACATTGAAAGCATTTTCTTTAACAAATCATTAATGGATCTCAAAGTTGGGGAAAGTGAGCAACTAAATGCAACAATATTACCCAGCGATGCCTCAAACAAGAAATTGATTTGGACAACTGAGGATGCAAAGATAGCTACAGTAGATGAGTGGGGCACCGTTACAGCCCTGAAAGCAGGCGAGACAATGGTAACAGCTACCTCAGATGATAAAAAAGACATCTTGGCATCCTGTAAAATAATAATCACGCAGCCCGCCACAGGAATCTCGCTTAATATGCCGAAATGCACGTTAACAGAGATCGGCGAAAGTGCAGAGTTGGAGGCGACGGTCACGCCAGAGGATGCTTCGAACAAGAATGTGAAATGGAAGAGCTCGGATGAGAGTGTTTGCATAGTGGCCAATGGGACAGTCGTTGCTGTTGGAAACGGTATCTGTGTGATCATCGCTACTGCAGAAGACGGGGGCCATATGGCAACATGCACGGTAACGGTGAGTATTTATGATAGTGTCAAGGGCGTAAATGGTGCTGAAACCATTACTATCGAATCCATCTCCGATGCGGCTGGTCGTCGCATTAATACCCTCCAACGTGGAGTGAACATTCTCCGCATGAGCGATGGCACAACACGCAAGGTGCTGGTGAAGTAAGTTCTACTAAGCTATAAACTGATTGCCACAAGGTTTGCTGTGAGGCGACTTGTGGCAATCGTTGTTTTAAATCGGCACAGAGCTGCGGGGAGATCCATCGCCACGCATGTGGATGACGAAGACAAGGGGCGCGAAATGCGACACCCTTGGCGGAAGCCAGAAAACATGACAAAACCACCGTCGCGATTCGCGACACTGGTTTGAACTTCCAAACATGGAGCCAGCAAGGGAAAAGTACATGAGCTGAAATTTCAGCCCATGTTCCGAGAGGCATGAACCGCTGTATCTATGATCATTTGATGATCTGATTCATGGTCATTCGTGTGAAAGAGGTAATAACTGTGTCTTACAGGAAATTCTGTGCTTTTTTTCATGTTCCTGCAAAATAATCTTCACTAAATTTGTGAATCTCGAGAAGAGTGTTTACCTTTGTGCTATCAATAATAAGGAAGATATGAACAGAATAACCACCCACCCAGGCGATGTGCTGAAGGAGGAACTGGAGGCACGGGGCATCTCGCAGAAACGTTTCTCTGAGGTGCTGGCGGTACCTTATACCCAGCTCAATGAGATTCTGAATGGCAAAAGACCTGTGACAACCGACTTTGCCTTGATGATAGAGGCTTCGCTGGGCATCAACCCCGAAATGCTCATCAATATGCAGGCACGCTATAACATGTCTGTGGCTCGACAGAAGAAACCGCTGATGGCTCGCTTGCTGGACATCCGCAAGGCTTGTGCGGTGCTGTAAGTTTAGTACTCATCCCAGCAAGGCGAGGGAGTAGTGGTGTCTTGTAGGAGCCATCGAGAATGTCCACAGTTGTCCACAGTCCACAGTTTTTTCGCGGACCCTACAACAGGCGGAATGGGGGCTTTCTGTTGTAAGGATTCTATGTTGAATTATTATTTATAATGTGTTGATATATAATAATATATAGAATAAATATATCATAGATATATCCATTCTCAACTTTCCCCTCTACTCCTTCACTCTGCAAAATCCTCGCCGAAAAAAACTGTAGACTGTGGACATTTGTGGACAAAAAACCCCCCGCAGCCGAGGGTACATACCTCCCCGCGGAAAAACTGTAATCTGTGGACATCTGTGGACAATTGTCATTTCCGAATCAGTCATTAGAGTTTATTTTCTGTCGGATGTCCACAGTTGTCCACAGATGACAGTTATTTGCACCGCACTGCAACGGCTTTCGTACCGCAGTGCAAACGCTAACGTACCACGCTGCATTTGCTATCTCACCACGGTGGGACAGTTGGAAGACCACGGTCTTACGGGCTGAAGAGCGTGGTCCTCGGGCCGAAAGAGCGTGGTCTTTCGCTGTGTTCCATGCATGGAACTCGTTGGAGGGACGCGTCGTGATGGCTATTACGATGCGTCGTAACGGCATTCACGACGCGTCATAAGTTATCTGACAACTTTGCGGCCGTTGTGGATGTAGATGCCGTGCTTTATTGATGATTGATGATTGAGGAATGAGGAATGGGGGCTGATGCGGCGGCCGGAGAGGTCGTAGTAGGGGGCATCAGAGGGGGAGGAGTGGGATGAGGCGCCAAGGGAGGCGTTGGGCTGAGAGGCCTCGGGGAGGGCTTCGATGCCGGTGTAGATTTCCTTGGTGCCGAGGTAGGTGAGGCGGAAGCGGTCGAAGATGGTCCAGTCGTTGCCGATGAGGGTGCTCTTGCGGATGCCGAGGCGGAGGCGGTTGTCGGTGACGGTGACGAGGAGCTCGTTGGCTGTGTAGCCGTTGCCCGTGAAGGCGGTGCGGGGACATAGACGTTGCCGGCTTTCGTGGTGTAGCCGCTGCCGCTGGTTCGCTTGCCGCCGTCGAGGATGTTCATGAGGGGGGTCTCTACGTCGTTGGCGTAGAGGTAAGCGTTGCGGTCGGTGGCTGTGGTGCCTGTGCCGCCAGCGCGATAGAAGCCTTGGCAGGTGAGGCGATAGACGCCGTTGGGCACGCCGGCGATGATCTGGTTGACATCGAAGTTAAGGTTCCAGCGTTCTGCACACTGGTTCGCGCCCGACGAGCTGGCATCGGGGCCTCCCAGCACGGGGCCGCCGTCCCAAGCGCCAAAGCGTGTGTCGTTGCGCCCGAAGTCGGGGCAGGCGATGAGGAAGCTGGCACCTACGGGGTTGGCGGGGGAGGCTGCGGCGAAGCGCTCCAGCATCTGAGCGTGGGTGAGGCGCCGCCATTGGGCGTGCTGGTTGGTCTTCACGGTTGAAGTGGCGTTCTTGGTGAGGCCTTTGTTCTTCGTGGCGCCATAGAGGTAGTTTTTGTTGTCGGTGGTGAGGAGATAGGTGCCGCTGCCGGCGCTGCTCTCCTCCAGTGTCCAACCGACGGCGGGCTGGTCGCAGTACAGCTCGCTCCATCCGAGATAGTGGCTGTCGCCGCCGTTGTTGATGCCGGTGTCGATGGTGTAGGTGCCGTTGGGCAGTTGCTCAAAGTAGAGGGGGAGTGCTACGTCGCCGAGGGAGGCTTGCGTGCCCCAGGCGTTGCCGGCACAGAGGAACTGGTTGTGAAAGACGTTCTCGAGGTAGCCCAGCTGTCCCTCGACATGCGGCGTGTTGGTGTTGAACTGCGTCTTCAGCACCTGGATGGCGCCGACGCCCTCCTGACAGAGCACCACGTAGGCGGCTCCGGGTGTCTCGCTGTAGCCCGTCGAGGAGACGGTGTAGTCGCGCACGCCGTTGTACTCGTTGTACGCCCAGCGATGGGTGTGGCCGGAGAAGTGGATGGGGTTCTTGGTGAGGTTGATGATGCTGGCGAGCTTGTCCTTTTTCTTTGTGGCGAATGCACGGGCATTGGCATCGTCGGTCCATTTGCCGAGGTCGTCGTTGGTGCCGTAGGCTGACCAGTCGGTGGTCTTGATGTAGCGCCCCACGTCGTTCTGGTCGAGCCACCAGCGGTCGCAGTCGCTGCCAGCGAGGAAGGGGTAGTGCTGTGTCCAGATGGAGGGCTCGCTGGCATGCTCGCGTGCGAAGGTCTCCAGGGTGTTGATGAGTGCATCGGGGGCGTACATCTTATCGAGGCCCGTGACATAGCCCATAATCTTATTGACTGTATAGCCTTTCTGGAACCAATAGGTCTGTCCGCAGTAGAAGCGCACGCCGCGGAAGCGGAAGGTGAACACATCTGGTTGGCGATGGCCGCTGCCGTCCGAGAAGGTGTACACATCCTCGCAGCCCAACTGCGCAGACCATTCCTTGAAATGGTCCACAGTGTGCTTGGTGGTTGCGTCGTCGGCGATGCCACCGCTGTCGCCACCCGTGTGGCCCTCGTCGCCGTTGTCGCCCGTCCAGTAGTCGGGGACATAGTCGTGGTTACCCGCCATTGTGATGAAGGGGATGCCGGCGTTGCCGAAGCCGCCCATGACGGTCTCGAAGTCGTTGTGGTCATCCTTGCTGTCGCCGTCCATATCGCCCAGACACATGACGAGGTCGGCCGTGGGCACGTAGTCCGGGGCGGCAGGGAAGATGATGCGCTTGCCGCCCGGGTGCCCCATGCCGCAGATGTTCTGCACGTAGGCCTGCATCTGCTCGATGCTGGTGCCGTCGTGGCCGGTGAGTGCCAGATGGGGGTCGGAGAAGATGACGACGGTGAAGTAGTTCTGCGCGCTGAGTGCGAGGCAGGCAGCGAGGGTGAGGAGGAGGGTGGTTAGTTTTTTGTTCATTGCGGTTGGGGTTTGCCTTCGGGAGAACCCGAAGGAACGGTAACGGTTATTTGCGGCCGAAGTCGGCGGGGATTTCGCCCCATTGCTCGGTTTCCCATTTCAGGAGAGGGTAGGGGATGCCGTTTTGCTGGAGCCACGCCTCGGCGCGCGCCACGAGCTGCAGGAGCGGCTGGTTCTCGGGGGTGGGGGCGAGGGTGGTCTTCGCCTTGCGTTTGTTGACCCAGATGATGGCTGTGCGGCTGTCGCTATAGACGGGCATCGACAGGCCCTTCTGCTTCATCAGCGCCATCGCGTGGACAATGGCCAGGAATTCCCCGATGTTGTTGGTGCCGTGGACGGGACCGAAGTGAAACACTTCCTTGCCCGATGGCAGGTAAATGCCTCGGTATTCCATAGGACCGGGGTTGCCGGAGCAGGCGGCATCAACACAGAGGGCAGACCCACCCCCCTGCCCCTCCCTTGTAGGGAGGGGAGTAATTACCTGTGCCGTTGGTTTGTCAGCCATAATCTGTATATAATGGTTCTAAATCTTGAAAGTGACCACTCCCTCCCTACAAGGGAGGGCGGGGGGAGGGTCTTTACATCCTCTCCGGCACCTCGATGCCCAGCAGTCCCATGCCGGTCTTGATGACTTTGGCGACGGCTTCGCAGAGGGCGAGGCGGACGGCGCGCTTCTGCTCATCGGGCTCCTTCAAGATCTGGTAGTCGTGGTAGAAGCCGTTGAACTCCTTGGCCAGGTCATAGCAGTAGTTGGCGATGACGCTGACGTTGTAGTCGCTGCCTGCCTGCTGCACGGCGGCGCCGAAGGCGGCCAGCTGCTGAATGAGGGAGATTTCCTTCGGAGAGAGCGTGGCCCCCCCTACGGCCCCCGAGGGGGCTTCTGTTGTTTTTCTGAGAATGCTGCGAATGCGAGCGTAGGTGTATTGGATGAAGGGGCCGGTGTTGCCGTTGAAGTCGATACTTTCTTCGGGGTTGAAGAGCATGTTCTTGCGGGCATCGACTTTGAGGATGAAGTACTTCAGGGCTCCCATGCCTACGATGCGTGCAACGGAAGACCCCTCTAAATCTCCCCGTGAGGGGAGACTTTCGTTTCCACCAGCTGCCTCTGCGGTAGCCTCCTCCCCTCCTTCACGGGAGGGGTCGGGGGTGGGTCTTTTTTCCTGCCACTTCACCTTTGCCTCCTCTATCATCTTCTCTATCAGGTCGTCGGCATCCACGACGGTGCCTTCGCGCGACTTCATCTTGCCGTTGGGTAGTTCCACCATACCATAGGAGAAGTGCACGAGGTCCTTGCCCCACTTGAAGCCCAGCTTGTCAAGCAGGATGCTGAGTACCTGGAAGTGGTAGTTCTGCTCGTTGCCCACGACATAGATCATCTTGTCGATGGGGAAGTCCTGGAAGCGCAGTTTGGCGGTGCCGATGTCCTGCGTCATATAGACACTGGTGCCATCGGCGCGCAGCAGCAGCTTCTCGTCGAGGCCTTCCTTGGTGAGGTCTGCCCACACGCTGCCGTCCTCGCGGCGGTAGAAGAAGCCCTTGTCGAGGCCTTCCATCACCTTCTCCTTGCCTTCGAGATAGGTCTGGCTCTCGTAGTAGATCTTGTCGAAGCCCACGCCGAGCGCTTTGTAGGTCTCGTCGAAGCCGGCATACACCCAGTCGTTCATTTTCTTCCACAGTGCGCGCACCTCGGGGTCGTTCTGTTCCCACTTGACGAGCATGGCGCGAGCCTCCTGCATCAGCGGACTCTCCTTCTCAGCACGCTCCTTGGCGGCTTCCTCGTCCATGCCTTCAGCCATGAACTTATCCATCAGTTCTTGGCGTTCGGCACGGAAATGCTTGTCAAAGGCCACGTAGTAGTCTCCGATGAGGTGGTCGCCCTTCTTGCCCGTGCTCTCGGGGGTGGCACCGTGGCCCCACTTCAGCCATGCCAGCATCGACGATGCCGCGGTCGTTGACGATGTTTGTCTTCACGACGCGGTTGCCGTTGGCCTCCATGACCTTTGCCAGCGCCCATCCGAGCAGGTTGTTGCGCACGTGTCCCAGGTGCAGGGGCTTGTTCGTATTGGGAGAGGAATATTCAATCATCACTAAGGGGGAGTCCTCTGTCACGGGCTTCAAGCCGTAGCTGGCATCCTGCTGGATGTCGCTGAGCAGGCTCACCCAGCAGGCATCGGCGATGACCATGTTCAGGAAGCCCTTGATGACGTTGAAGCGCGCTACCACCTCGGGCAGGTTCGCTGTGAGGTATTCACCAATCTCCTGTGCCGTGGCCTCGGGTGCCTTGCGGCTCATCTTCAGGAAGGGGAACACGACGAGCGTCAGGTGACCCTCGAACTCCTTCTTCGTGGCGCTCAGTTGCACCATCTTCTCAGGCACCTCCTGCCCGTACAGGGATTGGATGGCGGCCTGTATCGCTGCCGTAAGCTTACTTTCTATTTGCATATCTTTCTTTAAGCGCTACACTTTAAACGTTAATCGATTCTTTATTCGGCTGCAAAGGTACACATAATTTACAATTTACGCGCTACGTTCTCGCAAATTTTTACAGCCCGAAGCGTTGCAGCTTCAGATACTTTTCCTTGATTTTGGTGCGCGCTCGATGGAGATAGACGCGGACTTGGTCTTCGCTGAGTTGCAGTTCTAGGGCTATCTCACGGTATGACAAGCCTTCGATGTCGCGCAGACGAACGATGCTGTCCAGCGGCGACGGCAAATCCGAGATGAGATGCTGCATCAGAGCGAGGCCCTCCGTTGATTGCGGCGTTTCCACGAGGTTGGGGTGCTGCCACTGCGCGCTACCCTCTTTGGGGAGTGGGTCCGGGCGCATCTTCCGCATCTTATCCAGCGCCTGATTCTTGGTCATCTGTGAGAGCCATGCCAGCGGGCGCTCAATAGACCCCCACTCCTCGCGGTGCTCCCATGCCTTCAGCATCACATCCTGCACTACATCTTCCGCCTCGACCTGGTCCCCCAACAAGCTAAGGGCCAACCGGTAGAGGCGGTCGCGATGAACGAGTATGTCAGAGCGGAAGTCCAAGCAGATAGTTTAATGTTGAATGTTTAAAGTTGAATGAGGGTGCCGCCCTGGAGGTCGCTGATGTTGGTGATTCTGACGCTGCTGATGCCAGCGCGGATGGCGGCAAAAGCATTCTCGAGCTTGGGAATCATACCTCCGGCGATGGTGCCGTCGGCCACAAGGGCTTGGAAATCAGTTTCTGTGAGGCTCGGAATGAGGGAGGTGGGGTCGGCAGGGTTGCGCATCACACCGGGGAGCTCAAAGCAGTATGTTAAAGACACCCCCTCACTCAAAGAGTGGAGGCTCTGCGCTAGGGCTACTGCTACTGTTTGCGCCATGGTGTCTGCATTGATATTGAGCATATGTCCCATTCCATCGTGGGTGAGGGGTGCGATGACGGGTGTGATGCCCAGTTCCAGCAGGCGCATGAGCTGCAGGCCGTCGGCGCTATCCACATCGCCCACGAAGCCGAAGTCAATGCCTTCCGGGGTAATGGGCCGACGATGCGCACGTACGAGGTTGAGGTCTGCACCAGTCAGCCCGAGGGCATTGGTGCCTCGCGCCTGCAGCTGTGCCACTATGTTCTTGTTGACGAGTCCGCCATAGACCATTGTCACCACCTTCAGCGTCTCAGCGTCCGTGATACGGCGTCCGCCCACCATCTGGCTTTCAATGCCCAGTTGTGCAGCCAGCTTCGTAGCGGAGCGCCCGCCACCATGCACCAGCACTTTCGGTCCATCAATTTTGTCGAATTCATCGAGGAGAATAGCTAACTGCTCAGCATCTTCAACGACAGCGCCGCCAACTTTTATTATACAAACGTTCAAGCCCACATCCGTGGGCTTGAACGTTTGTGTATTATTCAAGATACGTGTATCCATAGAGTCCTGCCCTATAATTACTGATAAACTCCTTGCCTTCGGCCTCCGTGATTTTGCCGTCCTTGATGGCGCGGCTGACCCATATCTCCAGGCGTCGGACCAGTTTCTTGGGGTCGTACTGCACATATTCGAGCACATCGGCGACGGTCTCGCCATCGATAATCTGTTCAATCTCGTAGCCCTCCTTTGTCACAGAGATGTGGACGGCATTGGTGTCGCCAAAGAGGTTGTGCATATTGCCCAGAATCTCCTGATAGGCTCCCACGAGGAATACGCCGATATAGTAATGTTCATCTGCCTGCACAGGGTGCAATGGGATGTAGTTGGTCTGGTGACCTCCATTAACGTATGTGGTGATCTTACCGTCGGAGTCGCAGGTGATATCCTGCAGAGTGGCGCTGCGCGTGGGCTGTTCGCCAAGGCGCGCGATGGGCATAATGGGGAAGAGCTGGTCGAGAGCCCAGGAGTCGGGCATCGACTGGAAGAGCGAGAAGTTGCAGAAGTATTTGTCTGCCATCTGCTTGTCCAGCGCGCGCAGCTCATCGGGGGCGTGCTTCTGGTGGTGTGCGAGCTCTGCCACCTCGTGGCTGATGGCCCAGTAGATGGATTCTATTTGTGCGCGCGTCTTCAGGTCGATGATGCCGTGTCGGAACAGGTCGAGGGCCTCTTCACGGATATCCTCTGCATCGTGCCAGTCCTCGAGCAGCGAGCGGCTGCTGAGTTTGTCCCAGATCTCCGTGAGGTCGTGCACGAGCTTGTGGTCGCCCTCGCCGGGTTCGAAATCCTCAGGCATCTGTGGCGCACAGACGCTCTCCATGACGTCCACGACGAGGACACTGTGGTGGGCTGTCAGCGAGCGGCCACCTTCCGTGATGATGTTGGGGTGGGGAATGCCGTTTTGGTTAGCAGCCTCTACGAGGGTATAGACGCAGTCGTTGACATACTCCTGAATGCTGTAGTTGACGCTGGATTCGCTGTTGCTGGATCGCGTGCCGTCGTAATCGACGCCGAGGCCGCCACCACAGTCGATGAACTCGATGCCGAAGCCCATGGCGTGGAGCTGGACATAGAATTGTGCGGCTTCGCGCAGGGCAGTGCTGATGCGACGAATCTTGGTAATCTGGCTTCCGATGTGGAAATGCAGGAGTTTCAGGCAGTCGCGCAGGCCCATTTCATCGAGCAACTGCAGTGCCATGAGGAGCTCGGAGCTGTTGAGTCCGAACTTGGAGGCATCGCCGCCACTCTCGCTCCACTTTCCGCTACCGTTGGCCGCCAGTTTGATGCGGATGCCCAGGTTGGGACGCACGCCCAGCCGCTTGGCCGTCTCGGCAATGATCTTCAGCTCCGGCAGCTTCTCGATGACGAGGAACACGCGCTTGCCCATTTTCTGTGCCAGCAGCGCCAGCTCGATGAAGTTCTGGTCCTTGTGGCCGTTGCAGATGATGAGGCTGTCGCTGTCCATGTTCGTGGCCAGTACGGCGTGCAGTTCGGGCTTGGAGCCCGCTTCGAGTCCCAGGTTGTAGCGCTTGCCGTGGCTGATGATTTCCTCCACGACGGGTCGCATCTGATTCACCTTCACAGGGAAGATGATGAAATGCTCGGCCTGGTAGTCGTACTCCTTCGTAGCCTTGCGGAAGCACTCGTCGGTCTTCTCGATGCGGTTGTCTAGGATGTCAGGAAAACGCAAGAGAATGGGTGCCGTGACATGGCGTGTCGCCAGTTCATCGACCACCTCCTTAAGATCGACTTGCACTCCGTTTTTCTTGGGTGTCACATAGACATGTCCCTTTTCGTTGATGCCGAAATAATTCACTCCCCATCCTCGGATGTTGTAGAGTTCTTCGGAATCTTCAATGCGCCACTTCTTCATATGCGATTATATTTTCACCATCTCGCGGATGATTCTCACGCATTCATCGATTTTGGTGAACGTGTCGAGCAGCGAGATGTCGATGGTGTATTTAGCTTTGGTGTAGTATTGTTCGCGTTCTAGCAACGATTTCTGGATGTACTCCTCCAGCTCTTCAGGCGTCTTTCCTTCGATGAGCGGTCGCTTCCCCTTTCCCATTTTCAGGTGCATGGCCAGGACATCGGGTTCTGCCTTCAGGTAGATGGTGTCGGCGAGGGTGTTCATGTACTCCATGTTGTCATAGAAACAGGGTGTTCCGCCTCCGCAGCTGATGACCACGTTCTCGAACTCGGCCACCTCGTGCAGCATTCGCCGTTCCAGGTCGCGAAAGCCCTCCTCGCCGCGCTCAGCAAAGATCTCTGAGACACTCTTGCGATAGCGCATCGTGATGTACCAGTCCAGGTCATAGAAGACGAGTCCCAAGGCTGCTGCCAGCGCTTTGCCAACGGTCGTCTTGCCCGCCCCCATGTAACCGATGAGAATAACGCGAACCATTATTTCCTTGTGAAGCGTCGTTTCGTGGTCGTGCTCTTGGGTTTCTCGTCCTGTTCCTTGATGATGGCCATGCACTCGTCGTAGGTGAGGTCTTTGGCTCTCTCCTGTAGCGCTTTTGTCAGACGATAGTTCTGCCCTTTGTAGGTCAGGTACGAACCATATCGTCCGTTCATCACCTCCAGGTTGCCGTCTTCCTCGAAGCTCTTGATGTGTCGTTTGGCCTCGCCCTGCTCTTTTTCCTTGATGAGCTTGACGGCTTCCTCGAGTGTGATGGTCAGGGGATCCATCTTGGCCGGGATGCTGACGAACTTCTTGTCGTAGAGGACGTAGTTGCCAAAGCGTCCTGTGCCTATCGTGACGTTCTTGCCCTCGTATTTGCCCACGGTTCGTGGCAGTTGGAACAGCTCCAGAGCTTCTTCCAGCGTCAGCGTCTCGATGCTCTGTCCTTTCTTGAGCTGTGCGAAGCGTGGCTTCTCGACATCGTCGGCCGAGCCAATCTGTGCGACGGGTCCGAAGCGCCCGATCTTCACGCTTACGACGCGCCCTGTGCCAGGTTCTTTGCCGAGGACGCGCTCGCCCACGCGCAGCTCTGTCTTTGTGTTGACAGACTGTTCCACCTGCGGCTCGAAGTCGGCCCAGAAGTGGTTGATCATCCCCGTCCACTCCTCTTTGCCGTCGGCGATGGCATCGAATTCCTTCTCCACCTCTGCCGTGAAGTTATAGTCCATGATGCTGGGGAAGTACTGCATCAGGAAGTCGTTGACCACGATGCCCGTATCGGTCGGCATGAGACGTCCGCGCTCAGCGCCCAGCAGGGTGTTGCGTTGTTCCTCGTGCATGCCGTCCTTGTCCAGTGTCAGGATGGTATAGGGTCGTTCTTCTCCCGGCTGATCTCCTTTGACAACATATTCTCGCTGCTGGATGGTGGAGATGGTAGGTGCGTAGGTGGATGGTCGTCCGATGCCCAGTTCTTCCAGCTTGCGCACGAGGCTAGCCTCGTTGTAGCGTGCCGGATGCTGTGTGAAGCGCTCTGTGGCCTGCACCTCTACGCGCTGCAGTTGTGCTCCCAGCGTCAGTGGCGGCAGGATGGCCAGGGATTCGGCGTTGTCCAGATTCTCTGCGTTCTCTGCATTCTCTGAGGGCTCCACCGTCTCGCGATAGACTTTCAGGAAGCCGTCGAACTTCACCACCTCGCCCGTTGCCACGAACTGTTCTTTGCGTCCGCTGATACTGATGGTGGCCGTTGTCTTTTCCATCTCTGCATCGGCCATCTGGCTGGCGATGGTCCGCTTCCAGATGAGGTCGTAGAGGCGTCGCTCCTGCGGCGTGCCGTCGGTCAGCTCGGTGCGATCCATGTAGGTGGGTCGGATGGCCTCGTGTGCCTCCTGTGCACCTTTGGCAGAGGTGTGGTACTGGCGTGTCTTCACGTATTCTTTTCCCATCAGCTGTGTAATCACATCGCGGCTGGTTCCCAGCGCGAGTTTCGACAGGTTGACACTGTCCGTACGCATATAGGTGATGAAACCGTTTTCATAGAGATGCTGTGCGATGAGCATGGTCTGTGCCACGGGCAAGCCCAGCTTATGGGCGGCCTCCTGCTGCAGCGTACTCGTCGTGAACGGTGGTGCCGGCGTACGATGGATGGGGCGTGTCTGTATGTCCTCCACGGTGAGTGTGGCATCCTTCACGGCAGCGAGGAATTTCTCAGCGTCCTTATGCTTTGTGAACCGATGGTTCAACTCTGCCTTCAGTTGGTTGCCGTCGGGCAGCGCCAACAGCGCGCTCACGCGATAGTAGGCTTCGCTCTTGAAGGCCTGCACCTCACGCTCGCGTTCCACAATCAGTCTCACGGCGACGCTCTGCACACGGCCTGCGCTGAGGCTGGGCTTCACCTTGCGCCACAACACGGGCGAGAGTTTGAAACCCACGATGCGATCCAACACGCGGCGGGCCTGCTGTGCGTTGACCAGCGACATATCCACCTGTCTGGGGTGTTCAATGGCTTCCAGAATGGCAGGCTTTGTGATTTCGTGGAACACGATGCGACGTGTCGTAGCCGGACTCAGGTTCAGGACTTCCTGCAGGTGCCACGAGATGGCTTCTCCCTCGCGGTCTTCATCGGATGCGAGCCACACGATGTCGGCCTTCTTGGCATTCTGCTTCAACTGGCTGACGATATGTGTTTTGTCAGCGGGGATTTCATATTCTGGCTGAAACGAATCTGTATTGATACTGAAATCCTTCTTCTTCAGGTCGCGGATGTGGCCGTAGGACGACATCACTTTATAGTCTTTACCCAGAAAACGCTCAATGGTTTTCGCCTTAGCTGGGGACTCTACTATAACAAGATTTTGAGGCATAGTTCTTACGCTTTTTTTGAAATGTGGGCGCAAAACTACACAAAAAATGTGAACTACACCTTATATATATAGAAAAAAATTATTTTTTACCCCTTTTGTTCCTCTTCGAGACCCTCTTTTCGCACTGCACGGATGACAATCATCAGGAAAAACAGACTCACGATGGAAACGATGCCAGCGCTCAAGGAGCCTCCCAGGAATTGGATAATCGAGTCTTCGTCGGGCGAGAGTTGTGCCACCACACACGCAAAAGAGTTGTTGAAGACATGGATGGCCATGGGCGCGATGAGCGAGCCCGTCCACCAGTACGCAAAGCCGAGCGCCAGTCCCAGGGTGAAGGCTGCGGGCATTTGCGCCGGATTCAGATGGATGAGCGAGAAGATCACGGCAGTGAACGCGATGGCCATCCCTGGGCCCTGCGATGGATACTGTCTCAGCATACACGTCTGCACGCCCCCTCTGAACAGCAGCTCCTCGCACACAGGCCCCAGCACAGCCACGGTCAGCAGCCCCAATGGGTTGAACATGATATCCTTCATCATCTCATCGCCCACCAGGTCGGTGATGTTAGGGAAGAACGCTTCCTGGACGATGTTCACGAGGAAGATGAGCGGCAACGCCAGCAGGAACGCCAGCACCGTGCGTCGTGCGCCCCTGCCCTTCAGGCCGGCCATCGTGCTCGTCCGCGTGATGCTCTGAGGGCGATAGCAGAAGAACAGACAGAGCGCCAACACGTTAGCCACGAGCAGTGCCAACGTAATCGCGCCTCCGAAGACGTTCTGTTGCATGCCCGTCTTCGACAAGACAACGGGCAACAAGCCTGCCACCAGCTGGCTCACCAGGAATATCACCGGATACACCCACCATTTCCGTTTCTTCTGTTCCATATCGCTCTAAAACCCTTTAAACATTAAACATTAATCATTAAACCTTAAACACAACTTCCGATCCCTCATCAGCTGATCCACCAGCTCCGCCTCGCTCTCGAAACGTCGTTCATCGCGTAAGCGCGCGTTAAAAGATAAGGTGAGCTCCTGCCCATACAGGTCGCCCTCGAAATCGAAGAGGTGCGCCTCGATGGTCGTGTCCTCGCCATTGTCCATCGTCGGTCTCCTGCCGATATTCAGCATCCCAGCACCTTCCCATTCTTCACTGTTCACCCCGATGGCATATGCGCCACGCGCCGGCAGCATCTTCTCAGGCTCCACGGCCTCTAGGTTCGCCGTTGGGAATCCCAGCTTGCGCCCTACGGCGTGGCCGTGCACCACGCGCCCCGTCCACGTAAAGGGTCGCCCCAAGAGGCGTTGGGCCGTAGCCACGTCGCCCGCCTCCAGTGCTCGTCGCACAGCAGAACTGCTGACATGCTCGCCCTGCAGCTCCTTGGCCAGCACCACCTCAATCCCCACTTCCCTTCCATACTCTTGGTACTCGTGGAATCCCTCCTCCCCGAGGGGTTTCCCAAACCGATGGTCATAGCCTATCACCAGCACGCTCACGCCCAAGCGCTCCTTCAGCACCTGCTGCATGAACTCCTTGGCCGTCAGCGCAGCCATCTCGCGGTCGAAGGGCAACACATAGATGTTGTCCACGCCCGTCTCTCTCAGCAGCCTCGTCTTCTCCTCCGCTGTCGTCAGCAATGGCGGCACGCTATCAGGCGCAAACACGGCGCGCGGATGGCGGTCGAAGGTGATCAGCAGCGAGGGCATCCCACGCCGCAATGCCTCATCCTGCACTTGCTGGATGAGGCATTGATGGCCGCGGTGTACCCCGTCGAAGAAGCCGATGGTGGAGACCATTAAACCAAGTGCTTGATTATCTCCTCCTTCTCTCCTGGCAGCAAATCGATGACGGGGATTTCAATGGGCTGCTGACGCATCGAGGCGCGTGCCACGTTGACCAGCACCTGCGCCGTCAGGGCGGGGTTGTTGATCTTCATGTTGAACTCGAAGAGCTGGTTGTGAGTCTGGCCGCTCACGCCCTTGCGCACGAGGTTCACGCCGTGGCCCACGTCGTTCAGCGCATCCACGCTATCGACTTGAAACACATGCGTCTCGTCGTTGGCGAAGTAGGGGTCCGCCTTGATGGCTGCCGTCACCTCGTCCAGGTTGGCGCCGTCCTCCAGCTCCACATACACCATGCGACGGTGTATGCCTTGCCCCACGGGAATTGTCATCGACAGCGCATCCTTGACGCCCTCTTTGGAGCGCACGCACACGCTGTGGCCCATCGAGCGTCCAGGGCCGAAGTTGGTGTAGCTGATGCCCTTCGGCGCCAGGCTCTCCATCAATGTGCGCACCACGCTGTCCGACCCCGGATCCCAACCTGCGCTGATGATGCTCACGGCGCCCCCGGCCTTGGCGGCAGCGTCCAGCGAGTGTCGCAGCTCCACGATCTTCGTGTGGATGTCGAAGGAATCGACCGTGTTGATGCCCAGTGCCAGGATGTCCTTGGCATAGGCCTCCACGCTGCGCGTCGGCGTTGCCAGGATGGCCACATCCACGTCGTCCAGCTCGCGGATGTCCTTCACCACCTTGTAGCCTTCCAGTTCCTTGGGGCAGTCCTCGGCGCCCTTTCTGCGCACGATGCCAGCGACCTCCATATCCGGAGCCTCTATGAGGGCCTCCAGTGTGTACTTACCTATGTTGCCGTAACCCACGACGGCTGCACGAATCTTTTTCATTGTTTTTTGCTTTTTATGGTTGTAAACTGATTTCGGCTGCAAAGGTACAGAAAAAGTTTAAAGTTGAATGTGTAAAGTTTAAAGTTTTTGCGCTTTTCCTGTCATTTTGCCACCAAAATACAGTTTTTGATTATCAATTGTTCATTCTTCATTCTCCTTAGTGCGCTTCCAGCCAGTTCTCGCCCCATCCGGCATCCGCCACCAGTGGCACGCTCATCTTGAAGGCCGCCTCCATCTCTTGGATGACGATCAGCTCCACGCGCTCCTTCTCTTCAGGCAGCACGCTGAAGTTCAGTTCGTCGTGCACCTGCAGGATCATCTTCGAGCGGATGCCCTCGTCGCGGAAGCGTCGATAGATGCGGATCATGGCCATCTTGATGATGTCGGCAGCTGAGCCCTGGATGGGTGCGTTGATGGCATTGCGCTCTGCAAAGCCGCGCACGGTGGCGTTGGCCGAGTTGATGTCGCGCAGGTAGCAGCGTCGATGGCAGACGGTCTCTGTGTAGCCCTTCGCGCGCGCTTTCTCTATGCTCTCCTGCATGTACGCCTGCACACGCGGGTATGTGCTGAAGTAGTTGTCGATGAGCTGTTTGGCCTCTGTGCGGCTGATGCCTAGGCGCTCTGTGAGTCCGAAGGCCGTGATGCCGTAGATGATGCCGAAGTTGGCCGTCTTGGCTTTGCTGCGCTCGTCGCGTGTCACCTCGTCAATGGTCTTATGGAAGATCTTGGCAGCCGTGGCGGCGTGGATGTCGTGGCCCAGTCTGAAGTCCTCTATCAGGCCCTCGTCGCCGCTCAGGTGCGCCATGATGCGCAGCTCAATCTGCGAGTAGTCCGCCGAGAAGAACTGCTGCCCCTCGTCGGGGATGAAGGCCTTGCGGATTTCCTTGCCGTCGGCAGAGCGCACGGGGATGTTCTGCAGGTTGGGGTTCGAGCTTGAGAGACGCCCTGTGGCCGTGATGGTCTGGTTGAAGGAGGTGTGGATATGCCCCGTGCGCGCATTGATGAGCTTCGGTAGCGCCTCTATGTAGGTACTCAGCAGCTTGCGCTTGCCTCTGTATGCCAGGATCTTCTCCACGATGGGGTGCTTCGTGCGCAGGCGCTCCAGCACCTCTTCGCTCGTGACGTACTGCCCCGTCTTCGTTTTCTTGGCCTTGCTGTCGAGCTGCAGTTTCTCGAAGAGCAGCACCCCCACCTGCCGTGGCGACTGGATATTGAACTCCTCGCCCGCCAGCGCGTAGATTTCCTTTTCGATGTCCAGCATCTCGCGTGTGTGCTGTTCGCCCACCTGCTGTAGCGCCTCTGTGTTCAGTCGCACGCCAGCCAGCTCCATGCCTGCCAGCACGGGCACCAGCGGCATCTCTATGTCGCAGAAGAGCTCCCACGCGCCCTCCTCCTTCAGCATCGGCTCGAACACATTCTTCAGGCGCAGCGTGATGTCGGCATCCTCGGCGGCATAGGTGCACACCTGCTCCACGGGCACGTCGCGCATCGATTTCTGTGGTTTTCCACCCTTCTTCTCGCCGATGAGCTCCTCAATGTGGATGGTCTTGTAGTGCAGATAGGCCTCGGCCAGGTAGTCCATGCCATGGTGCATCTCGGGCTGCAGGACATAGTGTGCGATCATCGTGTCGAACATGGGCCCTCGCAGCTCGATGCCGTAGTGCGCCAGCACCATCAGGTCATACTTGATGTTCTGTCCCACCTTCCGTATCTTTTCGTTCTCGAAGAAACAGCGGAACTCCTCCACGATGGCCTGCGCCTCGTCGCGCGCTTCAGGCACGGGCACATAGAACCCCTCGCCCTCCTTCACGGCGAAGCTCATGCCCACCAGCTCCGCATCGATGGCCTCCGTTGATGTCGTCTCCGTGTCCATGGCCACCTCCTCGTGTGCCAGCAGCTTCCGGATGAGGTCGGCGCGCTCGGCGGGGGTGGCAATCAGGAGACCCGCCCCTCTCTTCTCCTCACTTTCAGCGAGGGGAGCAGGCTGCGCGTTGTCAGCGAGGGGAGCGGCAGAAGCGATTATTTCAGGTTGAGGCGTACTGAACAAATCCCCCTGGCCATCGCCCCACAAGTCCAGCAGCCCCCCAGCCGAGGCCCTTTGGGCCTCCTCTCTCCTCCCAGACGGGAGGGGTCGGGGGTGGGTCTCTTGGGGTTGGGACTCTTGGGGGGTGAGTCTCTTCGCCAGACTCCTCATCTCCAGCTCCTCGAAGCGTTTGATGAGCGTCTCCCGGTCCGGCTCGCCGACCGCCAGCGCCTCCATGTCCAGTGTGATGGGCACGTCGGTGACGATCTTCGCCAGCCATCGCGACAGCTCTATCTGCTCGCGGTTTGTCTCCACCTTCTCGCGCTGCTTGCCTTTCAGCTGGTCCGTGTGCGCCAGCAGTCCTTCGATGCTGCCGAACTGCTGTATCAGTGCCACGGCCGTCTTCTCGCCCACGCCCGGGCAGCCGGGGATGTTGTCCGATGCGTCGCCCATCAGGCCTAAAATATCGACCACCTGCTCCGGCCGTTCGATGCCCCATTTCTTGCACACCTCCGCCGGCCCCAGCGTGTCGAAGCCAGGCCCCATGGACCTCGGCTTGAACATGCTCACATGCTCCGACACCAGCTGCCCATAGTCCTTGTCTGGCGTCATCATGTAGGTCGTGATGCCCTGCGCCTCGGCCTGTGCCGCCAGCGTGCCTATGACATCGTCGGCCTCGAAGCCCGCCACCTCCAGGATGGGGATGTGGTAGGCCTGCAGCAGTTCCTTGATGATGGGCACGCCGAAGCGGATACCCTCGGGCGTCTCCTCGCGCTGCGCCTTGTAGGGTGGGTACGCCTCGTGGCGGAACGTGCCGCCATGCGGGTCAAAGGCCACGCCGATGTGCGTGGGCTGTTCCTTGGCCAGCACCTCCTCCAGCGTATTCACGAATCCGAAGACTGCCGAGACATTCTCGCCCTTGCTGTTGATGCGCGGGCTCTTGATAAAACCGTAGTAAGCACGGTAGATAAGCGCGTAAGCGTCGAGTAAAAACAGTTTCATGCGGCAAAGATACGAATAAATAGTTTAAAGTTTAAAGATTAAAGTTTAAAGTTGGTGTTTGGTCATATTTTTTAGTTCTTTCAGCGCACAACGTTTCAGAAAAACTTCGTACCTTTGCGCCATGTTTGCGGAAATCCAACAACCCATCGCCGCCGAGCTCGAGCGCTACACCCGTCTGTTCCGCTCCGCCTTGCAGGCCGACAACGAGCTCCTCGCTGCCGCCCTCACCCATCTCACACGCAAGCTGGGCAAGATGATGCGTCCCACGCTCGTCCTCCTCTGTGCGCGCGAGGGTGGCGCCATCACCGACGAGGTGCTCCACGCTGCCGCCGGCCTCGAGATGCTCCACACCGCCAGCCTCGTCCACGACGACGTCGTCGATGAGAGCGCCATGCGGCGTGGTCAGCGCTCCGTGAACGCCCTCTTCGACAACAAGGCCGCCGTCCTCGTGGGCGACTTCATCACCTCCAAGGCCCTCACCGAGGTATCCCTCACCCACCACCTCGAGGTCGTCCAGCGCATGGCCCTTCTGGGTCAGACCCTTGCCGACGGCGAGCTCCTGCAGCTCAACAACACCCACAGCACCGTCTTCAGCGAGGACGCCTACTACCAGGTCATCCAGAAGAAGACCGCGGCCCTCTTCGAGACCTGCGCCTTCGCCGGTGCCCTCCTCGGCGGCGCCGATGGCGCCACCGTGCAGCGCCTGCAGCACTTCGCCCGCCTCGTGGGCCTCTGCTTCCAGCTGCGCGACGACATCTTCGATTTCGACGAGAGCCTCAACGTGGGCAAGCCCAAGGGCAACGACCTGCAGGAGGGCAAGCTCACGCTCCCCGTCATCTACGCCCTCAACAGCAGCGCCAATGCGCGCTACCACCACCTCGCCATGCGCGTGCGCGCCCTCGAAGCCTCGCGTCTCGAGATCCAGGAACTCGTGGATTTCACCCTCCAGAGCGGCGGCATCGCCTATGCCGAGTCCGAGATGCAGCGCCTCGCTGCCGAAGCCCGCGCCCACCTCGCCGACCTCCGCGACCCCTCCGTCGCCCGCTCCCTCCACCTCTACCTCGACTACGTCCTCCACCGCACCCTCTGATCCATCATTTTTATTTCCGAAATATGAAATATTTCATCATCAACGGTCCCAACCTCAACCTCCTCGGCACCCGTGAGCCCGGCATCTACGGCGCTCGCAGCTTCGACGACTACCTCGCCGAGCTCCGTGCCCAGTACCCCACTGTGGAGCTCGCCTACTTCCAGAGCAACCACGAGGGTGCCCTCATCGACAAGCTCCATGAGGTAGGCTTCACTGCCGACGGCATCATCCTCAACGCCGGCGCCTACACCCACACCAGCGTCGCCCTCCACGACGCCATCCGCGCCATCGCGGCCCCCGTCATCGAGGTCCACATCTCCAATGTCCACCAGCGCGAGGAGTTCCGCCATCGCAGCCTCCTCAGCGCCGCCTGTCGTGGTGTCATCTGCGGCTTCGGTCTCGACAGCTACCGTCTGGCTGTGGAAGCGATGCTTGCATCCGGAAAGTGACATTTTTTCGATGCAAGAATACCTCGAGACCCACATCACGCCCGAGCACCCCTACCTACATGCCCTGTGGCGTGCCACCCACCTCCACCTCAACTACCCCCGCATGGCCAGCGGCCATCTGCAAGGCCAGGTGTTGCGGATGCTGGTGCAGATGATACGTCCGCGCCTCGTCCTTGAGGTCGGCACCTTCACCGGCTACAGCGCCCTCGCCATGGCCAGTGCCATGGAGCCCGGCGCCATGCTCCACACCTTCGAGATCAACGATGAACAGGAGGATTTCACGCGCCCTTGGATCGAGAACTCCCCCTGGGCCAACCGCGTCACCTTACACATCGGCGATGCCATATTGCTCATCCCCGCTGTCGCTGGGAATGAGCCATACGACCTCGTTTTCATCGATGCCGACAAGCGCCACTATGTCGATTACTATGAAGCCGTTCTGCCCCATGTCCGCCCTGGCGGTTACATCCTTGCCGACAACACCCTGTGGGGTGGTCAGGTGTGTGAAGACTTGCTATTCAGTGCGCAACGCGCACTGAATAGCAAGTCTTCACAACTTTCAGGTATCATGGCCTTCAACGACCTCGTCGCCTCCGACCCCCGTGTCGAGACCGTCATCCTCCCCCTCCGCGATGGCCTCACCCTCATCCGCAAGAAAGACAGAGAGGAATAAAAGGACAAAGGCTTAGTCCCATATCGCCCACTCGCCAGCCCCCTTGCTCAGGATCTCGTTGGAGTCTGTGAGTTTGTTGCCTTCAGATGAATCCAATTTCACATCGCTGGTAGCGAAAATATGGGCAGCAGTTGTCTGGAATATCGCAGTCTGAGGGAGTATATATATCTTTTTCATGATGTCTTCTTTTTTTATTTTACTACCACTTTCTTTCCGTTGACAATGTTCACGCCGCGCTGCATCTTGCTCATGCGCTGTCCAGCGAGATTGAAGATAATTTCTTCTTCTCTCGTCCTGGATGGAGAAGATGCGGGACAAAGTTCTTGGACTCTTGTTGCTTGATCAAAGGAAAACGCGAGAAACTCCTTAACCGCAGCAGGCACCGTGAGATAAGCCTTTCCTTCTGGGATACTCACATCATTATCCACAAGGTAGAAGCCGACCTTGTCTTTATTAGTTCCTGTTTTACCAACACCCAGCGCAAAAATCGTAGAGCCATCGCCTACAATGGAGCCATCAGAGGCATTGAGAAGGTTGCTGGAGACGTCGTCGGTAGCGGATGTAATGACTGGTAACATATAATTGCCTGCGTTCGCTTTTAATACAATGGGCTCGTCGGCTGGCACATTCGTAACCTCTGATAGTGTGACGGTGCTGGCTCCTGTGGATGTTGCAATATATCCCGTTACTCCATCGGGGAAAGAAACATTATATGGGGTCACGTAGGTCGTGTAGCCAGCACTACCAATGGTGACGGGAACGGTAACAGATGTGCAGTAATCGGAGTAAGTCGTTACGGAACCTTTGTATGTTATTGCAATTGAAGTAAGGTATCCTGCACCAGAACCATTGGTCAGTACAAAATAATTTTTATTATTAGATGAACAATTGTATGTATAAACAGATCCAACATTGGTGGGAGTGATGGATGTGCCAGAAGTTGGATTTTCAGCATCTCCGACTTTTACCGTGAAGTTCTTATTGGCATCAGAAGAATCATAAGTAATCACAATACTTTGAAGCTTATTGAGCGCATCGGTATTGTACATAGTACCCGTACCATTTTCGTTACCTGCAGCACGCCATTGGAGCTTTTCTCCATTTTTATATACCTGTTGCAACTTAAATTTCTTCCCTTCCAGCGTATATTGAGTAAACGTATTAGCTGTTCCGTAACTAGTAGGCATATTTGTTGTTGACGGAACAATTGTTAAAGTAACATTTCCTTCGCCTGTTATTTCATTTGCATACACCGCATAATAGGTAATATCAGCAGTACTCATGGTAGCAGAGGTAACGAGTACTGCTGGTGCATCAGCTTGGGTGCCGACAATAGCTCCCGTCGTCCAACCTTTGAAGACCTTTCCTCCAATAGAAGCTGGGGCAGAGGGGAATGGTATGTCATCATCTTCCTCCACGGTATCATCGTCTGCGGGGTCTATCACACCATTAATGGAGAAAGAGGCAGTATGTGAGGGTTTATTCACTGTTATCTCAATCGTTTTGCTGGTTGTGGAGCCCGCTTTGTAGGTTGCATCGTCAGGATCCATATCCAACGAGCAAGTGATGGTGGCCGTTCCTTTTGCTACGGCTGTGACCACACCGCTACTATTGACTGTGGCCACATCTTCGTCACTAGATTCATAAGTATAGGCTGCCGCCCAACCACCTTGGTCGTTGGTGACACTTGTAGTTGTTGTATTTGGTGCACCCCCAATAATCAATGTAGTATTTGTCGCCGTAAATGTTGAAAGATTAACGGGTGTTCGGGGGTCTGAAACGTTGACTATGTAACTTGCGGTAGCAGTACTATAACCCGCCGCTGTTACCGTGGCGGTAATCGTTGCACTCCCTGCGCTGACAGCTGTAACCTCACCTGTTGAAGAATTGACAGTAGCAACATCTGTTACATTGGATGAATATGAGATGGAAGCTCCTGACGTTGACGATGTTGCAGTACGAGTATTTGTTTCACCTCTATTAAGGTTAACATCGGTGGTCGTCATTGATATATTGGCGGGAGGTTCTTCTTCAAGCACATAAACTGTAATGTCGTGGCCGTATGTTGCTAAGTTACCAGTTGCATAAGCCTTATATACTTTAGAACCAGAGGATGTTTCACCTATAAAACGATTCGAATTACTTGTGTTTGAAATCAAAGCCACGCCATCAGTAAAGGAAAAACTCCAAATAGAACTATTGGAACCAAATGACATATCTGTACCACTCGTATTATTCAGATATTGACTGCTGGCAAGGCTTACATTCTTTAAATAAAAGCCACCCTTCGCAGTTTCTAATGTCCATACATACGCTTCAGTACCTGCTAAACCGAAGGTAGAATACGTACCTGTGGTTTGAAGGGATTTCGAAGAGACCGTCTTGCTAAACACGCGGCTATTCCTTTCAAACACATACTTGTTACCAGCTGAAACAGAGGTTACCTTCGTAAGTCTATAGGTTGTCCCCCATGCATGATGACCCAATATAATTAATAATGTGAGCATCGTCAACAACCTCAAACTGTTGGATTTGTGTAGAATTTGTTGCATCGTATATTTGGTTTAAATAATCAGATGATAGAGCCTACGCCGTGGCGGAATGGCAAAAACGGCGCAAAAGTACACATTTTCTATTGCCACTCCAAAAAATAGATAAAATTTTTGGGTTGAAGCGGTGGTGCTTTCATAGTTTCTGCTTATCTTTGCGACATGATTCGCGTCGCGGACGCAAAAAAAGCTTATGTCAACAGTCCTGTATTCTTCGCCCATATTCGGGCCGGTGCATAGCCGCCGACTGGGGGTGTCGCTGGGCATCAACCTGATGCCGGCAGACGGAAAAGTGTGTTCGTTTGATTGTATCTATTGTGAGTGTGGACTCAACAAGGAACGCCACGCACACGCGAAAAGGCCGACACGCGAGGCGGTGCGGACGGCACTGGAGGAACGACTGCAGCGCATGGCGGCAGAGGGACCGCAGCCGGATGTGCTGACATTCGCGGGCAACGGAGAGCCCACGCTGCACCCGGACTTCCACGACATCATAGAGGACACACGCGCGCTGCGCGACCGCTACTGCCCTGCGGCCAGGATCAGCGTGCTGAGCAACGCCACACAGATCCTGAGACCGGATGTGTTCGCGGCGCTATGCCGAGTGGATAACAACATCCTGAAGCTGGACACGGTGGATGCGGAGTTCATCCGGGCTGTGGATAGGCCTACGGGGCATTACTACGTGGAGGCGATCGTGGAGGGGCTTATCCGGTTCCGCGGGCATGTGATCATTCAGACGATGTTCCTCACGGGGACGGATGAGCAGGGACGCGATGTGGCGAACACCTCGGCGCGCTTTGTGGAGCCGTGGCTGGAGGCGCTGCGCGTCATCGGGCCTGAGCGGGTGATGATCTACACCATCGACCGCGAGACACCTGTCAGCACGCTGCGCAAGGCAGCGCCCGAGGTGTTAGACGGCATCGCAGAGCATGTTCGCGCCCTCGGGATTGAGTGTATGGTAGCATATTGAGTTTCTCGGCGAGGAATGCATATTTCCTGCCCATGTTACCTATGTTTCTCGGCGGGAAACACAGATTTCTCGGAGAAGATTTGTTTATACACCGTAATCTTCCTAACTTTGCACCGCATTCCTAAAGAGAAGTCTATGCACCCTGCAATCGTTTACTCCACCATCTTTCATCATACATCACACATCACCACCGATGGTGTCCGCAGCCATAAAATCTACGTTGCGGTTAGATAGGAACTACTTCATCAGCACCCCCGGTACTTCTATGCTGAGGACCTCAAACGCTACATTGAGAACTACAAACGGAGCCTCCACCTTACGAACCATTCCTGAATGGGGAGAAAAAGACAGCGGCTACCGTCTCCTTTGACAGTAGCCGCTGGTAATTTTTATTGGCATTTTTTACATAAAGCTTACATAGTCCTATTTCACCAAGACCTTGTGGGTGTTGCCATCATGCGTGCGGATGATATTTAAGCCCTTCTGGAGTTCGTTGACCTTTACACCATTGAGTTGATAATAATCATCTTTCTTTTTTCCTTCCTTTATGGCCTTCACTCCATCCGTGAAGCTGGCTTGAATCGTGATGTCGTGGGCTGGCATCGTTTCAGGCACGTCCAACCATCCCACCAGCGTATAGCGGTCATTGTCCAACGACTTAGGCAATGGTATCTCTGCACCGTATTCAACCTCCGTAGTAGTTAACACCTTGTCACCATATTTAAATGTGACAGTATAGCTATTGACTGTGAAGAACCCTGTAATGACCACATCGCCTGCCGGCATCATCTTGGGGATCTCGCTCCAACCGCTGAAGGAATAGCCTTCTTTTGTGGGTTCGGCCTCTGGCGTCAGCTCCGTCCCATAGGCAAAGGTGGATGTATTGTATTCTTCGCCATCAACCTTGTAAATCAAGTTGTAGCTGTTCACCGTGAATGAACCTGTTACCACAACGTCATGTGCAGGCATCGTCTCTGGAATTTCATTCCAACCAGAGAATGTGTAACCCACTCTCTCCAATGCTCCTTCTAGATTAACAACTTCACCTTCTGGATATTCATAAGTTTTATATACATCTCCATCTAAGATATAAGTTAAGGTATACACCGGTTCAATAGGCACAATCTTTGAGAATCTTCTCCAAGGATTCTGTGCACGGTAATCTGCTATTGATGAATACGGAATATGCAGTGTTGTTTTTCCTAAAACATCATCAAAGGCATAAATGTTAGTGTTGGGTATTGCCTTTGCAAAACAGAAAACATCCGTCAGTTTGCTACATCCCATAAAAATTTTGCTACCAATTTTGTTGACTTTTTCAGGGATTATGATGGAAGTCAGACTACTGCAATCCTTAAATGCTTTATCTCCAATGGATGTCACGCCTTCAGGGATGTCTATAGATGTCATATTCGTACAACCGGAGAACGCAGACTCCTCAATACTTGTCACCATGAACGTTTCATCATCAATGGTTATAGACGTCGGAACAACAAGTTCACCTGACACTTTCGCTCCACGAACTAACAAGGCGGTCTTCGTCTCCTCATCTGGCTCATACACAATGCCATCAATCATGGCAGATGATAACGATAAAATCGTTCCAAAATTTTTCCAGGGAGCTGTAGATTTGTACGCGGCTAATGATTCATATGGCACATAAAGTGTAGTACTTGATATCTCATCCACTGAGAATGAAGAAGAGGCGTTAGGAACATCTTGTGCATAGCAGGATACATTGATTAAATGATTGCAACCTTCGAAAGCCCTCCATCCTATAGATTCCATAGACTCAGGAAGAACAATCGAGGTTAGACTACTACACCCTTCGAACGAATAATCCCCGATACTTGTCACACCTTTGGGAATATCAATAGATAATAAGCTACTGCAACCAGAAAAAACATTATCTTCTATGCAAGTGGTATTTGGGGGTATATTTATGGATTTCAGGGAAATACAATCTCCGAATTCGCAAATTGTTTTGTATCAGTTGTTTGCGCGTTAAACGGTAGAAAAGTGATGACATGGATTATGAAAAAGGCGAAAAGAACAATGATTTAACGT
>CAJOCU010000037.1 GCA_905233765.1 uncultured Bacteroidaceae bacterium | reverse complement strand
TTATAGCGGCGGGGTCCCACCTCTTCCCATCCCGAACAGAGAAGTTAAGCCCGCTTGCGCCGATGGTACTGCACACCCGTGGGAGAGTAGGTAGCCGCCCCTTTTACAAGAAGCCCCGATTCACATTGCGTGAATCGGGGCTTTCTTCATTTTGTTGTTTATTTATTCAGATGTTTTCCATCCGCAATACTGGAATTTGACATATGTGTCGCCTGTGCGTGTTCCAGCATATTTGATACCTTGGATATTCGAACCTGTGCGGGGAGCTATTACGGAGAGTAAACCGCCTGTAGCAGTGAAGTTATTGGTGTTCATACCACGACTGTAATTTCCTGTAGCATTAATGATGACGGTGCCGCCCTGCATGAGGAAGTTGCCAGTTCCGCCGTAATTGTCATAGTCGTCGCTCTTGCCCACTTTCAGGCCCGTACTGCGTATCTTTTCGGCTGTAGTACCATCTTTATAACCCACGGCATTCATGTTAATGGTGATGTCTGGACCGTTTTGCCCATCACCGATGGTCATGTCGCCGTCGCTCGCGATGGCTTTGCTATCTGTGGCGGTGGTAGCCATTGTCACTGTTATTGTGCCGCCATATAGATACATCTGAGGAACCAAACTGGGAACTAAATCATTTGCATCTAAGCGGATACCTTTTGTATCGGCTGTTGCCATCGTGATGTTGATGTAACCGCCGTTCATGACAAAGGTGCCATTCTCTAATTCGTCAGACTCGTCATCGGTTTCCACCTGAAGACCATCGCCGCTGATGTTGTTTACGGCTATCGTTCCTCCATTCATTAAGAAGTATTCACCGCAATGAATGCCGTCGGCAGCGGCACCAGCGATGTTGAGTGTTCCGAATGACTTTTTCAGGAAGAGGTATTCCTTTGATGCGAATGCATGGTGTGTGTTGCCTTGGACTGTGAGTGCTCCCCCGCCAGAGGCTTCGATGTGTCCGCGACAGTAGAATGCAGCATTCTGTTCCCCCCCAGCAGCATCGATGATGGTGTTGATGGTTCCTTCCTCCACAATGAGGTCAATACGTTTTCCGCATTGGATGTCGATAGCTGCTCCGCTGGAGGAAGTAAGATTAACACCATTGAGGTGGAATTTGGCTTTGTAATCACCGTTGTAGGTGAGTGATCCTGCAGATGAGGTCCCGGAGAGTATAATCTCTTGCTCACTCCACGTGTTTATGTTGTCGATGGTGACATTACCTCCGTTAATGGTGGCTGTCACGCCCTCAACGCTTTCAGGGATATCCACCGTTGCACCATTTTCTGTCCATGCGATAGTGATGGGGTTGACGATGGTGATGGAGTCAATCTCGGCTGTGCTGTAGGCGTCTCCGCCAATGGTAAGGGTTGCGCCTGCTGTGGCATAGGGTATAGTGGCAGCGTCACTGACGGCATAACGGATGCTCTCGCCAGCTTTCCATACACGAATCCATTGGGCCTGTGTGCCCATGCATAAGGCGGTCATGAAGAGGCCGCATAGGAGTAACTTCTTCATCGTTTCAGCAGTTTACGAGTTTGTGTACCATCCTGGTTTATATAGACACCAGCAGGCAGGTTGTTCAGGAAAATATTGTCGCGACGCTCCTCGGTGCTATCAAACTGACGTACGACAACTCCACTTGTGTTGTAGATGGTGATGCGTTGTGGAGCCCATGTACCGCGAACCATCAGCACTCCTGTGGGCGTCTTATCAGTAAATGATATTTGGCTAAGGGAGGAGAGTGGAACGCTCACGCTACCATCCGTAGAGGTGATGGTGGCTGTATTACCTGTGAATGTGATGCTACGAGCTTTTCGAAGAGACACGCCTTGTGTGGTGTTATCAGTTTGCGTGAGAACGAGATAGTTGTAGCCATCGGCCGCTACTGATAAGGCGAAGGTTAGGCACGCAAGGGATAGGAATAATCGTTTCATGTGTTTGTTTTCTTAGAATTTGTATTTATAACCGATGCTGATAGCGTGGATGTTTTGGTTGCCGTCGTCATCGTTCTCGCGGTTGAATACGTAGCCAAAGTTGATTTTATGCTGCTTGGTCACTGCGTAGTCCACACCGATGGATGCCCGTAGCTTATCCAGATTCATGCGGCGTGTGAAGTCGTTGAAGGTTTCAATATATAAATAAGGAGTCCACTTCCAACCCTTCTTGTCGATTTCAAGAGTGAGGCGCGAGCGCAGAGTATGCAGCGTTTTGCTGCTTTTGATTTTGTTGCTAGTCAGTTCTCCGTCCTCGGTGGTGACTTCGGGATTGTCTTGCGTGCCCGTCCATGCATCAGGGTTCTCGTCGTAGGTCACCTTGTCCAAGAGGGTGGCATCACCATCAGTCAGCGCGTCCAGTTCATCGTCTGTGAGCGCATCGTAGTTGGGCTCGCGGAAGCGATATTTTGTACTTGTTTTAGTCCCAGTGCGGTGGCGCTTGACATCCTTGGAAGGAATCATCGTCACCTGATAGCGTTCGCGTAGTGTCACGCGAAGAATCTTCCAGAACTTCGTTGTATAGGCGATATCAAATGACAGGCGGTGCTTAGGACGCCAATATGCGTCTGTGACACGGGTGTAATCGTAGTTCTTGATTGATTTATTGTAGCCATGATATTGGTAGTCGGTAGAGTTTCCATAGACATCTGTCTTGGTAATCCATGGTGCGCCACCGAACTTTGTCCAGTCCTCGGTCTCTCCTGTGTCGGCATTGCTGTATTTATATTCCGTCTCCGTCCCGATGCCCTTCTTGTATTCCGTCTCTGTGGGGTAATATTTCATCAAAAAGGTGTAGCCCACGCCAAATTTCCAATGTTTGCTGGGTTTCCAACTCAGGCCGAGCCCCACGTCGAAGCGGTTGGCCTCGTTGAACCATTCCGCAGTGCGGAAGCCTGCGTCAAGGCCGATGCTAAGGTTGTGGGGCAGCACTTTGGTGGCTCCCAGTTCTGTCCACACGGCCCCCATCGTACGGGTATCATCATCACTGATATAGTCGGGCTCTGTGTTCTGGGCGGCAGCACACAAAGGTAATAATAGGAGGAGAATGAATAGTCGCTTCATAGGAGGGCTGTTGGTTGCTACATTTCCTTCGGCATCCGTCCGTAGCGTGCGATGCTGTTACCGACGTCGTTGGGGTCGTTGTAGTAGATGCGGATGAGTGCACTGTCCTTGAGGAAGTCCAGTGTGCCCACTTCTATGCGAGTGATATGGAGACCCGTGCGCTTCTCAAGGTCTGCTTTCAACTCCTCTCGCTTATCGGGTGAGATGAGCGAAACGTTGTCATACTGGATGATCTTCGAACACTCTTGTGAGAGAACCTTGCTGCTTTCGAAGAGCCATGCCATCACCACGAAGACGATGTTTACAAACAGGATGGTCACGATGCCCACGCCGTCCCAGTAGTCTGCTTTCGGGTGGTAGTCGCCGTGGGCCAGGGCGTTGATGACACTTAGTGCGATGAGCATGAACAAGTACGTCATCTCGCGGATGGGAACAGCCTCCGTGCGGAAGCGCATAATTCCGAAAATGGCAAAAAGGCCCATTGCAGCGCCCAACTGCATACCGCCGCCATCCATCAGGCTTACGAGCAGGAAGATGCTCATCGCCATAAGGATGAAGATGAACATATAGTCGCGGCGCATACTACGTGGGTAGTAGAACCTGCGGGCAATAATGCTAACGACGATAAGGTTAATAAGAAAACGAATGACCAGCGAGATGAACTGCTGAGGGTCAAACAGGGTAACTCCAAATAGGTTACCGACGGTGTAGTTAATTTGTGAGAAGTCCATATAAAGAGATTTCTTTAGTTTAAAGTTTAGCAGTAAACGTGTTGCCCACCAGTTTGTGGATGCGAACTAGTTTTTTCTTGAATAGGTTGTTCTTGAGGTGATCGTTGGTCATCACGGAGCCGATGCAGTATTTGGAGAATCCGGATGGTTTGATGCGTAGCTGCCTTAGGATGTCAAGCACGGGTGAGAAGACGTTGCCGTCGCGTTTCAGTTCGATGATGACGAGGTCGCCGGTAACGGCATCGCGCTCCGTTTCGTAGTTATGGAACTGCACATTGAAATCGATGGTCAGTCGTTCCGTTTTTCCTTTGTTCACGAGAGTGATACGTTGGAAACGGTTCTGCACCGTCGGGTCAATATCGTTGAAGGTTACTCCCGTGAGTTTCTGTGTAAAGTCGTTGCCGCCTGCCTCCACAATCATTTTGCGGTCGTGGTCCGGCACGGTGATGCGTTTCTTTTTCGTGCGGCCGTGGTTGTTCTTTGTCTTGATCTCCAGGAATGTGAGATCGCTATCCAAATAGGTTCGCACGCGCACTTTCTGTCGTGGCGCACGTTTGTTGTGGTGCTCCAGAAAGAAACGGTGAACAGGTGTGTCCCAATAGACAGTTCGGTAGTTCGCGATGCGCTGCCCGTCGATCTGCTGGGCATAGTATTTCCCCTGAGCCATCTCTAACAGCTGCACCAGTTTCGTTTTATTGGTGACGAACTTGGTGTCTGTTCGGTTCATCAGCTTTATGCCACTCATCTCATCCAGTGAAATGGGATCCAGCTGTGACAGCCAATGGAGTATGCTATTATCGACGTCAGTCATAAGAAAAAAGTGCTCTTTGCAGTTCAAAGGCGGCCATTTTCGCTGCAAATATAGCGATAAGTTTCATACCTACACCCGAAAGCAGCCACTTTTTATGTACTATTATCTCTTTTTTCCATAAAAAGGCCTTGTATATCGATGAAAACCCCTATCTTTGTGCACGGAAAGAATGGTTCCCTCTAGATTTTAAACACAAAACTTTAAACTAAAAGATATGGCTGACATGAAAGAAATCCTCTCCAGCGCCGAGGAACGTATGGAAGAGGCTGTGATGTATCTCGAAGAAGCTCTCTCACACATTCGCGCAGGCAAGGCGAACGTCAAACTTCTTGACGGTATTCGCGTTGATAACTATGGTGCTCTGGTACCTATTAACAACTGTGCCGCCGTGACGACCCCTGATGCACGTACCATTGCTATCAAGCCTTGGGACAAGTCCATGTTCAAGGTCATTGAGAAGGCCATTATCAACAGTGACCTTGGCATTATGCCGGAAAACAACGGTGAAATCATTCGTATCGGCATCCCGCCGCTCACAGAGGAACGTCGTAAACAGCTTGCCAAGCAGTGCGGCAAAGAGGGCGAGAATGCTAAGATGAGTGTGCGCAATGCCCGTCGCGACGGCATTGAGGGGCTGAAGAAGGCGGTGAAGGAAGGACTCAGCGAGGACTTCCAGAAAGATGGCGAGGCTGACCTCCAGAAGATGCACGATAAATATGTCAAGCAAATCGACTCCCTCCTTGCAACCAAGGAGAAGGAAATCATGACCGTCTAACTCGTTAAACGGAACCATGAAAGGCATAGTGGTCCGCAACACAGGGAGCTGGTACGACGTCCGTACGGACGACGGCCAGCTCTTTTCTTGTAAGGTGAAGGGTAATTTCCGCCTCCGTGGCATTCGCTCTACGAACCCTGTTGCCGTTGGTGACATCGTTGAGATTTCTCCTGCAGCTACCGCGATGCCTGAGGGGGTGCCTGCATTCATATCCGAGATTCATGACCGTCGTAACTATATCATTCGTCGTGCCTCGAACCTTTCCAAGCAAAGCCATATCATCGCCGCCAACGTGGATCTCGCTTGTCTCGTTGTCACCATAGCGCATCCCGAGACCTCAACCACCTTCATCGACCGCTTCCTGGCATCTGCCGAGGCATATCGCGTCCCCGTGGCGCTCATCTTCAACAAACTGGATCTTTACGATGTTGATGAGCTTCGTTATCTCGAGGCCGTGATGGCGTTATACCGTCATCTCGGTTATCCGTGCTTTGGCGTCTCTGCCGAGACAGGTGAGGGGCTCGAGGTCCTCCTCGCCTATCTCCAGGGCAAAACATCCCTCTTTAGTGGTAACAGCGGCGTTGGCAAGAGCACCCTCCTGAACCGTCTTGTACCTGAGGCGTGTGCCAAGACGGCCGCGATTAGTGAAGCCCACGACCAAGGGCTGCACACCACAACTTTCTCTGAGATGTTCGACCTCAAGGGCGGTGGTGCCATTATCGACACTCCGGGAATCCGCGGCTTTGGCACTTTCGATTTCGAACGTGAGGAGGTGTCGCATTACTTCCGTGAGATATTCAATATAGGCCATGATTGCCGTTTCTCCAATTGTACCCATACCCACGAACCCGGCTGTGCTGTACTGAAAGCTCTCGACAACCATGAGATTGCCGAGAGCCGTTATCGTTCGTACCTCTCCATGCTCGATGATGAGGATGAGAGTAAGTATCGCGAGAAATTTTAGTTCTTATTCATGTACCAGCGTGCCAATGGGTTCACCGGCCATTACACGTCGCAGGTTCCCATAGACGTCCATGTTGAATACGTAGATGGGGAGGTGGTTCTCCTTGCACATCGTGGTGGCAGTGAGGTCCATCACCTTGAGTCCACG
Organism: uncultured Bacteroidaceae bacterium; assembly: GCA_905233765.1. Taxonomy (GTDB): domain Bacteria; phylum Bacteroidota; class Bacteroidia; order Bacteroidales; family Bacteroidaceae; genus Physcousia. The sequence continues at coordinate 7,275 of CAJOCU010000037.1, read as the reverse complement.
TGTATAGACCTCGTCGAAAGAGATTTCGTTGAACTTTGTGGCGGTAGGGTCCTTTTCCGGATCGGCGGTATAAACACCATCCACGCGGGTGCCTTTCAGCATCACGTCGGCCTCAATTTCTATGCCGCGCAACGAGGACCCAGTATCTGTGGTGAAGTAGGGATTTCCCGTTCCGGCACTCATGATGACCACCTCGCCACGTTCCATCGCCTCAATGGCTTTCCATTTCGTGTAGAATTCACCAATCGGTTCCATTCGGATGGCTGTGAGCACGCGGCTGGGAACGCCTATGGCACCTAGGGCTGAGCTAAGCCCCAAGCTATTGATGACCGTTGCACACATTCCCATTTGATCGCCCTTGACACGGTCGAAGCCCTTTCCGGCTCCACTCAGACCTCGGAAGATGTTGCCGCCACCAATGACGATGCCAATCTGCACGCCCATGTCGTGGACTTCCTTGATTTGTTCAGCGTATTCGGCCAGACGCTTCTCGTCGATGCCATATTTCTTTTCGCCCATGAGGCTTTCGCCGGAGAGCTTGAGGAGGATGCGATGAAATTTCATAATGAAAAATGAAAAAAGAAAAATGAAATATAAAGGTTACTTCCTCATTTTCCACGTAATCATGGACAATGCGATGTACCAGAGGATAATGAGGCTGACGGCAGAGACGTCGCGTAATAGTAGGAGCAGGAGTAGGGCACCCGCGATGAAGATGAATTTCACGCTGTTGTGTTCCCATGAGAAGTCTTTGAACTTCAGCGAGAACAACGGTATCTCAGCAATCAGCAGGAAGCTGAACATCAGCATGAACAAGAAGAGGAACACAGCATTGAAGCGAGGCGATGCCAAGAAAGACAGCTGCCCCACGATGAGAGAACTCCAGAACAGGGCGTTGGCAGGCGTCGGCAGGCCAATGAAACTGGTGGCCTGACGGTCGTCAAGGTTGAACTTCGCCAGTCGCAGTGCTGAGAATGCAGCCATGATGAAGGCCGTGTAGGGCATATACGGTGCCAAAGGCAGCAGCCACTCGGGATATTGCACGAAGCCGAAGAGCTGGAAAACCATAGCGGAGGGGGCCACGCCAAAGGTGACTACGTCAGCCAGTGAGTCTAGCTCCTTGCCAATGGGCGAGCTGATGCCCAGTGCGCGGGCGGCCATACCGTCGAAGAAGTCGAAAACGGCGCCTAGTATAATCATAATGAAGGCCCACTCGAAGTGGCCATGAAAAGCAGCACCCGTGGCCATGCAACCGCAGATGAGGTTGCAACAGGTCAGGGCGTTAGGGAAATTGAGGAGCATATTTTCACTTTAATGTTGCTATGACCGTCTGGTTGCCAGTCGTGCGCTGTCCTTCGCCGACTAGTGGCTTGGCAGTGAGGGGGAGATAGACATCTACGCGCGAACCGAATTTAATAAAGCCCAGATGCTCATCGATGAAGCAGGCCTCGCCTTCGGCAGGGTAGGTGACAATGCGTCGCGCCATGGCTCCCGCCACCTGACGGACTAGCACCTCTGTGCCGTCCTCTGTCTCAATCACAATCGTGGATCGCTCATTGTCGAGGCTGGCCTTCGGGAGCCACGCCGCAGAGAAGCGGCCGTTGTGGTGGCGCACCATCTTGATAGTGCCGTCAATAGGTATCCAGTTTGCATGAACGTTGAAGAGGCTCATGAAGATGCTCACCATGAGTCGGCGGTCATGGAAATACTCGTTCTCTTCGACCTCTTCTACGACGACGACCTTGCCGTCGGCAGGAGCCAGCACCATGTCCTCTGTCTCACCCTCATAGATGCGGATGGGGCATCTGAAGAAGTTGATGACCACCAGATATACAGCGCCAAGAATAGCCACCGCCATCCAGAACAGGGGACTCTGGAAACTGAATACATAACCGAAGAGGAGGCAGAACAGCGCTGCACATATGCCAAATAGGATGAGTGTCGTCGTACCTTCGCTATGGAGACGAATATTTTTCTTGATTTTTTTAAGAGGACGTACCATGTGTTATCATGAAAAGTCCGAAAGAGGCCTTTTTCCGTGACAAAAGTAATCATTATTTGAAAGATTGCAAAAAAAAGCGCCCCTTTTTTGGCAGTTCGGTAAAAGAAATGTAATTTTATGCCCGTTTTCGACGCCTATGGAGAATTTTATTCATCTTCATGTACACACTCAGTACTCGTTACTCGATGGTCAGGCCAGTATTTCCAAGCTGGTCGAGAAGGCCATCAAGGACGGTATGCGTGGTATGGCCATTACCGACCATGGCAACATGATGGGCGTGAAGGAATATTTCAACTACGTCAGTAAGAAAAACAAGGAATTGAAGGAGGCCGGCAAGGAGCCCTTCAAGCCCATCTTCGGCTGTGAGATGTATGTGGCCGAGCGTACCCTTTACGACAAAGACAAAGACATCGACAATCGTCGCTATCACCTCATCGTGTTGGCGAAGAACGAAACAGGCTACCATAACCTCATCAAGCTGGTGTCCAAGTCGTGGGTTGATGGCTTCTATAGCCGTCCGCGCACCGACCACCATGAACTTGAGAAATACCATGAGGGTCTTATCATCTGCTCCGCGTGCATTGCGGGCGAGGTGCCACATCGCATTCTAAAAGGACGCATCCAAGAAGCCGAGGAAACCATCGAGTGGTACAAGCGTGTCTTTGGCGACGACTACTATCTGGAGCTACAGCGCCATGAGGTGAAAGACCCAGCACAGCGTGCCAATCGCGAGACCTACCCTCTCCAGCAGGAGGCCAACCGCGTCATTCTGGAGTTGGCCAAGAAGCATGGCGTGAAGGTGGTGTGTACCAACGATGTCCACTTCGTTGACGAGGAAAATGCCGAGGCCCATGACCGCCTGATCTGCCTTGGCACAGGGCGTGACCTCGACGACCCTAAGCGGATGATGTACTCCAAGCAGGAGTGGTTCAAGACGCAGGCCGAGATGAATGCCATCTTCGCCGATGTGCCCGAGGCCCTCTCCAATACGATGGAAGTGTTGGACAAGGTGGAGACCTACACCATCGACCACCGTCCCATTATGCCCAACTTCGCCATCCCCGAGAGTTTTGCCAATGAGGATGAGTATCGTCAGCGTTTTACACCAGAGGAGCTCTTTAACGAGTTCACCCGCGATGAGAACGGCAACGCGGTATGCACGCCAGAAGAAGCCGAGAAGAAAGTCCAGAACCTTGGCGGTATTGACAAGCTCTACCGCCTGAAGCTTGAGGCAGACTACCTAAAACACCTTACTTATATAGGCGCACGCCGTGTATATGGCGATTCGCTCTCGAAGGAGATTGACGACCGCCTCCGTTTCGAGCTCCACGTCATGAAGACGATGGGCTTCCCCGGTTACTTCCTCATCGTGCAGGACTATATCAATGCAGCCTTCCACGAGTTGGGTGTCAGTGTGGGGCCTGGCCGTGGCTCTGCAGCCGGCAGTGCCGTGGCCTACTGCCTCGGCATCACCAAAGTTGATCCCATCAAGTACGACCTTCTGTTTGAGCGTTTCCTCAACCCCGACCGCATCTCGCTGCCCGATATCGATGTGGATTTCGATGACGACGGTCGCGGCAAGGTCCTCTCATGGGTCACCCAGAAATATGGCGAGGAGAATGTGGCGCACATCATCACCTATGGCACCATGGCCACCAAGTTGGCGCTGAAGGATGTGGCACGTGTCCAGAAGCTGCCGCTCGACATCAGCAATGCCCTCTGCAAGGCGATTCCCGATCGTCTTCCGGATGGCCCCGATGGCAAGCCTCGCAAGATGAACCTCACCAATGCCCTCCTCTGCGTGCCCGAACTGCAGCAAGCCGCAGCCTCCTCCGATGCGATTATGCGCGACACCGTGCGTTACGCCCAGATGCTTGAGGGCAACGTCCGCAATACGGGCGTTCATGCATGCGGTGTGATCATCTGCCGTGACCCTGTCAGCGATTGGGTGCCGCTGAGCACTGCCGAGGACAAAGAAACAGGCGAGAGGATTCTCTGCACGCAATATGAGGGCTCCGTTATTGAAGACACCGGTCTCATTAAAATGGACTTCCTGGGCCTGAAGACCCTCAGCATCATCAAGGAAGCTCTCCGGAATATCCATGAGAGCCTCGGCATTGACATCGACATCGAGAATATCGACATCGAAGACCCTGCCACCTACCAGCTCTACTGCGATGGCCGCACAGTCGGTACCTTCCAGTTTGAGTCGGCAGGAATGCAGAAATACCTGCGCGAGCTGCAGCCGACCACCTTCGAGGACCTTATCGCTATGAATGCCCTCTACCGTCCGGGCCCCATGGACTATATCCCCGATTTCATCGACCGTAAGCAAGGCCGTAAGCCTGTGGAATATGACATCCCATGCATGGAGAAGTACCTCAAGGACACCTACGGCATCACGGTCTATCAGGAGCAGGTCATGCTTCTCTCGCGCCAGCTGGCAAACTTCACGCGCGGTGAGAGTGACACGCTTCGCAAGGCGATGGGTAAGAAGCTGCGCGACAAGCTGGACCACATGAAACCCCAGTTCATCAACCAAGGAAAGGACAACGGCCACGACCCGAAGGTTCTGGAAAAGATATGGGGCGACTGGGAGAAGTTCGCCTCCTATGCCTTCAACAAGAGCCACGCGACCTGTTACTCGTGGGTGGCCTACCAGACCGCTTATCTCAAGGCCAACTTCCCATCGGAATACATGGCTGCCGTCATGAGCCGAAGCCTCGACGACATCACTGAGATCACTAAACTCATGAACGAGTGCAAGGCGTTAGGCATCGATGTATTGGGACCCGACATCAACCTCAGCCGCCAACGTTTCAGTGTTGATGAGAATGGCTACATCCGTTTCGGCCTTGCTGCCATCAAGGGTCTAGGGGAGTTTGCTGTGGAATCGTTGCTGGCGGAGCGCGATGCCCATGGTCCGTATAAGAGTCTCGCGGATTTCATCCAACGCATCAGCATCCCCTCCGTCAAGCGCAGTGGCATAGAAAGTCTGGCTGTCAGCGGAGCCCTGGACTGCTTCAAGGAAATCAAGCGTGAGCAGTACTTCGCCCGTAATGCCAAGAACGAGATGTTCGTTGATGTTCTCGTTCGATACGGCCTGGCCTATCAGGAGGCCAAACAGAATGCCGCGAACTCCCTCTTCGGAGATTTCGATAGCGTGGAAATTGCTTCGCCGCCGATTCCACAGGACTATGTGGAATGGAGCCAGCTGGAGCGTCTCAATAAGGAACGCGATTTGGTAGGCATCTATTTGTCGGCGCATCCACTGGATGATTTCGCAGTCATCCTGCAAGATGTCTGCTCGGCCAACTCCACTTTGTTGAAGGATAGGGCCAGCCTGCTTGGACAGGATATTACCTTTGGCGGCATCGTCACGGCTGTCAAGCGTGGGGTAGGTAAGAGCGGGCAACCTTACGGCATCGTCACCCTTGAGGACTTCAGTGGGAACTTCGAGCTCTCGTTGTGGGGACAGGATTGGGCCACATGGGGTATCTACATGGACATCGGCAACGCCCTCTTCATCTCGGCCCACGTACAGCCGGGCCGCTTCAACCCCAACCGCATCGATACCATCATCGGTAAGATTGAGTTCCTCAGCGAGGTCAAGGACCAGCTCATTGAGAACATCACCATACAGATACCGCTCCACGAGATTAACGATGACATCGTTGTCGCCATCGAAGAGCTCACGACCTCCAACCCAGGTAATGTTGATCTCTATTTCCATATCCTTGACCCCGAAGGGCGTCAGCACCTCAAGCTTCGCTCGCGCAACCACCACATCACTGTCACCAAGCAGCTTCTTGACTTTATCAGGAGCAAACCCTTCATGGCATACAGAATCAATCAAGATTGAAACACAATAGATATTACAAACTCTAAACATTAAACAAAAACAAAGTCATGGCACAAGCAATTACAGATGCGAATTTCGACCAACTCCTTGCCCAGGGCAAGCCCATGGTCGTGGATTTCTGGGCCACATGGTGTGGCCCCTGCAGAAAGGTTGGACCCTATATCGAAGAACTTGCAGAACAATATGGCGACCAGGCCATCATTGGTAAGGTTGACGTTGACGAGAACGATGAGCTCGCTATGCGTTTCGGCGTTCGCAATATCCCTACTATCCTCTTCATCAAGGACGGTCAGGTGGTCGATAAGCAGATTGGCGCCGCTTCCAAGAACGTTTTCGAGGACAAACTGAAAGCACTCTTGTAATCATGGAAGAAGATTTCCTGGAGCAGGCCGCCGACGACCTGAAGACCATAGAGTTCATTAAGGGTTACCTTCCTCAAGACCTCAAGGAGAAGTTCACTGATGATGACCTCTACTACTTCATCGATGTCCTTGCCGACTACTACGTTGAGAGCGGCCTCCTGGAGCAGGAGCCTGGCCCCGACGGCTGTATCGATATTGACACTGAGGTCATAGCCAAAGCCGTTGCCGAGCGAGCCCGCAAGGACAAGTACGGCGACTTCGATCCTAAAGACCTCATCTGGGTTGTGCAGGGCGAATTGGAGTTCGGCGAACAGGAATGACCAACGACACCCGAATGATCCCCAGCATTGCCATCATCGATGCAAACACGCTTGAGGCCGCGGGCCTCAAGTACATCCTCAATGACATCGTTCCGAAGGTGACGGTGAGCATGTTCAAGAACGTTGACGACTTGCAGCAAGCGATGCAGGCGGGCGAACAGTTCGTGCATTTCTTTGCGACATCGCAGGCCGTCGTGGAGGACTCAGCCTTCTTTCTGGCTCATCCCCGACAGACCATCGTGCTGACGACGCAGCCTGCCAGTGGACAATTGCTGGGCCACTTCCACTGCCTGAGCACCAACATGATGGAGCACGACCTCATCAAGGCCGTCCTTCATCTTCATCAGATGGCTCATGGGGGTCCTGCCGGAGCCTCGCCGCACCACGGAAATCTCCCCGAGCAGGAAATCACGGGCCACGCCATTGAAATATCTCCTCGCGAACAGGAGGTCCTGGCGCTGGTGGCTCGCGGCTTCCTCAACAAGGAGATTGCAGATCAGTTGTGCATCTCGTTGCCCACTGTCATCAGCCATCGCAAGAATATCTGCGAGAAGCTGCATCTGCGATCCGTGTCATCGCTCACCATCTACGCTGTCACTCACGGCATCGTGCGCATCGAGGACATTTAAGAAAAGGGGGTGTGTCAAAATAGGCACATCCTCTTTTTTTATCGCAAAGCCCCGACTTTCTCAAGCCAGGGCTTTGTTATGTCGTAAAATTGTTGTACCT
>CAJOCU010000036.1 GCA_905233765.1 uncultured Bacteroidaceae bacterium | reverse complement strand
TCGCGGACGTGTGATGACCTATGGGCTCATCGCCACATTGGCGGGATGGCCGAGTCACGCACGGCTGGTGGGGCGGACATTGCGCTACACGCCTGGCGCGGAGCGTATGCCCTGTCATCGCGTGGTCAACGCGGCTGGCCGCACAGCTCACCGTGCATTCCCTTGTGGGGCATGAGTGCCATCTTCAACTGCCCTTGGGATGGGCTGCACGCATGATTGCCGAGGACAGCGGGGATATCGTCGCCTCATGTACTGCGGAAGAGGCACGTCTCAACTTCGCCACAGAGGCTGGTAGCAACTACCTCCTAGCCTACGACCCTGATCCAGAAACAGGCGTCTCCTCCACACCCCTATCCCCCACCTCTCATCACCCAACCCTCTTCGACATCACCGGGCGCCGCCTAACCACGCCACCTGCTCACGGCATCTATATCCGGAATGGCAAGAAAATGGTGGTCAAATGAGCACCGCGCACCAGCGTACCATTTTTTGAAAATCAGGAATAAATTTGGCGGTTCGCCAGCTTCATCGTATATTTGCAGCTGAAATGCAAATGAAAAACCACTTGAGACAGATAAGATGAAAAGGGAAACATTCACGATGAGGATGGCGCTGGCAGCCATCACGCTGACAGCCAACACGCTGACAGCCAACGCACAAGAACCGCGACGGAGGCATCATCAGCGCGAGGTGTGGCAGACAGACACGCCCATGGTGCATGACCCTGTCATGGCCAAGGAGGGCGACACCTACTACCTGTACTCCACGGGCATGGGTATCCAGCGCATGACATCGAAGGACCGAAAGACGTGGACGGTGCTCCCCCACCCCGTCATGACCGTCATCCCGGGATGGACCACCGACTCGGTGCCGGGCTTCGGCAGCCACGTGTGGGCGCCCGATGTCATCCGATGGCATGGCCGCTGGTGGATGGCCTACAGCTGCTCCACCTTCGGTAAGAACGGCTCGGCCATAGGCCTACTCAGCAGCCGCTCGCTGGCCGCGAATCTGTGGAAGGACGAGGGCTGCATCGTATGCTCGCACGACTGGAAAGTCCAGCCCGGTGGCACCACCGTGGGCGACAACTGGAACGCCATAGACCCCAACTTCGTCATCGACGACGCCGACACGCCCTGGCTGGTGTGGGGCTCATTCTGGGACGGCATCCAGCTGGCACGCCTCGACACCACGATGCACCTGGCCACGCGGCCTGTGACCATTGCCCGCAGGCATCGCCCCGACGACCCGAATGCTGCCGAGAACCCCACCTCGCGCTATGCAGGGCGCAACGCCATCGAGGCCCCGTTCATCTTCCGCCACGACGGCTACTACTACCTCTTCGTCTCGTGGGACTACTGCTGCAGGGGCACCAAGAGCAACTACCGCGTGGCCGTGGGGCGCAGCAAGCACGTCGCCGGCCCCTATCTCGACTGCGAGGGCAAGAACATGCTCATGGGCGGCGGCACGCTCTTCCTGGAGGGCGACAAGAAGCAGTGGGATGCCGCTGGCCACTGCGCCGCCTACACCTTCGACGGCGAAGACATCTTCATCTGCCACGGCTACAGCGCCACACAAGCGGGTACCGCACTGCTCATCCAACGCCCCATCCGCTGGACGGCGGACGGGTGGCCGGAGCTGCTATAGCGTCAGTCTGTGATTTCCACGGCATCCCAGCCGTAGTCCTGATAGTAGCGGGCTGCGAGGTCGTGGCGGAGGAGGTACTCCTGCAGCTGCTCGCGGCGGGCGGCTTCGCTGAGATTGTGGTTGGAGTGCATGTTCTGGAAAATCTCGTAGCTGGGACCAAAGATGCGACGGGCGCTGGCATCGAAACCGGCACCATCCTCGGTCTGCTCAAACGATGTCACGACAGGCACATCGCCCTGACAATCAAGGGTGATGCAGCCCGAGTGATTGCCGCCAGAGACGGTCTTGAGCGTGTCGCCCTCCACCTTATACCAGAAGAGCCAGAAGTCGCCCAGAGCCTGCACGAGATTGGCGTCCAACTCCGTCTCATCGACCATCATGAGCACGGGGATGCACACGTCGCCCTGCTCATACTGCGAGCCGATCTCGCGCACGAGGTAGTCGCTGATGGCATTGCGCAGAGCCTGCTCGCGACGATTGTTGGCGATGTAGTTGATGCAGTCCTGCTTGTGCTCGTCGAAGTCGGATATCAGCCACTCACCACTGACCCACTCCATGTAGAGGCGATGCTCCTCCACGTCGGTCTGCTCGTCGAACGAGCCGTCCTCCCGCTGCTGGCGCACGAGGATGGTGGCGACGGCGTGGGTTTTGTCGGACCGCTGCACGCCTGTCACCTCATAGTTGGCGATGGTGCCTCCGTTGCCGGTGACGAAGTAGTAGAGCCACTCGTGGTCCATCGCCTCGTGCTCGGGCAGGTGGTGGAACATGGTGTCCAGGATGGCATAGAAATCCTCGGTCAGATAGTCGCGCGACTGCTCCAGCAGCTCATGGTCGGGGATATGCTGGCACAACTCGGCAGCGCGCTGGCGCAGCTGCTCCTCGGTGCTCCCGCAGGCCGCCAGCAAAAGGCATGCGAGCACGACTGTCAATATTCTTTTCATAACGTGGTTCATTGGGGACGTTCTTATCATAGTTGGGTAATGGTCATGACGTGGCGCGTGTGCTCGTCCACCTCGAAGCCGGCAGCTGCGCGCAGGCCCACGACCCACGCGATGCGGTCGCCGCTGAGGAGCACGAGCTGCTGTTCCTTCTCGAAGAGGGAGAGCTTGCGGTCGGTGAGGAAGTCGCTCAGCAGGCGCGAGCCGCTCATGCCAAAGGGGTGGAAGCGGTCGCCCTCGCGCACGGTGCGATAGGTGAGCGGAAGCGCGAGTTTCTCTAGGTCGAAGCAAGCGGTGGCGGCATCGCGCGGAATCTCGAAAGTGGCGGGGGCTATGGCCTGGCGACGAATGAGCAGGCGCACGCCATGGGGCGCTTCGAAGAAACCCTCGAGAGGGAGCACACGGTCATGCGCGGCGGACGTGTCGAGCGCGGCGCCATCCTGCATCAGCAGGCGCCCGCGGTCGCGCAACAGGCGCCACCCCTCGCGGCTCTCCCACAGCTTGCCGGAATCGCCCTCAAGACCCTCGTGGATCTCGCGCACCTGGTCCGTCGTGTAGCCGCGCGGATGCAGAATCTCATGAAGAACGGTGGCCGAGGCGGTGGCCTGCTTGAGGCCCTCGACAGACAGGGAACCGTCGCTGTGCTCCACATCGCTGCGGATGTCGCGCACGGCATCGCCCATGAGAGCTTCGGCCTCCGATAGTCGCTTGGCGGTCTCGGCGAGCGACTCGCGCACGCGCGGGTTCATCTCCTCCATTAGGGGCAACAGCTGCAGGCGAATCTTGTTGCGCAGTGCTGCGTCGGGCGAGAGGTTGGAGCGGTCCGTGACCCACGTCTGCTCGCGCTTCGCCAGCCACGCCTCGATGTCGGCTCGCGAAATGGACAGGAGGGGACGAAGCAGGGGGACTTTGGAGAGCGGAGAGCGGAGAGTGGAGAGAGGTTTCATGCCCGTGAGGCCATGGATGCCCGTGCCGCGAACGAGGTTCAGCAGGAGGGTCTCGATGTTATCGTCGCGATGGTGAGCCACGCAGACGGCCTGTGCGCCCCGCTCCGCAGCCATCTCGGCAAACCACTGATAGCGCAACTCGCGGGCGGCCATCTCGATGCTCAGGTGGTGGCGCTGGGCATAGCTGCGCGTGCGGAAATGCTTCACATGAAGCACCACTCCCCTAGCCTTGCACAGACGACGGCAGAAGGCCTCGTCGCCATCGCTCTCGATGCCACGCAACTCGAAATTGCAATGCATCGCCTCGACTGGATAGCCCAGTTCCTGAAGCGCCAAGAGCAGGCACACGCTGTCGGCACCACCGCTGAGCGCCACCAAGAGGACATCGCCATCAACGCGGATGGCGGCATCGGTCAGGACTTTTTGTATGGGGGAAAGGAACATGGGCGAGCGCTATGAAGAATGAAGAATTGTAATAGAATAACGCGGTTTTTTGAAAAAAGTTGTCTCGATTTCTTGTTTATTCAAAAATTTGACGTACCTTTGCACCCGCATTCAACAAGGTGCCTTGGATGAGTGGCTTAGTCAGCGGTCTGCAAAACCGTCCACAGCAGTTCGAATCTGCTAGGCACCTCTCACGGAAGGATCCCCGCAACAACCCTTTGTCGCGGGGATTCCTGTGTTAGGCTATTTCACCAACACCTTCTTGCCGCCTATGATGTAAACGCCCTTTGGCAATTTACCGTTGGACAATTTACCATTCGCCATCTGACGGCCAGCCAAATCGAAGATGGTCTCCTCTCCCCTCTTTGAAAGAGAGGGGTCGGGGGTGAGTCTTTCAACGCCGTCCGTAAAGTCCGCAATCGCAGCTATCTCATTAGCCGAGAGCGCATAGTTGTAGATGCGGAAATCGTCGATGAAGGCAAGAAGCCACGGGTCGTTGGAGTACTGACTGCGACCGATGTAGTTGAAAATCGGGCGGAAGTCAGAGGGGCGAATGGTCATCGTGGTGGACGAGGCGACAGCCTGGCCATTGAGATACGCCGTCACGACATCGTCGGCAAACGTGATGGCCAGATGTGCCCACACGTTGTTCTTGAGCGTCGAGGGGATATCCAGGATCTGCTCGTCGCCACCATTCTTGATGGTCAGGCGAACCTTGCCCGTAGCGCCGCTATTGGTCAGGAAGACGTACTGGTCTGTGCCATTGCCGAAGTCAAAGATGCGCTGCCAGAGATTCGTTGAACGCAAGAGCACCCAGGTGGCGATGGTGAGCTGGCGATGGTTGGCGATGGTCGCCGGCAGCTGCAGGCACTTGGCTGTTCCGGCATTCAGCTGGATGGCCTTACCCACCTTGCCCGTTTGCTGGATGAATTTGGTGCCCAGCAGCGCGACATGGTTGCCATTGACAGAGGTGTCCCAGAGGCTGTCGCAGGGGATTTGCATGATGCACGCCCGCTCATCGGTCGCCGCAGCGCTGACGATGTCGGAGGACACAGAGCGGTTCAGGCTCTTGTCCACAGCCTGCACCTTATAATAATAGGTGGTGCCGACGTCCACGGTGTTGTCGATATACGCCGTCATGGGAACATGGGCGTGGATGGTGTGCCAGGTCGTCTGGTCGGTGGAGCGCAGCACGATGTACTCCTTCAGGTCCTTGCCCGAGGGGGCTGTCCAATCCAGCCGCACGCTGGCAGGCTGAGGAGTGGCGGCGAGGGCCGTAGGAGCGGCGGGAGCCTTGGCATCCACATTCACATCGGCAGGCACCAGCTTCCACTGCTGATAGGCGGCTCCCGTGAAGACACCCTGGTTGACCTGGCGGCCGGCCACTTTCATGGCGTTTTCTGAAGCGGGGGTACCACCGGACTGATAGGGATTGGTCTGCAGGTAGAGGGCGCTATGTCTGTTGCGGATATAGAAATACCCATCGCCGGCATACTCGAAGAACCATTGTTCGTTGGTGCCGGGATTCTTATTCGACCACATAATCACATCGGCGCAATCGGCAAACGACCAGTTCTTCACATCAATGCGCATCGAATCAGCCTTGGCGTTGGCAATGTGATAGTAGGTATAGTCGCCGCCCACATTCGTCGCGAACGGTGTGATCTCCCACGTCTGGATGGGAGCGTTGACGAGTTGCTTCATCTGGGCCAGGTTCGATGGTTCTCCCCTGTCATCCACAAAAGCGTTGGACGCAGGGCCAAGCAAGTGGCCGCTGAACCTGTTGACAATCTTGTAGGTGGTCTTCTCGGTGGGCAGCGGGGGCATGATGTCGTCGCCGCCCTGGATGTTCACGAGGCCCTCGGCGTTGGTGCAGTAGTGTTCATCATCGGTGTCATAGCCTGCGCCATTGGGCCATCCGGGCGTGGTGATGACATACTCGCGCGTGGGACCGATGCCGTTGTAGAACACATCATGGTCCTTCGCGGCAAAGCGGAACGTGGTCAGGCCGGCTTGGCGCTCGCTGGTGCCCACAAAGCCCTGCACCTGACAACCCTCACGATAGCCCTCGGGATGACGATAGACGCCGGCAGCTGTCCAGCGATCGCGGTTCTCGGAATAGGCCATGCGCGTGCCGCGGCTGGCTTTCATGAACTGGCTGCGCGTGTGCTCACACGTGCCCCACCAGATGCCCTTCGTCAGGCCATACTCCGAGCCGACCATGCACTCCATCGTGTTATGCAGCTCATCGCCCACACCTGTCTTGCCGTCGGCCTTGACCTTCTGATAGAACGAGGCAAAGCTGTCGAAGGAGCCGGCCAGCTGGTGGGTGTTGCCCTCGTCGAGATAGTCGCGGCTGTACTCATACCACGCCCAGGCAGGGTCGCAGTTCAGGGTGTTGCCGCCACAGAGCAGCACATCCTTGAAGTCCTCTTTATACGCAACATCCTCGCGCAGCAGACGGCATATCTCGCGCATCTCCGCCTTGGAGCCCTGCTGCCAGCCCCACTTGGTGCCCTCGCCATAGTCGGGCTCGTTGAAGGGCGACACACTGACGACCTTCAGCCCCTTCTTCTCCACGTAGGACTTCGTGGCCGCAATCAGCGCAGCCCAACGTGGGGCGAAGACATCCACCTGCTCCTCCGATTTGTAAACGTGGTACCAGTCGATAACACCTGCCTCCTGATCGGAGTTGAGGTTGATGAGGGCCTTGGGCGCCCACTTCTTCACGTAGCCGGTGCGAAGGTCCAGCGTGTCACGCTGCCCCTTGGCAAGCGTGCCATCTGTGACGGCATAGGTCGTCTGGAAACTCAGACGTACGATGTCTATCATATCCTCGCCAGCGTAATTCACGCCACGAGCCAGGTTGCCCTCACTGAGCCAAGCCAGGTCGAGCCCCCAGCTGATGTCTGGCAGCTTGACGCCCGAATCCTCCATGCGATAAGGAATCGTCGTGTGAGGAACTTCCGTGGCAACCGCATTGGTGGCGCCAGAGGTCACCTGAGCCACGGTTGTATTGATGCCGGCACAGCAGGCTGCCAGCAGGATGAGTAGCTTCTTCATTATGTCAGTAGTGTAGGTTGGTGTAGTATTTATCATAGTGGTCATCGTCGGCAGCCCGCAGATTGCGGATATGCCGAGTGCACAGCTTGCGCATCTCATTACAGAAGAGCAACAACGCGATGGCAAAGATGCCCTGCACATGCGGCGCCACGTCGATGCTCATGATGATGCCGTCGTAGATGCCGTGGGCAACCACCGGAGCCAGCCACATCAGCACGACGTTGCGGCGCGAATGATGGCCGAAATGCACAAGGCTGTAGTAGTAGCCCATGAGAACGGCGAAGAAGAAGTGCGCAGGCACCGCGAGCAACGCCCTCATGACGGCAGTCATGGCCCAGGCCTCGCCAGCGCCGAAGACATAAAGGATGTTCTCCAAACCCGCAAAGCCCAAGCCTATGCACACAGCATAGACGATGCCGTCGAAATATTCATCGAAATAGGGATTCCGGCGCAGCAACAACCACAGAAAGAACAACTTGGCTGTCTCCTCGGGAATGGCGGCTGCACCAAAAGCGTGGAACACTGCACCCATGGCGCTCGTGTAATTCTCTGGCACCAATCCCGAAGCAAGGGCCGGAACGGAGAGAACCATAGAGGCAAAGACCGACAGCACACCGTAGAACACACCCTTAGCAAGCTGCTGAGGAGGCTCGGGGTGTTCCTTGTCTCGAATCAGGATGACAATCAGCAGAATAACAGCAGGCATCAAAGCTGCCATCAGGACGAAGACAGCGGTAGAAGTCATATAATAAACTGCGCGCGCACGGGTGTAAAGTGAAAAATAAGCACCTATTGAGGTACAAAGTAAGCAAAAACTTTGTCCTGCTCCAAATTTTTACGGAGAAAAGTGAAGAGAAAGCGCAACTTTGCAAAAACAAGGCTAAAAAATTTGCGCGATACTCGGAATGCGCATATCTTTGCAACACCAAACAAAAAGTTCTTTGACCCACACTATATAGCCGCATCGGTTTGATCGGGAGACTCATCAATAATATCAAGAAAACCGAGAACGTTTCGCTATTCCAATGGCGGGCTGCGCCCTTCGGGGTAACCTCTTCACGGAGGCCGGCAGATTACAAAGGGAGCGAGCACTCAAATCATTTATACTCGGAGTTCTCATCACAATCACCGATGCGGTTTTTCTATGCCCGTCACCAATGCACCCCTTCTATGACCATAGGCGCTTGAAGGCTGTCAGCTTCTCACCCAGTTCTTCGTTGCTCAGCTCTGGACGGTCGGCACGCAACCATTCCAGGAAAGCCTTCTCTATCTTGGCGCGCATCATCGTCTGACCCATCTTCAGACCACTAGCATAAGGGGTGTGGGGTAACAACGCCCGATTGAAGTTTCCGTCGCTCATACATTTTGCTTTTTTTGCTTGCAAAAGTAGGCAATAAAAGTGAAAAATGAGCCCTTACCACCAAAAACTTTAAACTTTAAACTTTAATCTTTAAACTTTTCCGTACCTTTGCACCCACAAGGAGTAAAAAAGACTATTCATGAGACGCTTTCTATTCATTTTAGTAAGCCTGTTGTGGGCGTGCAACATCGCAGCCGCCAAGAAGGTGGTGTGGGTCATTGATGCCGGGCATGGCGGACACGACGTAGGCTGCGAGTTCGGAACTGTGTACGAGAAGGACATCACGCTGGCTGTGGCTAAAGAGTTGGGGGCGATGGTGAAAAAGAAAATCAACGGCGTGCGCGTCATCTATACGCGCGAGAAGAACACCACGCTCTCGCTGCAGGAGCGCTGCGACATAGCCAACCGCAATGGCGCCGGACTCTTTATCTCCATCCATGTCAACTCTGCACCCAACCTGTTCGCCCGAGGCACCGAATCGTTTTTTGCAACCAACGTGCCCCTCAAAGGCAGCCAGGCAGGGAAGAGCGAACTGCTGGCGCTGCTGCTGCAGAAACACTATCTCAAGAACGGGCGCGAGGTGAGCCGCGGCGTCAAGAAGCGCGAACTCTACGTCTGCGAGCACACCAATATGCCCAGCGTGCTCACCGAGGTGGGATTCATCACCAATTCCGTTGAGCGCAACTACATCAGTTCGAAAGAAGGGCAGGCAGAACTGGCCAAAGCCATCTTCGACGCACTCAGCGAATGGCACGAACTGACCAAGAACGGGGCTGTGCCGAAGCAAGACCTGCGCAACCTGCGCTACACACACTATGACCCACGCACCGTTCCCTCCACGAAACCTGCGCCCACAGCTGCCGCCAACGAAAAGGCCAAGGAGGCCGACACACGCGCCAAGGAGGCTGCAGAGGCCAAGGCCATCGCCGAGGCACAAGCCGAGCTGATGCCTGCAGACGATGCGCTGGCTGAAACCACGCCCGAAACACCTAAAGACACCATCACAACCTCAGAAACGCCCACATACTTCGCCATACAGCTGATGAACACCTCCGCACCACTCAAGGAGGGCGACTATCGTCTGAAGGGTTTCCAGGGCGTTCGCTTCATCCCAGCTGGCGAGCGCTTCAAGGGCATCTACAGCAGGTCTGACAGCTACCTGGACATCAAAAACGAGCTCGTTCAAGTGCGCGAAACTTTCCCCGAGGCCTTCATCGTTGCCTTCCGAGGCGAACAGCAAATCACCACGGCCGAAGCCCTCAAACAACGAGTACCCAAGCCCATGGAGCATTGAACCCCTTGAACTCTCTAAACTCTCAACTCTCCTTGGACCAGCACTACCATCCCGTCATCTACCAGCGCCTGCGTCAACTCTTCGATGCCAACGACTGGGAAGCCCTCGTCCCCTACCTCGAAGGCCTCTCCCACTCCCATTTCCGCACTGCAGGCTATCTCATTGGCGAGCGCCTGCTCCCGGAGCTCAGCGCTGAGTGCTTTTGGGATATAGCAACACGCTTGATTCTATGGCAGCCCAAGGCCTTCACTGTGACCATTGCCAAGGCTGCAGCACCCCGTCTGGAGCACGGCGCCCTCACCTTGGACGACAACGGGTTCTGCGCTCTTGCAAAAGCGCTCAAAGACGACACACACCTCATCGATCGACAAAAACTGCTACTTCAATGGCTTCCCTCAATGCCCGAAGCAACCCAGATGGAACGCCTCTTCGAGCAACTCGCCATCACCGACCCACGCAGGCGCGTGGAATTCCTGCTACGGACAGACGGACTCGTTGCAGCATTTGTACTCCTGCGCACATTGCGCTTTGAGGAGCATGACCCGACCTACCTGACCAACATCTGCCGCCAGCTGATTCGTCGCGCCTCAACTCTTTCCCACTCCACAGGAAAAGCCGATGCCCTCAGTTTCAACCTGGCCAGCTTACTACGCACCTATTTCGACCTTCCTGACCTCCGCGGCACCTTCTCCCTGACACTCGAACCCTATGAACTCTCGCGCCTCGATACAGATTTCGACGTCTTCAAGCGAATCATCACAAAAGTATAAAGAAAGGGCAAGATAAGCAAGATAAGCAAAAAAGGCAGTCCCTGTTTGGAACTGCCTTTCTTTAGAGCCTCTTGTCGGATTCGAACCAACGACCCCGAGATTACAAATCACGTGCTCTGGCCAACTGAGCTAAAGAGGCGGGTGATCGCGCCGCTACAACCAACTACCCTTGCTGCGGTCAAGCCCTGGGGGATTCGAAGGGAGCTGGCCGTACAGGACTTTCCCGTGTCTGCTGTACGTAGCGCTTCACTCTTGATAGGCACACCGGTTTCGCGGAGAGACCGGGATTCGAACCCGGGATACGCTTTTGACGTATACACGCTTTCCAGGCGTGCCTCTTCAGCCACTCGAGCATCTCTCCTCGTGCGCTGTTTGAGTTTTGCGGCTGCAAAGGTAATGCTTTTCTGCGATGCGGCCAAACGTTTTAACGAAAAAGTGCCAAAAGAACTTGAAAAAACAGGTTTAGAAATAGAAAAAGTAAAAAGGGAACTCATGCCCTCACGGGTGGGAGTCCCCTTTTTGGCCGCTAATAGAAAATAAGGAGTAGAAAAGAGAGAGGTTGCGGCCAGCTTTTTTGGGTAAAAGTGAAATATGAATATCTTGTTTCTGAATCGAAAATCGATTAATCTTCACGACGACCAGTGAAGGTTTCAAAGGTGCCATCGTCATAGAAAACGTGAATTTCTGTGATGCGCCGCTGCGGTTTGTCAACATATTTCACAATTTCTCTAACTGTAACGACCTCCTGAGGATATCCTTGATCGTGGTTTAAAGCACTACGGTCATCGTCGTTGTTTGTCGCAGCAGGACTTTCTGGGCGGCGATCGCTTTCGCCTGGTTCACCTGCTCCTGAGGTTGAAGCGTCGTCAGATGAGTTTATCATCATCTCGCCTTCACCAAACATCAGCCATGCGATGCTGATTTCAGGAAACCGACGGTGAATAGCCTGTACTGTGTAGTTCGTGGGGGAGGTCCTGCCGTTGAGAATACTTGAGAGCGAAGGCGCAGAGATTCCGATGGCTTTAGCAAACTCATTTTGCAACATGCCTTGCGACTTCATGAGTCGCTCAATGCGTTCTTTCATCTTCTTATTTTTATCTACTGTCAGGAGCCCCTGGAGGCTATTATGTCGGATTTGACGGTGCAAAGTAAGTGAATTATGTTTTAACCTCCAAATTTTTAAGACAAAATTTTAAAAATTTATGCATCTAAAGATTTTCATCATTAAAGTTTATCCTACTGAATTTACACATTTGAAGATTTACGTTTTGAAATAGAAATCCAAAGGTTTTTATTTCTGAATAATTAAAGTTATCGCTTTCACCAAAATCCGCAAACTGCTGGTTCTCATATTATTGAAATCTTAAAAAACGAATGATTTGCAATCCGATGAGCAATAATTCCAAAATTACGACATCAACAACACATCCCGCATCCACTATTTATGCGTTTTTATTGAATTACATCCTACTATACGTATCTGGATTTTGCGTATATCCACCCGTTTGAATATGCAAAGAGTAGGATTTACAAAGTAAAACTGAAAATTTACGGGATTCTTGTCCGGTTCGCGAAATGTAAATCTACACTGATTTACGCACGCAAAGTTTGCATTTCCGAATTATTTGCGCTCGGTATTTTTGATTCGTAAATGCAAAAGTTTGTAATTACAAATCATTCCCTAACGAATTTTACACGGTTCTCTCCTGCATTCGACCCTGCCTATCTCACAATTTCTACGCGATTCTCAGCATACAAAAAATGCCCATAAGAGACTTGAATCAAGTCAAATAGGGGTTAAAAATCCTGTATGGAAAGAATCCTAAAATAGAGAAAAATTAGTGCAGAATCTGGAAAACAAGCTCCTTCAGCAGGTCACCATCCGAGCTTCTCTGCCCTCCGACTCCCTTCGAGGCACCATCTGTTCGACGTATTTCACCTATAATCTGGTACACTTTCGTTGCAGTGTATGCGCGCATAGCTGGCAAAACATTCCTGCGAACCTGCCACACACTCTGCCCTAACCAGTCAGCTATCCCCTGCTCCGTCTTCGTAGGAGCATAATAGGCCAGCATGAGATCTGTATAAAATTTGAACAAAGTAGCCAATGTGGGTTGAAGGGCAAAGTTTTTCGGATTGCTGTCAAAATATTTCACAATACGATTCGCCTTCAGAACATCTCTCACGGACAAAGCAGCCAACAGCTCGAAGGAATTGTACTCTTTGCTGATGCCGATGTTGTCCTGGATGGCCTGAGCGTCGATGCGCTTCCCCTCGCCCACCGCTACGACGAGTTTGTCCAACTCACCTGCAAGGCGGCTGAGATCCGCGCCTACGTGTTCACAAAGTATCAAGCACGCGTCTGGCGCAATCTCAAGGCCCTTTCTTTTCACGTAACTACTCACAAAACCAGGCAGTTCGCGGTCATAAAGAATGTTGGATTCGAAGAGCAATCCAGACTTCTGAATCTCCTTGGCCATGTTCGTTCGGCGATCCAGCGTGCCATTCTTGTGGCAGATGACCAGCACGGTGGACGGCATCGGTTTCTGGGCATAGAACGCCAGTACCTCCTTGTGTGGCAAGCTCTGCGCCTCGCGCACAACGACCACTTGACGCTCTGCCATCATGGGGTAGCGTTTGGCGGCGTTGACAACCTCCTCACCTGTAGTCTGAGGGCCATAGAGAATGGTGAGATTAAAGTCGCGCTCGTCCTCAGTGAGGGCCTGCTCGACAATATAATCCGAGATGCGGTCGATATAATACGGCTCCTCACCCATCAGATAGTAGATGGGCTTGAAGTCGCCTGCGCGCACCTGCCGCACTATCTCCTCGTAGCTGACGCCTCCTGCTTTCTTCGCCATAGATTAAAGCTCAACAATATACGCTAAACGAAGAACTACCATTTCAGATGCTTAACGGTCTTGTCCTTACTCTTGATCTTCTGCAGCGACAGAATGCCGATTCGCACGTGGTCATGCACGTAGTTCGTCGTGACCTTCTGATCGCTCTCCGCAGTCTTCACGCCCTCTGGTGTCATCGGGTTGTCCGACACCAGCAGCAGGGCACCCGTGGGGATATGGTTGGCAAAGCCAGTAGTGAAGAGCGTAGCTGTCTCCATATCCACAGCCATCGCGCGTGTCTTCAAGAGATATTCCTTGAATTCCTCGTCGTGCTCCCAGATGCGACGGTTGGTGGTATAGACGGTTCCTGTCCAGTAGTCATTACCCGCATCACGAATGGACGACGAGACGGCACGCTGCAACATGAACGCGGGCAGCGCCGGCACCTCAGGCGGATAGTAGTCGTTGCTCGTTCCCTCGCCTCTGATAGCTGCCAGCGGCAGGATGAGGTCGCCCATCTGCACCTTGACCGGAATAGCGCCGCATTTGCCCAGGAACAGGCAGGCACGCGGCTTGACAGCACTCAGCAGATCCATGATGATGGCTGCGTTGGGCGAGCCCATACCAAAGTTGATGATGGTGATGCCGTCGGCAATGGCCACACGCATATTCGCGTCGTAGGGCGGAGCCTCGATGCCGAAGTGCTCACAGAACAGATCCACATAGTTGTTGAAATTGGTCAGCAGCACCAAATCCGTGAAATCTGAGAGCGGATGCTTGGTATAACGCGGCAACCAGTTTTCCACTATTTCTTGCTTTGTTTTCATACTTCTTTTTGGTTATCTGGTTGCAAAGATAGAGAGAATAATTAGAATTGAAAAATGAAAAGAGAAAAATGAATCATTCGAATTGATTTATTTGCCACTGTTCATAGAGCGGAAAGAGGGAGGCAGGGCGCGTAGTGTACCAAGCGTAGCCGCCTCGGCGCCCCTGTCCAATGTCTTCGAGCCTGCGGCGTGGAATCCCGTCGCGGTCGCAGAAGAAGGGCTCGGCGTGCTCGAGGTCGTAGAAACGAGCCCACAGAGGGCCAGCCGTGGAATCAGGAATCAGGCGGGAGTCTCCATCAGAACGCTCGTAGCGGAACCCTGCGATTTGATGGGCTGCGAACCAGCGCATGGCACCACGCACAGCTGCACGAATCCGCTCATCGGGCTCAGGGATTTCCATCAGCAGACGCACGATGGCTGCACTCTCAGCTGCACAGAAGGAGGGGAGCTCATAGCTGCGTGCACCTGCGGGCAGCAGCGTCACGCGATCGTGTTGCTGACACCACACCGTGGGTTCGCCATTCACGCGTATCTGCGTGGCCAGGATGCATTCAATACCCTTCTTGAAAGCCGTTTGTGCACGCTGGCGCAGCGAATCCGAGGTGAGACCGCCCCCATAAGGCTCACGTTGCTCTGCGATGTCGCGCAACAGGCGCAACGTGTTGACCATCGCATCGTCGTTGTAGGTGATATGCACCTGATAGCCTCTATTCTCAGGCCAGAACTGAGGCCAGCCGCCATTCTCATACTGTCCGCTCAGGAGATAATCCACAGCCCTGCAGAAAGCATGGTGATAGGCATCGTGCGGCTGCGCCTGATAGAGTCGTGCCAAGAATGCCATCTGCTGCGTGGTGGCTCCATTGTCAATCGTGGAGTCATCGCGACGCGTTCGTACCTGCCGCACCGCTGCACGCTGTTCCTCGCTGAGCGGCGCTGCCATATCGATATTCTTTGGCCACCCGCCCGTCGTGCGCTGGTAGAGCAACACCTGTTCCCCCACCCTTCGTGCCTCTTCCGTACGAAAGAATGTCGCTTCCGTGCGCCTCAGCACGTCCTTGTGCGGCTGTGCCGCCAGGCTCATGATGCCCAGCCACCCAGCCATCACACCTATCCACAAGTTTCTTGCCATAAGCATCCTTTTTGTCTGTATTATAGAATAAAGCACTCATTGTTTCTGCTTGCAAAAATACGAGAATAAATTTAAAGTAAGAAAATAAAGGAGAAAAAATGAATGATAGAGTGAAAAATGAAAGGCTAGAAAAAAGTTATGTAAAATTTATTTTGCAGGGATTTTTACCACGCGTGGGAAAAGGCAAAAGACCGCGGTCTTCAGGCTGTAAGACCACGGTCTTCCAACGCTCACACGTGGGAAACGCGAATGCAGCGCGGTGTGGAGGATATTATTGCTGGTTCACACCACGGGTGGCTTTGGGCTGCGAGGCAAGGGTGTCCTGGGAGGCGGCAGCGCGAGTGGCGGCGGGGATGTTGATGGTGTCGGTGTCGAAGGCGTCAAGGTCGAGGGCTTGCTTGGTGTAGTAGCCTCCGTAGTAGCGGCGGTCGTAGTCGTAGTCATAGCCGTAGTAGCCTTCGCTCTCCCAGTAGCGGTCGTAGTTGCGGAGGCGGAAGTCGGTGCTGGAGTAGCTGCCGTCGATGCTGCCCCAGAAGTTGTCGGCGTTGAGGCCGTAGCGGCTGATGGTGCAGTCGAGGTCGGGCTCGTCGTAGAACGTGAGGTAGATGACCTCGTTCTCGATGTAATAGCTGAAGTCATGACGGACCTGGGTGTTGCCGTAGCGACCGTAGTAGTCGATCTGCGTGCCTGTGCCCTGTCGGTAGCCCCAACCTTCGGGATAGAAGATGATGTCGGAGCCGCGGGCGGGGACACCGTCGTAGTACATATCGAGGTCGCCGAACCAGTGGCCTTGCAGCTGGTAGCCCACGTTTTCGTCGCGATCGATCTCGCAGCTGGTGAGGCTGAATGCCGTGATGAGCAGCAGGCTCATGAGGGCGATATGGGAGTACTTTGTCTTCATAGTTATCATCTTTTTAATGGTTTGATGCTGCAAAGGTAAGGCCTTCCTGCTGCGCCACAAAGGGAAAAGACCTAAAGCTCATAGGACTTTCCCCATTGCACATTCCGCCAACGGTCATCTCTAAAACACGAATGCCAATCATGGGCTTTATTGATACGCTACAGATTACACGGATGATGCATAGAACATAAATCTGTCAAAATCTGAACTAAATTTTAACGTGAGTTCATCGAAAATACTCACGCTCGGAATTAAAAACAAAAGAATTTATTTTGTACTTCTCTCGCTTCATCGTATTTTTGCAGCATGAAAGATGAAATGGTGCTCTCCTACCCGACCCTGAACCTGCCGCCTGCTGAGCTGCGACTGGAGCAGGGGGAAGGCGGTGTGACGGTGTTCGACCCACTGCGGCGACGGCATGTGCGGCTGACGCCGGAGGAATGGGTGCGCCAGCATTTCACGGCGTACCTGATTCAGCATAAGGGCTATCCTGCAGGGCTGTTGGGCAACGAGGTGTCGCTGACCATCAACGGGATGACGCGCCGCTGCGACAGCGTGCTCTACGGTCTCGACCGCCAGCCGCGGATGATCATCGAGTACAAAGCGCCGACCGTGGCGCTGACACAACGGGTGTTCGACCAGGTGTGGCGTTATAACACGGTGATGCGCGTGGAATGGCTCATCGTCAGCAACGGCCTCCACCACATCGTCTGTCACTTAAACAAAGAGGAAGGCACTTATGCCTTCCTCGAAGAGGTTCCCTCTTATGACAGTTTAAAGGTTTAAGAGGTAAGAAGTTTAAAGGGGTTAGAGTGGAAACCAGATGAAGGCGGCGGCGTCCCAGAGGGCGTGGCTGATGACGATGGCGGGGAGTTGCTTGGGCATCAGGCGATAGAGGCCGCCCCAGGCGAGGCCGCAGACGAGAGCGGCCATGATAAGCATGAAGTTACCGGAAGGCAGATGTACGAGGGTGTAAGCGGCTGTGGCAAGGATATAGGCCCAGTTCTTGGCCTTGCGCGCAGCACGGGCCTTCGGCATCCGGCGATAGCGTTTCATGCAGATTCTCACCAGCGACTGCTGCAGATAGCCGCGCCAGAAGAGTTCCTCGGCAGGACCGATGAGGAACAGCAGCAAGAGCGACAGCAGCCACGGGGCATTGCCCGTCTTCATGCCGTAGATGAGATCGACCTGCGGACGGGCGAAGTCGAACAGCCACTGCGACACCTTATCCCCTACCCAGAACACGCACCACAGCAGCACGGCGATGACAGCACCCAGGAGTGCCGTGAGACACCAGTCGCGAACGCTCAGGCGTGGCCAGCGCAGGCCTCCGAAGAGCCACGCCATCGCCATGAGGATGAGCGCGGAAGCGGTCATCGCGTACCAGAAATTGAGAAACGGCGCCGTCCAAGGCGAGAACATCAGGAACCACAATGCGGCAGCGACGAAGAGAGAAGCGAAAATGCGGGGCATGTTTTTAGGGTTAAGGGTTGAGGGTTAGGGGTTTATGGTTGGGGGGGTCAAATGAGGCGGCTGAGAATCAGGCCAATGACGAGCAGGAGGCTGAACATCAGTTGCAACTGGGCGGTCTTCTCGTCGAGGTTCGCATAGGACTCCTTGCCGCCCTGCTTGTAGGCCAGAATCGTGCGGGCATTCTTCACGGCCACGGGCATCGCCAGGAAGGCTATGCCCAGCCACCACGGCTCCACAAGCGCTATCATCAGCCCCACAAGCCACAGGAACGGCACCAGCACCTCTGCGGCATAGAGCCGCGCGCCGAACTGGCGACCCGTAAGCATCGGGAAGGTAGAGATGCCCGCGCGGCTGTCGGTCTCGATATCACGGACATTGTTGGCATGGAGGATGGCCACCGTAATCAGCCCTACGGGCACCGCCAACCACAGCACAGGCCAATGAATCTCACCCGAGACGATAAACGACGTTCCCATCATCGGCAGCAGCGAGTAGCACAGGATGATGACCACATCTCCCAGCGCCATATACTTCAGACGCGGATAACACAGCGACAGCGCAATGCCGGCAATGCCAATCCACAGCAGCGGCAGTCCCGTGAGCGCCACGAGCGCCACGCCGCCCGCCACAGCGATACAGTTTAGGATGATGGACAAGCGCTTGAACTCCTGGGGGGTGAAGTCGCCATTGACCAGCAACTGCACGCCAAAGGTGTCCTTGGCATCCACGCCGCTACGGTAGTCGGCGATATCGCTCCACACATTACCTGCGGCGTGCACGAAGATGATATTCACCAGCGCCCACAACGCAAACCAACCATTGAAGGCTGTGCCCTGCGCCCAGCACCACGCGATGGTGACCACGACGGGCATTGCTGATGCCGGAAACGACCACGGGCGCGTGGCCAGGATCCATTCCTTGAGAGAGTGTTTCTTCATATCTGTTTGTTCTTTGTTGTTTCGTTCTATTTGAATGTCCGCAGGGCGGCCTCCATCTGCCGCATCAGATTGCGCTTGGGCGAGTGCGGCGAGTAGATGAAGCCCTCGGTGACCAGTACGCGGCGGGCAGCGGTGTCCACGCGCTCCAGCGCCACGAAAGCGCCACCCAGCGCAGCGTCCCGCATCTCCCACAGCCCGTGCACCTCCTGCACGCTGGCGCCACCAATGACGCGCTGGCGTGCTATTATTAGAGGTACGCGCGTGAGGGAGTCGTCGCTCTTGGCCACCGTAGCCGTCTGCATCCATTGCCCCATCTGCGGGCCTGGGATATTCACGCGTAGGGCACTGTCGCGCTTCGCGACATACTGCTCAGCCGTAAGCGGGCGGCCGTCCCATGCATAGCTGTAGAACACGAAGTTCTGGTCGGCGTCGTTCAGGTTCGTGCCCGTCCACAGGAAGTCCTGCCCCACCTTCGAGGCGTGCAGGCCTTCAGGAACGCAGATGCGATGGCCGAACCGTTGCAGGCTGTCAGCCGTCATACGGCTGTATTTCCTGCGCAGTCGCGCCGCCTCCACCTCCAGTTCGCTATCTACAAACAGGTCTGTCAGCCGCTGGCGCTGCTCGTAGATGAACGCCGCCAGCTCCTGCGCATTGCGCGCCGTCACCTTCACCTCAATCTGCGGGCGAGCCATCACGTCGCGCGCCACGCCCATCGCGGGTTGCTCGGCACCGGCCTCCACGCTCACCAGCAGACGGTTGCGCATCGTTCGCCACGCCGTCAGGTTCGCCTCGCCATAGACCACATCTACGCGGAACAGCGGCTCGTGCTGGTTCAGCACCGGAGTGGAAGCCTTCAGCACCGCCTCCAGCGTGTCCTTCAGCGCGCCCTGGTAGAGCGACTGCGGAATAATCAATGCCACCTCATACGGCAGTCCGCGCGACGACGGCAGCTGCGGCGCCCGCTCACTTTTCGGCGAGCAGCCCGTCAGCAGCAAAGCTGCACTAACTATGAGTATGACTCTTCTCATTTTCAATTTTCAATTTTCAATTGTTAATAAGATGTACGTCGCGTTGCGGGAAGGGTATCTCAATATGGTGATGATTGAGCGCCTCGTAGATAATCTCCTTAGCTTCAGCAGCCAGCGTGTACTTCTCCTCGACAAGCACCCAGATGCAGACCGTGAGATCCACGGAGCTGTCGCCGAAATCCGAGAAGAGGACGGAGATGTCACGGGCCGGATCAACGATGTACTCGCCAGCGACATTCGTTTCCTGCTGCACAGGCTTCAACGCCTCTACCAGGATTGCACGTACCTGGTTGACATTGGTGCCATAGGCCACGCCGAGGGGCAGCTTCAACAGCTCGTAGTTGTGGTTGCGCGTCATGTTCTTGAAGTTCTTGCTGAAGAGCGTCTTGTTCAAGAAGGCAATGACACAGCCGTCGTTGGTGATAATCTGTGTGCTCTGGTAGCTGATGCTCTCGACCTTACCCCGAATGCCGTCGCACTCGATGAAATCACCCACGCGCAGGCGGCCGGCCATCAGCGAGAGGCCGTAGAAGAAGTTCTCGATGAGGTCCTGCATAGCAAAACCGAGACCCGTAGCGAGACCTGCCGTGACGATGGAGATACCGCTCTTAGGCACATTCAGGATTACCAGCGTGATGATGAAGTAGAGGCCCCAAATGATGATGGCAATGACGTTGCGCGCCAGCGTCGTGTTCAGCGACTCGTCGGAACTCGTCTGCAGGCGGAAATAGACATAGAAGCTGCGGATGGCATAGTTCAGATAGCGGAACACAAACCATAGGGCTGCCACCAGACACAGCTTGAAGAGCGACACCTGAATCAGATCCGGCACATTGATGAAATTCGTGAAGAAGGCCTTATGGCAGATACTGGTCATCTCAAAGATCTCCGCCGCCCAGTAGAAGCTCACGAGGACGGACAGCACAGCCAGAATGGGCACAAGGGAGAGCTTCACGAAATCGTAGAACCACGTGGTGGTGATAAACTGCCCACGGCGCATCTGGCGGAAGATGGGCGCAGCCTGCTCGGAGACGTCCTCGTCCTCTTCCATCCGCTCGCGCAGCTCCGGACAGAGGCGCCGCAGCATGAAGCGATTCTCGTAGGCCTCCATCAGGTCGTAGAAGCAGGTAATCGTCATCACGGCAGCCAGCTGGAAGGTCCACCACACCAGAATCTGCACAGCCAGCAGCGTGTAGCCAATCCATGTGGCGATGCAGGAGACGACCATCACCATGGAGGTAAGATGGCAGCACACAACATCCAGCATCGGCAACCCCTCCTTATGACGGCGCACAGCCACCAGCTGCCATACCGTGAAGGCCAGCAGTAGCGGCGGCAGGATGAGGTTGAGGAGGCTATTGGTGATGAGTACGATGCGGAACATAATCACCACCGATGCCAGAATAATCAAGGGCATATAGATCTTCGGCGCGTGGCGCAGCTGCTCGCCCTTCAGGCGAATATACAGCGACAGGAAGATGACCTCCAGCAGCCATGCCATCGTGATGATCAGTGAGGTACTCATCTGTATGAAGTTCCTGTCCACCAGCGAGCGCACAATCATCACGATGACGGCGAAGAGCGCCACGCCAATGACATTCGTCAGCATCTGCCGCTTCAGGCGGAAGTTCTCGCTGCGCCAACGGCGCGGCAGCAGCCAGCGCAGCACCACGTAGGTGATGCCCAGCGACAGCGTGAGGTAGAAGATCACGAAGATACTGATGAACAGCACCGGCACACCGCGCCACTCCGAGTAGTTGTGCTCGCGGTCGTGGAAGGGAGCATATTTCTTCGATGCCGACTGCTTCGCCATATTCACGTACATCGGCAGATTCGCCAGGATGCTGAAATAGTTGGAGCCGCCGTTCTTGAAGATGTTATCCTGCAACAGCCTGTAGCGCGACTGCGCAAAGGCATTCAGTTGCGCCACCTTCTCCTTGACACTGGCGTAATAGGAGCTCTCCGCCGCCATCGTCTCCAGGAACTTCTGCATATTGTCACGCAGCGTCTCAGCATACTTCAGACACTCGCGACGGTCCTTCAGCTGCTGCCCGGAGAGGAACAAAGGCTCGTGCACGTCCTCGTCGTCCATCGCCTCGCCCAGCGGACGCGGAGGCATCGCGCTGGCCGCTTCGGGGTCAATCGTGGACATCGTGGACTCCAGCGAATCAATGGCATTCAGCACCTTCACATCGCTCTCCGTGAGCGCATCCTCATTGCCGCGCTCCACAGGAGGCATGCTCTTCAGCGCCACGATGAGCGAGTCGTAGCGCTCAATCTCGTTGCGCATGCGCGTCATCATCTTATCGTAGGGCAGCTTCCCGTTGCGCTGGTTGTCCAGCTGCCGATAGAGGTTCACTGCCTGCTGGCAGGCATAAGCCATGTCAAAAGTGTTGTCCATAGACTGCGAATAGAGCATCAGCCCTATCTGCTCGCACTGGTTCATGAACCACACCAGCTGCTGGTGCTGCGCAGCGCCCTGCTGCTCATAGCGAGCCATGAACATCTGCTGCTTCTGATAATCAGCAGCTAACTCCTCGCGCAGTACGCCCAGCGTGCGCGCCAAGTCACGCTCCTTCAGCACTGCCTGTGCAGGCACAACAGCCATCACGCACACCACGAAGACAACGGCTCTGAGATACAGCCTATATAAGTAATGTCCCATTTCGCTTCCTATTTTAATTTCCTATTTAAACTGTTTCTTGAAAAACAAACCCCTGCAACTCTGTAAATTGCAGGGATTTTCTTCCTTGGGTGCCTAGTCGGACTCGAACCGACGACATTCAGAACCACAATCTGACGCTCTAACCAACTGAACTATAGGCACCATGTTGGAGCTGCGCTCCGGCCTTATCGGCTTTTGCGGGTGCAAAGGTAGCTCTTTCTCGCGAAACCGCCAAACTTTCTTCCCACTTTTTTCATTTTCACCCCCTCCCGCCCCACTTTTTCCTATTTGTCAATCGTCAGTCATCTCAAAGTAAAATGTTAAAGACACTACTACTCCCTCGCCTGACTCTCTATAGAGACTACGCGCAGACACTATAGAGGGTTCGCCTAGACACTATAGAATAGAGTGTTTCTATTTCAGAGATGACAGCGATTGGGGGTACCTTCATCATTTATAGTTTAAACGGCTGAACACCAGCCCAATGGAAACAAATAAACCTACATCACACCTACATGATTCTTCATGACATCTTCATAGTACCCGCCGTAACGCGTCGAATCCCATGTATATTTCATGCTGGTTTGATGTAGGTTTGAAATCCAGCAATCAACTACTTTTCAATTAATTAAGCTAAGAATGATGAAGGTATGAAAAATTAATCATAGATACGGCGGTTCTTGCCTTTCGGAACAAGGACTGAAATTTCAGCTCTTGTACATTCTCCCATACTGGCTCGCTCTCGTTGATGAGTATTGTTTTCAGGGTTCCGCCAAGGGTGTCGCATTTCGCGCCCCCCTATCTTCGTCATCTACATGCGTGGCGATGAATTTCCCCACAGCTCTGTGCCGATTTAAAACAATGATTGCCACAAGTCGCTCTGGCAGCAAACCTTGTGGCAATCAGTTTATAGCTTAGTAGATATTACTTCACCATCACCTTCTTTGTCGTTCCATCGCTCATGCGAAGGATGTTCACTCCACGTTGGAGGGTATTAATGCGACGACCCGCCGCATCGGAGATGGATTCGATAGTAATGGTTTCAGCACCATTTACGCCCTTGACACTATCATAAATACTCACCGTTACCGTGCATGTTGCCATATGGTCCCCGTCTTCTGCAGTAGCGATAATCACACAGATACCGTTTCCAACTGCAACGACAGTCCCATTAGCCACAATGCATACGCTCTCATCCGAGCTCTTCCATTTCACATTCTTGTTCGAGGCATCCTCTGGTGAGACCGTCGCCTCCAATACTGTACTTTCGCCAATCTCTGTTAACGTACATTTCTGCATATTGAGCGAGATTCCTGTGGCGGGCTGCGTGATTATTATTTTACAGGATGCCAAGATGTCTTTTTTATCATCTGAGGTAGCTTTTATCATAGTCTCGCCAGCTTTCAGAGCAGTAACAATTCCCTTATCATCTACTGTCGCAATCCCTGCATTCTCAGTTGTCCAAATCAAATTCTTATTTGAGGCATCGCTGGGTAATATTGTTGCATTTAGTTGCTCACTTTCCCCAACTTTGAGACTCATTGATGATTTGTTGAATATGATGCTTTCAACGTGCCGCGGCACTTTTACGACACATGAAGCGGTGTAGCCACCATCATTGGTCGTAACATAAACAACAGTTGTTCCACACCCCGTAGCCATCACTAATCCTGATTCATTCACAGAGCATATTGCTGTATTGGAACTTGTCCACTTAACGGTCTTGTCATATGTTTCTTCAGGAAGAACATAAGCATATAACTGTGCAGTCTCACCTAATTCCGAAATCTCTATTTCGGATGGTTCTATTTTTACACTGGATGCGTGTGTTTTCACAACAACTGTACATTCTGCTTTTATCTGCCCATCTGAAGATGATACTGTTATTGTTGCGTTTCCAGAGGATAATGCCTTTATTTCACCTGTTTGTGAAACAGATACAACTTGTGGATCATCCACCTCCCAAATCATATCTAAATTATCTGCATTAGAAGGAACTGGTGATGCGGTTAATAAAACCTCCTCGTTTACATCCAGTACAATCTCCGACCTGTCCAATGCTATGCTCACCAATGGATTAGGCTCTGCAATAAAGGTAATATCTGGAATGTTCTTATAAGTTGTCTGGTATTGATTCAAAAGGTCTTTTTGTACATAAAAAGTAGCGCCTGTGGGTGGCGTAGAATCATAGCGTATTTTTACAAATTCTTTATTTGCTAGATGAAACACAATGTTTTTTAAGGATGGGTGCCAGAGAGTTGAATATATATTCGGAACCCCAAGATAAGATAATGACTTTAAGTTCTCTCCCAGATAAATATGCATTCCTTCTTTATAAAAACAGATTGCATCAATAGCAAATGATTTTATGCTGGGTAATCTTAATGTATCGGGAAACGATTCAGGCATAATACGTTCAAATGCTTGGCTGCCCAAATACTCTAAATTGATTAAACTATCTAATCCATAGACCATTATATCCCTCTCATCAGGGGTATGGGAACAGTTACTACCATCTGCAAATGCCTTTTTATCATCAATTCTTTTTAAGGATGAAGGGAGTTTTACTGATTTTGTGAGATGATCAAATTCCGATAATTCTTCAATGTTTTCGCCAATCTCAAGATAATCAACCTTTACTTTATTAATGTAGGGCATTACTTTATCTTGGGTGTCGTATATTAAGGAATCAATATACAAATGTATCTCAAGATTCTCAAAAGATTGATTATGTGGAAGGTATAGCTTTTGCAGTTCTTGATATGTATCATAGTCTGAGTTGTAAATATCAAATAGACCACTAAACTGGCTATTTGGTTGGCCGCCCTCTACAAATTGGGCATCATACAAATCCAAGACTCCTGTAAGATTCTTATAAATAAGGTATCCTATAAAACGTAAATCATCATTATTAAGATACCCTGTAACCTTTAAATTCTTCACAGTCATTTGATCGTCATAGTTAATCTTACTTGA
This sequence comes from uncultured Bacteroidaceae bacterium, assembly GCA_905233765.1. Classification (GTDB taxonomy): domain Bacteria; phylum Bacteroidota; class Bacteroidia; order Bacteroidales; family Bacteroidaceae; genus Physcousia. Next base: position 1,726 of record CAJOCU010000036.1, on the reverse strand, counting down.
CAGCCATCCTGGTGTTTGATTGTCTATGACTAAATCCGTTGCTTGTGCATTTGCAAATAGGCAAAAACTGATAAGATAATTCGTTTCATAATGATTGAGGGTTATTGGTTATTATAACATTGAAATACGCACAAAAAGAAAACGTGGACTTGTTACTTCGTCTACGCTTCCCAGGTATCGCCAAACACCATTGCAATCATATCCGAGTAAAAGCCCACGCCATCGGCGTGAGCATCCGTGCTTTTACTCTTGATTGCTTCTTAAATTTGGCGAATTCGGGGAAGCAAGAATCTAAGCGGACGCTTCTGTCTGTATGTCTATCTATTTTTGTTTATTTCATAGGCAGAGATATGATTGTTGTGAATCTATTACTTATCTCGGTTCTTCTGTTTTTTCAGTTCTCAATCTCAATATCACCGCTGAACTTCTTGAATGGCTTTTTCTATGCGCTCACCATCCTCGCCGCTCCAAACTCCAAAGAGGGCGTTGAGCTTCTTCAGCTTGATTTCCTCTTCGCTCGCCGTACTGTGTGACGTGGAAGCCTCAAGAAGGCGTTCACCCAACCAACGTTGGTTGCTGGCAGTGAGTGAGAGCCCTTGCAGGTAGCTCCAAAGATTGTTCAGTGATATTGCGTTCATAACGTAATAAATATATTATCTATCCAAGGCTGAATCGGCTTCGAAAAGCCTTCTTCGTGGCCCTATCGCCTGCAAAAGTAGCGATTAATCCGATTCGGGCAAAAGATTTTGCACAAAAATGTGCAGGGAAGTACGGAATAAAGGATTGAAGGAGCTACGGGAAGAGGATAATTTGATGTCTTCACAAAGAAAACATGAAAATTATTTGGCTGAATCGCGGAAAATGCGTTCCTTTGCGGTGTCAAAACAACCGTTTTGAATATCCGGGTAGAATCCCGCGTGGGGTAAGGCCTTATCGATACTGCCCAATTTATAGAGAGCCGTCGTTTAGCGACTGCTCTTTATTTTTGACTGTACTTCATCATGAAGTTCCTTATGAAGGATTGGCCAAGGGTGTCCTCACGGATAACCGAAATGGTGCGTGTCCCCTTCAATATCAGCACTTCAACGGCATAGACATTCCGTTCAAAATAGCGACGAATGTCCTTGGCAAGGGCTCGCGGATTATAATCAGAGGTCATGTTAATTAGTATGCGGTTGCTCTGTCCGATGGAATCCAAAAGTTGTGTTCCCACAGAGCCCATGCCAGAAACCGTTTTCAGATCATACATCATATATGAGGTCTTCTTTCGGAAAATGAAATCGGCAGTTCTGCAATTCCTGGGATTGGGCAATATATAAACACAATAACCATGAGTTACAGCCTTGCGGGCGGCATTGATTAGATTGTCGAAGTCATCGCTCTGCTCGTTGATGGCGCTGAAGATATGGTCTTCACCCTTTACAAGATGAAACTCGCCTTCGGAAACTATCAGTTTCAGCTGATTGATGAACTGAGCACCTTTCAGAGAATGCAATTCCTGTAATTCTGTAGCAAAGCCTCTCCACAAGCTTTCTGCCACCATCAGCACAGAGCCATCTTCTTCAAATGGCTCATACTCAAACACGTTATCTTCGATTACAGTCGAACTCATACCATGTGAGGGGTGACGGAAAGGCTTTGGGTCAGGCGTAGTATTCGTGCTTGCCGGCGGAGAGGGTGTTTTGCATGAGCATGCAGATGGTCATGGGGCCTACGCCGCCGGGGA
>CAJOCU010000035.1:32339-45140 GCA_905233765.1 uncultured Bacteroidaceae bacterium | reverse complement strand
CGCTACTGGTTAGCGATTTTTGTGTATAAGTTAAGTGAGACGGTGCAAAGGTACAAAAAAATATCGAGATGAAAGTATTTGAGGCAATAAAATTGACGGGAAGCACCCTAATTGCCCTCAGAAATGCCAATGTGGGAACGGGTGACGTGGAATATATCAAACTATATGAAGAGTTTCGTGATCTGCAAGGTGACGGGCTGAAAGTGTCGTATTGTGTGGCGTTCCTGGCTGAGAAGTACCACATCAGCATCAGGAAGGTCTATGACCTGATACGGAAGTTCAAAAGCGACTGCAAAATGTCTGCACCGTGATTTTCCTCATCCGTGAGGTGTGCCACCTATTTATTCGTAACTTTGTGCCATCTTTTAATATCAAGCGTTATGAATAAATACTACGGCATGCTGAACAAAGTTCTTTCAAATGGAAAGATGCAGCACAACAAGAAGGGGGATATTAAGTATCTCTTGAATGAGCAACTATCACTGACACCTGCTGACCTCTTAGATATATTCGAGAGCCACAGCATTGCCAGAAAGAAGCTCAAAAGCGAACTACAACTGTTTATGCAGGGTGAAAGACAAGTTGAGAAGTATCGCGATGTGGGAATAAATTGGTGGGACTATTGCGGTTCAGTCCTGGTGAACAGCTATCCTACCTATTTTGAGAAATTGCCTCCGCTCATTGCTAAGATCAACCGTGAGAAGCGCAACAGCAAGAACTATGTGCTGTTCCTTGGTTCAACGGACGCAGAGAGCAACCAAGCACCTTGCCTGAGTCTTGTGCAGTTCCAAATTGATGAAGGCGAACTGGTTGTTTCTGCATACCAGCGAAGCAGTGACGCGAACTTAGGTTTGCCATCAGACATTTATCATCTTTATTTGATGGCAAGACAGATTGATTTGCCTTTGAAGTCAATAACACTCAATCTCGGAAACGTTCATATCTATGCAAGCAATCTGGAGAGAACAAGAAACTTGCTCAATGGAGATGAGAACGTGAAATTTGACCTCAATGTGTGAAGACACAAAGCATCAACTTAACAGATACAAAGGTACGAAAATTCCTTGAAATACGCAAGTTTTTGAACAATAAAAAGAGCCTCGGAAGTGATTATTTTCAAGGCTCTTTTTATGATGCTTTTTGAGCAAGTTTTTGGCGTTTCAAATGCTGTTTTTTCGCTGATAAATTGCTTTTCAAATCACATTTCGTTTTTGGTGGAGAAAAACACATTTCGTTTTTGAAAAGCGTCGCAAATCGTTTTGCCGTGATTACATCACCATCCTCGACACCCGGACGGTAGCTAACTCTCCACTCTCCTCTCTCCACTCTCCACTGATAAACCACGTAGGCCTATACCTGGCCCCCGCCATCGTGGAGCCTCAGTTAGCATCGCTCACGGACGAGGAGACGAAACCATTGCCCACAACCACCTGGCAAGTGGTAACCCCCAGCATCTCTGAGCTGGAGTGGCGCAAGGCTATCGACGACCACGACTTCTCCGTCTGGACGATGCCCGATGGCCAGACAACCCTCACCATCGATATGCGCCAGCCCCAGACCTTCAGCAGCTTCTCTTATATGCCGCCGCGCAAGAATAAGAAAGGCCTCATCCTGGCCTATCAGCTCCAGGTTTCGGACGATGCCGTGGAGTGGAGGACCGTCAGCGAAGGCGAGTTCTCGAACATCGAGAACAACCCCAGCCGCCAGACTGTGCCGCTTACTGCGCCCGCCACGGCCCGCTATGTCCGTCTCATCGCTACCCGCCTCTGCCAAGGCACCAGTGCAGCCATCGCCGACTTCAAACTAATGGAATAAAACGAATCAGACGACATCCTTTGTTGTCGCCTGATTGCTTATTGCACGACGCCGGCGGCATGAGCGCCGGGTGTGGTGTTTGCACTATTGGTAGTCCTCGCCGTTGAGGATGTTCTGGGTATTCTTGGGGTCGCGGTCGGACTCGCGGTACCAGTCGGAGTATTCGATGTAATGGGCCGCGTAGGTCTTGTTGAGGGCCTGTGCCTGCGCGGGATCTACGCGTTTGATGAACTTCGCCGGCACGCCGCCCCACAGCTCGCCGTCGGGGATTTGTGTGCCGGAGAGCACCAGGGCACCTGCTGCCACGATGGCGCCACGGCCTACGACGGCGTGGTCGAGCACGGTGGCCCCCATGCCGATGAGGGCGCCGTCGAGGATGGTGCAGCCGTGCAGCGTCACGCTGTGGCCCACGGTGACATCCTCGCCAATCTCCACGGGGGCTGTGCCGTTGAGGGTGTGCACACAGGAGTTGTCTTGGATGTTGGAGCGGTTACCTATCTTGATGTAATGCACGTCGCCGCGCAGCACGGCGCACGGCCAGATGGTGACATCGTCGCCCAGCGTCACTTCGCCGATGATGACGGCGCCGTCAGCCAGGTAACAATGCCGTCCGAACTTGGGTTTCAAGCCCTTGACTACTTTTACAATTGCCATAGGTCGAGTTATTTATTTCGCGGCAAAGGTAAGCATTATTGTGGAGATTCGGAAAGAATTAGCGTGAAAACTATATGTGGGTCATGAGTTCAAGGCTTCGAAGAGCTGGTTGAGGGCTGTCTCGGGGTTGCCCGTTTCATCCAGGAGCGACACGAACTTGGAGCCGATGATGGCACCGGCGGCATTGTCCTGTGCGGCCTTGAGGGTCTGCTGGTTGCTGATGCCGAAGCCGATCATGCGGGGGTTGCGGAGCTGCATGGCGTTGATGCGACGGAAGTACTCCTGCTTGGCCTCGTCGAAGCTCTTCTGGGCACCCGTGATGGCAGCCGAGGAGACCATGTAGATGAAGCCGTCGGTGTGGTCGTCGATGAAGCGGATGCGCTCCTCGCTGGTCTCGGGGGTGATGAGCATGATGACGCGCAGGTCGTAGCGGTCGGCCACGGGCTTGACCACCTCCAGATAGTCCTTGAAGGGCAGGTCGGGGATGATCATGCCGCTGACACCGGCGGCTACGCACGACTGGCAGAACGCCTCGATGCCGTAGTGCAGGATGGGATTGAGGTAGCCCATCAGGATGAGGGGGATGGTGACCTGGTCCTTGATGGCCGTCAGCTGTTGAAACAGCAGCTTGAGGCTCATGCCGTTCTTGAGGGCCTTGGTGGCTGCGGTCTGGATGACGGGGCCGTCGGCCAGTGGGTCGCTGAAGGGGATGCCCACTTCGATGAAATCGATGCCGCGGCGCTGCATCGCGAGGATGACGTCGGCGGTGCCGTCGAGCGTGGGAGCGCCGGCGCAGAAGTAGAGGGAGAGGAATTTCTTCTCGCCACGCTGGGCGAAGAGGCTGTTGATTTTATTCACCATTTTATTTGACAATTTTACGATTTACAATTGAATTGATAGAGGAAGCGGCGGAGGGCGGCGACATCCTTGAGGGCGGGAGCGAGCTCGAAGCGGGAGTTGAGGTCGATGCCGACACAGTGAGAGAGGGGGCCAGCCTCTTCCCGTAGGAGGGTAGATTGGAGTGCCTCTGCATCATCGGGGCCGATGCCGCCTGAAAGGAGGAAGGGGGTGGCACCAGTATAATCGTCGAGAACGCTCCAGTCGAAATGTTGGCCGCTGCCGCCAGGCAACAGGGCTTTCGTGTCGAAGAGGAGGTAGTCGGCGAGGCCCTCATAGGGTTTGGTGGCGGCGAGGTCAGCGGCGGTGGCGATGCTAAAGGCCTTGATTATTGACGGTGGACTCTTGACGCTTGCCTCTTGACCCTTGTCCCTTGCCTCTTGCCCCTTGAGTGCGCGAAGATATTCGGGCGACTCATGGCCATGAAGCTGAATGAGGTCAAGGGCATAGTCGGCGGCGATACGCTTCACCTGCTCGATGTCCTCATCCACGAAGACGCCTACGCGCTTGCAGTGCTCGGGCAGGTATGCCGGGCGCTCGCTGACATAGCGCTTGGAGGGGGGCCAGAAGATGAAGCCCATCCAAGCGGCTGAGAACTCTGTCAACAGTTCCTCCACTGCGCGGATGTTGTCGGGGTCGCGCATACCGCAAACTTTGATGATCATTTCTTGCGTTATTTCGTTATATCGATATTTCGTAATTTCGAGATCACGCCCTCAATTTTGCGATGAACTCGTTCAGCGCTCTTCCTGGCTCGGGAGCCTTCATGAAGTTCTCGCCGATGAGGAAGCCGCGGAAGCCGGCCTGGCGCAGGGCACGCACGGTGGCGGGGGCGCTGATGCCGCTCTCGCTGACCTTCACCGCCTCCTTGGGCAGCCGCTCGGCCAAGCGGAAGGAGTTCTCGACATCCGTGACGAAAGAACCGAGGTTGCGGTTGTTGATGCCACAGAGGTCGGGGCCGAGGTCGGCGTACTCGAGTTCCGGCTCGGAGTGCATTTCGAGCAGCACTTCGAGACCAAGGGCGTGGGCCTTGGCAATCAAGTCACCACATAAAGTGCGGGACAGGCAAGCGGCGATGAGCAGCACGGCAGAGGCACCACAGAGGGCGGCCTCGTAGAGCTGGAACTCATCGATGACGAAGTTCTTGTAGAGGACAGGGATGGTCACGCCCGACTGACGTGCCTGACGGATGAAGTCATCGTGACCGCCGAAGTAGGCTTTGTCGGTGAGGATGCTGAGGGCGGCGGCACCGTTCTGCTGGTAGCTGAGGGGGATGAGGTCAGCACGACCTTCCTCCTTGATCCAACCCTTGGAGGGCGATTTGCGCTTGAACTCGGCGATGATGCCGCTCTCGCTCTGCAGCAGAGCCTCGCGCAGCGAGGGTTTCTTGGCGCGCATCTGCACCAGCTCCTCACGCTTGTGGGCGACGATTTCTTGAAGGATATCAGACATAATTTTTTCGATATTTCGTTATTTCGTTATTTCGATATAACGCAATTCCTATTAACTATTCAATTCCACAAACTTCTTGAAGGTTCTCAAGGCAGCTCCGCTGTCGATGCTCTCGCGGGCGATGGCGATGCACTCTTCGATGTCCTTCTGTCCTTTCTCTAGCACCTGAATACCGAAGGCGGCGTTGGCCAGCACGATATTCTTCTGGGCGGGCAGACAGCGGTTCTCCAGCACGGAATCGAAAATCTGTGCGGCCTCCTCTTCGGTGGCACCGCCCACGAGCTCCTCGGGTGTGGCAATGGCGAAGCCGAGGTCCTGGGGCTTGAAGATACGTTCGTAGTTGTTGGTCGTCACCTTGAAATCACCTGTTAGCGAGATCTCGTCATAGCCGTCGATGCTGTTGACGATCCCGTAGTCGATGCCCAGCTTCTGATAGACATTGCTGTAGAGACGCATCTGATCGAGGTTGGCGACACCCAGCAGCTGACACTTCGGACGCGACGGGTTCACGATGGGGCCCAGCAGATTGAAGATGGTTGGGAAGGGCAATGCCTTGCGGATGGGACCCACGAACTTCATGGCCTTGGCGAAGAGTTGGGCGTGGAGATACACGATGCCCGCTTCGTTGAGGCTGCGGTTTAATTTGTCGATTTCATCGGTGAATTTGATACCGTGGTGGGCGATGACATTGCTGGCACCGCTGACGCTGGTGGCAGCATAGTTGCCGTGTTTGGCCACCTTATATCCTGCACCGGCGATGACGAAACAGCTGGTGGTGGAGATATTGAAGGTGTTCTTGCGGTCGCCGCCCGTTCCTACGACATCGATATAGCGGTCGCAGTCGAGGATGGCAGGCACGCCTGTCTCCAGGATGCCGTCGCGGAAGCCGAGGAGTTCATCTACGGTGACGCCACGCATCTGCAGGGCTGTCAGCAGGGCCGTGATCTGCTCGTTGGGGAACTCGCTATGGGTGATGCCGACGAGTATGTTCTTCATCTCCTCGCGGGAGAGCTCTTCGTGGTTGAGGAGTTTAGCTAAAATCTCTTTCATTTTTATCTTTTAATTATCCATTCATTTTTAACTTTTCATTTTCCATTTTTCTCCTCCCCTATGGGGGGAGGCCGGGAGGGGGCTTTACAGATACAGCCAGTTGAGAATCATCTCCTTTCCATCGGGCGTGAGCACACTCTCGGGATGGAACTGGATGCCGCGGATGTTGTACTTGCGATGGCGCAGGGCCATGATCTGGCCCTCGTCACTGACGGCTGTCACCTCCAGGCAGTCGGGGAAGTCCTCTTTGGAGACGACCCATGAGTGGTAGCGTCCCACGGTGATGTCACTCTTGAGGCGGCCGAAGAGCGGGTCGTCAGCCACGATATGGCAGGGTGTCGCCACGCCGTGGAAGACATCCGAGAGGTTCTCCAGCTTGGCACCAAAGACCTCGCCGATGGCCTGATGACCCAGACAGACGCCCAAGATCGGTTTCTTACCTGCATAAGTGCGGATGACATCCAGCAGCAGACCGGCCTCAGAGGGGATGCCGGGACCCGGGGAGAGGATAATCTTGGTGAACGGCTCCAGGTCGGACAATTCAAACTGGTCGTTGCGCAGCACCGTGACCTCTACGCCCAGTGCCTTGACCAAATGACTCAGATTATACGTGAATGAGTCATAATTATCGATGATGACAATTTTCATAATTCTTCTGCTTTTTCAATGGCACGGCGCAGGGCACCGAGTTTGTTATTCACTTCCTGGAGTTCATACTCGACATCGCTCTTGGCCACGATGCCGCCACCCGCCTGGAACCACAGCTCGCCGTTGCGGCTGACGAAGGTACGGATGGTGATGGCCTGATTCAGTGAGCCGTCGAGCCCGATGATGCCGATGCAGCCGCCGTAGGCTCCACGGCTGTGAGGCTCGTACTCGCTGATGAGCTGCATGGCACGTACCTTGGGCGCTCCCGAGAGCGTGCCGGCGGGGAAGGTGTCGATGAAGGCCTTGATGGGGTCGGCGCCCTCGTCCAATTCGCCGCTAACGCGCGAGACGAGGTGGATGACGTGGGAGTAGTACTGCAGGTCCTTGTAGAAATCCACCTTTACGTCGTGACAGTTGCGACTGAGGTCATTGCGCGCGAGATCCACCAGCATCACATGCTCGGCATTCTCTTTGGGGTCGTTGCGCAGGAACTCAGCGGCCTTGCGGTCTGCCGCAGCATCGCCCGTGCGCTTCGTCGTGCCGGCGATGGGGTCGATGTACGCGCGGAAAGTTGAACCCTTGAACTCTTGAACCTTTGAACTTCTCTCAATTCTGCAATGCGTTTCGGGGCTGCTGCCAAAGATGCGGAAGCCACCGAAGTCGAAATAGAAGAGGTAGGGGCTGGGGTTGATGCTACGCAGTGTGCGGTAGAGCTTGAAGTCGTCGCCTTCGAAACGCTGGATGAAACGGCGAGAGAGCACAATCTGGAACACGTCGCCACGCAGGCAGTGCCTGATGCCGCGACGGATGTTCTCGCGATGCTCGTCGTCGGTCAGGGTGGATGAGACATCGCCCACGGCATGGAAGTTGTACGACTGCACAATGGCACGGTTGATAGCCTTGAAGACTGTGTCGAGGTCTGCGGCATTGCCCAGCGTGGCCACTTTCAGCAGATTGTTGTGATGGTCGAAGACAATCACCACCTTATATAATATATAGAGCATGTCGGGCGCGTCGTTCTTCTCCTGTGTCTCGTCGGCTACGTTGATATGTTCGAAGTAGCGGACGGCATTGAACGTCGTGTAGCCGAAGAGGCCGAAGAGCGAGGCGTCCTCGCCTGTCACCTGGATGTTGTCGATGAGGGCGTGGATGGCCTCTGCCGTGCCGAAGCTGTCATCCATTGTATGTTTTTCAACCATTCCATCGGGGAAAGTGATGGTGGCGAGGTCATGACCAATGGCTACGCTGGCGATGGGGTTGATGCCGATGAAGGAGCGCGAGTCATCGGAGGCGTGGTAGTCCGAGCACTCCATCAGTGCACTCTGGGGATAGAGGTCGCGCAACCGCATATACATCGCTACGGGTGTGTAGATGTCGGCCAGGATCTCACGGCTGCTGGTGCTATATTGAAACCTTTTCATATCTTTAAACTCTTGAACTTCTTAAACTCTTGAACTTCTTAAACTCTTGAACTTCTTAAACCCTTGAACTTCTTGAACCTTTTGAACTTCTTGAACTCTTAAACTTCAAATACGTCTCAATATCCTTGTCGCCACGGCCGCTCACGGTGAGCACCACGACATCCTCGGGCTTGAATGTCAGTTTAGAGAGGGCGGCGACGGCGTGGGCCGACTCAATGGCAGGAATGATGCCTTCCATGCGCGTCAACTCATAACCAGCCCGGATGGCTTCGTCGTCGTTGATGCTCAGTACGTTGGTGCGGCCCTTCTTAGCCATATTGCAATGCATGGGCCCTACGCCGGGGTAGTCCAGACCGGCAGAGATGGTAAAGGCCTCCTCGATCTGTCCGTCCTCATTCTGCATCACCAGCATCTTGGCGCCGTGCAGGATTCCAGGCGTTCCTTTGTGGATAGTGGCCGCCGTGTGGTTCGTCTGCCAGCCATGGCCACCGGCCTCGGCCAGCACGATCTTCACGCGTTCGTCATCCATGTAGTGATAGATGGTGCCTGCAGCGTTAGAGCCGCCTCCGATGCAGGCGATGAGGTAGTCGGGGTAGTCGCGCCCGATTTTCTCGTCCAGCTGCCATTTGATTTCTTCGGAGATGACGCTCTGCATCCTTGCCACCAAGTCGGGATAGGGATGCGGCCCCATCGTGCTACCTACGATATAGAACGTGTCGGCGGGATGGCAACACCAGTCGCGGATGGCCTCGGAGCAGGCATCGCTGAGTGTCATATTGCCAGTGCGGACAGGATGTACCTCGGCGCCCAGCATCTTCATGCGCTCTACATTCGTGTGCTGACGCTCCACGTCCGTAGCGCCCATGAACACCTCGCACTTCATGTTCATCAACGCACACACCGTAGCCGTCGCCACGCCGTGCTGTCCGGCTCCTGTCTCGGCGATGATGCGCGTCTTGCCCATTCGCTTGGCCAGCAGGATTTGTCCGATGGTGTTGTTGATCTTGTGCGCTCCCGTGTGGTTCAGGTCCTCGCGCTTCAAGTAAAGCTGACAGCCGTACTTCTCACTCATGCGTTGGGCGAAGTACAGGGGCGACGGCCTTCCCACATAATCCTTCAGCAGTGCGTGGTACTCCTCTTTGAACGCCGCGGACTCAACGATGGGCAGGTATGCCTCCTGCAAGTCGTGAACACATTTGTAGAGAATCTCGGGCACATAGGCACCGCCGAACTCTCCGTAGAAACCGTTTTCGTCAACTTGATACTTACTCATATATCTGGATGTGTTGGTGTTTAAAAAAGGAAGGAGGCCCATCGCAAGAACGAAAGGCCTCCTGAATCTTTTATGCTAACTTGGCAGGTACACGGCAATCTTCTCACGATCTGTTGAATCTTGAGTCACGCCACCACCAATAGTTAGCTGTTCTAATCATATCTTTTTTGATGTTTTGATTACTTTTCGGCGGCAAAAGTACGGTTTTCCTGTCTATCTGCCAAATATTTTGCCCCTTTTTCCCTTGCTCGGGACTTATTTTTTCGTGTGAGACGCCTAAAAGGGCGTTGTCGCTTGGGTGAGCCATGCCTTGTCCTCGTCGTCGTGGAGCAGCGGCATCAGCGCCTCGCGCACACGCGCGTGGTACTTATTTAAATAATCAATCTCATCGGCCAGCATCATCTCGCGGATGATGGGTCTGGTGTCGATGGGACAGAGCGTGAGCGGCTCCAGACAGAACCACCTCGCCTCCCTCACGGGGGAGGGGTCAGGGGAGATACCTATCAGCATCGTATTTTCGATGCGGACGCCGTGGCTGCCGGCGATATAGATGCCGGGTTCGATGGTGACCGTCATGCCTGCCTGCAGGGGTGCCGGGACGTAGTTCATGCGGAACTGGTGGGGACCCTCATGGACGCTGAGGTAGCTGCCTACGCCGTGTCCCGTGCCGTGTCCGTAGTTCTTATGCTCCTGCCACATGGCATAGCGCGCCAGCACGTCGAGCTGTGTGCCCGTGGTACCCTCGGGGAACACGGCGGTGGCCAAGCGGATATGCCCCTTCAGCACCAGCGTGTAGTCGCGCCGCTCTTCATCGGTGAGCGGACCGAGGGGGATGGTGCGGGTGATGTCCGTAGTGCCGCAGTCGTACTGCGCGCCGCTGTCCAGCAGCAGCAGGCCGCGCGGCTCCAGCGGGATGTCCGTCTCGGGTGTCGCCTCGTAGTGTACGATGGCGCCGTGTGCGCCGTAGCCCGCGATGGTGTCGAAGCTGATGTCGCGGAACCCCGGCTGCTCAGCACGGAGGGAGGTGAGCTTGCGGTCTGCGCTTATCTCAGTGAGTCCGTCGGTCTCACTGAGATAACGTAGGAACCGCACCATCGCCACGCCGTCGCGCAGCATGGCCTCGCGAAAACCTTCGATTTCAACGGGATTTTTGATGGCGCGCAGGGGCGGGATGGGGGAGGGCGCTTCCCGGAAGGCGATGTGCTCGTTGGAGGCGATGGCAAAGCCCAGCGCGTCGTTGGTCGTAGAGGGGTCGTACTGCAATACCTCCACGCCGGGGAGGTGCGCAAACAGGTCGTTGCCGATGGCTTCGTAAGGCTGCTGCAGGATGTTGTTTGCTGCGAGATAGGCGCTCACCGCAGGCGTCACCTGCGACGGGTTGACATAGAGGATGGCATCCTGCTGTCGGACCACAAGGTATGACACGAAGACCGGCGTGCAGTGGACATCCCTGCCGCGCAGGTTCAGCAGCCAGGCGATTTCGTCGAGCTGGCACACCAGCAGCGCATCGGCACCGTTCTGGCGGATTGCCGCCCGCGTGTCCACCAGCTTCTCTGCCACCATGCGCCCGGCCAGTTCCAGGGGATGCACCTCGATGGTGGATGCTGGCAGTGGCGGGCGGTCAGTCCAGAGCGCACCTTCCATGCCCAAGCTGGCGTCCAACAGCGGCTCGTCGGTGATCTCGTCGAAGGGGATATGGGTGGTGAAGAAGCGTTTGCCATCCCCGCCCCTGAAACACTCCTCGAACTCCTTGGCACTCTCGCGGCTGAGCGTCCAGGGGTTCGCAGAGACCTGTCCGCAGGGCTCCTGCAGGATCCATGCCTTCAGCTCCTCGGCCGTGGCCACATTCCTGCTGCAGCGGATGACCTCGAAGGGCGTGCCTGCCGTCTGCTCCTCGGCGGCCAGCCAGTAGCGGCTGTCCGTCCACAGGGCGGCGCGCGTCAGCGTCACCACCGCCGTGCCGGCAGAGCCGTTGAACCCCGTGATCCATTCGCGCGTCTTCCAATGGTCGGGGACATACTCGCCCATGTGCGGGTCGGTGGAGGGGATGATATAGGCACTCAGCCCATTCTGACGCATCCAAGCGCGCAATGCTTCTACTCGTGTGGTCATAGATTAACGGATTTTGAGGACAAAGGTACGTATTTTTAGGAAGAAAGCAGGGCAAAAAACGAAAAAATGAGTGCCATGTTGAAAATATTTATGTATTATGAATTGCGAATTATGAATTAATCACTACTTTTGTGCTGCAATAACTCAAAAACATATCAACTTCATAACTCAAAAACTAAAAAACTCATGAAATTCCTGACGAATGACAAGCTTTTGATTGTCGGTGCCGGCGGTATGATCGGTTCCAACATGGTGCAGAGCGTGCTGATGCTGGGTCTGACCCCCAACATCTGCCTGTATGACATCTACGAACCCGGTGTGCATGGCGTCTATGACGAGATGTGCCACTGCGCCTTCCCCGGCGCCAACCTCTCCTACACCGTCGATGCCAAGGAGGCTTTCACCGGTGCCAAGTACATCATCTCCAGCGGCGGCGCACCCCGTAAGGAAGGCATGACGCGCGAGGACCTGCTCAAGGGCAACTGCCAGATAGCCGCCGACTTCGGCGAGAACATCAAGAAGTACTGCCCCGATGTGAACCACGTCGTCGTCATCTTCAACCCCGCTGACGTCACTGCCCTCACCGCCCTCATCCACAGCGGCCTGAAGCCCAACCAGCTCACCAGCCTCGCAGCCCTCGACAGCACCCGTCTGCAGCAGCAGCTGGCACAGGAGTTCGGCGTGCAGCAGGACAAGGTCACCCAGGCCTACACCTACGGCGGCCACGGCGAGCAGATGGCCGTCTTCGCCAGCAAGGCCCTCATCGACGGCAGGCCCCTCTGCGAGCTGCCTCTCAGCGCTGAGCGCTGGGCCGAGATCAAGCACATGACCACCCAGGGCGGCAGCAACATCATCAAGCTCCGCGGCCGTAGCTCCTTCCAGAGCCCCGCTTACCAGGCCGTGAAGATGATCGAGGGCGCCATGGGCGGCGAACCCTTCACCTGGCCCGCTGGTTGCTATGTCAACGCCTTCGGCTTCAAGAACGTCATGATGGCCATGCCCAGCGTCATCGACAAGGACGGTGTGCACTTCACCCAGCCCGAAGGTACCGCGGAGGAGATGGCAGCCCTGCAGGCCAGCTACGAGCACCTGCAGAAGATGCGCGACGAGATCATCGGACTCGGCATCATCCCGCCCGTGGCTGACTGGGGACAGGACAACCCCAACCTCTGATCTGCTCACTTACATCCCTTTAGAAACAGAAGAGGCTGTGTCAAAACGTATGACACAGCCCCTTTTTTGTTCTTGGGAATAAAAAAACTGAGGGTTTTCTTTGTCATTCAAGAATTTCGTTGTACTTTTGCGCCCGCTTATCGTCTCAGCAGACTGTGGAAGAATGCCGATGGCGAAGCGTAAGAAACTATTTATTAACCCATTAAACAACAAACAACATGATCGTAGTACCTGTTAAGGAAGGCGAGAACATCGAGAGAGCGCTGAAGAAGTTCAAGCGTAAGTTCGAGAAGACCGGCGTGGTGA
>CAJOCU010000035.1:0-32259 GCA_905233765.1 uncultured Bacteroidaceae bacterium | reverse complement strand
AGAAGACTAAGAAGCGTCAAAAATGTCAAATGTTCATTAACTTTTGCTGATTTCATTTGGCAGTCTGAAGAAAAACCTCTAATTTCGCCTCGGTGAAACAACAAAAAAAGAGGATTTTATGCTGCTGAAGGCCTATCTTGATTACCTCCGCTATGAGCGGGCTGCGTCTGAAAGGACCATTTCGGAATATCAAGCCGACTTGAAAGCGTTCGAGTCGTTTTTCAAAGGCCTCGACAGTGACCTTACCTGGTCAACCATCGACACAGACGTGGCTCGTGAATGGGTGGTGGAGATGATGGAAAAAGGGCATAAGACCACTTCAGTCCATCGGAGGCTTACAGCCTTGCGCTCATGCTTCAAGTTTCTCTATCGCCGTGGATATGTTGAGAAAGACCCCGTGCATGTCATCACAGCTCCAAAGCGAGAAAAGAGTCTTCCGGCGTTCATTCGTGAGGAGGATATGAGCCGTCTGTTGGATCAAGAGGGTATGTTTGAAGACTCTTTTGGGGGGCGGCGTGACCATCTTATCATCGCAATGTTCTATGAGACAGGACTCCGATTGAGTGAACTCGTGGGACTCAATAAGGACGATATTAACTGTGTTGCTGCCACATTGAAGGTTACAGGTAAGGGGAACAAGCAAAGGGTTGTGCCCTTCGGCAACTCGCTGCTACACCTTATTAATATATATAAGGGGGAGCGAGAGCTGCGGCCCATGGTTGATGACCACCCTTTCTTTGTCTCAGACAAAGGGTATAGGCTCACATCGGATGCCGTCAGAAGAATGGTGCGCAGCAAGCTGTCTCTCGTCACGGCACAACAACGGCGAGGACCACATGTCCTGCGACACACCTTTGCTACCTCAATGCTGAATCATCATGCCGATTTGCAATCGGTGAAGGAACTGTTGGGGCACGAAAGTCTTTCCACTACGGAGATTTATACCCACACTACCTTCGAGGAGCTCAAAAAAGTGTACAATGAAGCCCATCCTAGGGCATAATCCTATTACTAACACCAAAACAAAGGAGGTTATTATGGAAATTAAACTTCAGGCAATCCGATTTGAACCTACTGAGAAGCTACAGGACTTTGTGCAGAAGAAAGTAGGCAAGTTAGAGAAATTCAGCGATGAAATAAGAAAGGTAGAGGTGTCACTGAAAGTCGTCAAACCGGAAACGGCGATGAACAAGGAAGCATCCATCCGCGTTAACGTAGGAACGGAGCTATACGCCGAAAAAGTTTGCGACACATTTGAAGAAGCTATTGATAGTTGTCTGGATGCATTGCTCAAACAGCTCCAGAAAAATAAGGAAAAACATCAGAATCGCTAAAAAAACATCAAAAAGTTTTTTCGGTTCAAAAATAATACCTACCTTTGCAGCCGTTTTCGAGACGGTTTGCTGTCAAAATGCGGCTGCAAAGGCTCTAAAAGGGCGGATACCAGAGTGGCCAAATGGGGCAGACTGTAAATCTGCTGGCGCACGCCTTCGGTGGTTCGAATCCATCTCCGCCCACCGAGCGAACCAGAATGCGGAAGTAGCTCAGTTGATAGAGCACTAGCCTTCCAAGCTGGGGGTCGCGGGTTTGAGCCCCGTCTTCCGCTCAACGCTCGAAACAAGCCTTGCTGTTGTAGCTCAGTGGTAGAGCACTTCCTTGGTAAGGAAGAGGTCACGAGTTCAATCCTCGTCAACAGCTCAAAGAAAAAAACGAAACGAGATTATTCATCACATCATTTTTATAAACTGTAACAAATAGCTATGGCTAAAGAGAAATTCGAAAGAACCAAACCGCATGTAAACATCGGTACTATTGGTCACGTCGATCACGGTAAGACTACCCTGACCGCCGCTATTACTACTGTTCTGGCTAAGAAGGGCCTCTCCGAGGTAAAGAGCTTCGACCAGATTGACAACGCTCCCGAAGAGAAGGAGCGTGGTATCACCATCAACACCGCTCACGTTGAGTACGAGACCGCTAAGCGTCACTACGCTCACGTGGACTGCCCGGGTCACGCCGACTATGTGAAGAACATGGTAACTGGTGCTGCTCAGATGGACGGTGCTATCATCGTGGTTGCTGCTACTGACGGTCCCATGCCTCAGACCCGTGAGCACATCCTGCTCGCCCGTCAGGTGAACGTTCCCCGTCTGGTAGTGTTCCTCAACAAGTGTGACATGGTTGACGACGAGGAGATGCTCGAGCTCGTTGAGATGGAAATGCAGGAGCTGCTCCAGGCATACCAGTTCGAGGCTGAGACTCCTATCATCCGCGGTTCTGCCCTCGGCGCACTGAACGGTGTACCCGAGTGGGAAGAGAAGGTGATGCAGCTGATGGACACCTGCGACGAGTGGATCCAGGAGCCCGTTCGCGATATCGATAAGCCCTTCCTGATGCCCGTTGAGGACGTGTTCTCCATCACAGGTCGTGGTACCGTTGCTACCGGCCGTATCGAGACTGGTGTTGTCAAGGTTGGCGACGAAGTCCAGATCCTCGGTCTCGGTGAGGACAAGAAGTCCGTCATCACCGGTGTTGAGATGTTCCGCAAGATCCTCGACGAGGGTGAAGCTGGCGATAACGTCGGTCTGCTCCTCCGCGGTATCGATAAGAACGAAGTGAAGCGTGGTATGGTTATCACCCACCCGGGTGTCATCAAGCCCCACAAGAACTTCAAGGCTTCCATCTACGTCCTGAAGAAGGAAGAAGGTGGCCGTCACACTCCGTTCGGCAACAAGTATCGTCCTCAGTTCTACCTCCGCACCATGGACTGCACAGGTGAGATTCATCTCCCCGAAGGCACCGAGATGGTGATGCCTGGTGACAACGTGGAGATCACTGTTGAGCTGATCTACGCTGTGGCTCTGAACGTCGGTCTGCGCTTCGCTATCCGCGAGGGTGGTCGCACAGTCGGTTCCGGTCAGATTACTGAGATCCTCGACGATTAATACGTCCTTTCGGAAATCCGAAAATAGAATGGGAGTCACTCGCCCTCGCGTGTGACTCCCTTACACACGGGAATAGCTCAGTTGGTAGAGCACTGGTCTCCAAAACCAGGTGTCGGGAGTTCGAGCCTCTCTTCCCGTGCTACAAAGAAGAATATATATGTTCAAGAGATTTTTCAACTATACGAAGAACTCGTGCATAAGACCACTTGGCCCACGCGTTCGGAACTGTTCAACAGCGCGATTGTAGTATTAACTGCTTCCCTACTCATCGCGGTGGTCGTTTTCGTGATGGATTTCTGTTTCCAGCATGTGATGGAGTTTGTCTATCCTAACTAATCGAGGAAACTTATGGCAGCAAGTCAGCAAATGCGATGGTACGTGATGCGTGCCATCAGCGGCAAAGAAGGCAAAGTGAAGGAGTACATTGACGCTCAGGTTGCCCAAGGCGACTACGGCGACAAGGTCTCCCAAGTGCTTATCCCGAAGGAGAAGTATGTCGATGTTCGCAACGGCAAACGAATCGTGAAGGAGCGCTGCCATCTGCCTGGTTATGTTTTGGTAGAGTGCATCCTCGCAGGCGAAGTGCAGGGAATGCTGCGCAATACGCCCAACGTGCTTGGATTTCTCGGCGAGACGAAGGCAACAGACACTCCGCTCCCTATACGCGAGGGAGAGATGAAGCGTCTGCTAGGCATCGTCGATGAGATGGCTGACGTACCCGAAGACATCCAGATACCCTTCTTGGAAGGTGATGCTGTCAAGGTGACGGATGGCCCGTTCTCCGGCTTTGATGCTGTCGTCGAGGAGGTCAACAACGAAAAGAAGAAGCTGAAGGTTTCGGTCAAGATCTTCGGGCGCAAGACGCCGCTCGAACTTGGTTTCATGCAAGTTGCGAAGGAGTAAGACGATTGTTACACGTCTGAAACGGAGTATATACAATCAATTAATAATGAATCACAACAATGTGCTGGATTAATCAAATTACAGATTAAAGGAGGCGCTGCAAATCCATCACCCCCAGTAGGTCCCGCTCTCGGTTCCAAGGGTATTAACATCATGGATTTTTGCAAGGCATTCAACGCCAGAACTCAGGATAAGGCCGGCAAGGTGCTCCCTGTTGTTATCACCTACTACACCGATAAGTCTTATGACTTCATCGTTAAGACTCCCCCCGTGGCTGTTCAGCTTATGGAGGCTGCCAAGGTAAAGGGTGGTAGCGCAGAGCCCAACCGTAAGAAGGTTGCTAGCATTACTTGGGATCAGGTGCGTGCCATCGCCACCGACAAGATGCCGGACCTCAACTGCTTTACAGTGGAGTCGGCTATGAGATTGGTTGCAGGAACAGCCAGAAGTATGGGTATCACCGTTAAGGGCGACTTCCCCGCATAACAATTAAACTTCTATTGAACTATGGCTAAATTGACAAAAAATCAAAAGCTGGTCGCAGAGAAGGTTGAAGCAGGGAAGGTGTACACCCTTAAGGAAGCTTCACAGTTGGTCAAGGACATCACCACGACCAAGTTTGATGCCTCTGTGGATATCGACGTGCGTCTGGGTGTTGACCCCCGTAAGGCCAACCAGATGGTCCGCGGCGTTGTATCTCTTCCCAATGGCACGGGTAAAGTTACCCGCGTGCTGTGCCTTTGCACTCCCGATCAGGAGACTGCGGCCAAGGAAGCTGGTGCTGACTACGTAGGACTCGACGAGTATATTGACAAGATCAAAGGCGGCTGGACAGACATCGACGTCATCATCACAATGCCCTCTATCATGGGTAAGATTGGTGCTCTCGGCCGTGTCCTCGGCCCCCGTGGCTTGATGCCTAACCCCAAGAGCGGCACTGTGACCATGAATGTGGCACAGGCGATCAAGGAGGTGAAGCAGGGTAAGATAGACTTCAAGGTTGACAAGACCGGTATCGTACACGCTTCTATTGGCAAGGTATCCTTCTCTGCTGAGAAGATTGCCGAGAATGCCAAGGAGTTCATCGCTACCATCATCAAGCTGAAGCCTGCCGCTGCTAAAGGCACATATGTGAAGAGCATTTATCTTTCGAGTACGATGAGTCTCGGTATCAAGGTCGATCCGAAGGCTGTTGACGAAATTTAATTTTTAAGACGCTACAATCATGAGAAAGGAAGATAAAGCACTTATCATCGAGCAGCTTGGCGAAGTCCTCAAGGCCTACCCTCATTTTTATCTCGTTGATGTCACTGGTATGAACGCAGCTCGCACAAGTGACCTGCGTCGTCAGTGCTTCAAGAATGAAGTGAAGATGGTAGTCGTCAAGAATACACTTCTCCAAAAGGCTTTCGAAGCCAGCGAGATTGATTACTCACCCCTCTATGACACCCTCAAGGGAACTACTGCTGTCATCTTTGCACAGGTCGCCAATGCTCCTGCTAAGATGCTGAAGGATTTCAACAGCAAAAATCCTAAGGGTGTGACGATCCCCGAACTGAAGGCAGCATATGCAGAGGAAAGCTTCTACGTAGGAGCTGATCAGCTTGATGCCCTCGTTGCTATTAAGAGCAAGAACGAAGTCATCGCCGAGATTGTGGCTATGCTGCAGTCACCGATGCAGGGCGTCGTTTCTGCACTCGAGTCTGGAGCCAGCACCATTCATGGTGTCCTCGAGACCCTCGCCGAGAAGGGCGAATAATTATCAATTACTCCAAGTCAAACAAACAAAATCACATTTATTATTATGGCAGATATCAAAGCAATCGCTGAAGAGTTGGTTAACTTGACAGTGAAAGAAGTAAACGAGTTGAAGAACATCCTCAAGGAGGAATACGGTATTGAACCCGCAGCAGCTGCTGTTGCTGTAGCAGCCGGTCCCGCCGCAGGTGGTGCTGCTCCCGCCGCTGAAGAGAAGACTGACTTCGACGTCATCCTCAAGAGCGCAGGTGCTGCTAAGCTCCAGGTCGTAAA
Organism: uncultured Bacteroidaceae bacterium; assembly: GCA_905233765.1. Lineage (GTDB taxonomy): Bacteria > Bacteroidota > Bacteroidia > Bacteroidales > Bacteroidaceae > Physcousia. The sequence goes on along the minus strand of CAJOCU010000035.1, from coordinate 26,380 downwards.
GACTGTGAAGGAAGCTTGCGGTCTCGGTCTGAAGGAAGCTAAGGAGCTCGTTGATGGTGCTCCCAGCACACTGAAGGAAGGTATGCCCAAGGCTGACGCAGAGGCTCTGAAGAAGACCCTCGAGGAGGCTGGTGCTGAGATCGAGCTGAAGTAAGCTCCGACCCGTAACCACTCGGACACAAACAGTAGAGAACTCTCTGGTAGAGAGTCCTCTACTTTTTGCGTCTTACGATAAGAACAACGCCCTGAATCCATTATTCTTTTAGAATAGCCCTGGTCTCAACACCATACATTTGAGTTGAAGCCCCCTTGTCAAGAAACAAATCACATATCATATACAACATTAATGGCTAAGATTGTTAACGACAGAGTCAATTTCGCTTCGGTGAAGAATCCGATGCCCTATCCGGATTTTCTCGAAGTGCAGTTGAAGTCTTTCAATGACTTCCTCCAGCTGGATACCCCGCCGGAACTGCGTAAGAACGATGGCCTCTACGAGGTTTTCGCAGAGAACTTCCCCATCGCCGATACACGCAACAACTTCGTCCTTGAATTCCTGGACTATTACATTGATCCACCCCGCTACAGCATTGAAGAGTGCTTGGAACGTGGACTCACCTATGCTGTGCCTTTGAAGGCAAAACTGAAGCTTTACTGCACGGACCCCGACCATGAGGATTTCGACACCGTCATCCAGGATGTTTTCCTCGGCCCGATTCCTTACATGACAGCCAACGGCACCTTTATCATCAACGGTGCGGAGCGCGTGGTGGTCAGCCAGCTGCACCGCTCTCCCGGTGTATTCTTCGGCTCCAGCCTGCATGCCAACGGCACGCAGCTCTACAGTGCCCGTATCATCCCGTTCAAGGGCTCCTGGATTGAGTTCGCTACAGACATTAATAATGTTATGTACGCGTATATCGACCGTAAGAAGAAGTTGCCCGTTACGACGCTGTTGCGTGCCATCGGTTTCGAGAATGACAAGGACATCCTCGAGATCTTCAACCTCGCCGAGGAAGTTAAGGTCAACAAGACGGCCTTGAAGAAGAACATCGGTCAGAAGCTGGCAGCACGCGTGCTGAAATCATGGGTCGAGGACTTTGTCGATGAGGATACCGGCGAAGTCGTTTCCATCGAGCGTAACGAGGTCATCATGGACCGCGAGACGGTGCTCACCGAGGAGAATATTAACGATATTCTTGAGAGCGGTGAGCAAACCGTACTCATCCATAAGGAAGACCCCGATGCCAGCGACTACAGCATCATCTTCAACACCTTGGCCAAGGACCCCTCCAACTCCGAGAAAGAGGCTGTGCTCTACATCTATCGTCAGCTGCGTAACGCAGACCCCGCCGATGATGCCAGTGCCCGCGAGGTGATCAACAACCTGTTCTTCTCCGAGAAGCGTTATGACTTGGGCGATGTGGGTCGCTACCGCATCAATCGTAAGCTCAATTTGGATACAGATCCAGATGTGCGCGTTCTCACGCGTGAAGATATTATTGAGATTATCAAGTACCTCATCGAGCTTGTGAATTCAAAGGCACAGGTGGATGATATCGACCACCTCTCCAACCGTCGAGTACGTACGGTTGGTGAGCAGTTGTCCAATCAGTTTGCCATTGGCCTTTCTCGCATGAGCCGCACTATTCGCGAGCGCATGAATGTCCGTGATAACGAGGTGTTCACTCCCACGGATTTGATCAACGCAAAGACCATTTCCAGCGTTATCAATTCCTTCTTCGGAACCAATGCTCTATCGCAGTTTATGGACCAGACCAATCCGCTGGCCGAGGTCACGCACAAGCGTCGTCTCTCCGCGCTGGGTCCTGGCGGTCTGAGCCGCGAGCGTGCAGGCTTCGAGGTCCGCGACGTACACTATACCCACTACGGCCGCCTCTGTCCTATCGAGTCGCCGGAAGGTCCTAACATCGGTCTGATTTCCTCGCTCTGCGTTTATGCGAAGATCAACGACCTCGGCTTTATCTCGACTCCCTATCGTAAGGTCAATAACGGCGTTGTCGATCTGTCAGATGAAGGTATTAGTTATTTCACCGCAGAGGAAGAGGAGAATCTCATCATTGGTCAGGGAAATGCACCTCTTCGTGATGACGGAACCTTCATCCGTAAGGTCGTCAAGTGCCGTCAGGATGACGACTATCCCGTCGTACCTCCTTCTGAGGTTGATCTCATGGACGTGGCTCCACAGCAGCATCGCTGATTCCCTTCCTTGAGCACGATGATGCCCACCGTGCCCTCATGGGATCCAACATGATGCGTCAGGCCGTTCCTCTTGTCCGCACCGAGGCTCCTATCGTTGGTACTGGTATCGAGAAGCAGGTCTGCGAGGACAGCCGCACAATGATTGTTGCTGAGGGTGCTGGTGTTATTGACTACGTTGATGCCACCACCATCCGCATCCTCTACGATCGCACAGAAGAAGAAGAGTTCGTCAGCTTCGAACCTGCCCTCAAGGAATATCGCATTCCCAAGTTCCGTCGCACCAATCAGAATATGACCATTGACCTGCGTCCTATCTGCGAGAAGGGACAGCGTGTCGAGGCAGGCGACATCCTCACTGAGGGTTACTCCACCGCCAATGGCGAGTTGGCTCTTGGTAAAAACCTGCTTGTGGCCTATATGCCGTGGAAGGGTTATAACTATGAAGATGCCATTGTACTCAACGAGCGTGTCGTTCGTGAGGATATTCTCACCAGTGTCCACGTCGAAGAGTTTTCTTTGGAAGTCCGCGAGACCAAGCGTGGTGTTGAGGAACTAACCTCTGACATTCCCAATGTGAGCGAAGATGCCACGAAGGATCTGGACGAGAATGGAATCATCCGTATCGGTGCTCAGGTCTTGCCGGGCGATATCCTCATCGGTAAGATCACGCCGAAGGGTGAGAGTGATCCTTCACCCGAAGAGAAGTTGCTCCGTGCCATCTTTGGCGACAAGGCTGGCGACGTGAAGGATGCTTCTCTTAAGGCTTCGCCCTCTCTCTCGGGTACTGTCATTGACAAAAAACTCTTCTCACGTGCCATCAAGACGCGTCAGGAGAAAGCTCGTGACAAGGTTCGTTTGCCCAAGATTGATGAAGAATTCAATATGAAGGTTGATGACCTTAAGGCTATTCTTATAGAGAAACTCCTTGAACTCACAAAGGACCTTACCTCACAAGGTGTGAAGGATTATATGGGCGCCGAGGTGATTGCCAAGGGAGCAAAGTTCACGGAAGCAGCCCTTAATGCCCTCGACTACACGGGTATTCAGATTAGCCACTGGACCAGCAACGATCATGTGAATGGCCTTATAGCTCAACTGATTATCAACTTCATCAAGAAGTACAAACTTCTCGATGCAGAGCTCAAGCGTCGCAAGTTTGCTATCACCATTGGTGACGAACTTCCCTCCGGTATCATCCAGATGGCGAAAGTTTATGTGGCCAAGAAACGCAAGATAGGCGTGGGTGATAAGATGGCCGGCCGACATGGTAACAAGGGTATCGTTTCTAAGGTCGTTCGTCAAGAAGACATGCCGTTCTTGGCCGATGGAACACCTGTCGATATTGTTCTGAACCCACTGGGTGTGCCATCACGTATGAACATTGGTCAGATATTCGAAACTGTTCTCGGCGCTGCTGGTAAGCAGCTCGGTGTGAAGTTCTCAACCCCCATCTTCGATGGCGCTTCGCTCGACGACCTTTGTGAATGGACAGATAAGGCTGGCTTACCCCGCTACTGCTCTACACAGCTCTACGATGGTGCTACTGGCGAAAAATTCGACCAGCTTGCAACCGTGGGTGTAGCCTATATGCTGAAACTTGGCCACATGGTTGAAGACAAGATGCACGCTCGTTCTATAGGCCCGTACAGCCTCATCACTCAGCAGCCGCTTGGCGGTAAGGCACAGTTCGGTGGTCAGCGCTTCGGTGAAATGGAGGTTTGGGCTATTGAAGCCTTCGGCGCTTCCCATGTTCTACAAGAAATCCTCACCATTAAATCCGACGATGTCACAGGCCGTAGCAAGGCTTACGAGGCTATCGTAAAGGGCGAACAGATGCCTACTCCGGGTATCCCCGAGTCCCTTAACGTGTTGCTTCACGAACTTCGCGGCCTTGGCCTCAGCGTGACTTTGGATTAAACTTTTAACTTTTAAACTTTAAACTTTCAACTTTAAAGTTATGCCTTACAAGAAAGATACAAAAGTCAAGAATAATTTCACCAAGATTACCATTGGACTGGCATCGCCCGAGGAAATCAAGGAAAATTCCTTTGGTGAGGTTCTTAAGCCTGAAACCATCAACTATCGCACTTATAAACCCGAGCGCGACGGCCTCTTCTGTGAACGCATTTTTGGTCCTACGAAGGACTATGAGTGCCATTGCGGTAAGTACAAGCGTATCCGCTATAAGGGCATCGTCTGCGATCGTTGCGGTGTCGAGGTGACCGAGAAGAAAGTGCGTCGTGAGCGTAGCGGCCATATTGAGTTGGTTGTGCCCGTTGCTCACATCTGGTACTTCCGCAGTCTGCCCAACAAGATCGGCTATCTGTTGGGTATGCCCACGAAGAAGTTGGATTCAGTCATCTATTACGAGCGTTATGTGGTGATCAACCCAGGTCCCTTCCTGAAGGAGGAGAACGAAGATATCCATCTCGAGAAGTTCGACCTCCTATCCGAGGACGAGTATCTCGATCATCTGGATCGTCTTTCCGCTGACAACCAGTACCTCCCTGATGACGATCCCAATAAGTTTGTCGCAAAAATGGGTGCCGAGGCTATCTATGACCTCCTTGTGAACCTGGATTTGGACAAACTCAGCTTTGAACTTCGCGATCGTGCCAATACAGATACCGCGCAGCAACGTAAGAACGAGGCTCTGAAACGCCTTCAGGTCGTCGAGAGCTTCCGTGCCAGCCGCGAGCGTAATAAGCCCGAATGGATGATTATGACCATGCTGCCTGTCATCCCGCCTGATTTGCGTCCGTTGGTACCCCTGGATGGTGGTCGCTTCGCGACTTCAGACCTCAACGATCTCTATCGTCGTGTCATCATTCGTAATAATCGTCTGAAACGCCTCATTGAGATTAAGGCTCCCGAGGTTATCCTCCGCAATGAGAAACGTATGCTTCAAGAAGCCGTTGACAGTCTCTTCGACAACAGCCGCAAGAGCAGTGCTGTCAAGAGCGAGAGCAACCGACCTCTGAAGTCTCTTAGTGACTCATTGAAGGGTAAGCAAGGCCGCTTCCGTCAGAACCTTCTTGGTAAGCGTGTTGACTACTCGGCGCGTTCTGTTATTGTCGTAGGCCCAGAATTGAATATGGGCGAGTGTGGTCTTCCTAAACTCATGGCAGCAGAGCTTTACAAGCCGTTTATCATCCGCAAACTCATTGAGCGTGGTATCGTCAAGACGGTGAAGAGTGCCAAGAAGATTGTCGATCGCAAGGATCCCGTCATCTGGGATATCCTCGAGCATGTCATGAAGGGTCACCCTGTGCTCCTCAACCGTGCCCCGACACTGCACCGTCTGGGTATCCAGGCATTCCAGCCCAAGATGATCGAGGGTAAGGCCATCCAGCTTCACCCGCTCGCTTGTACGGCTTTCAACGCTGACTTCGACGGTGACCAGATGGCTGTCCACCTCCCCTTGAGCAACGAGGCAATCCTGGAGGCTCAGATTTTGATGCTCCAGAGTCATAACATCCTGAACCCTGCCAACGGCGCTCCTATCACTGTGCCCTCGCAGGATATGGTGCTGGGTCTCTACTACATCACCAAGCTGCGTCCGGGTGCCAAGGGTGAAGGCCTTATCTTCTATGGCCCCGAAGAGGCTATCATTGCTTATAATGAACGCCGCGTAGATGTTCATGCACCCGTGAAAGTCATTGTTCCTGACAAGATGGAAGATGGCCGGATTGGCAAGCACATGGTAGAAACTTCCGTCGGTCGCGTCATTGTGAATGAGATTATTCCTGTGGAGGTTGGTTTCTTCAACGACGTCATTTCCAAGAAGACGCTTCGTGGCCTTATCACTGATGTCATCAAGACCGTGGGTGTTGCCAAGGCCTGTGCTTTCCTCGATGGAATCAAGAACCTCGGTTACAAGCTCGCCTACGACGGTGGCCTAAGCTTTAACCTTGGCGATATCATTATCCCCGAGGAGAAGGCAGCTCTCGTGCAACGTGGTAACGATGAGGTAGAGCGCATTATGGGTGACTATAATATGGGTTTCATCACCGACAAGGAGCGATACAATCAGGTCATTGATGCATGGACACACGTCAACAACGACCTCTCCGCCGTGCTGATGAAGACCATGCGAGAGGCCGATCAGGGCTTCAACGCCGTGTATATGATGCTTGACTCGGGTGCCCGTGGTAGTGCCGGTCAGATCTCACAGCTCTCCGGTATGCGTGGTCTGATGGCCAAGCCTCAGAAGGCGGGCGCCGAAGCACAGATCATTGAGAACCCGATTCTTTCTAACTTTAAAGAGGGTATGTCCGTGCTAGAGTACTTCATCTCTACCCACGGTGCCCGTAAGGGTCTTGCAGATACCGCTCTGAAGACGGCTGACGCAGGTTACCTAACTCGCCGTCTGGTCGATGTAAGCCACGATGTCATCATCACCGAGGAGGACTGCGGCACCCTGCGTGGTCTTGTCTGCACAGCTCTCAAGAATGGCGACGAGGTCATCAGCTCCCTCTACGATCGTATTCTCGGTCGCGTCAGCGTGCACGATATCATCAATCCTTCGACCAATAAGCTGATTGTTGCCGCAGGCGAGGAAATCACCGAAGCCATTGCCGCTGAGATTGAAGCCAGTCCCATTGAGAGCGTAGAGATTCGTTCCGTGCTCACCTGCGAGAGCCGTCATGGCGTTTGCATGAAGTGCTACGGTCGCAACCTTGCCACCGCTCGTATGGTGCAGAAGGGCGAGGCTGTTGGCGTCATCGCCGCGCAGTCTATTGGTGAGCCTGGTACTCAGCTTACTCTGCGTACTTTCCATGCCGGTGGTGTGGCAGATAACGCAGCTGCCAATGCTACCATCAAGGCCAAGTACGACAGCAAACTTGAGTTCGAGGAACTGCGTACTGTAGATATCGTTGATGAATCTGGTGCTCCTGCTAAGATGGTTGTAGGCCGTCTGGCCGAAGTCCGTTTCGTGGATGTCAACACGGGCATTGTCCTGCTCAGCCAGAATGTTCCTTACGGCTCCACGCTCTACAAGAAGGATGGCGAGAAAGTTTCCAAGGGCGACATTGTTGCAAAATGGGATCCTTTCAACGCTGTCATCGTCACTGAGAGCGCAGGTCGCATAGAGTTCGAGGGTGTCATCGAAGGTGTCACCTATCGAGTAGAGTCCGATGAAACCACAGGTTTGCGCGAACTCATCGTCATTGAGTCCAAAGACAAGGCCAAGATTCCGCAGGCACACATTGTCAGCGAGGACGGCGAGCTCCTTCGCACCTATAATTTCCCCATCGGCGGTCACATCTCTGTTGAGGACAAGCAGACGGTTAAGGCTGGTGATGTCCTCGTGAAGATTCCGCGTGCTGTGGGTAAGGCAGGTGATATCACGGGCGGTCTGCCTCGTGTCACAGAGCTCTTCGAAGCCCGCAACCCGAGTAACCCTGCTATCGTCAGTGAGATTGACGGCGAGGTCACCATGGGTAAGCTCAAGCGCGGAAACCGCGAGATCATCATTACACCCAAGACGGGTGACGAGCGCCGCTATCTTGTACCCCTCTCCAAGCAGATTCTTGTGCAGGAGAACGACTACGTACGTGCTGGCACGCCGCTCTCCGACGGTGCCATTACACCTGCCGACATCCTGGCTATTCAGGGCCCAACTGCAGTGCAGGAGTACATCGTCAACGAGGTACAGGATGTCTATCGTCTGCAAGGTGTGAAGATCAACGATAAGCACTTCGAGGTCATTGTGCGCCAGATGATGCGTAAAGTGCAGATTGAAGAGCCTGGCGATACCCGCTTCCTCGAGCAGCAAGTGGTCGATAAGCTTGAGTTCGCGGAGGAAAACGACCGCATCTGGGGCAAGAAGGTGGTTATCGACGCTGGAGACAGCGAGACGATGATGGCCGGTATGATTGTCACTGCCCGCAAGCTTCGCGACGAGAACTCGTTGCTCAAGCGCCGCGACTTGCGTCCCGTTGTCGTTCGCGACGCGATGCCCGCCACTTCCACGCAGATACTTCAGGGTATCACACGTGCGGCCCTGCAGACCAGCTCGTTCATGTCCGCTGCCTCCTTCCAGGAAACTACCAAGGTCCTCAACGAAGCAGCTATCAATGGTAAGAGCGACTATCTCGAGGGCATGAAGGAAAACGTCATCTGCGGTCACCTCATCCCAGCAGGTACGGGTCTGCGCGAGTTTGAACGCATTATTGTGGGCTCCAAGGAAGACTACGACCGAGTGCTCGCTAATCGCAAGGCCGTCCTTGACTACGATCTCGATTAAGTAAGTGCTGGACCTGTGCAGCAGGCCACAGCAATAAGTTTCACGGTGCTCCGGATTTTTCTGGAGCACCGTTTTTATATTTTTTAAGAGCACTTTTTTTGTGCTTCCAGGAACTTACCTTATATTTGCAGCACAAAAGAAACGAAAGGGCGTAATGAATCAAAATATCATCATCAGTAGAAACCTCCATGCAGACTTGTCTGCTGCCATCGGCCGTGTCCAGCCCGATCGCCTTTTCGTACTCACCGATACCACTACGCGTGACCTCTGCTGGCCTCTTATCCGCGAGTCGTGCGATGCTACTCTGATTACCATTGGTGCCACCGACGAGGCCAAGACTCTTGATTCGCTCGCTTCTGTTTGGACTGCGCTGGGCGATGGCGGCGCCACGCGCCATTCCCTGCTAATAAACTTGGGTGGAGGTATGGTCACAGACTTAGGTGGTTTTGCAGCCTCCACTTTCAAGCGTGGCATCGCTTATATCAACATCCCTACGACACTTCTCGCAATGGTTGATGCTAGTGTCGGCGGAAAGACCGGCATTAACTTCCGCGGATTGAAGAATGAGATAGGTGTTTTCAGCGCAGCCTCCAGTGTCATCCTCGACACTCAGTTCCTTCATACCCTCGACAGCGAGAACATCCGCAGCGGCTATGCCGAGATGCTCAAGCACGGGCTCATCTCCGACGAGACTATGTTGACTGAGCTTTTAGGATTTGACATTTTTCATCCCGACTTTGTGCACTTAAAGGAGATGGTTGCCAAGAGCGTTAAGGTCAAGGAACGTGTAGTCGCAGAAGACCCTCTTGAACAAGGTCTCCGCAAAGCTTTAAATCTTGGTCACACAGTAGGCCATGCCTTCGAGAGTCTTGCGTTAGCCGAGAACCGCACCGTGCTCCATGGCTATGCTGTCGCCTGGGGTCTCGTCTGTGAGCTCTATCTTTCAGCCACCCGCTGCGGCTTCCCTGCAGAGCGCCTTCATCAGGTGGCTCAGTTTGTTAAAGAGACTTATGGGCACTTCGCATTCACCTGCAGGGAGTATGACCGACTCTACGAATTGATGACCCATGACAAGAAGAATTCTGCCGGCATCATCAATTTTACGCTCCTTGGTGGAGTGGGGGATATCCGCATCAATCAGCAAGCCTCCCGCGACGACATCTTCGAGATGCTTGATTATTACCAATAATCCTATAACCAGTTATGAAAAAGTTCTCTTTCATCCTTGTTGCCCTTGTTGTCCTCGGACTCGACTGCTCTGCAGCACAGCCGAGCAAGCGTCGTGTGCGCTATAGTGGCAATCCGATCCTTCCCGAATTTCATGCCGACCCGGAGATCATGTTCTCTCACCAGAATAACCGTTTCTACATCTACTCCACGACTGATGGCGCACAGGGCTGGGGAGGATATTACTTCACCGCCTTTTCAAGTGCTAATCTTATTGACTGGAAGCACGAGGGTATCATCCTTGATCTTGCCACCGACCAAGTTCCCTGGGCTACGGGGAATGCCTGGGCGCCTGCGATCATGGAGCGCCGACAGCCCGATGGAAGCTATAACTATTATTTCTATTATAGTGGTCACGATAGCGACCGTAACCGTAAGTCCATAGGTGTGGCCATGGCCGATAAACCCGCAGGACCATACTACGACCTGGGCACTCCCATCATCTACACACGCCCTGCCGGTTTGACAGGTGGTCAACAGATTGATGTTGATGTCTTCAACGATCCGGTCACAGACGAGAACTACATTTATTGGGGCAATGGTTACATGGCTGTTGCTAAGCTGAATGATGACATGGTGAGTATCGACACCACAACAGTGCAGGTTATCACCCCAGAGGGCGGTTCCTTGGAGGATTTCCGATATCGCGAAGCTCCTTACGTCTTTTATCGCAAGGGCATTTATTATTTCATGTGGAGTGTTGATGATACCGGTTCCGCGAACTACCATGTTGCCTATGGCACCTCCAGTTCTCCCATGGGACCCATCGTTGTAGCGCGTCAGCCTGTCATCTTGCGCCAGGACCCCAATAATGCCATCTATGGCACGGCACACAACAGCGTTATCCAGGTGCCGGGCAAGGACGAATGGTACATTGTCTATCATCGAATCAACAAGAACTACATGGACAAGAAACGTGGTCCTGGCTTCCACCGCGAAGTCTGCATCGACCGTATGGAATTCAACGCCGATGGCACCATCCGACCCGTCACCCCCTCGCAGCGCGGTATCACTGCCGTGGAACCGAAAATTTCAAAATCGAAGCGCTAATGTGTTTTTATCAGATACTCGAATAGTTGAAACCTTGAAAGATACTTTGAATGGAGCACCCAGAGAATAGCGAAGAATACAAGGGATTGGTCGTCAATAGCGGTGTGGAGCAGCCCTCCACCGTCAACCCCTACCTTCAGCGCGGACGCTTTGCTCGCCGCCGCCTCACTGTAGAGGATTATGTCCAGGGCATTCTGAAGGGTAACGTCACAGTCCTTGGGCAGGCAGTGACTCTTGTCGAGAGTACCAATCCCGAGCATCAGGCTATCGCCCAAGAGGTCATCGAGAGGTGTCTGCCCTACAGCGGTCATAGTATTCGCATTGGCATCAGCGGTGTCCCAGGTGCAGGTAAGAGCACCAGCATCGATGAGTTCGGCATCCATGTCCTTGAACGTACGGGGGGGAAGCTCGCAGTTCTTGCCATCGACCCTAGCTCAGAAAAGACAAAGGGTAGTATTCTCGGCGATAAGACCCGTATGGAGAAACTCTCTGTGCATCCCGACTCGTTCATTCGCCCCAGCCCCTCGGCCGGCTCCCTCGGCGGCGTGGCCCGTAAGACGCGTGAGACTATCATCCTGTGCGAGGCCGCGGGTTTCGACAAGATTTTCGTGGAGACCGTAGGGGTGGGACAGAGCGAGACTGCTTGCCACTCAATGGTCGATTTCTTCCTCCTCATCCAGCTTGCCGGCACAGGTGATGAGCTACAGGGTATCAAGCGTGGTATCATGGAGATGGCCGACGGCATCGTCATCAACAAATGCGATGGTGACAATGTGGAGCCATGTCGCCTTGCCGCACGCCAGTTCCAGAACGCTCTCCACCTATTTCCCATGCCCGAGAGCGGCTGGCTTCCGAAAGTCCTTTGCTACTCAGGCTTTTACGGCCTCGGCATCAAGGAAGTGTGGGATATGGTCTATGAGTATGTTGATTTCGTTAAGGCGAACGGCTTCTTCGAACATCGGCGTGCGGAACAGGCTAAGTACTGGATGTACGAGAGCATCAACGAGCAGTTGCGCAACGGTTTCTACAACAACGAGACCATTGCCGGCCTATTGCCTCGTGCCGAGCAAAATGTCCTGGACGGACATCAGACCTCATTCGTCGCTGCAAAGAACCTCCTCGACACTTACTTCGCACTCCTTCGATAAAAGATAGCTATGAGTCTGTCGCTATAGGACCGCAGTCTTACGTGCTTAAGACTGCGGTCTTACTGACGTAAGACCCTGCTCCACCCGTGCCTTGCATTCCTCCATGAGCCATTTGGGGGTTGAGGTGGCGCCGCAGATGCCGATGGAGAGGGCGGGGGATTGGTGGAGAGTAGCAGTAAGCTCGGGGATGTTGTCAATCTCCGAAGGACTATCAATCATATAAGAACGTGCGTTTGCGCGCGCACATTCGCGAAAGAGAGCGCGACCGTTGCTGCTCTTGTGACCGCAGACGAATAGGACAATATCGTGCTGGGCCGCAAACTCGCGGATATGGGGGATGCGGTTGGCCACCTGACGACAGATGGTGTCATAGAAGGTGAAGGTGGCCGTTGGCGCGATGTGCTGCTGGATATAATCGACTACTTGACGGAAGCCGTCGAGGGACTTGGTGGTCTGGCTGTAGAGGGCGATGTCGCGTTGGAAATCCAGACTGCCGGCCTCCTCGGGGGTCTCGATGACGATGGCGGTGCCTGCTGTCTGGCCAACGAGACCGAGCACCTCGGCATGGCCGCGCTTGCCAAAGATGACGATTTGTTTGTGATGGTCAGCGTCGGCGTCGTACTCGCGTTTGATACGCTCCTGCAAGTGAAGAACAACGGGGCAGGTGGCATCAATGAGGTGGATGTTGTTCTGCGAGGCCAACTGGTAGGTGGAGGGCGGCTCGCCATGAGCGCGAAGCAGCACGTTGGCATCGCGCAACTGCGCGAAGACCTCGTGGTCGATGGTCACCAGGCCGGCCTGACGCAGGCGTTCCACCTCGCGACCGTTGTGCACGATGTCGCCTAGGCAATAGAGGGGTTGCCCTTTTTGCAACTCCTCCTCAGCCTTGCCGATGGCGCGTGTGACGCCAAAGCAAAAGCCTGAGCCTGTATCGATCTCTATCTTCAACCCGTTAATCCGCCAATTTGTGATATTGTTCTATCAGCCACTGCTTCTGCTCAGGGATGGTCATGTGGCTATTGTCAAGGACAAGGGCATCGGGAGCCTGGCGAAGGGGTGCTACAGCTCGGGTGGAATCGATGCGGTCGCGCTCGCGTAGGTTGGCAAGAACCTCGTTGAAATCGGCATCTTCACCCTTGGCGATGAGCTCGTCGTAGCGGCGCTGAGCGCGAATCTCATCGGAGGCGGTGACGAAAATCTTCAGCTCGGCATTGGGGAATACGGCTGTGCCGATGTCTCTACCGTCCATAACGATGCCGCCATCGCGGCCCATCTCTTGCTGCTGGGCCGTCATAGCGGCGCGCACGAAGGGCAGGGCTGCGACGGGACTGACGTGCGAGGATACTTCCATCGTGCGGATGCGTTGCTCAACGTTTCTGCCGTTGAGGTAAGCGTCGGGGCGGCCTGTCTCGGGATTCAGCTGGAAACTGACGTGGATTTCAGACATACGGCGCTCGAGTTCGTCAGCCTGGACACTGCCGTCGGCGTTGATGAGGCCCTGCTCGATGCAGAAGAGGGTACAGCAACGGTACATGGCACCGCTGTCAATGTAAATATATCCGATCTCGCGTGCGAGATCCTTGGCCATCGTGCTCTTTCCGCAAGAACTGTGGCCGTCAATGGCGATGGTAATCATAGATGATATTGTGCAGTAATCATGAAAGCGGGCATGGAAACGTGGTATTTGGCATAGGTGAGGCCGAGGCTGAACTTCTTCAGTTTTAAGCCTGCGCCAACGCAGAGACCGGCAGCGTGGCTGCTCCCTGCAGCCCTCAGCTCGTAGGCGCGACGGAAGTTATAGCCGACGGAGACATAGAAGAGGTCCATTGGCAGAATGTCAAGACCCAGGATGAGATGGTTGGTGAAGATGCGGCCTCCAGAAATATCCTCGCCTGCGGTGTAGTAGTCCTCGGCTCGCCAGCGTGTAAGGTCGGCCATTGATACGGAGAAGCGGATGGGGGCGCGCGCAAAGCCTTTGGTGAACCCTATGCGCAGGTCGAAAGGCAGACGCTCATGGTGATCTCCGAAAGCCTTCACCTGGCCGCCAAGGTTGGCTGCTACGGTTGAGATGGAGAGGTTCAGGTCCTCATTCCAGTAGTTGAAGCCTAGATCTACAGCGAGACCAATGGAGCTATAGCCTCCGTATTTGGAATAAATGAATTTTCCCATGACGCCACCCGCGATGTGTTCAGTAAGCAAGTATGTGTAGCCCCCGCTAATACACATGTCAAGAGCACTGAAGTCACCCGTCTCCACCTCGTCAATAGTCATCCCGCGCATAGAGCCGTAGCCGAGGAACTGGGCTCCCACACCCCATGTGCCGCGTTGGCCGTGGGCCATCGTCCATGAGACGTTGCCTGCCTTGCATCCTTGCATGTATGTGAGGAAACTCAGGTTGATGGATTTGTCGCTCATGTTGGCCATGAGAGCGGGGTTCTGGAAGATGAGCGATGCGTCGTCATCGGGGATGGAAAAGTTGCTTCCTCCCAGCGCCATGGCATGAGACGATGTGGGCAGCTTCAGGAAGTGGAACACCGAGGTGCTCTCGCTCTGTGCCGAGGCTGTGGTAATCCCACAGAGGAGTGTGGAAAGGAAGAAGTAAACGTTTTTGATGCGCATTGCTTGATTTTGCGTACAAAGATACACATTATTTCACATACATAACGTAAAGGAAGGCCGTTTTAGGGTGTCAAGAGGCCGTTTTTTTAGAAAAAAGGTGCCTTAAGCAAAAAAAAATGGCCGAAAGGAATTCACGTATCAAAAAAATGTGCTACTTTTGTGGCGCGTGATACATGAAATGTGTCCAAATCATCCTTAAGTATTAAATAAAGCTATATAATCTCTATGGAAGAAATCAAATCAATGACCGATGAGTTGCGTGGCCAACGCGGCACAAGCCTGTTGCTTGGCTATGTCCTGACTCTTGCAGTGATGTTCGTGGCTTTTGAGTACACGACCCGCGAAATCAAGTATGATGAACTGGAACCCATCTACGAAAGTGCGTTTGAGGAGGAAATGATTCCTATCACGACGCAGAAGGAACAGATGGCTCCTCCTCCTGCTGCTGCTCCTAAGGTAGCTGAGATTCTGAACATCGTTGACGATGAGACAGAACTGGCCGAGGAAGAAGTGCAAACCTCTGAGGAAGTGAACCAGGCTATCTCCACGGTTACAGGTACGGGTGCTCCCACGGCAGTAGTGGCTGGCCCTGTAGGACCTGTGCGTGAAGAGAGTGATGACGACCGTATCTTCGAGGTGGTGGAGGAGAACGCTATGTTCCCCGGTGGCGATCAGGCCTGCTACGAGTGGCTGTCAAAGCACATCAAGTATCCCGCCATTGCTCAGGAGCAAGGCATTCAGGGACGTGTGTTCGTGCAGTTCGTGGTAAACAAGGACGGTTCCATCGTGGATGTGAAGGTGCTTCGCTCACCAGACCCCTCGCTCTCAAAGGAAGCTGAGCGCGTTGTCAAGGAGATGCCGAAGTGGAAACCCGCGCGTCAGGGTAACAAACCTGTGCGCTCACGTTTCAACCTGCCAGTGATGTTCCGTCTGCAATAATCCATTTCACGTAATTATACCTTATTATATATAAGAGGCTGCGCCCAACCCGTGCAGCCTCTTCTTATCAAGGGATATGAAAGATTTCCGCGAGACCCTCTCCTTCTTTAATGATGCCTTAGCTGCATTACCCCTCGAGCGCAAGCCAGAAGGCTTGTACGCTCCTGTGAAATACGTGTTGTCGCTGGGTGGCAAGCGCATCCGACCTGTGCTGATGCTGATGGCTTATGAGCTCTATCGTGAAGACATGGAGACCATACTGCCTACGGCCCTTGGCTTGGAAATGTACCACAACTACACGTTGCTACACGATGATGTGATGGACAAGGCCGATATGCGTCGGGGCAAGCCCACTGTGCATAAGGTGTGGGACGAGAACACAGCCATCCTTTCGGGCGATGCCATGCTCGTGCTGGCTTATCAGCTGATGGGCGAGGCCAAGGCAGAACACTTGAAGGCTGTGATGGACCTGTTCACAGAGACGGCGTTGGAGATAGGCGAAGGACAGCAATATGATATGGAGTTCGAGAGCCGGATGGATGTTCTGGAAGAAGAATACATAGAGATGATTCGCCTGAAGACATCGGTGCTCTTGGCGTGTGCCCTGAAGCTGGGCGCCTTGCAGGCCGACGCCCCTGCTGCGGATGCTGACCTCTTGTACAACTTCGGCGAGAATATCGGTCTTGCGTTCCAGCTGCAGGACGACCTGTTGGATGTCTATGGCGACCCCAAGACGTTCGGCAAGAACATCGGTGGCGATATCCTCGAAGGCAAGAAAACCTTCATGCTCATCAATGCCTTGCGGCTGGCAGATAGCACACAGGGTGAGGTGCTGCGCAAGTGGCTTGCGACAGCGGCGGTGACACCCGAAGAGGCGTCAACGAAAATCAGTGCCGTCACCGCTCTATATAATCAAATCGGTGTACGCCAGCTGGCCGAAGCACGCATCAGGGAGTACTTTGACAAAGCCTTCGAAGCCCTCGATGCCGTTGCACTCCCCGCCGACCGCAAGGCGCCCCTCCGCGACCTCGCCCTCTCCCTGTTCGGAAGACAGCATTGAAACATTGAAAGATTCATTCTTCATTCGTCATTCTTCATTGATAACAGACACCCATAGCCACCTCTATGACGAGCAGTTTGATGCAGATCGCGATGACGTGCTCGAAAGGGCGCGTGCCGCTGGCATTGGGCGCATATTCCTGCCTAATATTAATGCAGAGACCATAGAACCGATGCTGGCATTAGCACGTCAGCATCCGGGCTTCCTCTATCCGATGATAGGGCTGCACCCTGAGGATCTTGGAACAACGTGGCGCGATGTCCTCCCGAGGATGGAGGCTTTATTGCAAGACGAGCATCACCCCTTCATCGCAGTGGGCGAGGTGGGACTTGACTACTACTGGGACCGCTCGCAGTACGAGGAACAGCAGGAGGCGCTGGCCATTCAGGTGGAATGGGCGCAGAAGTACGGCCTTCCCCTCATGATCCACTCCCGCTCCGCCCATCGCGAGCTGGTCAATGTCTTAAAGAACTGTCAACCGAGAGGCGTTTTCCATTGTTTCAGCGGCTCGGCAGAGGTGGCAGAGGAATTGTTGGCGACCTTCCCCGATTTCATGCTAGGTATTGGCGGGGTTGTGACCTACAAGAACAGCAAACTCTCAGAGGTGTTGCGGCGTGTAGTGCCTATCGACCGTATAGTAGTGGAGACGGACTCCCCCTACCTGAGCCCTGTTCCCTACCGCGGAAAACGCAATGAAACAGCCTATATCATTGAGGTGATTCGCAAGTTAGCCGAGGTCTATGATGTGACACCCGAAGAAATGGCGGCTAAAACGACGGCAAATGCCTTAAAGACCTTCCCAAAATGTCAATAAAAGTGACTTTAGAGGCCCAAAAGCAGGAAAAACGCGCTTAGAAGTGAATTTTTTGTTGGAAAAAGTTGAGGCTTCAAGAAAAAAAAGATATTTTTGTAGCGAAATACGCAAAAAAGCGAGACAAAATCAAGAACATTAAATAACAAATTCATTCATCATTAAATCAAAAACAAAATGAAAAAGTATTTTGCAATTGTTGCAATGGTGGCTGCCTTCACTTTCGGCATGACACCTTCCGTAATGGCTCAGGACGAAGTGGCTGACGAGGCTACCGAGCAGGTTGATTCCGTAGCTGAAGAGGCTGTTGACAGCGTAGCTGAAGAGGCTCCCACAGTAGAAGAGGCCGTTGCTCCCGTCGAGGAAGAAGAAGGTCTGCACAAGACGCTGAAGACCAAGTTCATCGAGGGTGACGCTGGTTTCATGAGCCTCGTGTCTATCGCTCTCGTGCTGGGTCTCGCATTCTGCATTGAGCGTGTCATCTATCTGACTCTTGCTCAGGTGAACACCCGTAAGTTCATGGCTACGCTCGCAGAGAAAGTGAAAGCCAACAAGGTTGAAGAGGCTATCGAATATTGCGCCGGCACACGTGGCCCTGTGGCTCAGGTTTCCCGTAAAGCTCTGCAGTGCCTTGCCAGCGAAGATCAGAACGATATCGCTACCATCGAGCGTAGTATCAACATCGAAGCTGAGGTTCAGGGCGCTTATCTCGAGGAGAACTGCTCCTGGATTACCCTGTTCATCGCTATGGCTCCGTCACTCGGCTTCCTCGGTACTGTGATCGGTGGCATTCGATGATATCGAGCGCGCAGGTGATATCAGCCCGACAGTCGTTGCCGGTGGTATGAAGGTCGCCCTTATCACCACCATCTTCGGTATCGTGGTTGCGCTGATTCTGCAGGTGTTCTATAACTACGTCCTCAGCCGCGTGGAGGCTCTGAACTCCAACATGGAAGAGGCAGCTATGAGCCTGCTCGACATGTGCGTGAAGTCCCCGAAGTGCAAGAAGTAAAAAAGTATTTAGTTATGAAACTTGAAAAAATATCCAGTATCTCGTTGTACTCCTGCATCGGTGTCGGTGTGCTGTGCTTCCTCCTGTTCTTCTTGGTGGACTACAACAACATGGACTTCGATGGCGTACACGTTTCACCAGCACTGACGGATCTCATCCTGATCCTGATGTACTTGCTGTTCTTTGTCACGGCGGGTCTCACCGTGTGGAGTCTCGTGCGTGGTGCTACCATCAATTCCGGCAATACTGGCCCCAACCCCACTGGCATTCCCAGCGGTAAGATAACGCTGTGCACTTGGGGAACTGTCATCGTAGCTCTTATCATCGGTGTCGTCTCCGGTTTGGGTGAGGAAGCCTACACCACCGTTTCTGGTGTCACCACTTCCGCTGGCATGGTAACGGTTGTTGATATGTGGTTGCTCACTATCTACATCCTTGCTGTGATCGCCATCGTGGCTGTCGTGATCAGCATGAGCGGCTATCTCACGAAGAGTGCAACTCCGAAAGAATAAAAGTTTAATGTTTAAAGTTTAAAGTTTAATGAGAATTCTGATGCAGATAGTATTCATGCATGAAACAATCATTATTCTTTAGACTTTAAACATCCTACATTAAACTTTAAACATTAAACTTTAAACCAATTATGGCAAGAAAGAAAAAGAAAGTGCCTGGGCTGAACTCGAGTTCGACTGCGGACATCTCTTTCATCCTGCTCATCTTCTTCCTGGTGACAACCTCTATGGACACCGACATGGGTTTGGCACGCCGACTCCCGCAGCCGCCCGAGCCCAATCAAGAGGATGCACAGATTGATGTGAAGGAGCGCAACGTCCTCAATGTGCGCCTGAACGCTGCTGGCTACCTGATGGTCAATCATGACTTTATCGATATCAACCAGCTTCGCGCACGTGCCAAGGAGTTCATCCAGAACAAGAATAACAACCCGAAGCTGCCGGAGTTGCATGCCAAGGAAATCGACCTGCTCGGAACTTGCTATGTTACTGATAAACATGTGATTTCTGTACAGACGGACCGTGGTACACCTTATAATGTCTATTTCCAGGTGCAGAACGAGTTGGTAGCTGCCTACAACGAGCTGCGTGATGACTTGGCTATTGCTAAGTTCGGTCGCCCCTATGCTCGCCTGTCTGATGACGAACAGGTAGCCATCCGTACATATTATCCCCAGAAGATTTCTGAGGCCGAACCTAAAAACTATGGAGGAAACTAGTTATGGCTAAGAAACAAGGACGCGAAATGCCGGAGATGAATACCTCATCTCTCCCTGACTTGATCTTCACAATCCTGTTCTTCTTCATGATTGTTACCACTATGCGTGAGGTGACGCTGAAGGTGAAGTTCACCGTTCCATCGGGTACTGAACTTGAAAAGCTGGAGAAGAAGTCGTGTGTGTCGTTCATCTATGTAGGTCCTCCAACCGACCAGCTGCGTGCTCAGATGGGTTCGGGTACTCGTATCCAGCTCAACGACCGCTATGCAGAACCGCGTGAGGTAATGGACTTCGTGGCACAGGAACGTACTACAATGCCTGATCCCGCTTCGCAGGTGATGTCCATGAAGATTGACCAGCACACACAAATGGGTATCATCACAGATATCAAGGAGGTGTTGCGTAAGTCATGGGCTTTGAAGATAAACTACTCTGCAACCCGCAGAAACTGATATAAGAGAGAAGGCCGCCAGATGGCGGCCTTTTCTTTATATCGTGGGCCAGTTCACGAGATAGACTGTTTCCGTGGCGCGCGTCAGCGCTGTGTAGAGCCATCGAAAGTAGTCGACTGTGAGCATCTCCTCCGTTATATACCCCTGATCGATGAACACGCGCTGCCACTGCCCGCCCTGTGCTTTGTGGCAGGTAACGGCGTAGGCATATTTGATTTGTAAGGCATTGAAGAACGGGTCTTCCTTTACGGCTTTCATGCGGTCGCGCTTATTGAGCAATTCGGGGTAGTCGTCCCATACGTGCTGGAAGAGCGTCTCCTGTTGCTGGCGGGTGAGGGCAGGGGATTCGCTCATGAGGGTATTGAGAATGGCGGTGGCTTCAACTTCCATATCATCATAATCGGGAAATGTGAGCGTGACGTCCACAAACCTGAAACCGTGCATCTCGCGTTCGTTGCGATACCGACGGATGGTTGCCACGTCTCCGTTTGCGATGAAGTCCATTTGTGTGCTCTCTGGTTCCTCGACGCCTTCGGGCTTCACCCAGTGATAGTTGTTCTTCACGATCATCAGTTGGTCGCCGCCAGTCAGCTCTTCCTCGTAGCCGAGAATGCGTCCGCGGATGCCCTGGTTGAAGGCGTTGGCGCGGGCGTTGGACCGTGTGATGACGATGGTCTGGTCCGTGCCGCATTGGTAGTATGCCTGCTCCAGCGCCTCGATGAGTTCATTCCCCGGCATATATTGCACATCCGGGAACCCCTTCAGTCGCAGCTTCGGCAGTCCCCACGCCTCATCGTTAGCAATCTGCTGGCGTAGCATTGTGGCGTTCCATAGAATGCCCGAATCTGTGAGCTGACGAACCACTTGCGTGAGCGCGATCTCATGAACCTTCAACCCGTAGCCGCTCAGGAAGTCAGATGACAGAGCAGGACTCAGTTCCTCGTTTACGGGAGGAAGCTGTGCCGTGTCGCCTACGAGCATTAAGCGACATCCCTCGCCGGAATAGACAAACTGGATGAGGTCGTCCAGCAGGTGGCCTGTGCCGAACATGCTGCTGCCGAGCCCTTCATTGCTGATCATGGAGGCTTCATCCACGATGAATAGTGTATGTTTCATCAGGTTGACGTTTTGCATGAAGTCTGCCATGTCCCCTGTAAAGGTCTTTTGTCGATAGATTCGTTTGTGTATGGTATAGGCCTGATGATGTGCGTGGATAGAGAATACTTTTGCCGCGCGACCTGTGGGAGCCATTAGCACCGTGTGCTGTTGCATTGCATCGAGACATTTCACGAGTGCGCCCACGAGCGACGTCTTTCCAGTGCCGGCGAAACCTCTAAGAAGAAATAATCCGTCGCTCTCTCGCTCAATCACGAAGTCGGCCATCATTTCGATGGCTTTTTCCTGCTCTGGAGTGGGTTGAAATCCGAATTTCTCAAGGATAAAGCCCTTTAATTGACTATTTATCGTCATCGAACGTGAAAAAAAGCGAGGTTTTTGCGGTGTATTCAAATAATTCTTGTACTTTTGCGATGCAAATATAAACAAAAAGCTTCATATACGCGTTATGAAAAAGATTTTTAATGTACTTTTAGTGCTTTGTGTCATTGGCCTGCTCTTTATTTGCTGGCGTAGTATTCAAGATGACATCGACTTCAAGTCGGAAATTACCCTTCGTGAAAATGCTGTCAAGGCACGTCTGCTTCAGATTCGTGCTGCTCAGGAGGAGTATAAGCTTCAGAGTCCCGAGGCAGCCTATTGTGACAGCCTCTGGAAACTCGTTGAATTCGTGCGTAACGGACGTATTCCTAAGATCGTCAAGGAAGGAACCCTTACCGACGAGCAGATGGAGAAGGGACTTACCGAGACAAAGGCTGCTGCCATCGTGAACAGCGGCGACGCTGCTGCCATCGCTGCCAACGGTCTGCAGGGGTTCCGTCGTGATACTACGTGGGTGAACCTCAGTGATTCTCTCTTCGGCGAGGGCTTTGATGCTGACAGCCTCCGTTATATCCCCTATGCTGAGGGCGACACCTTCGAGTTGAACACGTTCCTCACCATTACGCGTTCCGGTACTACGCAGTATGTCATGGAGTGCTGTGCTCCTGATGCTTCGTTCCTCAAGAATATGGGACGTAATGGTGACCGTGAAATTGTCAATCGCCGTCAGTTGGCAGATGATATGGGCAACTACCCCGGTTTGAAGATTGGTGACCTCAGCAACTGGAACAACAATGCCGGCAACTGGGAATAAGTCGTATTATCCATTAAGTCTATCCATCCGCTTGCACGCGGATGGATTTTCTTTTTTCGTCTGTGATCCGCAGACGAGCAGTCTTGTGCGTGGTGAGCATTTCCGTCGTTCCGATAGCGTCTCACTGGCGCAGCAGCTTCAACAGGAGCTCTGTAAGCCAGACTACTTCAATAGTCAGATAGACCAGGCTTATGTGCTGATTTGCTCGCCATCAACGCGGGTGCCGTTAGAGGAGTTCCATCGCGACGAGGCATCACCGCTCTATGGCCTCACTTTCGCTAACGAGGAGATGGATTCTCTACGGGTGGCTTATACAATTCAGCCACAGTTGGAATCTGTGGAGTTGTACGCCATCCCCTCCGATGTTGAGGAGACGATCCTTCAGTTCTATCCCACGGCGCGCTTCTTCGCCTCGCGTGCGATGCTCATGGAACGTCTGTTGCGCTACGACGAGGATGTGCCCCTCACGGGAGCACGTCGCATGTTCCTCTGCCCCGAGGAGAATGGCTTTTCCCTCTACGCCTTTGCCGACGGTCACCTGCGCTTCGCCAACTGCTTCGCGACAGAGAACAACACCGATTCCCTCTACTTCGCCTTGAACACATGGCAGGCTTTAGGCTTTCAGGCGTTGACCGATCATTTGACGCTTTGCCTTGCGGTAACGGATGACTTGGAGGCCCTAAGGCAGTCTTTGTCGGAATATCTGCTACACGTGGATGTTCTTACGCACAACGACCTCTTCCCACGAGTCCCATTGACGCGTGAGAAACAGGTGCCGGCCGACCTGAAGGCGTTGCTGTTAAACAGGCTCTGATTATGCGCGTAGTGGCAGGGAAATACAAAGGTCGCCATTTCGATGTGCCGCGCTCGTTCAAGGCACGTCCCACCACGGACTTCGCCAAGGAGAACCTGTTCAACGTGCTGCGCTCGTATATTGATTTCGAGGAGAGCACGCCGACAGCTCTGGACCTGTTCGCTGGCACGGGGAGCATCACGCTGGAGTTGCTCTCGCGCGGCTGTTCTCATGTCACAGCCGTGGAGCTCGACGCTCAGCATATCTCTTTTATCCGTCAGTTCCTGCGCGTGTTAAAGGCTGAGCCGGACGTAACGCTCCTGCGTGCCGATGTCCTTCGTTTCCTGAAGAAGGCGCCGGGCTCCTACGACTTCATCTTCGCCGATCCGCCCTATGCGCTACCTCAGTTAGAGCAGCTGCCAGACCTCGTTTTTAATGACGAATTACGAATGACGAACGATGCCCCTCGGGGAGGTCGGGAGGGGGCCTTATTAAAAGAGGGGGGACTCTTCGTGCTGGAACACGGCAAGGCGCAGGATTTCTCCGAACATCCCCATTTCATCGGGCATCGCGCCTATGGGAGTGTCAACTTCTCGTTCTTTCAGTAGGAACCCCTTAAACTCTTGAACCCCTTGAACTCTTAAACCCTTAAACCCTTACATAATCTATAAAGGTATAGGCAAAGGCATGGCGCTCATCTGCGTCGTGCTTTTCTTCTGTTTCCACCTTCCATTCCTCGGGGTTGAGCTGGGGGAAGTATGCATCGGCTTCATCGGGAGTATCGTGGACGAGCGTCAGGCAGAGGCGGTCGGCATAGGGTAGTGCCTGCTGATAGACGCTGGCGCCACCGATGACGAAGACATCTTCGTCCGGCTTGCAGGCCGCTAATGCCTGCTGCAGCGAGGCGAATGTCTCTGTGTTTTCCGCGGTGAAATGGGCGTTTTTTGTCAACACGATGTTCCTGCGGTTGGGCAACGCACCCTTGGGCAGCGACTCAAACGTCTTGCGCCCCATCACAATGGTGTGACCTGTTGTCAGCGCCTTGAACCGCTTCAGGTCGTTGGGCAGCCAATACAGCAACTTGTTCTGGAATCCGATGGCTCCGTTCTCCGCCACCGCCGCAATGAGTGTCAGCATTGTCTTTAAACTTTAAACCTTAAACTTTAAACAGCGCTTCACACCGCCACCTCCGCTTTGATATGCGGCCACGGGTCGTAGCCCTCCAGCTGGAAGTCCTCGTAGCGGAAGCTGAAGATATCCTTCACATCCGGGTTGATCACCATGTGGGGTAGGGGACGCGGTGTGCGCGTCAGCTGTAGCTGTGCCTGCTCGATATGGTTCAGGTACAGGTGTGTGTCGCCCGTCGTGTGTATGAAGTCGCCTGCCTCAAGGCCCGTTACCTGTGCCATCATCTGTAGCAACAGCGCATAGCTAGCGATGTTGAACGGCACGCCCAGGAACGTGTCTGCCGAGCGCTGGTACAGCTGCAGGCTCAGTCGCCCGTCGGCCACATAGAACTGGAACAGGCAGTGGCACGGTGGCAGCGCCATCTGATCCACCTCCGCCACGTTCCATGCCGACACCATCATGCGACGTGAATCCGGGTGATGCTTGATCAAGTCCACCACGTTGGCAATCTGGTCGATGGTGCCGCCGTTGTAGTCCGGCCACGACCGCCATTGGTGTCCATACACAGGCCCTAAATCGCCGTTTTCATCGGCCCATTCATCCCATATTGTCACCTTATTGTCATGCAGGTACTGGATATTCGTGTCGCCGCGCAGGAACCACAGCAGCTCGTGGATGATGCTGCGCAGGTGCAGCTTCTTGGTCGTTAGCAGCGGGAACCCGTCCGCCATGTGGAACCTCATCTGATGTCCGAACACGCTCTTCGTGCCCGTGCCCGTGCGGTCCGTCTTCACCGCCCCCTCGTCCAGGATGCGTTGCAGTAAATCTAAGTATTGCTTCATTGTTCTGTTCCGTTTGCGGGCACAAAGATACGATTAAGAATCTACATTCAAAAATAGTTTCGTAGAAAACTATACGAACCCTCCCCACTTTTCTCTCATACGTTATTCAACATTTAGGAAATGTTAAATCCCAAGCCTCGCTCTTGCATATTTGATATATTCTCCTTTCCTTTGCACCGTCGGAATCGTATATCACGCTTTCATCCGACCTTATCAATAACTCTCCAAATCATTAAATCATACTTTTTAGTTATGATCAAACTCAGTCAAAAGGAAGAAGAAGTGATGGAGCACATCTGGCAGCTGGGCGAATGTACGCCACGCGACGTGCTCATGCGCTATCCCGAGCCGCAACCGCTGCTCAACGGCATCCAGAATGTGTTCCAGTCGCTGGAGCGCAAAGGCTACCTCGACCATCGTCGTGAAGGGCGAGGCTATGTCTATTGGCCCATCGTGGAAAAGAAGGACTATGGTCACTCGCGTCTTGGCTCGCTCATTGACCGCTACCTTGACGGTTCCATCAAGGATGTCGTATCCTTCTTTGCTCGTGAACAGAAGCTCAGCGCCGAGGAGCTGAGAGAGATTATCAATGAGATAGAAAAGAAATAGGATATGCTATACATCATAAAACTCAACCTCATCCTCGCCCTGCTCTGCCTGCTGTTTCAGGTGGTGATGCACAGGGACACGTTCTTCGGTGTGCGCCGTCTGATGCTGTGGGGGATCTACCTGACCGCCTTCCTGTTGCCATTGTGCGACGTGCAGGCACTCTTGACTGCCGATACTGCTGCCACGGACATGGCCGAAGCCTACGCCAGTTATGTGCTGCCCACCATTGAAGTCACCGCTATGCGTGTCTCCACGTTGGGCATTGAGCAGAGCGAGCCCGGCTGCGGCATGTGGTTCGTAGGCATGATGGCTCTCTGGGCGATTCTCTACCTCATTCCCGTCGTGTGGATGACGTTGAAACTGCTCTGGCAGATTGCGTACATTATATATTTAAGGTGTACGTGCCCGCTCGTCAAGCAGCTCCCCTCGCCTTTTGGAGAGGGGGTGGGGGTGAGGTGTTTCCCTCGTCCCTGCAGCCCCTTCTCCTTCGGTCCGTGGATATTCATCCATCCCGACGGCATGGACGAGCAGACATTGCGCGAGGTACTCATCCATGAACAGGCGCACGTCCGCGGTTGGCACACCCTCGACATCCTCTTCTCACAGGTGGTCTGCATCCTCTTCTGGTGGAACCCCGCCGCCTGGCTCATGCGCCGCGAGGTGCGCATGAATCTCGAATTCATTGCGGATAAAGCCGTCGCCGACTCCCTTTCTCCCATCCCAATGGGAGGGGCT
>CAJOCU010000034.1 GCA_905233765.1 uncultured Bacteroidaceae bacterium | reverse complement strand
AGACCTCGTGCCCCGTCATCTTCGAGCGCTACCTCGACCCCGCCAGCATACAGCTCTTCGAGAGCCTCGGCGTGATGACGAAGAAGGAACTCGAGGCCCGCAACGAGGTGAAATGGGAGACCTACACCAAGAAGATTCAGATCGAGGCCCGCGTGCTCGGCGACCTCAGCATGAACCACATCATCCCCGTGGCCACCAGCTATCAGAGCGCGCTGCTGAAGAACGTGGAGCGCATGACCGCCGCCTTCCCCGCTGAGAAAGCCGCCGCCCTCAACGCTCGCAACCTGAAGATTATCGAGGACATCGCCCGTCGCACAGCCAGCATCGAGACGCAGGTGGAGGAACTTGTGGCTGCCCGTAAAGTAGCCAACAAGATCGAAGATGAGCATCAGAAGGCTATCGCATATCACGACACAGTGGCCCCGATGCTCGACACCATCCGACGCCAGATAGACAAACTCGAGCTCATCGTCGATGATGCTCTCTGGCCGCTGCCGAAGTACAGAGAGTTGCTGTTCATTCGATGATTTTGAAGGCCCGTTGTTCATTCAACGGGCCTTTTATTATCTCCCTTTCCTGGATCATCTTTGATAAGTGTCAAATAATTGCCTCTCATTGAAAACAAAACGTTCGCTGTGTAGCGGATGATGCAAAAAAAGCACTATCTTTGCGAAGAATTTACAGCAATGCTTTATTGAATCCCATGCAACAGAAAATCATCATCTTAGATTTTGGTTCGCAGACCACTCAGCTCATTGGCCGTCGCGTCAGGGAACTGGACACATTCTGCGAGATCTTTCCATACAATAAGTTCCCGCAAAATGATGAAGGCATCATTGGTGTGATACTGAGCGGCTCGCCTCTGTCCGTCTATGACAAGGATGCTTTCCGCGTGGATTTCAGTCAGTTCGTGGGCAAATATCCTGTGCTGGGCATCTGCTATGGCGCTCAGCTGATGGCTTACTGCGGCGGAGGCAAGGTGGAGCCTGCTGGAAGCCGCGAATACGGACGTGCTCACCTGAAGCAGTTCGACGACACCGATCCACTGTTCAAGGGCTTTGAGAAGGACTCGCAGGTGTGGATGAGTCACGGCGACACCATTACTGCATTGCCTACAGGTTACCACTGCATCGCCTCTACCGAGGATGTGAAATATGCGGCCTACGCAAACTCTGAGCAGCGCATATGGGCTGTGCAATACCACCCCGAGGTGCATCACTCCCTGCAGGGGTTCCAACTCCTGAAGAATTTCGTGGTCGATATCTGCGGCAGTCGCCAGGAGTGGAGCGCAGCCTCGTTTGTGGAGACCACGGTCAGGGAACTCCAAGAGCAGCTGGGCGACGACCGCGTCATTCTGGGATTGAGCGGCGGCGTAGATTCCAGCGTTTGTGCCACGCTACTGAACCGGGCCATCGGTAACAACCTCACCTGCATCTTTGTGGATCACGGGATGTTGCGCAAGAACGAGTTCAACAAGGTGATGGAGGCTTACAAGGGTCTGGGACTGAACGTCATCGGCGTGGATGCCAGCGAGAAGTTCTTCCGTGATCTACGAGGCGTGGAAGACCCGGAGCAGAAGCGTAAGATCATAGGCAGGGATTTCGTTGAGGTTTTTGATGCCGAGGCAAAGAAAATAGTAAATAGTAAATCGTCGAATAGTAAATGCCGCTGGTTGGCTCAGGGAACTATCTATCCCGACCGCATCGAGAGCCTGAACATCACGGGCAAGGTCATCAAAAGCCATCACAATGTAGGAGGTCTGCCTGAGGAGATGCACCTGCAACTCTGTGAACCGCTGAAATGGCTGTTCAAGGACGAGGTGCGCAGAGTCGGACGCCAACTGGGAATGCCTGAGCGACTCATCAAGCGCCATCCGTTCCCCGGCCCAGGATTGGCCGTGAGAATCCTGGGTGAAATTACGCCTGAGAATGTGAGGGTGCTACAAGAGGCTGACGATATCTATATCGAGGCGATGCACAACTACATCTGCGAAGATGGCCAGACATTATACGACAAGGTGTGGCAGGCGGGAGCCATCCTGCTCAGCAAGGTGAAAAGCGTGGGTGTGATGGGCGATGAACGCACCTACGAGCATCCGGTGGCCTTACGTGCGGTCACCAGCATGGACGCCATGACGGCAGATTGGGCTCACCTACCCTACGACTTTCTGGCCAAAGTATCGAACGATATCATCAACAAGGTGAAAGGGGTGAACCGAGTCTGCTACGACATTTCCTCCAAACCACCTGCCACGATTGAGTGGGAATAGGCGACGGAGATGATCATCAAAGCACAATTTCCATAGTCGTTTTCTGCACTTTCATACCCATGTTCCTGTAGAACTGTAGCGCAGGATCGTTTCCCTCCCACACATTCAGGGTGATGTTGTTACACCCTATCGACTTGGCATAGTCATATACGTATTCGTATAACGATTTGCCGACATGTTTGCCGCGCGCTTTCTCATCCACGCAGATGTCATCGATATACAGCGTCTTGATGTCCTCGAGTAACAAATGATCCTTGACCTCGTTCACCTGGCAGAAAGCATAGCCCAACACCCTACCCTCTTCAAAAACGAAAATGGGGCTGTTGTTATCCGTGAGTATCGCCTCCAGTTCTTGCTCGTTGTACTTGGTAGTGTATGGCTTGAATAAGTCTGGCCGCAACACATGGTGAACCATGTTTACTTGATGCAGCAGCTCAATGATAGCTGGTACATCTTCAATTCTTGCTTTTCTGATCATCGCTTTGAGCATTTTTTTTGTGTTGTGTATTCAATATGTTTCATTTGCCAATATGCTCCAAGAATTCTATCTCCACAATGCGAAGCTCATTCTTGGACTCGCCACCATTCTTAGCCTTGAAGAGATCAAGTTCACCGGCAGCGGGTTCTGCCACTTCGACGATGCCTCCGAAGGCATCCTCGTCCTTACCAGCGCCCTTCAGGCGCAAAGTAATCTCGTTGGTCTTGACACGCTTCGTAGGCTTTAGGTGGATATAGCCCAGGCTGCGCTCCGTCTCGCCGCTCCAGATGAGCTTCTTACCAGCATAGATTTCCAGGGGATAGCTGCGCAAGCGCCAGCCTGTAAGCTTCAGACAGATATCATCAACGGTCGTCTTTTTCGCCAGTTTATAGGTTATCCAGGCTGTAGAGAGCCGTCCATCGTTCTTCCACTCCGAGAGCTCATTGTCATCGAAGCTGCGATTGGCATGTTCGCTGTCGTAACCAGCAGTGGCAGTAATGATATTGATGCCGCGAGCCAAGTCGGTATAGGAAGGCGTGAGAGGTGTCTCACCACGAAGGAATGATGAATGACGAGTGACGTATGATGAATCTTCATTATATTTTTCGCTTTTCACTTCCATCTCAGCCTTCGGTAAGCCCTCTGCATACGCAGTAAGACGGATCTCTCCTGCCGTGGTCGTCGTGCGGACCAGGACACGGTTCACGCCACACTCCACAGGAAGCGAGGTAGCTCCAACGTAGTTATCAGAGACATTCTTCGTGGCGGCAGCATCAAGCAGACCTTCTGGGCGGTCGTTGTCGGGTCGCTGAAGAGTTAGGTTGTTACGGGTGCCTATACCTCCAATCCACGTGGCTTTACCCGTGAGTTCGAAGTTTACCATGCGGTCATCGAGCGGACAGCGACGCCCTTGCTTGTCAAGCACCTCCACCTGGAAGAGTACCATATCCGCACCATTGGCCTTCGTTCCATCAGGATTCTCGATGGCCGTGAGCTTCAGCTTTGCAGGTTCGCCTGCCGTCTCCAGCGTGTAGCGGCTCCCGTCAGAGGCAACAGCCTCCAGCGTTCCAGGCTCAAACGGTACATCCTCAAAGGTAAAGAGATAGCGATAGCTCTGCTTACCCTTGCCGAGAGAACGACCGTTGAGGAACAACTCCACCTCCTCACCCGTCGATACGACATATACGGGTTTTATTATTTTGCTTTCATCATAGTTCCAATGTCCAATGATATAGGTCTTTGCCTCCTCGGGCTCTACCCATCCGTTCCACATCACCTGATGCACGAAGAAGGCATCCTTGGGGAATCGCATAGCATCGGTGACGCCACTGGTACGGAAGTTCGACTCTCCACGATGGTGGGTGTTGGTGTCGGAAAAGACTATCTTCACGCCACCCGAGGAGACACGTGTACCTGTGCCCGGGCGCTCCAACCAGTAGTCATACCAGCGGCGCACCATCTCGATGGCAAACTGGTCCATATTATGGTTATACTCCGTAGCCGGTTTTCCACGATAGAGTGGACCATTGCCCTCTTTATGGAAGGGATAGCTGTACGCGTCCCAATACTTGCGCAGCCCCTCATCGCGACAATACTCCATCGCCCACATGGGGTACTTGTGGCTCTTGTTGATATAGAGCATCTCGCCGCCGTACTCTGCCTCGTCGATGTCCAGCATCTCGCGACTGCCAATGGCACGTCCACCGTGCGGATCGTACGCATCGCGGATGGCCTTCATCTCCATCATGTGCTCACGGCTGATGCTCTCGTTGCCGCATTCGTAGAAGATGATACTTGGATTATTACGGTTGTAGATGATGGCGTCGCGCATCAGTTCGGTGCGTTGTACCCAGCGGGCACCCGTAACGTCCTTCTCAGCATCGCCGGCGGGCATCGCCTGGAGTAATCCAACGCGGTCGCAGGACTCGATATCCTGCTTCCAGGGCGTTACGTGCATCCAGCGTACAAGGTTCCCCCCTGACTCCACCATCAATCCATTACTGTAGTCACTGAGCCATGCTGGCACACTCAGCCCCACGCCCGGCCATTCGTTAGAAGTACGCTGTGCATAACCGTGCACCATCAACACGCGGTCGTTGAGCCATATCTTGCCCTCACCGAAGTGGGTCTTGCGGAACCCCGTTCTTGTAATGACATCGTCTATCTTCGAACCATCGTCAGCCTTTAACAGCGTATTCACCGTATATAGATAGCCATAGCCCCACGACCAGAAATGCAGGCCACTGACCTCCTGCTGAATCTTGACAACGCGCACCTCTCCCGGCTGCAGGGTGATGCGCTCACCATGAAAGTGGACAACCTCTTGGTCCTCAGCGTCCAGGACCTCTGCAAAGAAGGTAAACGAGCGTGCTTTTGAATCCTCATTCTTCACCTCGGACTCAGCGTGGATAACAGCCTTTCGGGCCTGGATATCGAAGTCTGTGGCATAGATGTATGTTCCTGTCGTGCCGAGGTCAGAATAGAGCGGCAGTGTCTGATAGAGCTTGTCCGTGACGTGTAGCCACACATTCTTGGGAATTCCGCCATAGTTGGCATTGAAGTTTTTATCGTTCCACTGGTAGCGGCTGTTGTGGCGTCGCGAGCGATAGTTCCAACTGTTGTCGCAGCGCACGGCCATCACGTTCTCGCCCTCCTGAATATACGGGGTCAGGTCGAAGCCGCATGCCATCACGCCATTCTCGCTGAAGCCCAGATGATGGCCGTTCAGATAGAAATCGGCTCCTTGGCGTACGCCCTCAAATTCTATGAAAACTTTTCTAGCTGACAATGCGTCAACAAAAAAGGTCTTCCTATACCACACGATGGTGTCGGTGAGATCCACGATATCCTTGCGAAAGGCTTCATCACCATTGAAGGCATAAGGCAGCGTCACTTGTTGCCACAGGCTGTCGTTGAAGGTTGCCTGCACGGCCTCGGGATAGTCACCGACCTGAAATCGCCAGTCGCTATTAAAATTGAGCTTCTGTCGCTCGAAAGCCAAAGCAGGAGCAACAGTAGAAATAACGAACACAAAACAAGAAATGATGATCGAAGAATGTCTCATACTTTATTTAATATAGAGCTTCTTACCGTTCACAAGATTCACGCCCTTATGCACCTTGCTCATGCGCTGACCCGCGAGATTGTAGATGTTCCCCTCGCCCTTTGCAGAGGGGGTGAGTATGAAAGCAGGGTCTGGGGTGAGCATGTCAATTCCCGTCTCTACACACTTATCCTGCACCTTTGCAGCCTCTGCCCAAGCATCGGCATCTTTCTTCAGATCGCTTCCGAGATAGTAGCCCGTATTGGTGGGTTGGTTGTAGCCAATATTCTGGTTGATGGTCGCCATCTTGTAGCAGTGGTCTGTCATCAACCAAGGGAATTTGTGCGTGGTGGGATACCACGTGGAGAAGATTTTGATATCCTTCAACTTCGTCTGGTCTGGCAGAATGATTTCTTCGCGCCAGTCGCCCAGCATATCACCATACCATCCCGGATTGGATTTAGTGCCGTTGTTGAACGACTCGTCATAACGGTACATGGTGAATGTGCGACCGTATTCGGGACTCTGGATGATGTTGTCTTCGATGAGCTGGCGCGAGAGGTTGCCATCGAACCAGATGGCCATACCGCAACCGCCCTTTTGACCTTTGGTATTGATGGAGGTCTCCGTGCCGTCCTGCAGGATGTAGTTACCTTGATAGTAGAAGAACTCGCATCCGGGATACTCCGGGTAGAAGTCACCCACGAGGCAACGGCCCATGTCGTTGTCGCTGTCGGCATCTTTCTGCCAGATGACAGCACCGTCGCGCGCATCGTGGAGCGCGACCATCGTCTTACCGGTCTCCAGACAGTGAAACACCTGAAGGCCCTCACGCTCTGGCAGGAACTTACCAACATGATTGGCATCGCCGTGTCCCAGGCCTGTTGACCAGAGCCCTGTGCCATCGTCATCGAAAGCGCAGGAGCCATACATCACCTCATCGCGGCCGTCACCGTCCAGGTCGGCCACATTCAGCGAGTGATTGCCCTGTCCAGTGTAGGCACTGTTGGCCTTGCCATCCTTGTTCCGATCCTTACCGCCAGAGGCTGTACTGTCGAACTTCCAAAGACGTGTGAGCTGTCCATCGCTGTAGTCCCATCCCTCAACGATGGTCTTGCCATAGACACCGCGTCCAAGGAATATCTGGTTCTTCTCGCCATCGAAGGAGGCGATGCCAAGACGCAGCGAGTTGGCCAGTTTCCAAGCATACTTATTACTGCGCGGATCCCATGTCCAGTCATTCTGTTCCCAGTTCTTGGCCCACTGTGCCGGTGTCTGACCTTCGGGACCACGAGCAATGAAGTTGGCGCGTGCCAGTTCACGACCAGAGCGTCCGTCCACGACCGAGAAGAACTCAGGACCGCCATAGCCTTTGGGACCATCACCGGTATAGTGACCTGCAGGCCAAATGTCGCGATAGTCGGTCTTGCCGTCGTTGTCTGTGTCGCAAATCTCTGCATTGTCGCCAAACACTGTGCCTTCACCCGTCTTGGTCACAAACTCACAGATGCCGTCGCCATCGAGGTCAGCCACCGCAAAGTTAGAGCTGTTGCCAAGGATGATATTGGGTCCAGACTTTACACGCCAGAGCAGCGTGCCGTCCAGCTTATAGGCATCCCAGATGACACAGTGGCGTGCTCGCGTATCAGAGTCGCCGGCGCCCGTGCCGTCACTCAGCACAGAGCCGTCAGCATTGAGGATGGTGAGCAGACGCTTCACAACCACCTCCATCTGTCCGTCGCCATCGAGATCGCCCACTGAACAGTCGTTGGCTTGATAGACGATGTCAGTATAATCGCTGACGTCCTTCGTATCAGCCAACGGAATGCTGATGTAGGGCAGACCGCCACTCACCTGTTCTTTCGTGAGCGTGAACTCAGAGAGTGTTTCGGTCTTTCCCGTGTAGGTCAGGCGATAGTGGCTATCGGCAGTCGTACTGGCTGCAACATCCTGGTAACAAGTTCGGTTCCTGATTTTCGATGCGATCTTCCTTTCTGTTCCTGTGCCAACGGTGCGATATAAATCAAAACCGGTTGTGGCATCGTCACCTGGGAGCATACGCCAAGAGATAAGCACTTTACCGGTGTGTTGCTGATAGTCACCCAGCGAAGCATCCTTGTTGCCATTGATACTGGCCCACAATGCTCGATCGGTTTGAGCCTCTGCGCCGATGGCAAAAGCGAGGGCTATCGACAAAATAATGGAAACATGTCTCATTGTATGGATGAATAATCAATATTATGCTGCAAAGTTACGAAGATTTCCTGACACCACACCATCCTAAACAAAAAAAAACTTACACGAACTATTTTCAATTTATCACTTCTTATTCATTGTACGCAGGAACTGCTCTCCCCAGTTCAATAGCAGGGCGTGCCCCTCGGCATTGAGGTGAGCTTCATCATTATCTGCCTGAAAATATCGGTGACGGAAGTTGGGATTCATCGGATGAATGCCACTGGTACGAACTGCATCAAGCACCGGGAATCCGTGCTTGGTACAGATTTCATGAATCGTCTCCGTGACTTCAGCAAAGCCCGGGCGCTCTACGGCCCATGGTGTCACGAAGCCGATGGCCGCCTGGGGGTATTTCGCTCGGAGGCCTGTACAGAGCGAGTCCAGTCGCATTCGGAACAGCGCCAAAGAGTCCTGACTGTTCAACACCATGTGAGCATCGTTGTGTCCTGCTATAACAAGCACGAAGTCTGCCGTATCTGTCATTTCGTGGTAGCGTTCCAGCATACTCTTTCCAAAGCCCCGATTCGAGCGGTCAAAAGCAATGCTGTTGCCGTTGCGGCCATAGTTACGATAGTGCATGCCCAGTCGTGCGGCCACTCGGGCATGCCACGTCTCTTCAACGGGACGGCGATGATTACGAACGTAGCTGTCGCCAATCACCACCATCGTCTTTCCCTCGAAGGGATGTTCTTGGGCAACAACGCTGGTTGCAAATAATAATGTCATCAAAGAAACGATGATCTTGTAATACTTTCTGTTCACGACTGTTTGATTACATCTCCCACAGGTTCTCATACCACCGAACCTCCGGGTTCTCTAAAGGATTATTTACGACAATAGCGATGGCCGAGAAAAGAACTGGCATCGGCGATGGGTGTTGCAGTTTCCACGACATCATGGCACGCCACATGAGCGCACGTTTCTTCGCCGTGATCGAACCCTCGGCACTCCACTCCTCACCATGACGGGTCTTCACCTCTACAAAGTAGAGCGTATCCTCACGCTGAGCAATGATGTCAATCTCTTTATGTCCGTTACGCCAGTTGCGTTCAACGATCTCAAAACCACGTTCCTGCATGTAGCGTACCGCCATATCCTCGCCCCAGCTGCCGAATTCGTTATGTCGAGCCATATCACTTCAGTATTTGTTCCGCATGCTCCTTGGTCTTCACCTGTTTGCCGGTATATATCTGCTCGATGATGCCCTCCTCGTTGATGATAAAGGTAGTGCGGATAGTGCCCATGGTCTTCTTGCCATACATCGATTTCTCGCCCCAGGCACCCATGGCCTCCAGAAGTTCGTGATTGACATCAGCAATCAACGGGAAAGGCAACTCGTGCTTCTCCTTGAACTTCACATGCGAGGCGGCAGAGTCTTTACTCACACCCACCACTTCATAGCCAGCCCCTTGCAATTCTGTGTAATGGTCGCGCAAACTGCAAGCCTCAGCGGTACACCCGCCCGTATTGTCCTTCGGATAGAAGTACAACACCAGCTTTCTACCCTTATAATCACTCAGACGGATGTCCCGTCCCAGCTCGTCCTTGCCCAGAATCTCGGGCGACTTGTCTCCAATATTCATACTCAATGTTATTTAATTATTTATCCTATTAGCCTCAGAATTTGCTTATCAGAAGCTTCTGGCAGCAAGGCACGGAAGTATGCCAGCAGTCGTTCATAAGACTCCTGTGGTGTACGGGAGCAATGGAAGCCCTCGCGACCCATGAGCGCTTCAGGGGTAGTCAACAGTGACCTGCCCCAACCATATTCACGTCCATGCTTGTCTGTGGGATAGACAAAGTCCTCGGTAACAATCAGACACGCCATCTGCAGACGGGTCACATAGCAATCGAATTTGCTTCGCATCTTAGGACCATCAAAACCACAGGCTGCACGCAGTTCTCGGGTAATCAGGCTACCCTGTTCACGAAGTGTCGTGAGGATAATGTCATCGATGGTTCCCTCTGCCGGCACAGGATATTTGCTCCTGCGGTAGTTGCAGAAATCAGGCCACCACTCGCGACTGATAAAGCCTGCCTTCTTGTTAAAGAACTTGCCATAGACACACCCACCCTCCGACACAATGGGCCCCTTCCACTTCCAAAGCGGCCAGTCCCAGCCACCATCGGGGAACACCACATAGCGACAGTCTTCCGTCACGATGTCCTCTGCAGCATAGCCGGGTATGCCGCTATCCAACAAGGGCAGGAATCCCACCTCGTGAATAAATGCTGTCAGCTGTGCTGCTGAATATATCTCGTTGTGCTTCATCATACATCATACTTCGAACATCTTCCATCGACCGTCATCCACTCTTTCCGCTCAGCCTCCGACATCTTTTCAAGGGCATAGCGGAGCATGGTGCGAGGCATCTCATGGGCATGCTGGCGAAGGAAGTCTCGCAACAAGTCCATTGAGCATCGTTTGCCCATTTCACGCAACATCCATCCCACTGCCTTATGCATCAGGTCGTGCGGATGATGTAGATGAATTTCCGCATAGCGCAGACACCACGAGGGGTCGCCTTGTTGCGATGTTTTCCATGAGCAGACGATACTCATCCGTTGCTTCCACAGACATGGACTGGCGGCCAATTCATCTAGTACCTTGAGCTTATAATCCCTGTCGCCCAAATTCGAAGGTAACAACAACCAATGCCCCAGAATCTTATGCACAGAGAGATCCACTAGGTCCCAATTATTCGCTTGCTCAGCATATTGCAGGTACATTGTCAGGATTTCATCGCGCTTCTTGATAGCCTCGGCATTGTCCTCCAAGCGCTTCGTCGCCAGTTTTTCAAACATTGCCACCAGTATCAGCAACCCACAAAGCCTCACTTCATGCCATTTCGACATCAGCAGTTCAGGAACCTCCTCCAACGGAAAGTCTTTGCCCACAGCTTTGACGACCTCTCTTGTCTGCGGCACCTTCAGCCCCAGGAACTCATCGCCATAGCCATACTCTCCGGGTCCCGTCTTGAAGAACCTCATGAGTATCTGCCGCTGCTTCTCATTCCGCAACGACTCCATATACTCGATAATCTCCTGTGCCGTCATACGTCAAAAATCACACATCAGCCATCTTACTTCTTACATCTTACATCATTTCCGGCTCCCACTGGTACTTCTCCATATCCACATGGCCGTTAGGCTTAAAGGCGACACCTTCTTTCTCCAACAAGGGACGGTGCTGACTCCAACCCGGGGCAGTGCGACCCGCAATGTTCACCACCCGATGACAAGGTAACGACTCTGCCACAGGCGTATACCGCAGTGTTCTCCCCACCATCCTCGCATGACTGGGCCATCCTGCCAATGCAGCGATATGGCCGTAGGTCGTCACCTTCCCACGCGGAATCTGGCTAATAATGTTCACCACCTCCTCACCAAACACCCTCGCCTGCTCCGCCGTCATCCTATCGGGATAGTCCTTCATCTCTTTTTCTTCGGTTTAGGTTTCGGTAGTTCCTTACACGTCTCGCGCACAAGCTCCGACAGATAGTCACGGTCATCCACATCAGCGATATAGAAGTAGACCTTCGCTCCTTCGTATGGTGGACGCATATGCACCACTTTGAGCAACTTTCTCCCTGCCTCCGTCGGTTTCAGATAGAAGCAGTCATCGCAGATTAATCCGAATATCTTCCCATCGCAATAGATGCCATAGTCCCCAAACATTTTCTTGGCGACTATCTCTCCTGCCCCACTACACTGGTCAGCGATATACTGCACGAAGTCCGCGTTACTTGCCATTGCCTATCCAATCAGCTTGTCTGCCAGCACTTTCAGTTCAGTCTTCTGTTCCTCAGTTAGCACCAGCACATCGGTTCCCCAAGCTTCAGCAGGCACAGCGATACCCACCTGCTCTGGTAGCACTTCAGCCTTCATAAACGTAAGCAATTCCGTAAGTTTCTTCCTACAATCAGCAGTAGCAGCCTTACCTCCTGCCCCACTGATAGCTACCCGCTTGCCATTGATACAAGTCGGTGTACCATAGTCCATAAACTTCACGGGCCTCGACATCCAGTCCAACAAATTCTTCAGATGCCCCGGATAACTCATATTATACTCAGGTGTGAATATCCACAGCCCATCAGCCTCTGCAACAGTCTTTCTGATTCGAGCCACAACCTCAGGTTCTGGCTGCTCAATGTCCTGGTTCAGCAAAGACAAATCGCTGTAATCCAACTCCTGCACCTCAGCACGATTACCGATGATTTCCTTAGCCACATTAGCCACTTGTCGGTTGAAGGACTTTGCCCTCAACGAGCCGATAACAAACAGAATTTTCTTCATATCACTTAAGTTTTACGTTATTCCGCGGTAAAGATAGGCATTTTTCTGCGATTATCCTCAAAATAAACACATTTTTTCATTCCAACAAGAAAAGTTTAACAAAATATACTTTTTACCCCTTTATTTCCACTTTTACCCCCAAAAAAGTAAAACCACCCCTCCTCTGTCATCCCGAGCTTGTCGAGGGATCTCTCCACTTCGGTCGAGATGACAATTAACGGCCGATTTAACAATTAACCATTTAACGTTGCAATTAAGCGAGCGGAGAGCGATGCTCGCATCAGCTATCCCGAGCGGGAGCAAGGTCAGCGAAGCTAACATGACCAAAAAAGGCCGATGCCTCAGCACCGACCTTTTCTCACTGTGTCACATACACCCGCCAGCTGCCGTCCTTGTCGCCACGCTCCACGTACTTCTTCGCCAGCAACTGGTCTAGCAATTTCTGGATAGCAGCAATACTGATGCCCGTCACCTCTTTCATGTCCGCAAGCGTCAGCGTAGGCTGCGACTGCATCGCGTTCAGAATCTTCGAGTAGTTAGGCGTACGAAACTGTATCCGCTCCCCATCGTACCACCACACGTTCTCGTCGCGCTCGCTCACAAACAGCACGTCGTTGTACACCTCCGTGGCCACCAGCTCGTTGAAATACTTCATAAACGGCTTAATATCGCTCAGCTCTACATGAGCACCATCTGCGGGTACTGGACCAACGGCCAGGTCTGCTTGATGCAAGGCCTCCAGGTATTCACTCTTCTTACGGCTTCGTACCACAATCATCGGGTAGTCATGCCTGCTGAGGATGAAGTTCACCATAAGGCGGGCAATGCGGCCGTTGCCGTCCTCAAACGGGTGGATGCGGATGTAGCGGTAGTGGAACAGTGCCGCCAGCTCAACGGGCGATAGCTTGCCCTCCCGCTCTGCCTCGTTGTACCAGTCCACCAAGTCCGTCATCAGGCTGGCCGTCTCCTCGGGCGATGCATACTCGAAGCGGTCGCCATAACGCGTAATCACGCTGTTGGGCCTTGTCTTATAGGTTCCTGCATGCACCGTGTAACTGGTCTGCACGCCACCGGGTAGCTCGCGATACACCGTGTAGTCCTCTCTGAGGAGCGTCTTATGCAGCGTGCGGATAAAGTTCTGTGTCAGCGGCATCTCTTTTACCCTGGCCTCCTGGGTCATCATCTTCAGGCCCACATTGCTGGCCGTCATCTCCTGCACGTCACGCACGTCAGCCTCACCTATCACCTTACCGAATAGCAGCAGGATTTCCGTCTGGCCGTAGGTCAGCGTATTGCCCTCGATGTGGTTGCTGTTGTAGTTAAAGTCCACGGTAAACCGGCGGCTCAGCCTGTCGCGATCCTTCTCCTTCAGCGGTTGCAAAGCCCTCCAAGCCTCCAATGCCTTCTTGATATTCAGATACTTCATATCACACTTTGTGTTATTAATCCAACCGCAAAATTACAAAATCTTTTCGAAATGGTTGTAATCTTACAACCTTTTTCTAAACTTTTTATAATTTTTTATACCAAAAAGAGTTCGCGATTTCTCGCAAGCCCTTCGTTTAACATTTAACATTTTAACAATTTCACTTTTTCCCCGTTTCGCGTTAAGGCTGCGATTAAGCGAGCACAATGCAGAGCTCGCTTTAGCATTCTTGCGTCCCGTTGGTAGCAAGCGGCAGAGCCGAGCGGTCGAGCGTGAGCTGGCTCGACCGCAGGTCAACAGTTCGCTCGACCTCTGGTCGCTTCGCTAGTCGAAGAACGCTTTTCCACCCCCTACAGCGGATAATAGCCGCCAGTTCGCTTACTTCCGCGATGCTCAATCAGTTTCTTCTCAGTCAAAACCACAAGATGTCTTCCGATAGTCGCATCACCTTTGCCCGTAACAGCTATAATATCCTTCCTTTGGATACCCGGATTTGCCTTGATAACATCCAGTGTCGCCAATACCGATGGACTCAATCAGCAGTGGCAATCTTCTCGTTCACAGGCTCCGACTGCATACCATCCTTTAGCTCGCCCGCCTCTCCTACATCACCCCCGTCATATACAGCGGCAGGTACATTAGCCCGTCCTTCAGTTCCACATCCTTCGTGTGCAGCACATAGGGTGTGCTCAGGTACTGCCCGAACTTCTTGATGCACTTCTGAATCGAAGTCAGCGTGTAGCCCGTGCTGCTCTTCACCTCAATGGGTGAGATGTTGTGCCGCGAGGTCACCACCTCCTTCTGAATCAGGAAGTCCACCTGCATCCGGTTTTCCGCCTCCTCCTTGTCGTAGTTCGAGTAGAAGAACAGCTTGTTGCCCGATGCCTTCAGCATCTGCGCCACGATGTTCTCCACCAGCATCCCATCGTCAATCTCCAGTTTGTCGAACATCAGCTTCTGGTAGATTTCATTCGTCACGATGCCCCGTGCACTGAACGCCAGCGAAATCAGCAACCCCGTGTCGCAGAAATAGCACTTCAGCGTTGTGCGATCCTCGTTGAGCTGCAGCCCGATATTGGGGGCAGTGGTGTTGTAGCTAATGTTCACCATCTTCGAGTCCTCCAGCCAGAAAAACGCACTGTCGTATTCCCGCATCCGCGCCTCGTCATTCAGTGCCACCAGCGAGAATTTCTTTTCCTTCTTCTGCAGCTGCCCGGGGATAGCATCGTAGATGGCGCTTACCCTGGCCGTGGCCGTGCCTGCATATTTCTTGATGTCGTTCTTGTACAGACGCAGAATCTGCCGTTTCACCGCATCCACCCGCTTGAAGTCGCGCGATGAGGCATACTCAGCCACCGCCTGCGGCATTCCGCCCACTATCAGGTACTGCCTGAAGTAGTGCAGCGCCTCACGGTGGAACTCGCCCATCGGCTGCCGCTTCTCAAAACACTCGCGGATGTACGGCATCATCACCTCATTGCCCATCGCCCACAGGAACTCCTCGAAGTCCATCGGGTACATGTCGATGCCGTCCTCTTCCGACGGTATCACAATGTTCTCCACGTTCTTCTTGATCGATATCAGCGAGCCCGTCTCCAGGTAGTCAAACCGCCCGTCCTCCACCAGAGCCTTGATGGCCTCACGGGCCCGGGGACACTTCTGCACCTCGTCGAAGATGATGAGCGACCGCCTTGGCGTCAGCTGCTTCTTATAGTGAAGCTGTATGTTCTGCAGCAACGTGGGGATATCCTCCAGATACTCGTCGAACCAGCCCTTCACCCTGGCCGGTGCCTTACCGAAGTCGATGAGGATATACGAGTCGTACTCGTTCCGGGCAAACTCCAGGGCAATATAGCTCTTGCCCACACGACGGGCGCCCTCAATCATCAGGGCCGTCTTGCCGTTCTTCTCCTGCTTCCATTGCAGCAACTTATCGTATATTTTTCTTCTCATAATCACGTTTCCTAAGAGTTTCAAAACCCATTATATACACCTTTCCAAGGTTCTTAAACGCTACATAAATATTTGTTATTCAACAACAAACACTGACTTAAGCTCAAATTTCGCGTCTATTTCTGCTGCAAAATTACACATTTTTCTCAACATGGCAGCAGAAATCTTCAAAAAATAACGGAGCAGCGAGCAAAATGCCAAGCGAAGGAGCAGCGAGAGCAGTATCAAGCTCGCTTGAACCGATGGAGCAGCGAGTGTAGTGCCATGCTTGCATGAGCACTACCGAGTCGCGACAGAGGAGGGCAACGCCAATACTGCCGAGTCGCGTCTGAGTTCGAGGCGCTCGACCTCTGGTCGCTTTGCTCTGCAAAGAACTCAAATTCATTTGAGCATTGCCGAGTCGCGCCCGAGGAAGGCGACAGCCAACGACGGTTTCTTCATCCTCTTCCACCTCTCACATCTCCTCCATACTCAGCCCTGCCATCTTCACCTCCTGGCCACGATACAGGTGCCGTTGCATCATCCCCACCTTTTCCCTGAGTCGTGCGGGATTATATTTCTTCGGGTTCCGCTTCACCTCGTAGGCCTCCACCTCGCCCTCCAGCGTCTCAGCCACGATGTCAATCTCAAATTCATCACTGTTGCCCTTGGCGTTTACTCCGCCTCCG
>CAJOCU010000033.1 GCA_905233765.1 uncultured Bacteroidaceae bacterium | reverse complement strand
GACCGCATCTGTGCGCGTCCCGGCACGAAAGCGTACGGCATCCTTTCGGTGCTCATCCAGGCGTGGTACACGCCGGAATATCTGTTCACGGTGGAGCCCCATGTCTTCAACCCGCCACCCAAGGTGCGCAGCGCCGTCATCCGCCTCACACGCAACGACACGCAATCCTTAGGCTGCGACGAGGCGCTCTTCAAACGGGTGGTGAAGACGACCTTCAACCAGCGCCGCAAGACGCTGCGCAACAACATCCGTCCGCTCCTCAACGAGCTGGCTCCCGACGCTGACCACAGCGCCTTCCTGGCCGACCCGCTCTTCAACCTACGCCCCGAACAGCTCTCCCTCGAGCAGTTCATCGCCCTGACACGTCAGGTGACCGCACTCGTCTGAGGCTTACTTCAAAATATGAACGAATAGCTTCACCTTACATTCTCTCTCAAAGAATATCCGCCGAGGCATCCGAAAGAAAAGGATGGGCTCGGCGGAATGTTTTTGTGTCAGGCGAGGAGGATATTGGAGGCGAAAAAAGCGCAACCCCATCAAAGTTGCGCGTTTTTTGTTGGGCAGTTGTTTCG
The DNA here is from genome assembly GCA_905233765.1 of uncultured Bacteroidaceae bacterium. GTDB lineage: Bacteria > Bacteroidota > Bacteroidia > Bacteroidales > Bacteroidaceae > Physcousia. The sequence continues at coordinate 16,893 of CAJOCU010000033.1, read as the reverse complement.
ATTTTTGTGCCCATCACGAAAAAAACGGATTTTTTTGTCGTGGATAAAAAACTAATCGCTAACTTTGCCGCCAGAAAAACAGAATAATTAATGACTGTCCATCCCTGCTTACTTGCTGATTCTGCCCGAAAGAGGGTGCATTTTATGTCTGACGGCGGTGTTGGCTTCGTGCTCCCCGAATGAGGGCAAGTACCGCATCGGTGTGTCGCAGTGTTCGGCTGATATCTGGCGTGACAAGCAGAATGCCGAACTGAAGATGGGGGCATACTTCCACGACAACGTGGAACTGAAGTTCGCATCGGCCTACGATAGTGATGAGCGGCAGGTGCAGCAGATTGACAGTCTCGTGGATAGCGGCATTGACCTGCTCATTGTGGCCCCGAACCAAGTGGCTACCATTTCGCCCGCCATCGACCGTGCCTATGACAAAGGTATCCCCGTGATTGTTTTCGAGCGCAAGACCAGTTCGCAGAAATTCACGGCGTTCATGAGTGCCGACAACTACGAGATGGGGCGTATGATGGGTGAATATATTGTTTCGCGCCTCGGTGGACAGGGGCAGGTGCTTGAGATCACAGGTCTGGAGGGCTCCTCGCCCGCCATTGAGCGTCACAACGGTTTCATGGACGCCTTGAAGGGTAGGGCAGGTATCAAGGTAGCGGGCTCGCTGCAGGGCGACTGGACAGAGCCGACGGCCTACGAGCGCACGAAACAATGGCTCTCAGAGAATAAAGATATACGCGTAGATCTTGTGTTCGGTTCCAACGACCGCACGGCCATGGGGGCGAGACATGCGTTTGAAGAGGCAGGTGTTGATGGTGCCGAGATTCCGTTGTTCTGCGGCATCGACGGCCTGCCGGGTAAGAACGGCGGCATTCAGCTGGTTCGCGACTCCCTGTTGGATGCGTCCTATATCTATCCTACACATGGAGACTGCCTGTTACAACTGGCTGTTGAAATATTAGATGGTAAGCCTTATCCGAAGGAGACGCGGCTGATGTCGGCACTTGTGACCCACGACAATGCGCGTGTGTTGTTGATGGAAAGCGAAGAGATTATGCGTCAGTCGCAGCATGTGGAGCAGTTGCATCAGATGGCCTCGTCCTATCTTCATGAGCTGGACACACAGCGCGTGGTGAATTGGCTGGCGTTAGGCATCATCGTTCTCTTAATCGTGGTGATTGTGCTTTTCTACCTCTACCACCTCCGCAAGGTGGCTATCCAGCGTGAGCGTGTGGTTAGCACCTTATGGAATATGGAGAAAGAGCCCACGCCCGACCTCTCGCCCAAGAAGAGTGAATCGCTATTTATCACCAGCTTCCGCGAGGTCGTGGAGCGCCGTATGGAGGAGTGCGAGTTGAGTGTGGATGATTTGGCCGCCGACATGAACCTCAGTCGTGTGCAACTCTATCGTAAGGTGAAGGCCGACACGGGTTCCTCGCCCGTGGAGCTGCTGCGCACAGCCCGCCTGACGCGCGCCTACCAGCTACTGCTGACAACAGATAAGAGTGTCTCGGAAGTGGCTTACGCCGTAGGCTTCACGGCACCCTCCTATTTCACTAAATGTTTCAAGGATGAGTTCGGCATGGTTCCGGGCGACGTGAGAAAAAAATAACTCCCCTTGTCATCCCGCCTCATAAATTTCGTTCATTCCTTTACAATTTTGTTACATTGCAACAAATTTTCAAGGGAATGAACAATGTTTTATTGACACCTTATAATAATATAGCGTCCTTTGCCCCAGCAAACCAATCAATCCATTACTAACAACTAAACAACAATGCAAAAGCTAAGACGATTGTTGATGAGCCTCGCGCTCATTCTTGCTGGCACAGCGCTCTGGGCGCAGCAAGTAGATGTCCATGGCACCGTGCTTGATGATCTCAAGGAAAGTCTGCCCGGTGCTACGGTAAAAGAAAAGGGCAATGAAAACAACGGCACGCTCACGGACATGGACGGCAAGTTCACGCTGACGGTATCGAAGGGTGCCACGCTCGTGTTCTCCTTCATGGGTTTCGAGACCCAGGAAGCAGTTGCCAAGGACGGCATGACCGTCACGATGGGCGAGACTGCCTCGGAGCTGACCGAACTGGTGGTCACGGGTTACACCATGCAACGCAAGGTCGATTTGACAGGTGCCATCAGTACGGTGAATGTTGACGACATGGCCAAACAGGGCGAAAACAACCCGATGAAAGCGTTGCAGGGCCGAGTTCCGGGCATGACCATCACGACCGACGGTAATCCCTCTGGCGCTGCTGCCGTGCGTATTCGCGGTATCGGCACGCTGAACGACAACGACCCGCTCTACATCATCGACGGTGTGCCCACGAAGGCCGGCATGCACGAGCTGAACGGCAACGACATCGAGAGTATTCAAGTCCTGAAGGATGCCGCCTCGGCCTCCATCTACGGTTCACGCGCCGCCAACGGTGTCATCATCATCACCACCAAGCGCGGCAAAGAGGGCAAGGTGAAGGTGAATTTCGATGCCAGCGTGGCCACCTCGTTCTACACGAATAAGATTGAGACGATGAATGCCACCCAGTGGGGTCAGGCTTACTGGCAGGCAAATGTGAACGACGGCAAGAATCCCAATAACAATAATCTCGGTTACAATTACTATTGGGGCTTCGACGGCAATAACAATCCTGTGCTGAACCGCATGACGATGAATATGTTCCTGGATGAGAACGCCACTGTTCGCACGGGCGACACCGACTGGTTCGACGAGATCACACGCACGGGCGTTATTCAGCACTATAATCTTTCCGTGAGCAATGGTTCGGAGCGCGGCAACTCGTTCTTCTCCATTGGCTACTACGACAATAAGGGTACCATCAAGGAGTCCTACTTCAGCCGTCTGTCAGCCCGCGCCAATGCCGACTACAAGTTGTTCAAGGATGTGGTGACCATCGGCGAGAATTTCACCCTGAACCGCACCACAGGCGTTGACGCCCCCGGTGGTGTGCTGGAGCACGCACTGGAGTTCAATCCCCAGTTCCCCATCTATGCCGAAAATGGCGAGTATGCCCAAGCGCTCGGAGCTTATTCCGAACGCGAAAACCCGTTGAGCATGATTCATAACACCAAAGATGACAAATACACCCAATGGCGCATGTTCGGCGACGTTCACCTCAGCATTAAGCCCTTCAAGAACTTCATGCTGCGCACCACTTTAGGCATGGACTACACGCAGAAGGAACAGCGTTTCTTCACCTATCCCATCGCTAATGGCAAGGTGATGCGCACGGATAACGCCGTCGAGGACAAGCAGGAACACACCATGCGCTGGATGTGGAACGCGATTGCCACCTATAACTTAGAGATTGGCAAGCATCGCGGTGATGCCATGGTGGGTGTAGAGCTGAACCGTCAGAACTACCAGATGAGCAGCGCCAAGCGCTATGAGTACGCCATCCTGAGCACTGATTATATGTGGCCCTCGGCCGGTTCCGGCAAGCAGTTGACGGAAGGCTTTGGCGACGGATTCTCCTTGTTGTCCTTCTTCGGGAAAATCAACTATTCCTACGATGACCGCTATCTGGCCTCCTTCACCATTCGTCGAGATGGCAGTAGCCGCTTCGGTAAGAACAACCAATATGCTACGTTCCCCTCTGTCAGCGCCGGTTGGCGTCTTTCCCAGGAGAGCTTTATGCAGAAGCTGCGTTGGTTGGACAACTTGAAGCTGCGCTACTCATGGGGACAGACTGGTAATCAGGAAATCTCCAATACAGCCCGCTACACGCTTTACAAACCAGTGGTTTCCACGGGTCTTTGGGGCAGCGGTCAGGCTGGTTCTTCCTACGACATTGCCGGCACTAACGGCGGCTCAGCACTCAGCAATGGTTATGTGCGTTCACAGCGTGGCAACGATGATATTAAATGGGAAACGACGACCCAGCACAACGTAGGTCTTGATTTCGCCGTGTTGAGAAACGAGTTGTATGGTAGCTTCGACTGGTATCATAAGAACACCACGGACATCCTCCTTTTCATGGCAGGTATTGCAGCCATGGGCGAGGGTGCCGGTCAGTGGATTAACGCTGGCGAGGTGAAGAATGTCGGTTGGGAACTCTCTCTGGGTTATCGCCACCAACTGGCCAATGGGTTCTCGTGGGACATCACGGGAAATATCAGCCGCTACAGCAACGAGGTTGTCAAACTGCCGGGTACTGTAGCTGCCAATGGCGACTACGGCGGCAACGGCGTAAAAAGCGTGGTGGGCCACGCCATGTATTCACAGGTGGGCTACATCGCCGACGGCCTCTTCAAGAGTCAGGAGGAGATTGACAACCATGCCATTCAGGAGGGAGCCGCCATCGGTCGCATCCGTTACAAGGATCTGAACGGTGATGGCCGCATCACGGAGGATGATCAGGATTGGATCTTCGACCCGACCCCCGACTTCACATGGGGCCTGAACATCAATTTGCAGTATAAGAACTGGGATTTCACCATGTTCTGGCAAGGCGTGCAGGGCGTGGATGTCGATTGTCGCGGCTACAAGTCGCAGACCGATTTCTGGGCCAACTCTGCCATCAATGTACCTTATCTGAACAAGGGCGTTCGCGTGCTTGATGCCTGGAGTCCTTCGAATCCCGATAGTGATATCCCCGCGCTCACGACCAGCGACACGAACAATGAAGGCCGCCTCTCAACCTATTACATAGAAAACGGCTCGTATGCCAAACTGCGCATGATTCAGATTGGTTATAACCTTCCCAAGCGTATTACCGACAAGCTGAAGATGGAACGCTTCCGCTTCTATGCCTCTGCCCAGAACCTGCTCACGATCAAGAGCAGCAAGTTCACCGGTGTCGATCCCGAGAATCCAGGCTTCAACTATCCGATACCTCTGAACCTTACCTTCGGTCTCAATGTCACATTCTAAAACAGCTACGACAATGAAAACAATATACAGAATTTTTTGTGCATTCAGCGTTATCTGCGCGCTGACGGCCTGTTCCGACTTCCTCAATGATCAGGTGCCGCAGGGCACACTGACTCAGGACGAGGTGAAGAACCCTGAATACATCGACAACGTCATCATTTCAACCTATGCCGGCCTTTTATCCATCGAGGACATGAATGCTTCCTTCTCGCTATGGAACTACGACACCCGCTCGGATGATGCCTACGTGGGCGGTTCGGACTTCTCCGATGGCGAACCCTTCCACCGCTTGGAGAAGGGTGTCGGCGTGATGACCACCGACTGGCCCTTCAGCAGCATCTGGAACAAGCTCTACAGCTTCCTGTCGCGTGTGTCCCTGTCGCTTGACATGTTGGCCAGCGCTGATCAGGACAACGCCATCATTCAGCAACGCACTGCTGAGATGCTGTTCCTGCGCGCCTATGGCCATTTTCAGCTGAAACGCCTGTTCAAGAAGATTCCCTTTGTGAACAAGCCGAACATGCAGGAGTCGGACTATAATAATCTCTCCAACACCGAATATACCAATGACGAGGGTTGGCAGCAGATTATCAACGATTTGGAGGCAGCCTACAATGTGCTGCCCGAGGCACAGACGGAGAAAGGCCGTCCCACGAAAGCCGCCTGTGCTGCGTTCCTGGCCAAGGTGTACCTCTACAAGGCCTATCGCCAGGATGACCCCGCGACGAACCAAGTAACCTCTGTCAACCAAGCCGATTTGCAGAAAGTGGTGGAATATACCAATCCGGCCATCTACACCCGCGCCGGCTTCGGTCTGGAGCAGGACTTGCACAACAACTTCCGCCCCGAGGAAGCTTATGAGAATGGCCGTGAGAGTCTCTGGGCCATCCAGTATTCCAAGAACGACGGCACCACCTATGGCAACCTGAATTTCTCCAACCGCCTCATCGTGCCCTGCATTCCCAAGGTCCATGATTCGGGCTGCGACTTCTATAAGCCCTCGCACAATCTCGTCAATGCCTATCGCACGAACAGCGACGGTCTGCCTCGTCTCGACGACTTCGCCGATGTCGATTACACCGTAGGTTCTGCCGAGACGGTTGATCCCCGTCTGTTCATCGCCGTTGGCGTGCCCGGCACTCCGTATATGTATAATCCCACCTTCATGATGTCAGAGACGAATGCCTGGAGCCGTTCGGGCGGCACCTATGGTTATTTCGTCTCCTTGAAGCAGAATGTGGATCCTGCGCTGACGGACATGTACCTTTTCCTGTGCGATTCCCAGTGGGCCAGCTCCATGAACCGCGTGGTCTTCCGCTATGCCGACGTGTTGCTGATGCGTGCCGAGGCCCTGGTACAATTGGGTCAGACACCCGACGGCATCGACCTTGTCAACCAAGTGCGCGAGCGTGCAGCCGGTATGATGACGGGCAGCATCGTCTCCACCTATCCTAATAAATATGGTGTTCACTTCGCCGTAGGCAAGTACAACGGCGCTTATTCGAAGGATGAAGCCCTGAAGATTGTGAAGATGGAGCGTCGTCTGGAACTGGCGTTGGAGTGCGAGCGCTTCTTCGACCTCGTGCGCTGGGGCGATGCCGAGACCGTCATCAATAAGTTCTATTCCAAGGAGAGCGAGACGATGAGCTTCCTCAGCGGCTCTTATTTCACCAAGAACAAGAACGAGTACCTGCCCATTCCTTTCGAGCAGATGGCAGCCAGCAATGGTCACTATACGCAGAACTGTGGTGAATGGTAAATCATAAGTGGATAAATTATAATTGAAAAATTGATTATTATGAAAAGAATAATATATATCATCTGTGCTGTCTGCACGCTCTGCGGCTTCTGGGCTTGTTCCAGCGACGACAGCGACACGCAGTTGGATCTCTCGGGTTCTTGTCTGGTAGAGAAGTTTGTCCTCAACGGTAAGTACGAGGGCGTTATCAGCACCGAGAAACGTTTGGTGAAGGTGAAGGTTCCCGTGGATTTCACAGGGACCAATGACATGGTGATTACTGAGCTGGTTGTTTCTGCCGGCGCAGAAAGCAGCATGCATGTGGGCGATCACATGAATTTCTCGGCCGACCGCTCGCTGCGTGTCGTCAATGGCGATGCGGAGCTGAGCTACCAGGTGTCCGTGCGCAACGATGAGGCCCTGCTGAAGCTCTTCATCTTGGAGGGCGTTAAAGGAGCCATCAACCCCGTACAACACGGTCACCGTTTCCGTCATGGCTAACAGCGGCATAGACCTCAGCTCCGCCACCTTCGAGGTGGAGTGCAGCGAGGATGCCGTGTGCAGTCCTGCCAGCGGCACGAAAGGCAACTTCAACGAGCCCTTCCTCATCACGCTGACCGACAACACAGCGACAAACACCTATACGGTCAATGTCGTTCTGATTGAGAATCCCGTGGCATTGTTCGTGGGTGATGCGGAGAACATCGAACTGCTGAACGACGAGGAGAAAGCGGCAGCCAAGTGGCTGACCGGCAATATCGCCAGCGCGGCCTATGCTTCTTGGAGCGATGTGGCCAGCGGCAATATCTCGCTGAGCGAATGCAAGCTGGTATTCTTCCATCGCCATTGCTCGTCGTATGGCAACTACAACGGCTTCAAGGGTGCTGAGACGGGTGCCATGACCGCTTTGGCCAAGATGAAGGAGTTCTGGCAGAACGGCGGCGGTTTCGTGCTCGGACGCTCTGCCGTGAACTACGCCATCGCGCTCGGTGCCATGCCCGAAGATGCTTATCCCAACAATGTCTGGGGTGGCGGAAGCGGTGAAGGTTCCGACAAGATGGGCGACGACCCCTGGCACTTCTATGCCTATGATATCGCACACCCGCTGTGGCAGAACCTCAAGACCTATGCCGGTGCCCCTGAGAATGCGGTCTATACCCTCGACAAGGACTACACCATCTGCAACACCACCTCGCAATACGGTTTCTGGGACACCTACGCCGGTGGCAAGGATGCCGTGGAAGCCAAGACAGGCGGTCGCGCCCTGGGTGGTGACAACAGCGTGTCATCATGGGAGCTGAAGGCCGCTGACGGCAACTTCGGCAAGGGCGGTATCATCTGCTTCGGTTCCGGTCTCTTCGATTGGAATTCTCCTACGCCCTACGTGTCCAACTACCACGACAACATGGGTCAGATTATGCTCAATGCATTCGATTACCTCACTAAATAAAGCCCCGTACGATCATGAATACAACATATTTCAAGAAATATCTCCTTGGTTGCCTCATCTGCTGCGGCGCAGCCTGCGCATCGGCAACGCTCATCTCCTGTAGCGACGATGAGCCCGTTGGCGACCCCGAACGCAACTGGAGTGGCACCACCTCGGGTTTCGTGCCCACGGATGCCAAATACTTTGGCACCTTCTTCAACCCCGCCATCGGCCGTGTGGGTGACCCCATGCCTTTCTTCGACCAGCGCGAGGGCAACTTCAAAGTCCTCTACCTTCAGGAATTTGTGGATAACCTTGCTCATCGTTTCCACCCCATCTGGGGCCTCTCCACACAGGATGGCTGCAACTACCAGCAGCTCGGAGAGATACTCCCCTACGGCGACAGCGACTACCAACAGGACGCTGCCCTCGGCACCGGTTGCTGCTATGAAAAGGACGGCACCTATTACATCTACTACACCGGCCACAGCGGCTACAGCAAATACCGCGAGGCTGTCATGCGTGCCACCTCCACCGATTTCAAGACATGGAAGAAGGATGAACTATGGCAGCTCAATGGCCCGGATTTCGGTTATTCATCGAATGATTTCCGTGATCCGCAGGTGTTCATGGCCGACGATGGCCTCTACCACATGGTCATCTCCACCTATCCCGCCGGTGGCGGCGACCCCGTCTTTGCGGAGTTCACGTCCAGCGACATGAGGAACTGGGAGCACATCGGACATTTCAAGATGATTTGGGACCGCATGCTTGAGTGCCCCGACATCTTCAAGATGGGCAACTACTGGTATCTCGTCTATAGCGAGAGCGTCAAGGCCAACTGGAGCCGCAAGGTGAAGTACATGATGGCCTCGACCTACGCTGGACTGAAGGCCTGTTTCAACGACCCGGGCGCCAACTGGCCCAAGGATGGCAAGGAGGGCGTGCTCGACAGCCGTGCCTTCTATGCGGGCAAGACAGCTTCTAACGGCAGCGACCGTTTCATCTGGGGATGGTGCCCCTTCCGCTCGGGCAATGACCTCCACGAGAAGAATATCAGTGTAGGCGGTGGCGACGGCAATGAGCCCAATTGGTCTGGCGCACTCGTTTGCCAGAAAATCGTCCAGCACGCCGACGGCACGCTGACGCTGGGCCCTGTGCCAGCTCTCGCCGCCAAGTACAACCAGCCGCAGACGGTTGATGTGATGGCCTCGAACGGCTATGAAAATGGACGGCTCACAGGCAACGATGCCTACGTGCTCTATACCCGACTGGGCTATTGTAACCACATCTCGCTCACGGTCACCACATCCAACAACTGGGACAAGTTCGGCATCTCACTCGTGCGCAGCACGGATCCCGAATACTATTACACCATGGTCGTGAACCCCGAGAGTGAGAACACCCGCAAGGTGAACTTCGAGCAGGAGGGCTACCGCATCGTCATCAATGATAACGGTGAGGAGGAAAAGGTGTACGGAAAAGGTTTCATTGAAGGCATCGACGGCTACAACTTCCCCAGACCCGCCGACAATGTCTATCACATCGACATTTTCACCGACAATTCCGTCCTCGTGATGTACATCAACGATGTCTGCTCCTACACCCAGCGCATCTACGGCATCCAGCGCAACTGCTGGAGTGTCAACAACTACGGCGGCAGCGTCACCGTCAGTGACGTTCGCGTAAGCCAGCAATAATCAACAAATCGACTCATTAAAAAAACAAACAACAATGAAAAAGATGTTTTTCTTGGCAGCGATGTTTGCCGCAACAGTATGTAATGCACAGGTAATCCTGTGGAATGGTGATGACAAAGAAGTAGGTAGCGACGGCGGATTCTGGGACAGAGCGACTCCCACCGTGGTCGAAGAAGCCGATGGCAACAAATGTCTGAAGTTCACGCCGAGAGCCAATCCCGGCGGTTGGGACCAGGAACACCACAACGCCGCACTGCCACTTGGCGGCATCAGCTTCAAGGGCCTGCGCCGCATCACGCTTCGGCTGAAGATGCCCGATAAGCACAACGTGATGTTGCAGCTAGAGGGGAATGGGTATAACGTGAAACGCATCTGTTGGTACGACACACCCAACGAGTGGCAGGTGATGGTTTATGAATTCGCCCTCGGTCCCGACAGCGAGAAAATCACAGATACCGACAACAACGTACTGGCTATCTGGCCTTTCGAGGAGACTGCCGACGGTGAAGGCAAGGACATTTTTATCGATGATATCAAGGTGGAAGGTCCGATGGTGAACGATATGGGCATACGTGCTTTGGCCGACAACTCACTGACAGGCGATGTCGTGGTGACGGGTGTCATTGGCAAGGGCACCTATCAGAACACCTGGGATGGCGACTGGCATGCCGAGGCATACGATGACTATGCGCTGTTGGCTGCCAAGCTGGCTGCCAATGCCACGACGCTCGACGTGCGTGGTGCCGGCAGATGGGACGAGGACTGGGACGTGATTACAGCTAAGTGCCCCAATCTGAAGATTATCCTGAGTGATGAAGATGAGACGGGCATCCAGCATGTCCGCAATGCCAAGGGCGAAGCAGCCCAGGAGGTCTTCACCCTCAGCGGCCAGCGTGTGGCACAGCCTCGCAAGGGTGTCTATGTGGTAAATGGCAAGAAGGTGGCAATTAAATAAATCAACAAGTCATAAAGCCGTGAAACAGGAACTGGTTACAATCATCACATCGCTCGCGCTGTCGGCGGGGAGCGTTTGTCTGGCGCAGACGCTCACACCGCAGGCCTGCGAGCAGACCATCATCACCCCCAAGGCGGAGGGGCGCTACCTGTGGCTGCCCATTCAGGAGTCGGCTCCCGAAGGCAAGGTACAGGTCAGCGTGGCGGGTGTCCTGCAGATGGAACAGAATGTACGCATGGCCCGCGAGCGCGTGGATTACTACGTGGCGCTGGACCTGCTGCCTTATCAGTGCCAGGGCGCACTGCGCGTCTGCGTGCAGAATGTACCCACGGGCAGCATCTGCTTCCAACAGCTGGCACAGAACAGCGATGCAGACTTCGCGTTGATAGATGAGAAGTTCCGTCCGCTGTACCACCATACGCCTAAGCGCGGGTGGATGAACGACCCCAACGGAATGTTCTACAAGGATGGCACGTGGCATCTCTATTATCAGTACAACCCCTACGGTTCCATGTGGGGCAACATGCACTGGGGACATTCCAGCTCGACAGACCTCATTCACTGGAAGGACGAGGGCGTGGCACTGGCCCCTGACGTGTGGGGCACGATGTTCAGCGGCTCGTGTGTCGTGAACGGGGAAGCCGTTGTGGCGATGTACACCGCCAGTCGGCCCACGCCGTTCGGCGGCGATGTGCAGGCACAGTGCCTGGCCTTCTCCAATGATGGCGGCAAGTCGTTCACGAAGTACGAGGGCAACCCCGTACTGACTGCCGAGGACAAGGACTTCCGCGACCCGCGACCCTTCTGGAACGAGGACATCAAGATGTGGAATCTCATCCTGGCCGCCGGGCAGGAGATGCGCATCTACTCGTCGAAGGACCTGAAGGAGTGGAAGTACGAATCATCTTTCGGTAAGGAATATGGCAATCATGGCGGTGTGTGGGAGTGCCCGGACCTCTTCAAAGTGAAAAGTGAAAGAGTGAAAGGTGAAAAATGGGTACTGCTGTGCAACATCAACCCGGGCGGCCCGTTTGGCGGCAGCGCCACGCAATACTTCGTGGGGCAGTTCGACGGGCACCAGTTCACATGCGAGTCGAAACCCGAGGTGACCAAGTGGATGGACTACGGCAAGGACCACTATGCCACCGTATCGTTTGCGAATGCGCCTGAGGGTCGCCGCACTGTGCTCGCGTGGATGTCCAACTGGCAGTACGCCAACCAAGTGCCAACCTTGCAGTTCCGCTCAGCCAACAGCATTCCTCGTGACCTCGGACTCTTCGAGTTCCAGGGCGAGACCTATGTCAGCGTCGTGCCTTCGCCTGAAATGCTGGCAGCGCGTGGTGCCAAGGTGAAGCAACCCACGGAGGCTTGTGAGATGGTCGTGGATGTGAAGAAGCAGACGGAAATCGTGCTCTCCAACGACAAGGGCGAACAGGTGGTGATGAAGTACGACGCTGCGAAGCAGACCTTCTCGATGGATCGCACACACAGCGGCGACGTCAGCTTCAGCCAGGAGTTCCCCTGTGTCACCGAAGCTCCTACCTACGGCACCATCAAGCAACTGCGCCTCTTCATCGACCGCTGCAGCATCGAGGTCTTCGATGCAGAAGGCAAGATGGCCATGACCAACCTCGTGTTCCCCTCGGAGCCTTATACTCATCTACAGGTGAAGGGCGGCAAGGTGACCATCTACGCCTTAGGATATAGTGAATAATACAACTGAAAAAACAATGAAAAATAAAACCATTTACCTTGTACCCGTGATGCTCTGCTTCTTCTGCATGGGCTTCGTGGATCTGGTGGGCATTGCCTCCAACTATGTGAAAGAAGACCTCGCGCTGACGGACTCCGTAGCCAACGTGTTCCCCTCGCTCGTGTTCTTCTGGTTCCTCATCTTCAGCGTGCCAACGGGTATGCTGATGAACAAGATAGGTCGTAAGAAAACCGTGCTGCTCTCGCTCGTCGTCACCGTAGTGTCGCTGTTCATCCCGCTGTTCGGTGAAAGCTTCGCTGTGATGCTCGTGGCCTTCTCGCTCCTCGGCATCGGCAACGCACTGATGCAGACCAGCATCAATCCGCTGGCCATGCTGATTATCGGTGACAAGAACCTCGCTTCTACCCTGACCTTCGGCCAGTTCGTCAAGGCCATCGCCTCTTTCCTCGCTCCTTATCTGGCCATGTGGGGCGCTACAGCCATGATGCCGGCGTTCGGCTACGGCTGGCGCGTGCTGTTCCTCGTTTATTTCGTGGTGGGCATATTGGCCACGGCCCTGCTGTGGGCAACACCGATTCAGGAAGAGATGGCGGAGGGCAAGTCATCGTCGTTCATGGACTGCATCCGTCTGCTGTCGAAGCCCATCGTCCTGCTGTCGTTCTTCGGCATCATGTGTCATGTGGGCATTGACGTGGGTACCAACACCACTGCTCCGAAAATCTTGATGGAGCGGGTGGGGATGTCGCTCAACGAGGCCGCCTTTGCCACCTCGCTCTACTTCATCTTCCGTACCATCGGTGCACTGACGGGCTCGTTCTTCCTGCGTGTGCTGAAGACCCGCTGGTTCTTCATCATCAGCGTCTGTCTGATGGCAGCCTCGATGATTCTGATGTTCGGCGGCGAGTCCAAGATGGTGCTCTATACCGCCATCGCCCTCGTGGGCTACGGCAACTCCAACATCTTCTCGATGGCTTTCTCTGAGGCGCTGCTCTCCGTGCCCGACAAGCAGAACGAAGTCTCTGGCCTGATGATTATGGGCCTCTTTGGCGGCACCATCTTCCCGCTCATCATGGGATTCATGAGCGATGCCATGGGGCAGGCCGGAGCCGTCGCCGTGATGGCCGTTGGTGTCATCTATCTCTTCACTTATATTCCACAAGTCAAACACTAAAACATTTATAGTATGAACAAACGATATGTAGTAGGACTCGGAGAAGTCCTGTGGGATGTACTTCCCGAGGGTAGGAAACTGGGTGGCGCACCCGCCAACTTCGCCTATCATGCCGGGCAGTTCCTGGGCATGGACAACACCATCGCCGTCAGCGCACTCGGCGAGGATAAGCTGGCCGACGAGACCATCGAGGCCCTGAAGGAGCACGGTCTGAACGACCTGCTCCCGCGCGTGCCTTATCCCACTGGCACTGTGCAGGTGCAGCTCGACGAGCAGGGCATCCCCACGTATGACATCAAGGAAAACGTGGCTTGGGACAACATCCCCTTCGACGATGACATCGCCGAGATCGCCGCTGGCTGCCGTGCCGTCTGCTTCGGCTCATTAGCCCAGCGCAACGTGGTCAGCCGCGAGACCATCCAGAAGTTCCTCGACGCCACACCAGACGACTGCCTGAAGATCTTCGACATCAACCTGCGCCAGCAGTTCTATACGCAAGAGATCCTGCGTGAGTCGTTCCAGCGTTGCAACATCCTGAAGATTAACGATGAGGAGCTGGTGCTCATTGGCCGCATGTTCGGTTATCCCGGCCTCGACATCGAGAACAAATGTTGGCTCATCCTGGGTAAGTACAATCTCGACATGCTCGTGCTCACCTGCGGCACTAACGGCAGCTATGTCTTCACCCCAGGCCACGTCTCCTTCCAGGAAACGCCCAAGGTCAAGGTGGCCGACACCGTTGGCGCAGGCGACTCCTTCACCGGTTCATTCGTGGGCAGCATCCTCAACGGCAAGTCCGTCCCTGAGGCCCATCGCACCGCCGTTCAGGTCAGTGCCTACGTCTGCACCCAGAACGGCGCCATGCCCGCTTATCCCGCCGAGCTGATGAAATAAAAGCAGTCTTGCCGCTATCGTGCACGATGAACGTAAGTGCCCGACCATCAATTGGCCGGGCACTTTTTCTTGTTGTTTAACTGATGAAGCGCAGGTTTCGGCGATTGCGGGTTGGGCGGACAGCGAAGTGGAGCCAGATGGCGCCGCGGGCGTTGCGCTCGATGAGGAGTTCATCGAAGTCTTCGCGGCTCTCATCGCTGATGTCTAACAGGATGACGGCGTAGCGCAAGGCTTGCTCCATACCGCTGACGCGGATGTCGGCGGCGCAGCCGGTGAGGTGGTTGGAGGTGGCGGCACCGCCAACGGCTTTATTCACCGCCTCAGACCTATATCCACTATTTATCACTATCGGAGCCTCCATGTATTCACTCCCCTCGCTAGCGATGCTCACATTTCTCTGCGCCAGCCTCTCCCCTCCCTGACGGGAGGGGTCGGGGGTGGGTCTATAGCGCTCGTTGTAACGGCTACGAAGCTTCTCCAACCATCCACACAACCGCTTCAGGTTCTTGATTTGCACCTCATTCGGCACATTCTTCAAATTCGTATTTGTTTTGGTTAACTCAGCGAGCGTAAAGTGCTCGCTGAGTCTGATACTTGTTTTTTCCATTTCTTGAACTTCTTGAACTTTTAAACTATCCCCCTTGGGGGATTATAGGGGGCTCTTCCTTTCGTCCCCCTTGGGGAACTACAGGGGGCTTTTTCTTACTCACATTGAGGGGTGTGCTCTTGGGGAACGCGATGCTGTAGGCGGTG
Organism: uncultured Bacteroidaceae bacterium; assembly: GCA_905233765.1. Lineage (GTDB taxonomy): Bacteria > Bacteroidota > Bacteroidia > Bacteroidales > Bacteroidaceae > Physcousia. The sequence goes on along the minus strand of CAJOCU010000033.1, from coordinate 1,645 downwards.
TCGAGGGCGCGCAGGTCGATGCGGTAGAAACTGATGCCGAGGCGTAACGACACACACTCACTGGGTTGCGATGAAGCCCTATTCAAGAAGGTGGTGAAGACCACTTTCAACCAGCGTCGCAAGACCCTCCGCAACAACCTCCGACCCCTACTGACGGAGCTGGCCCCCGACGCCGACCACAGCGCCTTCCTCGCCGACTCGCTCTTCAACCTGCGCCCCGAGCAACTCTCCCTGGAACAGTTTGTTGCGCTGACCAACGAGATTAGCAACTACGTGTGAAAAGGGTATGAGGGACGGTGAATCCGCTGCGGATGCGCCATTCCTTGGGGTACAGGTTATTGGCGCGTGTGCCCAGATTCTTCATTAGCCCCAGACGTTGTCCGCCGTAGCAGGCTTGCACGATGCCGCGTGGCGCATCGGGCGGCAGGATGAGCGCTTCACGCTGGAGATAACGGATGGCATCGGTCAGCGAGAGCTCAACACGTGGGGCCCCGGGAGCATCCAAGAGGTCTGTAGGGAGCGTCTGAAGACGAGAAAAAGTATCGATTAAATCGCCGTTTTTTACAATCCTCGCCTCTTCTCCCTGCTTGCGCAGAACCGCGCAGAAGAAACCCTCGCCGCGCACCTGCCCGGGCAGGAAATGATACACGTTCACGGGCGACGCCTGCGAACGCAAATCACCCTTAATGCCCCAGCCCGGCTCCACGGGAATCGGTAGGATGGTGGCCCCCAGCTCACGCGCAATCCACTCCACATTCTCCTCATCCTCCTCAGGATTAAAGGTGCAGGTGCTGTAGATGAGCACGCCGCCCGGGCGCAGTGCCGGCCAGATATCCTCGATGATGCTGCGCTGCAGCGCGGCACACTCCGCCACGAAGGCCGGCGACCACTGTCGCACCGCCTCCTCCTCCTTACGCATCATCCCCTCGCCCGAACAGGGGACGTCGGCCACGACGAGGTCGAAGAACAGCTTCCGCTTCAACGCCTTGGCGATATCGCGCGCATAAGCTTGCGTGACGAGCACATTCGGATGGCCCCACTTCGCCATATTCTCTGCCAGCACCTGACAGCGGGCTCGGTTCGGCTCGTTGCTCACCAGCAGACAGTCGTCGGGCAACAACGACCGCAGTAGCGTGCTCTTACCGCCCGGCGCAGCACAGAGGTCAAGCACAGCTTGACAATGAAAAGTGAAAAATGAAAAATGAAAAATGGTACGCATTACATGCGATAGGAACATACTGGAAGCCTCCTGCACGTAGTAAGCCCCGGCATGGAGCAGCGGGTCAGCCGTGAATAGCGGTCTCTCCTTCAGATAGACTCCTTCGGGACACCAGGGCACACGCCCATCGGCCCCTTCGGGTTCCGCATCCGCAGGCAGCCGCCGCGGGTTCACGCGTATGCTGACAGCCGGTTCGCTGTCGAGCCCCGCCAGCAGCGCCTCGACATCCTCGTCGCGCCACCGCTCGCGGAAATACCGTTCAAAATCTTTGGGTAGTATCATCGTTTTTGATTGTTTCAGGGGTTAAAAGCATTATCTTCATCTTCCGAAGTGGCCGGGGGCAGGACGGTAACGGGTCTGGCAGCCGTCGCCGATGCGGATGAGGCGACCTTCATGCACGAGGCGGCGAAGGAGGGAGGTGATGCG
>CAJOCU010000032.1 GCA_905233765.1 uncultured Bacteroidaceae bacterium | reverse complement strand
GCCAGCTTCGATAAAGGCGTTGCGGGCAGCCATCTGTGCGGCCTTGTGTAGTTTATAGAAAGCTTGTTTGAGCAGGTCTAGTTCACTGCGGTCACCACCATTGTCCTCTTCCTGAATGGCACGGAGGCGCTCAACAACCTGCTCCTTTGTCTCATAAAGAGGTGCTTCGGGCACATCCGAGGGAGCCTCTTCGGCAGGAATCTCCTCTGCGACAGGTTCTGCGGCCTGCTCAACTGCGGGTTCTGTGATTTCCTTTTGGTTTATGGTCTCTACAGCCTGCGTCTCTTCAATGGGCGCCTGCGTTGTTTGCTCTTCTGCAACCTGAACCTCTGGGGTGGGCTGCAGTTCGTTGGTTTCAGTCATTTTTGCTTACGATTTAGTAGCTAAATAGTAGTTATTGATGCCCAAGGGCCTGCAAATTAAGATAAAATAATCGGTATGACCTAACAAAAAGCGAAAAAATTACATTAAAGCCATGCTTTCCGCTTGGCATACCACCAGAACAAAGCCGTGAGCGCGATGGACAGAACGATGGCTAGGATAAAACCAACAGGGCTAGCCTCCATGCCGTTGACAAGATTCATCCCGAAGAAACTAGCCACCAGCGTCGGAACCATCAGGAACATGGAGATGATAGTCAGCGTCTTCATTACCACAGATGTGTTGTTGTTGATGATGTTAGCATAGGTATCCATCGTGGATTCCAAAATGTTGGAATATATCCCCGTTGTCTCACGCGCCTGGTTCATCTCGATGCTGACGTCTTCGATGAGGTCGGCATCCAGTTCATCGACGGGCAGTTTGAACTTCAGCTTCGACAGCAGTGTTTCGTTGCCGCGGATGGAGGTGGCGAAGTATGTCAGCGAGTCCTGTAAGCGTGAGAGGGCAATCAGGTCGGCGTTGTCCACCTTGCGGTCCAGGTGCTGTTTCGCGCCTTCGATGCGGGCGTTGATTTGTTTCAGCCGTTTCAGGAACCATACCGCGGTGCTCAGGAAGAGGCGGAAGACCATATCTACAGAGTCGGTAAAGCCGACCCCGCGTTTCTGCTGATAGGTGACGAAGTCTATCATCAGGTTGGTCTCGAAGTAGCACACGGTGATGCAGACATCCCCCTTGAGGATGATACCTAATGGGATGGTCGTGTAGGGCGTGCGTGATTTCACCTCTTTGACATAGGGGATGCGCAGGATGATGAGAATCCATCCGTCGTCGTAGTCATAGCGAGCACGTTCTTCCGTGTCGGCGATGTCGTCGAGGAAGTAATCAGGGATGCCCAGTTCGTTTTGCAGGTATTGAGAGTCATCAGCCGTGGGGCACGTCACTTGTACCCAGCAATTCGGCTGCCATTGGTCCAGCGTATGCAGACCATGAGTTGTGTTCCAGAATGTTCGCATTGTCAGGATTTCGTTTAGCGTTTAACGTTTACCGTTGAGATAAGCTTCGGGCCTGAAGCCCGCCATGCGAATGCGAACTCCGGTCCTCAATTCATGTTGTTACGTTGGTGATAATCGTCCATTTTCTGTTGAAAGAATGGTTAAGCGCGGCAAAAGTAGTGTTTTTTTGCCGAACCGCGCACAAAAAGGTGAATTTTTTTCGTTGAGAGGAATAAAAAAGCTATTTCTCCTTGGTCTCTTCAGAACTTTCAGGCTTGGTCGCTTCCTTGGAGCGTACTGCATCGAAGAGGCCGTAGGTAGTGCGGAGGACACGGAACTCGGTGCGACGGTTGAGGGCGTTGCATGGCTCGCGTTGTTCCTCGGGTAGTGTGAGAATAAATGCTTCGGTGAGGGTGTCGCCTTCATGTAGGAAGGGGTACTGCTCAGCGATGCGCCGTTTCACGACCTTCGGACGGCTCTCGCCATAGCCCTTAGGCGTGAGGCGGTCGGCGGCGATGCCGTGGGCGATGAGGTAGTTGACGACGCTTTCGGCACGGCGCTGTGAGAGTCGCTCGTTGTACTGGTCGTTGCCGCGGTAGTCGCAGTGGGCGCTGAGCTCGATGGTCACATTGGGATTGTCGTTGAGGAGTGCGACGAGGCTGTCGAGGGCTGCGGTGCTGTTCTCTGTGAGAGCCGCGCTGTCAAACTCATAGAAGACGTTGCGCACCAGCACAGGGGCGGTGATAGAAGCCAGAGGGAACTGAAGCACGTACTCGCGGCTGACGCTGGAGGTGTCGATGGAGAGTTGTTCGACATGGTTGAGATATCCCTTGCAGGTACCCAGAAAAATGTATTCCACGCGGGGGTGGATGACAGCGGTGAAGGAACCGTCGCCGCGCACGCTTAACTTCTGATTGGTGCCGTCATTGCCAATCATATAGACGAGTCCGGCAGGCAGTTCATAACCGTCCTTTTCATACACCCATCCCTTGACAGTCTGAAGCACCTCGGGGCATTCGAAACTCATGAGATGGTCCCAGCCGCGTGCATCGCCGCGATTCGTGCTGAAGAAACCGCGGTTGTGGATGCCTGCGAAGGTCATGCCGAAGTCATCGCCCGCAGAGTTCATGGGGAATCCCATGTTTTTGACCTTCCAGATATGGGTTGCGGTGTCTTGTTGAGCCATGAACAGATCCAAACCGCCCATGCCAGGGTGTCCATCGCTGGAGAAATAGAGGTCACCGTTAAAGCGGAAGGTGGGGAACATTTCGTCGCCGGGGGTATTGATGGGAGCGCCCAGGTTCTCGGCACCTCCGATGATGTTGCTGCCACTAATGGCGATGCGCCATATATCCTTCCCGCCGTGTCCTCCGGGCATATCGCTCACGAAATAGAGCCATTCTCCATCAGGCGAAATGGCAGGATGGGCAAAACAAGAGAGCGTGTCCTTGCTAATCTTTACTATCTGAGGCTTCGACCATGAGGCATCGCTACGGTTGGAAGTATAGATCTGGGCGTAGCGGGGGTAGTCGGGGTCGGCAGCACAGTAGGTGAGGTACATGGCTTTGCCATCGGGCGTGAAGCAACAGGCACCCTCGTCGAGCGGTGTGTTGAGGTCGCCCTCGACTTTCTCTGGAGCGCTCCATTTGCCTTTGTCGTCTTTCTTAGACCAGAAGATGTCGGCGTACTTCGTGCCCGTGATGCCCGAGAGATCATCGCCGGTGGCCTGCGGACGAGTGGAGGTCCAATAAAGCTGGTCCCAATCGTCGCCGAAGAGGGCTGGGGAGAAGTCTGAGCGGCGCGAGTTCAGCGATGGCTCTTTTTTGACGGTGTGGAGCGTGGGCTTCTGCTTCATTACCGTTGCCTGACGCGAGCCGATGAGGCCGTTCATGGCCAGCGTGTCGTTCTGGGGTGTGCAGATGGTCGGATACAGAGCGTATAGCGTTTTACTGTCCTCAAGATAGCGCTCATAGTTCTTGATGGCATTCTTGTAGTCTCCGCTCTTCTGTTGGAGGCGGGCTAATTTGAGGGTAGCATCGAGGATGAGAGTTTCGGCAAGGGAGTCCTCACGGGAGGTACCCCCATCCAATACCAAGGGAACCATGACTGAGGAGGGCTCTACGGGAGCGGAGTCCCTGCGGTTGCGTTTTCCACCGGCTCGAGGTTGTGGAGGTTCTGTATCCTTCTTAGATGCCCTTTTGGTTTTCTTGGATGCTGCCAGAGAGAGTTCTGCGGACTTCTTGCGGTCGGCCATTGCCTTCTCTGTGTAGCGAATGCCATTTTGATAGGCTCCGATAGCCTTGCCTGTGTAGTTGATTAGACGGTAACACTCAGCCATCTTTATGGCACGTTCACCACGTTTGTCACGATATTTAGTCGGTGTCTTGCTATAAGCAGCCTTGTACTCGGCAGCCGCATCATAGTATTCGCCCAATGCAAAATACTGATCTCCTTTCTTCAGGTTACTCTCGGCATTGCAAGAAAGGAGAAGAAAGGAGAACACCCATCCCCAAGCCCCTCCCACGAGAGAGGAGTGCAGCTGGCGCAAAGTGGCAAATATCCTTTTCATCTGCGAATTCTAGAAAACATTCCACATCACGAGAGGATTTTTGGGTAATCCCCTTCTTATAACGCACGCGCCTTATCCTTTATTGTGTCGCCTCCGTTGTCACATGACGGTTACTATTGTCACTGAGGACAGCGAGAACAATATCAGAGACCATCTGCTTTAGTTCATCAATGAATGTCTTTGCGTCATATTCGTGACGCTCTATCTGTCGTAGTTTCTTCTCCCAGATTCCGGTGAGTTCGGCACTTTTTAGCAATTCCTCGTGGATCAGGCTGATGAGTTCAATACCTGTAGCTGTCGGTGCAAGGCTCTTTCGGACACGACGGATGTAGTTGCGCTTAAAGAGCGTTTCAATGATGGCAGCACGGGTAGAAGGGCGTCCAATACCATTCTCCTTGAGGGCATCGCGCAGCTCGTCATCTTCCACCAATTTGCCGGCCGTTTCCATTGCGCGGAGAAGCGTTGCCTCAGTGTAGGGCTTAGGTGGTGTGGTTTGCTTCTCTGCAAGGTTGGGCTCATGTGGGCCACTTTCCCCTTTCTTAAAGGCCGGAAGGGTATTCTCTGTGTTTTCGGATTCTTCAACAGGCTCTGAGTTCTCTGCGCCTTCGGCGTCCGCCGCCTTCTTTTTCTCCCACAATACACGCCAGGCAGGATCTACAATTCGCTTACCTGTGGCTTTGAAGGGGACAAAGCCGTCAAAAATCCCAGCCTTCAAGCCCTCGCAACGGACTTCCCCCAGCACCGTCGTCTGCTCAAACTTGCATTCGGGGTAAAAAACACCGATGAAACGGCGCGCAATGAGATCATATACACGTTTCTCATAGTTGGTGAGGACCACACTCGTTACTGGCACTGGCGTGGGGATGATAGCATGATGGTCAGTAACCTTAGAGTTATCGAATATCTTCGAATTCTTGACCAGCGGTTTGCCCTTAACCATCAGCGGCTGTATGAAACCTGCATAGGGTGTCATCGCCGCCAGAATCTGAGAACATTTGGGATAGACATCTGTGGGCAGATAGGTGGTGTCCACACGCGGATATGTCGTCACCTTCTTCTCATAAAGGCTCTGAATAAGTTGCAACGTTTGCTCAGCGCTGTAGCCAAACTTCTTATTGCACTCCACCTGTAGCGAGGTGAGGTCAAAGAGTCTTGGAGGAGCTTCCTTTCCTGCTTTCTTCTCTACACTAGTGACTGTGAAAGGTAGCTCGCGGATAGCAGCCAAGGCCTTCTCGCCGTCCTCCTGTGTCTTGAAGCCCCGGTCGCCTTCCTCCATGACGGCAGAAAAGATCGTATCGCGGTACTTAGTTGTCAACACCCAGTAGGTCTCAGGCTTGAAATTGTCTATTTCATGCTGGCGGTTCACGATGAGAGCCAACGTGGGGGTCTGCACACGTCCGATACTGAGCACCTGACGGTTTTGCCCGTATTTGAGGGTATAGAGTCGCGTGGCATTCATGCCGAGCATCCAGTCGCCGATGGCTCGGCAAAGGCCTGCTTCATAGAGACTTTGGTATTCGAGTTGATCCTTCAATGTCTGGAAGCCTTCGCGGATAGCCTCCTCCGTCAGCGACGATATCCACAGGCGCTGCACCGGACATTTAGCCCCCGCCTTCTGCATTACCCACCGCTGGATGAGTTCACCCTCCTGCCCTGCATCGCCACAATTGATGATACCGTCGGCAGCCTGCATCAACTTCTCAATGATGGCAAACTGCTTCTCAATGCCTTTGTCATCCTTCAGTTTGATGCCGAAGCGCGCTGGTATCATGGGCAGCTGCGAGAGGCTCCATGCCTTCCATATCGGAGAGTACTCGCCAGGCGCTTTCAACTCGCACAGATGACCAAACGTCCACGTCACCTGATAGCCGTTTCCCTCGATGAAACCGCCTCTATCGTTCTTAGCGCCAAGGACATTCGCTATATCGCGCGCCACCGATGGCTTTTCTGCTATGCAAACAATCATATAGATTGTACGATTTTACAATTGTTTATTTGGCGATTTTCCGAGTACCGCTTATATAGATGCCCTTTTGTATCGAGGCGGGATTTATACGACGACCGCTCATGTCATACCATTTCCTATTTGTTGATTCTATGTCCATAGCCTTCTGTCCTTTGTCGATGGATTCTATTCTCACGGGGCCATTCTTCACAAGGACAAAATTATCAAATCCGCATATGAACTCATCGGCTTGGTGATCGGCCTTGGCGCCAATGGTGATAGGTGTCTCGCCGTCGGTCTCAAAGTTGATGGTGACGGTTTGCCACTGGCTGAGAGCAGAGACAGTGCGCGTAATGCCCCCGACATACACGGTGGCCTTATTGGCGTTATTGGCGGTAGCAAAGATGTCGGCCGTAAGGGTGTAATTACCGGCTTCGGGCTTCAACTCTTGATAGAAATTGAGGATGCTTTCTCCCCAGCGCTGACGGATCCAGAGGGTATGTTCTCCGCCATTACTATTCTGGGGCTTAGAGGCGAAAAACTGGCTGTAGTACTTGTCTCCGTTGGCGAAGGCGGTGAGGTCGTTCACATCACGCGGCGCATAATCCACCGTCCAGCCTTCGGGCACATAGATAGCGCGGTCGCTGTTGACGCCGGAGTCTGCCATCGGGGCGTAGGTGGCTTCGAAGTCGCCGTTGATGAAGGTGGTGGGGTATTCCTTTTCTTCGTAGGGGATATCCTGCAACGTGCAGATCTCCTTTTGTGTGAGGCATACATCGTAGAATCGTAAGTCATCGATAGTACCGCAGAAGTCCTGATTGTCGGCGGCATAAGATCCGTCCCACCACTGCGTGCGACCGATGTAGTTGCGCGTGTCGGCAGCCAGTTCAGCAAGCTGGTAGCCCTCCACTTGGTTGGCAGTGCCGCTGGCATCTTCTATACCATTAATATATATAGTGGTCTTGCGCGTGGCGGCATCGTAGGTGACGGCGAGTTTATAGTCCTTGCCAGCCTCGAGCTTGGTGGTGCTGGTGACCATTGTAGTGGTCCCACCGTTGTACTTCACGCCTGCCGAAAGGGCATCAGCGCGCAGGAAGAGGCTGTTGCCACTGCCGCTGCCGAAGTCGTAGAAGCGCGGCTGCTTCAGCATCGTCTTGGCGTTGGCGGTGAGCAGGACGGTATAGGAACGCAGGCCGCGGAGGACTCCTTCCGGGGTGAGACCATACTTGTTGGTCGAGAAGCCGGCAGCTGTGTTCTTGGTCATATCAAGTGCCTCAGGCAACTCATAGCGCAGGTTCTGTGCAATGTCGCGGGCCAGGACCTTCACCTCGAAGATGCGGGAGTCGTCGCCGATGGTGGCCGTGAGCGTGACAGGCGTTTCCTTGGTCGTGGGATAGAGTACGCCGGTGCTGCTGAGCACCTGCTCGTTGTCTGAGGTCCATGTAATGTCCAGCCCGAGCTTGGAGGTGGGCAGCACCAAATCGGTGCGCGTCTCCGTGGGCAGGTCGAGCATCGCGAGGGCGTTCTTGGCCTTCTCGGCTTCAAGCGCTGCCAGAATTGTCTTCACCAGACTCTGCACGGTGATGGGCGAGGCGCAGGCGTAGTAGTCGCTCTGGCTCAGCAGTGTGTGCGGATATTCATCGCCATAGGCTTCGGCGGTGCCCCCTTCGAGTTCTGTGGTCTCGATGACCTGATCCACGAGGCCATTGCGATAGGTGGTCAGCACCTGGCCGTCATAAGTCAGCGTGAGCACCCATGTGGTCAGCTTTGTGGGATGGTTATCGCCGCTGGTACCTGTACTCCCAGTAGCCCAGTCGTCGCTGGTGAGCAAGCGGTTCTGGCTGCGGAAGGTGGCGTTGCCGATGGTGATGACGGGGTAGCAATCGGCATCCAGCGAATAGGTCATGTTCCCCAAAGTGAAGAGAGTGCTGCTGTCATACTTCGAGGCGTTCATGGCGAAAGCCAGGCTCAGCGTCTTGTTCTTGTCGAGACACCAGCAATCAGTGCGGGGAGCTTCTTCATCTTCCTTCGTCAGCTCCTCCTGCCACGCATAGTCGCAGCGGATGTCCGTAGGATAGCCCTTGGGATAATTCTTGTTGACCATCCAATAATAATAGTCGCCGTTCACCCACCCTAAACGCATGGGGGAGTTCTTGCTTCCCGGGATGACATAAGGGCGGAAGTTATTCTTCGTGGAATTGCGGGTAATCTGCTCGCCAGCGCTCACTGTGCCGTCGTCAGCGATGGTGTACTTCCATATCTCATATACACCATCTCTATCGTAAGCACCGTCCTTGGTGGGAATGGAGAGATAGAGATCGTTGATGTTGTCGGGGTCGAGGCTCATGCCGCCGCTGTAGCAGCGCTCGGTGCTGTTCCAGTTCTGGTGGAAGGCATGGCCAGCGCTGGACACTGTAACACGTTTCCATTCCGTACCTGTCCAGCGGCCGTACCAATACCAATGATTTGTTTTGCCGCCGTCAATGTGCGGGAAGGCAATGACAGGATTCTCGTCCTTGTCTAAGGCTACTTGCCACACCCAGTTACGGATATCGGAGGTCTTGTCAACGATGGTGTATGGATAGCTGCTGGCGTAGGAGTCGGTCTTATTCACATTGAAAGGGCCGTCAGCCACCTTCTTCAGCTCTGTTCCCTTAATGTCGCGCAGGATGGGGCCGTTGCCGTTGTTGATATCGATCACATTGAAGTAAAGCCAGTTGGTACCCTCGTTGTCCGGATGGGTGGAGGTGTAGCTAAGATAGATTTTGTCCTCTCCATTGCTTTGGTACTTAGCGTAAGGACGAACCCCCGAAGCCCCATTCAAGCTCTGCACGATTTGTTTGGGGCCGAAATCGAACGAGCAGTTGTCATCCTCGTCGGGCATCGTGATGCGTGCAATCGTCGGATGCCAACCGATACCGCGCCAGCAGAGATAGATGTGGTCAGGATCGTCGCTTAATATAAAAGGCGAGGGATAGGTGGTGTTGTTGGCCGTCGCAAGATACTTCTCCTCGCCCAGATAGCTGATGTCACCTGCCTTTTTGGAGATCCGGTACCAGATCTTAGCCTCATCTGTGTGACGTGTGTAGAAGATCATCACACGTTCGTCGGGCAGCACCACGAAGGTGGGGTTGTTATGATCATCGGGTTGGAAGTAGCTGCGGATGAGGATGTCTGTCTTGCGCTGTTTCACCCAGTCGTACTGGGTAGCCTTGACATTACCATGCACATCAATGTAGCCGATGTATGTGGCATTGATCGTGCCGGCTGCGTTTTCATAATGCAGTGCGCGCGGGTCGGCAAACCAGCACCAAGCGCCTTCCTCGGCTACGACCGTGCCGCTATAAATGTCTTGAGCAGCTGCTGAAAGGACCGCAGCAACAGCCATCAAAAATGGAAAAAAATACCGTTTCATCGTTGTATTTATTTGAGTTTATCTGCTTTCTGGCGACAAAGGTAGTAAAAAAGTTTAATGTTTAATGTTTAAAGTTTAAAGTTTTTGTGAATAGGCATTCTCTTTTACCAAATAAAGCGTATCTTTGCGCCATGAAACGCATAGGAATCCTTTCCGACAGCCATGCTTATTGGGATGAGCGCTATCTCACGTATTTCGAAGAGTGCGATGAGATCTGGCATGCTGGCGACATCGGTAGCACAGAGCTTGCTGATCGTCTGGCGGCTTTTCGGCCATTGCGTGCCGTGGTCGGCAATTGCGATGGTGGCGACTTGCGACGTATGTTCCCCAAGATGCTGCGCTGGAACTGCGAGGGTGCCGATGTGTTGATGACGCACATCGGCGGCTATCCCGGTAGATATGATTGGAGTATTCGGAACCAACTCTTTGCACGTCCGCCTAAGCTGTTCATTTGCGGACATAGCCACATTCTAAAAGTGCAATACGACAAGCAGCTAGGTCTATTGCACATCAATCCGGGAGCTGCAGGGTTGCAAGGTTGGCATCAGGTTCGAACGCTTGTGAGAATGACCGTAGAAGAAGGCACTTTTCGAGATTTGGAGGTCATAGAAATACCCCGCAGTGAGGTGTGAAGGCATCATACAAATGAAAAATAGGTACGCGCACGAACTTTTCTTCTCGCAAATTTGGCCGCTCCAACAAACTTGCTTATCTTTGTCCGCATTTTAGAAAGAACAAATACATTACACTTTAAACCTTAAACATTCAACTCTACTATGGCAGATAGTAAAGAAAAACTCTTCGCGGACTTCACCGCCCCAACCCGCCAAGAATGGCGCGACAAGATCGAAGTCGATCTAAAGGGTGCTGACTACGAGAAGAAAATGGTCTGGAGAACCAACGAAGGTTTCTCCATGCAGCCGTTCTATTTGAAGGAAGACGTGGACAAGTTGCCCACCGTCAACGCCCTTCCGGGCGAGTTTCCCTTCGTGCGCGGCAACAAGAAGGACAACAATGCGTGGTACGTTCGCCAGAACATCGTTGTCACAGATCCCAAGGAAGCCAACGCCAAGGCGCTGGACATCCTCAACAAAGGCATCGACTCCCTCGGCTTCCGCATTCCGGGCGACAAGGTGAGTGCCGAGTTCATCGAGACGCTGCTCGACGGCATTTGCTGCGACATCGTGGAAGTGAGCTTCCGCACCTGTCAGCGCCATGTGCTCGAGCTGGCCGACATCCTTGTCGCTTACTACGACAAGAAGGGTTACGACCGCGAGAAAATCGTGGGCGGCATCGGTTTTGACCCCATCGAGCGGATGCTGATGAAGGGCAAGGACACCACGATGCTTCTTCCCGACATGCCCAAGCTAGTTGAGAAGCTGAAGGACTTCCCCGGCTTGCGTTGCGTGATGGTACACAGCGATTTGCTCTGCAACAGCGGTGCCTATGTCTATCAGGAACTGGGCTACGCCCTCGCCTGGGGTAAGGAATACCTGGAGCAGCTCATCAACGCAGGCGTACCTGTCGATCTTGCCGCAAAGAAGATCAAGTTCTATATGGGCATCGGCGGCAACTACTTCATGGAGATTGCCAAGTTCCGTGCAGCCCGTATGCTCTGGGCACAGATTGTGAAGCAGTACGAGCCCAAGTGCGACTGCGCTTGCAAGATGGTCATCAATGCAGCCACCACGACCTACAATATGACCGTCTTCGACAGCTACGTGAACATGCTCCGCTCGCAGACCGAGACAATGTCCGCCGCCCTCGCTGGCGTTCACTCCGTGGTCGTTACGCCCTTCGATGTTCCTTATGAGACACCAACTGAATTTGCTGAGCGCATCGCCCGCAACCAGCAGCTGCTGCTGAAGGAAGAATGCCACTTCGACAAGATCGTTGATGTCAGCGGTGGTTCCTACTTCGTAGAAGAGCTGACTGTGGCCATCGCCAAGGAAGCCTGGAAACTGTTCCTCGCCGTAGAGGAAGAGGGCGGTTTCCTCGCTGCTGTCAAGGAAGGTAAGATCCAGGAGGCCATCAACGGCACCGACGCTTCCCGCCACGCTAATGCCGGTAAGCGTAAGGAGTTCCTGCTGGGCACCAACCAGTTCCCGAATTTCACCGAGACGAGCGAAGGCAAGGAGCCGCTCGCTTGCGACTGCACCTGCAAGCACTCCAGCGATCCCGATGTGCCCGCATTGAAGACCAGTCGCCTCGCCTCCGACTTCGAGACACTGCGCCTCACCACCGAGAAGGCCGCCAAGCAGCCCATCGCTTTCATGCTGACCATCGGCAACCTGGCTATGCGTCAGGCTCGTGCACAGTTCAGCTGCAACTTCCTCGCCGCTGCCGGTTACAAGGTCATCGACAACCTCGGCTTCCCCACTGTGGAGGAAGGTGTTGAGGCTGCCGTCAAGGCAGGTGCCGACATCGTGGTGCTCTGCTCCAGCGACGATGAGTATGCAGACTACGGCATCCCCGCTTTCAATGCCCTCAAGGCTGCCGACCCCAAGGCTATCTTCATCATCGCAGGCGCCCCCGCTTGCTCGGAAGACCTCAAGGCTGCCGGCATCGAGAACTTCATCCATGTGCGTGTTGACCAGCTCAAGACGCTGAAAGAGTTGAACGCAAAACTTGGTATCTGATTATGGCACGCATTGATTTTAAGAACATAGACATATTTGCTGGCATCGAACAGAAGAATGGCCAGCAATGGCAAAAGGAGAATGGCATCACTGCCAACTGGAAGACTCCTGAGCAGATTGATATTCAGCCCGTTTATACGAAGGAAGACCTCGAAGGCATGGAACACCTCGACTTCGCTGCCGGTATTCCTCCGTTCCTTCGTGGCCCATACAGCATGATGTACCCCTTCCGCCCGTGGACGATCCGTCAGTACGCCGGTTTCTCCACCGCCGAAGAGTCCAACGCCTTCTATCGTCGTAACCTGGCCAGCGGTCAGAAAGGTCTTTCCGTGGCCTTCGACCTGCCCACACACCGTGGCTACGACCCCGACAACGCCCGCGTCGTGGGTGATGTCGGTAAGGCGGGTGTGAGCATCTGCTCCCTCGAGAACATGAAGGTGCTCTTCGCAGGCATACCTTTGAATAAGATGTCCGTCTCCATGACCATGAACGGCGGCGTGCTTCCCGTGCTCGCCTTCTACATCAACGCCGGTCTGGAGCAGGGCGCCAAGCTCGAAGAGATGGCTGGTACCATCCAGAACGACATTCTCAAGGAGTTCATGGTGCGTAACACTTACATCTACCCGCCCGCCTTCTCCATGAAGATCATCGCCGACATCTTTGAGTACACCTCGCAGAAGATGCCGAAGTTCAACAGCATCTCCATCTCCGGCTACCACATGCAGGAGGCTGGTGCCACCGCCGACATCGAGCTGGCTTACACGCTGGCCGACGGTATGGACTACCTCCGCGCCGGTATCAACGCCGGCATCGATGTGGATGCCTTCGCACCCCGCCTCAGTTTCTTCTGGGCTATTGGTGTAAACCACTTCATGGAAATCGCCAAGATGCGTGCAGGCCGTCTGCTCTGGGCCAAGATCGTCAAGAGCTTCGGCGCCAAGAACCCCAAGTCCATGGCACTGCGTACCCACTCCCAGACTTCCGGTTGGTCGCTCACCGAGCAGGATCCCTTCAACAACGTGGGTCGCACCTGTATCGAGGCTATGGCTGCCGTGCTGGGACACACCCAGTCGCTGCACACCAACGCCCTCGACGAGGCTATCGCACTGCCTACGGACTTCAGCGCCCGTATTGCCCGTAACACGCAGATCTACATCCAGAACGAGACACAGGTGTGCAAGCACATCGACCCGTGGGCAGGTTCCTACTATGTCGAGAAGCTGACACAGGAGCTGTACCTCAAGGCATGGGAGCACATCCAGGAGATCGAGAAGCTTGGCGGTATGGCCAAGGCTATCGAGACCGGTCTGCCCAAGATGCGTATCGAGGAAGCAGCAGCCCGCACCCAGGCTCGCATCGACAGCGGCGTGCAGACCATCGTCGGCGTGAACAAGTATCGTCTTGAGCACGAAGATCCCATCGACATCCTCGAGATCGACAACACCGCCGTGCGTCTGCAGCAGGAGGAGTCCTTGAAGCAGCTCCGCGCCAAGCGCGACAACGAGCAGGTCAAGAAGGACCTCGCAGCCATCACCGCCTGCGTGCAGGAGTTTGCCGATGGCAAGCGTTCGGAGCACAACCTCCTCGACCTCGCCGTCACCGCCGCCGGCCACCGTGCCACCCTCGGCGAAATCAGTGATGCCTGCGAAGCTGTCGTGGGCCGTTACAAAGCAGTCATCAGAACCATTTCAGGCGTGTATAGTTCAGAAAGCAAGGCCGATGCAGACTTCGCTGCCGCCTCACCGAAGAGTTCGCAAAACAGGAGGGCCGTCGTCCTCGTATCATGGTTGCCAAGATGGGTCAGGACGGTCACGACCGCGGCGCAAAGGTTGTTGCCACAGGTTACGCTGACTGCGGCTTCGACGTCGATATGGGTCCGCTCTTCCAGACGCCCGCTGAGGCAGCTCGCGAGGCTGTAGAGAACGACGTCAACATCGTCGGTGCCTCCTCATTGGCAGCGGGTCACAAGACCCTCATCCCGCAGCTCATCGAGGAGCTGAAGAAGCTCGGCCGCGAGGACATCATGGTCATCGCCGGCGGTGTCATCCCCGCCCAGGACTACGACTTCCTCTACAAGTCCGGTGTCGCTGCCGTCTTCGGCCCCGGTACCAGCGTGGCCAAAGCCGCTGTTGAAATGATGAAGCTCTTACTCGGCAAGGAGTAAGGGAAACATATTGTATGAGAGCCGCCAGACAATCCATCTGGCGGCTCTTTTGTATGGGGCTCAATAAGGATTTGCCTGTTAGCGTTCCTTTTTCTTGATGAAATCGTTATAGACCTTAATGCTGAAAACAATGGTACTGCAGGTGGTGGTTACAAGGTTCGTGAGGAAAAGCGACCAGATTACCTCTGGCTGGTGCAGCAGGCCTTGTAACATAAAACAGAAGCCACCAACGGCCATCATCAAGAAAGTGGGAAGAGCAATGTCATCGGTCTGACGAGTGCGGATGGTCCGCACGGCCTGTGGCAGATAGCCCAGTACCATTCCGATGCTGGCCACCCAACCGCAGAGTTCATAGAAGAAAGATTGTTCCATAGGGGATAGTGTTGATTTGATGCTGGCAAAGGTACGGAGAAATATTTACAGTTCGGCACTTGCCATCGGACTATTTTCCCCTTTTTAATAAAAAATAGCACAGATTATCGCGCGCGTTCCTTTTTTATTGTGTAACTTTGCGCCGCAAATCACAAAACATCATATTTTCAACAATTTCAGTTGCAATGAGCAAACAAACAGAAAAGATTCAGGAGCTGATTGAGCTCCGCGCCAAAGCCCGTCTGGGCGGCGGCGAGAAAGCCATTGAGAAGCAGCACGAGCGCGGCAAATATACTGCCCGCGAGCGCATCGCCATGTTATTGGACGAGGGCAGCTTCGAGGAAATGGACATGTTCGTAACACATCGCTGCCACAACTTCGGCATGGAGAAGAAGCAGTACATGGGCGACGGCGTCGTAACGGGTTATGGTACGATTGCAGGTCGCCTTGTCTATGTCTTCGCACAGGACTTTACCGTCAATGCCGGCTCGCTCTCCGAGACGATGGCCATGAAGATTTGCAAGGTCATGGACCAGGCCATGAAGGTGGGTGCTCCCGTTATCGGACTGAACGACTCCGGCGGTGCTCGCATCCAGGAGGGCATCAACGCTCTGGCAGGCTACTCTGAGATTTTCCAACGCAACATCATGGCCAGCGGTGTGATTCCCCAGATCAGCGGTATCTTCGGCCCCTGCGCCGGTGGCGCTGTCTATAGCCCCGCGCTGACCGACTTCACGCTGATGATGGAAGGCACCTCTTACATGTTCCTCACCGGCCCCGCCGTCGTGAAGACCGTGTTGGGCGAGGTGGTTACTCAGGAAGAGCTCGGCGGTGCCAGCGTACACTCAACCAAGAGCGGCGTGACCCACTTCACCGCCAAGACAGAGGAAGAAGCCATGGCCATGATCAAGCAACTGCTCAGCTATATTCCCCAGAACAATCTGGAGAAGACGCCGCGCGTGGAGTGCACAGACCCCATCGACCGCAAGGACGACTACCTCAACGAGATCATCCCCGACAACCCCAACATGCCTTACGACATGTACGAGGTCATTGCATCGATTGTTGACGGTGGTGAGTTCTTCGAGGTACAGCCCAACTTCGCTAAGAACATCATCGTCGGTTTCGCCCGCTTCAACGGCGAGAGCGTAGGCATCGTGGCCAACCAGCCCAAGCAGCTGGCCGGTGTGCTCGACTGCAACGCCAGCCGTAAGGGTGCCCGCTTCGTGCGCTTCTGCGACGCCTTCAACATCCCCATCGTCACCCTCGTGGATGTCCCCGGCTTCCTGCCCGGTACAGGTCAAGAGTATAACGCCGTCATCCTGCACGGTGCCAAGTTGCTCTACGCTTACGGCGAGTGCACCGTTCCCAAGGTTACTGTGACGCTGCGTAAGAGCTATGGTGGTTCGCACATCGTGATGAGCTGCAAGCAGCTGCGCGGCGACATGAACTACGCATGGCCCTCAGCAGAGATCGCCGTGATGGGCGCCGCCGGTGCCGCAGCCGTCCTTTACGCCAAGGAGGCCAAGGCCATCAAGGAGGAGAAAGGTCCCGAGGCTGCCAAGGAGTTCATCGCCGAGAAGGAGGCCGAATATACCAAGCTCTTCGCCAATCCCTACAATGCCGCCAAGTACGGCTATATCGACGATGTCATCGAGCCGCGCAACACCCGCTTCCGCATCATCCGCGCCCTCGCACAGCTCGAGGACAAGCGTATGCAGAACCCCGCTAAGAAGCACGGTAATATACCACTCTAATCTTTCTGCCCTATGACAATTCTAGTAACCAACTGGTCCACTGTATGGCTGATGACAGGCTTGGGCATCGGGACAGTCTTCGTGATCCTGATTGTGCTCTTCTGTGTCCTCTCCGTGTTCAGTTCCGTGACGCGTAAGACACGCGACAAGGTCCTGACGGGCGTGGAGGCTGTGAAGAACGTGGTGGAGAAGGAAGAGATCGCGGAGAACATCACGAACGCTGCCATCGCCACTGCCGTATATCTCTACATGCAGGGCCGCCACGACGAAGAGAGTGGCATCATTACTATTCATCATCCTGACCATCCGCTCTGGCATGCCGAGCTGAATCAACATCTGTAATTATTTATTATGAAAAGTTTCAAATTCAATATCGACGGCAAGGAAATCAAGGCTACCGTAGAACCCCAAGAGGACGGTAAGCTGACCGTGACCGTCAATGACACCGCTTACACTGTGGAGGTGCCCGAGCTCATGCAGCAGGCACCCCGTCCCGTCGTGCACCACGCTGCAGCTCCCGCTCCCGTGGCCGCCAAACCCATCGCTGCCGCTCCCGTGGCTGCCAACGTCGTTGCCGCTCCGCTGCCCGGCACCATTCAGAAGGTGCTTGTCAAGGAAGGCGACAAGGTGAAGAAGGGCGACACCCTCCTCACCATGGAAGCCATGAAGATGGAGAACAGCATCACCGCCGAGGCCGACGGCATCGTGCGCAAGGTTCATGTTGCCGTTGGCGCCAGCGTCAATCAGGGCGACGCCCTCATCGACTTCGAAGGCTTGGCAGTGCCCCAGACTGCACCCGCTGAGGCTCCCGCACAGAAACCTGCTGCTGCTCCTGCTCCCGCTGCCGCTCCCAAGGCTGCACCCGCTCCCGCCGCAGCTCCCGCAGCTGGCGCTCACACCGTTGATGCTCCTCTGCCCGGCACCATCAAGCAGGTGCTCGTGGCCGTAGGTCAGGAGATTGCTGCCGGCGACACCGTCGTCATCATGGAAGCCATGAAGATGGAGAACAACATCACTGCTGAGTTCGGCGGCAAGGTCACCGCTATCAAAGTCGCTGTCGGCGATCAGGTACAGAGCGGCCAGGCGCTGGTGGAGACTGCTTGAGCGTAATTCATAATTCATAATTCATCATAGAGAATTGAAATATTGAAATATTGAAAATATGAAACAATATCTCAAATATTTAGGCGTATTTGCAGTACTGATGCTGGTTCCCATGTTGGCATCTGCCCAAGACTTCGACTTCGCCTCTGCGATGACCAAGTTCTGGGACGATATGGCCATCACCAGCTTCTTCGTGGGCGACGGCTGGAAGAATGCGGTGATGATCTGCATCGCCTGCCTCCTGCTCTACCTCGCCATCAAGAAAGAGTACGAGCCGTTGCTGCTGCTGCCCATCGCCTTCGGTATGCTGCTAAGCAACATCCCGTCTGCGGGCCTCTTCCACACCGATATGTGGAACAATGAGTTCCTGAACCCCGACAGCCCCTTCTACCACAGCTATCGTCATATCATGGCTGAAGGTGGTCTGCTGGATGTCCTGTATATCGGCGTGAAAGCCGGCATCTATCCCTGCCTCATCTTCCTGGGCGTAGGCGCCATGACCGACTTTGGTCCGCTGATTGCCAACCCCAAGAGCCTGCTGCTGGGCGCTGCCGCACAGCTCGGTATCTTCGTTACCTTCATCTGTGCCCACCTGATGGGCTTCACCAGCCCCGAGGCGGCCTCCATCGGCATCATCGGTGGCGCTGATGGCCCCACCGCCATCTTCCTCACCTCCAAGCTGGCTCCCCATCTCCTCGGCCCCATCGCCGTGGCAGCCTACAGCTACATGGCCCTCGTTCCCGTCATCCAGCCGCCCATCATGCGTGCGCTGACGACCGAGAAGGAGCGTAAGATTCAGATGAAGCAGCTGCGCGAGGTCAGCAAGCGCGAGAAGATCCTCTTCCCCATCATCGTGGCCATCATCGTCAGCCTCATCCTGCCGAGTGCCGCTACGCTCATCGGCTGCCTCATGCTGGGTAACCTGATGAAGGAGAGCGGTGTGGTGGAGCGTCTGAGCAAGGCTGCCCAGAACGAGCTGAACAACATCGTGGTCATCTTCCTCGGTACCACCGTAGGCGCTACTGCCACGGCCGAGGCCTTCCTGAACTTCCAGACCATCGGCATCCTCGTGGTCGGCATCGTAGCCTTTGGCTTCGGCACCGCCGGTGGCGTGCTGCTGGCTAAGTTCATGAACCTCTTCGTGAAGGAGAAGATCAACCCGCTCATCGGTTCTGCCGGTGTCAGCGCTGTGCCCATGGCCGCCCGCGTCTCGCAAGCCGAAGGCGCCAAGGCCAATCCGCGCAACTTCCTGCTCATGCACGCCATGGGCCCGAATGTTGCAGGTGTCATCGGGTCAGCCGTCGCAGCCGGTATCCTGCTGAGCTTCCTCGGATAAGACAATAAGAAGGCCCGCCAGTCTGGCGGGCTTTCTTTTTTAGTACAACTATTCAAGAATGATATGAAAGCGTTTCTCTATTGCTTGCTAAGCGCCCTGCTGTGCCTGTCCGCGGCAGCACAGGAACTGACAGTGGGCAGCTATAACATCCGCTACAAGAACAACAACGACAGCATCAAAGGCAACAGCTGGACACAGCGTTGCCCGTCTATCTGCCATCAAATCCTATGGGAACGTCCCGATATCTTCGGCGCACAGGAAGTGCTCCACGCTCAGCTCTTGGACCTCGAACAAGGCCTTCCCAACTATAAATGGATAGGCGTTGGACGCGACGATGGCAAGACGAAAGGTGAATATGCCGCCATCTTCTACAATCCAGAGCGTGTGGAGCTTATCGAGCAAGGCCACTTCTGGCTCAATAAAACGCCCGACCGTCCGGCCTTAGGTTGGGATGCAGCCTGCATACGCATCTGCACATGGGGACATTTCCGTGACCGTCAGACGCAGAAGGACTTCTACTTCCTCAACCTCCACATGGACCACGTCGGCGTTACTGCTCGTAGCGAAGCGGCAAAACTCGTCATGCAACGCATCACGGCCATGACCGACGGCGGCAAGCGACAGGCCGTGCTTACGGGAGATTTCAACGTGCCGCAGACCGATGAACTCTACACCCTCTTCATCGCATCAGGTGTACTTAAGGACACCTACACAAGCGCCGCTATGCGCTTCGCGGAGAACGGCACTTTCAACTCATTCAAAGTCGATTCCTACACCACCGGGCACATCGACCACATCTTCGTGACACCCGCCACCATCGTCAATGCCTATGCCGTGCTCACCGACAGCCGTTGGCAAGCAGACTTAAACGGAAAGATGACACGCCGCAACCTCAGCGACCACTACCCCATCTTCGCACGCATACGTTTTTAATAAAGGTCACAGTCTCCTCCCCTGGACCACCATCTCGCGGATACGCTCGGTGAAGGCCTTGTCGTTGCGCAGGTCTTCGATGTTCACGTGCATCCGATAGCGCCAATAGTGATTGGGGATGGCCGGGATATTAATGCGCTCCGAGCCGGCATCGCGGTTGCGGAGGATCTCGTCGATAGCCATCCAGTCCTGCAGACTGATGATGCACAGCATGGAGGGGCAGTCCAGATGACGCTGGATAATCTCGCGTGCCAGGCTGCCGGGCAGCGGATGAGGCGCCTGCCCCTCGTGCCCGAGGATATTGTTGTAGTAGTCCTGTGTGCGCTCGTAATCCTCGTCCCACCACATCCTGAGCGTCGGCGTGTCGTGGCTGCTAATGGTCGCCACGCTACGCTTGGGATTACGTTCCACATGTCCGAAGCGCACCCACGCCTCCTTCGGCATCGATTCCATCTCCAGACTGAGGATGCCCAGCTCGTCCATCACCCATTTCACACATTCCGGCACCATCCCCAGGTCCTCGGCACAGCATAGCATCCGCGTAGCCCTCACCAGCTTCGGCAGCTTCAGCATCGCCTCCTCATACCAGAACTGGTTGTTGCGGTGGTAGAAGAAATCCTCATATAGCCGGTTAAAGCCATCCTGCTCCTGCGGGCTAAGCCCTTTGTATGCCTCTGTCTTATGCGCTGCGATGCGTGGATGGAACAATTCCGGATTCTTATGGTCTCTTAAAAAGAGATAGTCCGCGCCAGCCTCCCCTTCCTGACAGGAGGGGTCGGGGTTGCCTCTTTTTACAATAGGCGCTGTATATTTCTTCCGCGTGCTTTCCAGAATCCCGTAGTTAAGGATTTCCTCGCGCGACAGCGCCAGCGCCGGCTGGAACTGTCCCCACAATCCGCTCTTCATCGGCACGGGAATCTCCCAGATGCGGAAGAAGCCGAGCACGTGGTCGATGCGGTAGGCATCGAAGTAGCGGGCCATATTCCTGAAGCGGCGCTCCCACCAATGGCAGCCGTCGCGCAGCATCTCGTCCCAGTTGTAGGTGGGGAAACCCCAGTTCTGCCCATCGACGGCGAAGTCATCGGGCGGAGCTCCCGCCTGCCCATTGAGGTTGAAGTAGCGCGGCTCCTGCCATACGTCGCAGCCGTCACGTGCCACCCCGATGGGAATGTCACCTTTTAATAACACGCCGCGTGTGCGCGCGTAAGCGTGAACGGCTGACAGCTGCGATGCCAGGATGAATTGCACGAAATAGTAGAAGGAGGGCTCTGTTGCAGGTGCGATTGCACCTGCAACAGAGCCTTCCTTCTGCACCCGAAACTCGGCATAAGACACAAGCCACTCCTTGTTGTCCTCGAAGAAATCGCGATACGCCTCGGTGTTCATCATCTTCTCGCCCTCCTGCTCAAACAGCAGGCCCAGATACTCCAGTTTCGCCGCATTCACGCGCTCATAGTCCAGCTGTGGCAGTGCGTTCAGTTCCTGACGAATCACCTCGAAGCGTTTGCGGTCGGCCTCGCGATGCAGGGGTGGCAGGGCGCTCAGCTCCGCATACTGCGGGTGCAGGGCGAAGACGCTGATACACGAGTAGGGATAGGAGTCGGCCCATGTGTGGGAGTTCGTGGTATCGTTGATGGGCAGGATCTGCAGGATGCGCTGCCCCGTGGAAGCCACCCAGTCCACCATCTGCCTGAGGTCGCCGAAGTCACCCACACCGAAGCTGCGACGCGAGCGCAATGCGAACACGGGGATGAGCGTTCCAGCGATGCGGAAGTCCTCGGGAGCATCCATCCAGGCGTCGCGCTGCACGGCAGGCAGCGTGGGATCCGCCACCTCCTTGGGGTCGAAGCTGTGAGGGCACAGCACCCACTCCGACCGCTTCTCGCGCCCTTCCCAGGTCACCGTGTAGTAGTATTCAATAGCCTTTGCCACTTCCAGCTCTATGCTCCAGATGACACCGTCGCGCGTCGTCAAGGCGTGTGTCATGACACCGCCATTGCGACTGAGGATGTTCATGAACAGGTCCTCGCCGAAGATGGTGCGATACTCAATCTCAAAACGTATATTCATGATGGTTTAGAAGTTTTTCGGCACAAAGTTAAAGATTATTCGCGAATAATACCTAACTTTGTGCCGAAAAAAAGTTAAAAATGATACATGACAGGACACTGGAACTAGGCACAAAGCCCATCGGCTCCCTGCTGATGCAATATGCCGTGCCCGCCATCATCGCCATGACAGCCTCATCGCTGTACAACATGGTCGATAGCGTGTTCATTGGCCAAGGCGTAGGCCCCATGGCCATCGCGGGTCTGGCCATCACCTTCCCGCTGATGAACCTCAGCGCCGCCTTCGGCGCGATGGTCGGCGTCGGCACCTCCACGATGATCAGTGTGCGCCTGGGTCAGAAGAACCGCGAGGAGGCGCAGCACTACTTCGGCAACAGCATGACGCTGAACATCCTCATGGGCGTCCTGTTCATGGGCCTCGTTCTGGCTTTCCTCGATCCCATCCTCCGCTTCTTCGGGGCTTCCGACCAGACCCTCCCCTATGCCCGCGAGTATATGGAGTGGATTCTCTATGGCAACGTCTTCACCCATCTCTACTTCGGCCTCAATGCCGTCCTGCGCTCCGCCGGGCATCCCCGCACGGCAATGTTTGCCACTATCCTCACGGTGCTGCTCAACACCGCCCTCGACCCGCTGTTCATCTACGGTCTCGGACTGGGCATCAAGGGTGCCGCCATCGCCACCGTCATCTCGCAGTGCGTCTCGCTGACGTGGCAGCTGTGGATCTTCTCGCGCACGACGGAGGTTGTGCACATGCGTCGTGACACCTGGGCGCTGCGCCCCCACATCGTCGGCGGCATCCTCAGCATCGGCCTCTCGCCGTTCCTGATGAACGCCTGCTCGTGCCTCGTTGTGTTGCTCATCAACCGCGGCATGGTGGAATATGGCGGCGACCTGGCCGTGGGCGCCTACGGCATCATCAACCGCGTGCTCTTCCTCTTCGCCATGATCGTCATGGGCTTCAACCAGGGGATGCAACCCATCGCCGGCTACAACTACGGTGCCGAGCAGCACGACCGTGTCAAGGAAGTCCTCTTCAAGACCATCGGCTATGCCACCCTGGTGATGACCACGGGGTTCCTCATATGTGAGATTTTTGCCGAATTCATCGTGAAAGCTTTCACCACCGACCCTGATCTCATCGCCATCGCGGCCCACGGTATGCGCCTGGATGTAGCCCTCTTCCCCGTCATCGGTTTCCAGATGGTCACAGGCAATTTCTTCCAGAGCATCGGTCAGGCCGGCAAGAGCATCTACCTCTCGCTCACGCGCCAGCTCATCTTCCTCGTGCCTGCCCTGCTCATCCTACCACAGGTCGTCCCAGACCTGGGGCTCTCGCAGCTCGATGGCATCTGGCTCAGCCTGCCCGTCAGCGACGGCCTCGCCTCCCTCAACGCCGCCGTCCTCCTCTATCTGCAAATCCGAGCGTTTCAAGGCAAGACTTTCACTCTTCATTCGGCAGTCTTCACTGCCCACTGGCTTCGCCTTCCCCACCGCATCCTATTCTTTGCCGCCAACCGCGTGGCCCCCTACCTCCCCCTCTTCTCCATGTTCCAGCCCGAGGACAAAGACCTCGATGCTGAAGATGAGTAATCTTCATGCCACAAGATTAGTAATCTTACGCCGATAAGATCGCGATCTTATGGCGATAAGATGGCGTTCTTCAGGCGATAAGATTGCGACCTTATGGCGTGTTCCATCAGTGGAATTCCGCTTTTCCATTGATGGGAAAACGATTTCCCATGCGTGGAACGCTGCTTCTTCGCACGTGGACAGCCACTTCTTCATGCGAAGAAAAAGTTTTTCCGACGCAGCATTTTTTTTCGCTTTTTTCTTGCCGTTTCCCGACAATTCATTACCTTTGTCCCCGATAAGGGTACATTGTGCCCTGTCCTGTGATGTCGAATCACTTTTATTATCTATATTTATTCACTAACTAAAACTTACGTATTCAATCATTTACCAAAAGAAGAAAAGACAGAACTCTTAACGCGGATGGCCTTACCCCTCAGACGGGAAGGCTGTAAACGGCTTGCAGCCGCGACCCATTTACCTCTCTTACTCCCTCGCCCACAAGCCGGCGGCAAGGAAAAACTAAACTAAATCAAACAAATCACAATGAAAAAGTTCTTACTTTCTCTCGTGTCATTACTGATGGTAGTACTGTTTGCTCAGGCTGGTGAAGTCAAAATCGCCTATCCTGGTGGATCGACTACCAACATGACCGGTGAAAATGATGCTGCTTCGTTTGGATTAAGTAAAGACGATTGGTCAATTGTTGGAGCCAAAGGAGGGAACAGCAATTATCCCGGCTTGAACAAAGCAGGAGACTTCCGTTTATACTATCATAAGGATGGCGGCAACACTATCACCGTGACAGTACTCAAAGAAGGCGCTGTCATCAAAAAGATAACTGGCATGTCCTTTAATACAGGATTGGACAATGTCACAGTTTCTGTTGGTGGAGAATTGGTAGAACCAGTTGATGGCGCATACACCATCAATGCCACATCTTTTGTACTTGGCAATGGTAATACATCTAATGTCCAGGTGCAAATTAAGGAAATCACCCTAGATGTGGAAGGCTTGGGTTCTTCCATTGCAGCGCCCGTTATCACCCCCAATGGTGGCACATTCCTCGAGACTCAAGAGGTAACATTCTCTTGCGAGACAGAAGGTGCAGCCATCTACTACACCATCGACGGCAGCGATCCAGCAAATGGAAACGAGCCGAGTGAGTCTGCTACAAGGTATGAGCGCACATTACTCGTCACTCAAAATACTACAGTGAGAGCCGTTGCCTTCAAGGATGGCACGAAGAGCGCAGAAGCTACTGCCACCTTCACCCAGATTCAAAGCTACTCCACGCTGACTTCTATGAGCGCACTGGAGAACAACACTCCGTTCGTGTACAACGGTCAGCTTATTGTAACTGCTAAGCCAACAGACAAGCATGTATATGTCTATGACAACGACAAAGGCTTCGGCTTGATCTACGACGATACTGGCAAGAAGACTGCTGCTTGCGAGAAAGGCAGGTATATTACTCCTGGCTGGCTCGGCAAGGTTAGCATCTACCAAAATTTGTTCGAGCTCGTTCCCGATGAGGCTATCGCCGTGAACGAAGCCGCTCCGCAGCCATTTAATTACCAAGAGGAGCCCATTTCTGAGGCTAACATCAACAAGGTCGTCTTACTGAAAGGTGTCACCTCGTTCTCAGCTAACGGCAAGAATCTTTCTATTATCCTCAGTGATGGAAAAGAGCTGGCAGAGGCTACCGATGGTGTAAAAGGTTACAACAACTTCGGCATTGAGATTCCCGCCGCTGAGGAAGAGAAGACCTATGAGATCATTGGTGCCGTAGGCAAATACAATGATCAGTTGCAGTTCTGGCCCATCACCATTCAGGAGCAAACAGAGCCCACTCCCGAGCCCGAGTTGGGCTTCTATGTCGCCGGCTCGATGACTGAGTGGAGCATCGTCGCAGCCAATAAGATGACCATGGATGAAGAGCTGGAAAGGACAAAGCACATCAAGGAGTTCTCCCTCACGATGTCGTTCAAGGCTAATGATGGCATCAAGGTGGCTTCCAGCTATGGTGTTGAGCCGATTAACTGGTTCCCCGCTGGCTCCGGCAACGAATACGTTGTTGAGGCCGATGGTGAGTACACCGTTTACTGCCGCCCGAACTTCGATGGCGATGAAACATGGATTGAAAAATGCCTGAAGGTCGTTCCTGTTGCAGCTCCCGCCACCGTGCAGAGCTTCAAGCTCAACTGCGCCCGCGGCTATGTCGCCGGCGATGGCACTAAGCTTGCCGGTGTGGCCGATGCTGAGTCCGCTTCCGTGTTTGCTATCATTCCCTACAACGAGGACACCTATCTCTACGACGTGACCAACAAGAAGTTCGTTTGCCACACGACGGATGAAATGGCCGGTACGACCGGAAATGCAGCCTTGGAAAGCGACCGTGACTTCTCGAAAATTGTTAAGGGCGTGAAGCTTGGTAACACAGAGATTGAGGCCTATCCCTACTACCTCGAGGACAGCTGGACCAACTGGCTGAACATGGATGGCGGCAAGAATGTGTACATGAACACCTGGAAGAACTTTGAGGGCGGTGCTGGTGGCAACACCTATGCTATCACCGTTGTCGATGAGGACTTCGATGCTACAGAGGCCATCGCACGCTTGGAGGAATATTACAATCCAACGGCCTTCGTTAGATATGTTATCTCCGATGAGCACGACGTCGTCTTCTCCACCGACTTCGCTCCTGCTTTCAAGGGTGATGTCATCAGTACGCTTCCTGATAGCTACAAGCGCAGCTACTGCACCTACAATGTGACAGAGACAACTATCAAGGAGGGTAAGAATGACGTCAATGTCACCGTGTCTTATGAACTGCCAATCACGCTCTCTACTAGCTACGATGAAGCAACTTGGTACTATGCTACTCTTCGAGGCTCCAAGTACGTACGTGCCGATGAGAGCGCGAAGGATGCAAACGGTCGCTACTCTACCAGCACAACCAATGAGAAGTCCAATGCCTACAAGTGGGCCTTCGTGGGTAACCCCTACAAGCTCTCCATCATCAATAAGGAGGCAGGCGAGGCTAAGGTGCTGTATGCTGCCGATCAGCCCGTCATGCAGGAGGCTGACCCCGCTACCGATGTGAAGGCTCGTTGGATTCTCGCTCCCAACAGCGACGGCTTCAGCGTACGCAGCGAGTCTGGCGCTACCCTCTACATCAACGATGCCGGCGGCGCAGGCAACCTAGGCTATTGGAATAGTTCCCTTGGCGCTACTGATGTCGGCTCCAAGTGGGCTGTCGAGGCTGTGCCCGCAACAGATGTCGTGGTCACCTATAAAGTCGTCCTCGACGGCAACGTGATTGCTACAAAGTCTGCTGGGGCACAGGTTGGCGGCGCTGTGAACGTACCTTCTGTACTGCAGAATGACTTCGTAACAGCTCTGACTCCTGACAAGGAGACTATCTCCGCTGATGGCGAGGAAATCACAGTTACTGCAACGCTTGGCGAGCTTCCCTTCCAGATTTCCACCAGCTATGCAGATGCCAAGTGGTACTATATGAACGGTCACGCAAATGATGCCAACAGATTTGTTTCGACAAATGGTGACGCTACTGTTTGGGCTCAAGGTAACGGCGAGACCGATGCCTACATGTGGGCATTCCTCGGCACTCCTTATGGCATCCAGCTCATCAACAAGGCTGCCGGTGCTGAGAAGTTCCTTCAGGCTACGAATCCTGCCACAATGGGTGAAACCGCTAAGGGTTGGGTGCTGAAGAAGCAGACCAATACAACTTTCGCTTGTGGAGATAAGGGCTTTGGACTGTGGGATGCAGGTCTTACCTATCTGAACACACAGAGTGGTACGCTGAAGTACTGGAGCTCCTTCGATCAGGGCTCTACGTATTGGGTAACAGAGGTTCCTCCCATGTATGCTATTGTGATTGCCGATGGTATCTTGAATGGTACGATTTCAGCTAATAGAGACGAGGCTCCTGCTGGTAAGACCATCACACTGACCATCACTCCCGACAGAGGCTATGTCCTGGATGAGCTGTCCGTGAAGAACGGTGAAGAGGACATTGAGGTTAGCAAGAGCTATACCTTCGAGATGCCAGCTGCTGAAGTCCTCGTAACAGCATCCTTCATGATTAATCCTGATCTCCTGCCAGCTCTGACAGCAGAGATCGAGAAGGCTGAAGCATTGAAGACAGAGGCTCGCACCGAAGGTCTTGAGGAGTTCGAAGCTGCCATCGCGACTGCGAAGGGGGCTCTGGAAGCTACTGATCCCATCGCAATTGTAGATGCTACTGAAGCATTGCAGGCTGCAGAGACGGCCTTCCTAACAGCAAACCTGCCGGTGGCTGAGGGTATGTACTACCTCTACAACACGGAAACGGAGACCTTCTTGAGCCGTGGCTCTTCATGGGGTACTCGTGCAACGGCCGATGCTTACGGTGTTGCTATCAAGGTCGCTGTAGCAGACCTGCCCAATGCAACTTATACGCTGACTGGGTTCGACAATGCTGCATCCTACGGTGAAGATGGTGGCATGTATTCCGACAAATCTGGTGAAAAGGTTCGTCAGTATGCTGTTGCAGCTGTAGAAGGTGGCTTCACGCTGACCAACACAGACAACAGTAAGCTGGTTTATGTTAATAATGAATTTATAGCAAACCACGATGGTGAAGCCGAGCAGGCTGCTAGCGTATGGCTGTTCGTAACTCCCGCCGAGCGCGACGAGATGATTGCTGCTCGTGAAGCAGCTGAAAAGAGCGCCGCCTTCACAGCTGCAGGTCTCGTTGAAGCTGCCAGCGTAGAACTGGCTGAGCCTACAGAACTCACCTTCGCAACTGGAAGTGCTTGGGTACAGACAGTGGTGCGTGAACAGAAAGATCAACCCGCAACCAATGCCAATGGCACTGAGATGTGGCAAGCAACAGGCAACTACACCCAGACTGTTGCCGACCTGGCACCCGGTCTCTACAAGCTGAGCATCCAGGCCTTCTATCGCAACGGTGGCGCTGATGACTGTGTCGCTCGCTATGAGACCGGTTACAACACTGTTCTGGCATATCTTGAGGCCAATGGCAACAAGATCCAGGTGAAGAGCTGGGCTACCGACAAGGGCGAAGGCAATAATCCTAACAGTATGGCAGAAGCCAAGGCCAAGTTCGACGAAGGCAAGTACATTGCAGAGGGCTTCGCTTATGTCGGCGAGGATGGCATACTGAACCTGAAGGTCAACAATCCTGCTCACATCGGCAATGGTTGGTTCATCGTGAACAATGTCAAGTATGCGAAGGCTTCTCAGGATGATGCTCTCTTGGTAGAGGCTGAAGTTATGGCTAGCGATGCTGAGGCTGTAGCCGTAGGCAAGCTCCTCGATGCTATCGAAGCTTACAAGGCAGAGAAGGACGCTGAAGCTCTGAAAGCTGCCATGGATCAGTTCAGGGAAGACAATGCCGATGCTGAACTCGATGTGACCGACAAGGTAGGGACATCGAAAGAAAGTTGGACTGTTGGTACAGGGAATAACAGCAACAGAGGAACCTATACAAAGGGTGACATTACTTTAGTTGAACACTATGGTGAAACAGATCCTGGTGTTATGCTGTCACAGGAAGTGAACGTTGATAACGGCCTTTACAACGTGGAGGTTTATGCAACTTCTCACAATGCATGGAACAACTATGGTGCTAACTTGCAGACAGATGCTGATGACGTAGCCTATGTATTTGCAACATCAGGTGAATATACTTTGAAGACCTGGATTACAGCACGTCGCAACAGCGGCATGCTTGATATCGAGCCTGAAAAGTATCCCATCAACGGTGTTGAAGTTGCTGACGGCAAGATTACAATTGGCTTGGCACTTGCCAAGGCTGGTCAGACAGAATGGCATTGCATACAAATTGCAAGCTTAAAGCAGATAACCACTGCTAAGTCCGCCTATGCTGCCGATAAGGCTACAATGGCTACTGACATCGCTACAGCTCAGGCTCTCGTTGCAGAGAACCCGATTAGCGAAGCTGCTGCTCTGACTAAAGCTATTGAAGCTGCAAGTGAAGCTCTGACCAACAACAAACTCACACTTCCTGAGTTTGAGGCTGCCATGGCTGAGATGAAGGCCGCTATCAAGACCTTCGAGGAAGCACTTGCACCTTACATCACTCTGGCCGAAATGAAGGAGAGCGTGATAGTTGAAGACTTCAAGTATGCTACTGCTGCTAAGCAGGAAGCTGTGAAGGCCCTTCTGGAAGCACAGCCCGAAACGTCTGCACAGGCTACTGAGCAGGCTAGCAGTCTGTTGGTGGCTTATCGCCAGCTCATCGAATCCAATGTCGTTGCTGAAGGCGTTAAGGCTTCATTAATCACCATTCTGAACCCCGATGCAGAAAACAGCACAGACAATTGGACAACTGTATTGGGCGAAGGTTCCGGTGGTAGCATCGGTATCCGCGACGATCAGCCTTGGACTGGTGGTGACGGTAACAGCACGCACAAGTACTTCGACGGCGGCAACTGGGGTGCCAATGCTTGGGACGTAGCCCTGAAGCAGGAGGTAGCTCTGGAAGCTGGTAAGTACATGCTCTCTGTGAAGGGACGTGCTTCTGGCGATGTCGCTCTAAAACTCTTCGCTGGTGAGGTTTCTGCTGACATACCTACAATCAGTGATCAGGGTGGCGTATTCGACCGCGGTTGGAACGAGACATCTCTCGAATTTGAACTGACCGAAGCAGCTACTATTGCCATCGGTGTGCAGGGCGTAACCAGTGTTGTTCACAACTGGATGTCCTTCTCCGAGTTCCGCCTCGTGAAGTTCATTCCCGCTGTTGTCCTCAACGCTCCGACCCTCAATGCAGAAGATGGTACACAGGCTGAGCCCAAGATGTATCCCTCTGACTTCACACTGAAGATCAACTACAGTGCTGACAACCTCCAGGAGAACGGCTACAACGCTGAAGACCTGAAGGTGAAGGTTACGGTTATGGTTTCTGGCGACCTGCCCGAGAACATGATGACCATGGGCTCCACAACAGCTCACCGCGTCCTCGGCGAGACCTTCTACATCGACCTTGGCGAGACCGACTTCCCCGTAGAGCTGAAGCAAGGCTACGTCTATCAGAACATCGTTGTAATGTCATCACAACTCGTGAAGCCCGGATCTGGTGACGGAGCACCGGATGAAGTGATTGCCACCTATGCAGGCGCTCCCGCTCAGCTCCATTGGATTGGTCTCGAAGCTGTTACCTACGACATCACGATTGCTGAGACCGCAAACGGTACGGTTGAGGCTGATAAGGCCAAGGCCGCTGACGGCGAGATTGTCACTGTGACCATTGAACCTGCTGAAGGTTACATGGTTGACCAAGCTTACTGGAGCTTCATCGACGAAACCGGTACCGAGGTGCAGAGCGAGTTCCAGGAGCCCGAAGACGGTGGCAACAGCGCTATCTTCACGATGCCTGCCGCTCCTGTAACAATCACTGTTATCTTCAAGGAGGCTCCTGCTCCTGGTAAGGAGTATCAAGGTCTCATCGAGCAGACCCTTACCACACCTGAGGGTGCAGTGATGGGTTCTGATACAGGTGATCAGACCGTGACCATTACTCCTGCCGGCGAGGATCTGGTGAACATCACCTTCTCAGGCTTCACGTTCCCCGTAATGCCTACTACGCTGCCAAAGTTCACCATTGAAGGTGTAACGGCTGTAGAGGCTAATGGCGTTATCACTTATGCAATCAATGACTATACATTGGTTGTCGAAGGAAGTGGTAATGGTCAAATGGGCGGCGCTACTGCTAGGTACACTGTGAACCTACAGGGTAAGCAGGAAGGCGCAGAGGCAACTCCTGTCCTGATGATGACGCTCGAGAGCAGAGTCCTCAACACTGTTTACTTCGGTGCTGACGCTGATGCTATCGCAGCTTACAAGCAAGCTGTCGGCATCAAGAATGTCAAGGGTGCTCAGAATGTAGGTACCATCTACGATCTCTTGAGAAGATGGTGAAGGGTGGCATCTATATCGTCAACGGCAAGAAGGTGTCCTTCAAGTAAGCAAACCATGATGTTGCGATAACCTCGCAACCATCATTACCCTGATAAGGCGGGGCGGCCAAAATGGTCGCCCCGCTGTTTTTTTGGTACGCGCGCATACCTTTTATTAAAAACCCCTTGCCGTGTCACCAGAAAACTCTACCTTTGCGCCCGAAAACAAATCAACATCATATCACAATGAAGTTTCTGAAACTACTCCTCGTTGCTATGGCAACGATGGTCAGTCTGGGCGCACAGGCGCAGGAAGACATTACCTCAACGTACTTGACAAATGCCGATCTCAGTTCGACCGATGGTTGGACTATCTCAGGACAGATTGAGGGGACACTCGCGACTGACGGCGAGGTGAACACCATCGAGTTCTATCACACTTGGTCCTGGAATGCAGGAGCGGCAATAGGGAATAGCAAAGATTTTACGCTTTCTCAGACCATAACCCTTCCTGCAGGCAGCTATCGCATTGCCGTGAATGCCCTCTACCGAGAAGGCAATGGAAACGGGACCAACACCAAGGCATACATCTTTGCCGGCGAGAAGCAACAGTTTGTTCATGCTGTCACTGCAGCTGAGCAGGAGAACCTCGGAAGCGGAGATGGAGCATATAGCGCGTCAATGCGTAAAGATGACCGCGGACGAGCTGCCTATGCTTTCTCCATAGGAGACTTTTCCAATGCCTTCGACTTCGACCTCGCTGCAGAAACCGAGATAACATTGGGATTCAGTGGATATATTGACACCTACTGCTCTTGGTGTATTCTCGGCCCCGTAAAACTCTACAAATATAGCCTCGAGGATTATCTCGTTGACTATCGCGCCAAGTATGCTGAAGCAGAGGCCATATCAGGCAAGCCCATGAACGCCGATGTGCAGAGCGCTTTGACCGCTGCGATGGTGGACGAGGCTTCGTTCAGCATCGTGTCGCAAGTGACAGAGGCAATTGCAACGTTGACAACGGCCATAACCAATGCGAACAACTCTATCAGTTCTTACGCAGCCATCAAAGCCGTGATAGATGGCAATGCAGAGAAGCTTTCCGACTTCGACGAAACGGGCACTGCAGCCTATAACACCGCTGCTGCTACAGCGATTGATGCCTATAATGCAGGTACCGCAACGGATGGTGCTGCTGAAATAGCTGCATTGAAAGCCGCATATACTACAGGTGTGAAAGCCATTCTACAACCTGTTAATGGCTTTGACATGACAGGGTATATCACTAACCCCGACTTTGACGGAGGTAACTATAACGGCTGGAGCACAGACACGCCCTACGGAGGTAACTGCCAGATTCAAGGCGGTTCACGCATGGAGTACTGGGCTGGTGACATGGATGCAGACAAACGCGCTTTGGCCTCCTTCAATATCTATCAGGAGCTCTCTGATTTGCCGGCTGGTGTATATACCGTTAGTGCTGATATGTACAACTCGCTCAATGGCGAAGGCGGCAGCTATACGGAATTCTCTCCCACCTGCGGCGTCTATGGAATCTCCAGTAATGAGGAAGTGGCCCTTGTCACAGAAGAGGGTGATATCCTGAAGACCTATACAACGGGGGAGATTCTCGTCTTTCGCGGAAAGATGACGATTGGAACAAAGAACACGGTCACTCCGATGGCTGCCCGCTGGTTCCTCTTTGACAATGTGAAGCTGACCTATGTACGCCAACTCACGCAGGAAGAAATAGATGCCAACACGGTCCCCGAGAGCATCAGCCTCGACCCTGCCTCTGTAGATATGACCATCTACGGAACGCAGACGCTAACCGCTACAATCCTTCCGGCAAATACCAACGACAAGACCGTCACCTGGACCTCCAGCGATGAGACGGTTGCCACAGTCCTCAATGGGGTCGTTACTGCTGTAGGCATTGGTTCTGCTACCATCACCGCAACAGCCAACGGCGCGGATGGAGTGGAGACAACAGCCGAGATCACAGTGTCCGATGTCACCCCCGTAGCCGCTCCCTCGTTCTACAGTGAGGTTGCGGCCGGTGACTTTTACATCGTGAATGCAGCTACGGGCAAGTTCCTCGGTGGAGCCAACAGTTGGGGCACTCACGCATCTATCATCGAACATGGTATTCCCTTCACGGTAAGTGTTTCCGAGGGTAAATATACGTTGGATTCCCATACTTACAATGGTGAAACGAGCTGCCACTTCAATGGCGAGTGGATTGACAATGACGCGACTAACAACCTCTACATCGTAGCTGTTGGCGAGGGTAAATACACCATCTCCACAGCAGATGGCTCGCAGTATGTCAAAGCAAACCGCAATTCTACCAATGTGGACAACGCTGGCATCTCCAACGCTACAACACTCGCACAGTGGTACTTCCTCTCGAAGAGCGACCGCGATAAGATGTTAGCTGCGGCGACTGCTGAGAATCCGATTGACGCTACCTATTATATCAAGGAGGCAAACCCCAGCCGCAATTTGAAGGTGAACTGGTCCACCCGTGCTTGGAAAGGAGAAAAGACTGAAGGTGGAGACAACAGCAACTTTAACTTCATGGTGGAGAATGCTGCTGCCAACGTATGGCAGACCATTGAGGGCATTCCTAATGGTTCCTATACGCTGACGATGCAGGGCTGCACCACGGGGTCTGCTGTGCTATGGGCCAATGAGCAGTCTGTGGAGATCCTGACAAACAACGGAGACATCACGAATCAAGCTACTGCATCTGCCGTCTTTAGCGCCGGCAACTATGTCAACACGATTGACGTAACGGTCACTAACCGCCAGCTCTCGATTACCGTCAAGAGCGATGACACCGATAAGCAGCTTTTCTTCGATAACTTCGAATTGTATCTGAAGAGCTATACTCCTGTCACGGGCGTAACCGCAAAGATTGACCAGGCGCTGGTTGAGCTGGGCGAAACAGCACAGATCACAGCAGCTACCGAACCTGCGACAGCTTCGTTCAATGCGCTGACTTACACTTCCAGCGATGAGGGCGTTGCCACGGTGAATGCAAATGGCGTGGTAACACCTGTTGCCTCTGGTGTGGCTACGATTACGATTGCCGCCAACGAGATGGAGAGCTTCAACACCACCGTGAATGTGACTGTGCCTGTGGCATTGAATCCTGGCGACGATGCCACCTCGTTCATCACCAACCCGAGCTTCGAGACTGGCGACCTGACAGGTTGGATAGTAGGCAAAAGCGATGACACCGGTGTGAAACCTAACAGCAACGGCACTTACACCACCGAAGGCTGCGACGGCGACTACCTGTTCAACACCTGGTGGCAGGGCATTCCTATCACCCAGACCGTGACGGCACTGCCCAAGGGACTGTATGAGTTGAAGGCGCTGATGGCCAACAATGCAGGTGATGGCAATAATGATAAGCCCTGCCTCTACCTGTTGGCAAACGGTGAGCATAGCGAAGCTTTCTCTAGTACTAATGCTGGAGTATTTGCCGAGTGCTCTATGCAGTTCTATGTCACCGACGGTACAGCTACGATTGGCGCTATCGGTGGCAATGCCGACGGCAGCTTCAACGAGGATGGTTTCTATTGGTACAAGGTGGATAACTTCCGCTTGACCTTCAAAGAGGCTCTGCCCGATATCAATGACATCGAGATACCTGAAGGTAAGATGAGCAATGCTGCAGCTGCTGCTATCACAGCGGCTAAGGACGCTGGCGATGTGGCGGCTTTGATAGAGGCCGTTGAAGTAGCTAAGAAGTCCATTGAGGCCTATGCCGCAGCGGCTGTAGCTCTGACGACTGCAAATGGCGTCTTAAATAGCACCAATGTTTATAGCGCTGATGCACGCGCCACATATTCCGAGGCTATCGCAACAGCTCAGGCTGCCTACAATAATGGAAGCATGGACGGTGCCACGGCAAAGGGGTTGAATAATGCGTTGAGCATCGCGGGTTGGGGCGCAACACCGGCACCTGCATCCATTGACTATATCACCAGCGCTTGGACCAGCACCAACGATGTCCTGGTCGGAAATTTCTGGTCGGTAGAGGGTGATGCAGAAGGTGCCTCTGGAATGACTCGCCCCTTCATGCAGTATTGGGTGGACGACAATGAAAAGATGGCAGACAACACCATCAGCGCCTCACTGACGGGCTTGGAGAATGGCCTGTACAGCGTCACAGCTTTCGTTCGCGTGATGAACAAGAAGACTGGCGATGATGCCGGCTACGAAGGAATCTCATTGGCCGTCAACGAAGGTTCCCCCATGGTTTTCGCAGAGGCTGCCGAATACCCCGATGGCTATGCCAAGGAAATGACAGCGGAAGGGTTTGTCAGGAATGGCAAACTGAATATCACCTTTACCATCACAGGAACCAATGCAAGTTGGCTCGCCTTCAAGAACGTCAACTATACGAAGGTGCGTGACCTGGCCCCCGAGGAACAGGCGGCTACCGAAGAGGACTATGAAGCGCTGAATGAAGCGATCGCAGCAAAGGTGATTGGCTTCGACGAAGGAGAGTATGCTCCCTACAAAAATATGGAGGCCATCGCCACACTGATGGCTGCCAAGGCTTTCAACCAAGAAGCCGAACATAGCGTGGCAGAGGTACAAGCAGTCATTGCTACTATCAATAATGCGGCCTGGACGGTCAACGAGAGCGAGGTGAATGCTATCTTCGATGCGTCCTTCGAGCATGACTACAGTGCACTGGAGGGTAACGTCAATCCTATCGGATGGCAGCGTGTGAAGGATGCTGCGGCTGATGGTTACAATGTACGCTATATGAACGGAGACAATGCCGGACTGGCTGCAACTACATCGGGCAAGGCACTGTTCACCAAAACCTCTGCATACTATGGCTTTGCTGAGGGCTACACGATGCCGCTGAAGGCCAACACCTACTACAAAGTGGCCTTTGTCTATGGAGGTTGGAGCGACTGTAAGAAAGACGGATATGTGACAATGCTTAATCCCGAAGGTGCGAACCTTGAGCTCACAGCCTCTGAGCTGCCCTTGGATGCCGTAAATGGTCACGAGGACCCGGATGCATGGAAACACTTTGAGGCCGTCTTCCGCACAGGTGATGCCGGTGACTATGTGCTGGGACTGCGCAAGAAGAATGAGAGTGTGCAGAGCCAGTATGCCTATGGCGACTTCAGTCTTGTTCGCGCTTCTGTCGCAGACATCAAGACGATACTCCAGCAGGCTATCCAAGCAGCCCAGACCGAGAATGCGAAATACATGGTTGGCGAAGAGCTGTTCATGTATCCCGACTATGAGATGGAACCGCTGACAACGGCGATTGCCACAGCAACGGAGGCATACAATGATGCAGAGGCAACGTTGGAAAGCATCGCTGCTGCGATAGAGGCCCTCAACATAGCTGTCGATACTTTCGATCCCGCTATCATCCTTCCCGATGAAGACAAGACTTATACCTTCTTCAACGAGCAAGCCCAGCTGTATATGACGCTCTCCGCAGAGGGTATCTCTATTGCTGAAGAGCCTTGCGAGCTGAAGTTCGAAGCTGCCGAAGACGGGAAGTACTATATTACGGACGGCACGAACTACGTAGGTCTCGCCGGCACTGACGACTGGTCGATGAGTGCCGATGCTGAGAAGAAGGTCGCAATCACCATTTCTGCCAAGGTCGTAGAAGAGGAGGTGTTCTATACACTTGCGGAAACCAAGGGCCTCGTAGGCGTGGACTACCCAATCTTGGAGAATATGGGATGCTGGGCTAACAAGACCGCAGGCGATGGTGATGCTGTCCTCTGGACGATTGAGGTATATGAGACTGATGTACCTGTAGCCGTCAAGAACCTGCGGAACACCGGTGAGAACACCGCTATCTACGACCTCACAGGACGCAAGGTGGAGAAGATGCAGCGTGGCATCTACATCCTCAACGGTAAAAAGGTGTCCTTCAAGTAAGCAAACGATGATTTTGCGATAACCTCGCAACCATCAAACCCTGATAAGGCGGGGCGGCCATACGGTCGCCCCGCTTTTTCATCATAAATGAGGATTGACGGGTGTGGAGATTTGTTGTACCTTTGCAGCCGCAAAACACAAACATATAACAATATATGAGTAATCATCTGATGAGATTACAAAGCTTGGTCATGGCGGTGCTGGCAACAGCAGGTACAATGGCCATGACGGTTCCCATGCAGGGAGTAGAAATGGAAGATGTGATGGCAGACTCCGTACAGATGACGGAGCTGCATGAAGTGGTAGTCGATGGCAGTGTAAAGGAATTTGCACCGCTGGCGGCACAACCTCTCAGCGGACAGAAGCTGCTGATGGCATCGGTACGTAAGACGGGGCGCGAGACGCTGAAGGCGATGTCGCAGCTGGTGCCCAACCTGTACTATCCCGAATATGGCTCGCGCCTCACGCCCGCGATATATATAAGAGGTGTAGGTTCGCGTGCGAATACACCTGTCGTGGGACTCTATGTGGATGATGTGGCGCTGATGGAGAAGAGTTCCTTCGACTTCTCGCTGGCCGATGCGGAGCGCGTGGAAGTGCTGCGCGGTCCGCAATCAACGCTCTACGGCCGCAATGCGATGGGCGGTATGATTCGTGTGTTCACGCCCTCACCTTTGCAGGAGGGCACCCAGACCACCATCCGCGTGGGCGGTTCCACCGGCGACTGGATGCGCAATGCCTACGCACGTCACAGCCATATCCTCACAGAAGGGCTGGGACTCTCCGTGAGCGCTTTCTATCGCGGCGATGCAGGCTACAACCGCAACGACTACCTGGACACCCGCAGCAACGGCAGCGAGGCCGGTGGCGGTAAGGTGCGACTGACCTACTCGCGGTCGCCCCGCTTCCTGCTGGATTTCCAGACCTCGGCAGAGTACTCCGACGAGAACGCCTACGACTACGAGAATACCACCAATGGCCGCATCGAGAGCGGGATGTTGGGACGCTACAAACGTGGCCTGCTGAACAGTTCTCTGAAATTGGAGACGCAGCAGAAGCACTTCACGCTCTCATCCGTGACAGCCTTCCAATACCTGAAGGACCGCATGGATATGGACCAGGACTATTCACCGGCCAATCTTTTTACCCTGCAACAGCGGCAGCGCAGCAGTGCCCTCTCCGAGGAGCTGGTCATCAAGGGCAACAGCCTGAAGTGGCTCGACTGGACTGCAGGCGCCTACATAGCTCATCAGTGGCTGAAGACCAGCGCCCCCGTCACCTTCGGCAACGACGGCATCAGCCAGTTAATCCAGGCTGGCGTTGACAAGGGCTTCGAGGCGGCCAACCAAGCCATGGCACGTACAGGTATGAGCCTGGCGATGACGGTGACCGACACCGAGATGGTGATTCCTGGTGAATTCAATACGCCCTTGACAAACGCTGCCGCCTATGGCCAGGCACGTTTCAAGGATTTGTTTACACGTGGTTTTGACATTACTGCCGGTGTGCGCTTGGACTATGAACATCGGGCGATGGACTACGACTGCCGTGCCACCTCGAACTTCACGTTCCAGATGTTGCGCCGTGGTATGCCGCGTCCCATGATTGACAAGCAGTTCTCAACAACCTCGGCCTACGAAGGCTCGATGAGCGACGACCAGCTGCGCGTGTTGCCGAAGCTGGCTATCAGCTATCGTTTCGATGATGCCGACGATGCCAATATGATCTACATCAGTGCTGCCAGCGGTCTGCGTTCAGGCGGTTATAACTTCCAGATGTTCAGCGACCTGCTGCAAGCCAGCCTGCGCAACGACATGATGAGGACGCTGGCCGAAGATCCTCAACTGGCCCCTTCCATGGCGAGGATGACCATTGACGAGAACCCCGAAGCCAAAGACTATACGCGCTACGACCCCGAGACGAGCTGGAACTTCGAAGCAGGCACACACCTGACATTCCTGGAACAGCACCTCAACGTGCAGGCTGCCGTCTTCTACAACCTGGTCTATAACCAGCAGGTGACACGCTTTGCCGCAGGCAGCGGACTGGGACGCCAAGTGCTGAACGTTGGTGAGAGCGCCAGTTGTGGTGGCGAGCTGAGCATATCGGGTTGGTTTCCTGTGGGCGGCAATCCCTTGCGCTTGAGCGGTAACTATGGTTACACCCACGCCACCTTCACCAAATACGATGCAGGCGAAGTGAACGGCGAAGCCGTGGATTACACAGGCAACTACGTGCCTTTCGCACCCCAGCACACGATGTCGTTCACGGCGGACTACTTCTTTCCCATCGGGGCTGTAACGATGAACGTGGGAGTTGGCACAACAGGCATGGGCCGCATCTACTGGACCGAGGACAACAGCGCCTCGCAGGGCTACTACCAACTGCTGAACGCCCACGTAGGAATGGAATACAAGAAGCTGACGGTGAACGTGTGGGGCAACAACCTCACGAACCAGAACTACACGCCCTTCTACTTCGTCAGTCGCGGCACAGGCTTCGCACAGCGTTGCCGACCGCTGCAGGTGGGCCTCACTATAGGACTGAAGTTCTAAACAAACAGAAGAGGGTGTGTCAAAATAGGCACATCCTCTTTTTTTCTTTTTGCATTGAGGATTTTCGATAGATATATCGTTATGCGGCAATTTTCATGATTTCTGTT
>CAJOCU010000031.1 GCA_905233765.1 uncultured Bacteroidaceae bacterium | reverse complement strand
GTTAACCCTCAAACAAGAAAGACAGAAATGAAAGCAACGAAAGAAAGTAGCAAAGAAAGAAAAGAAAGCAAAGAAAGTAAGAAGGCTGTTGTTGTTGCTGAGGCCTTAAAAACAACAACAACCAGCGCGGGCGCGCGCGAGTACCCGAAGGACCAGCCCCTGGAGGTGGTCACGGAGGCGGACCTGCAGTACTTCGTGGAGATCTTCAACGGTGAGATGTGCCGCATGCAGGCCGTCATCCCCGCCATCGACACGCTCGACAGCGTATGCCGCCACCAGCTGAGGGCGCTATTGCGCAAATACCCCATGGCGAAGCTGGAGAAGATGGCGACGATGGCCGCTGAGAGCGACTTTCTCAACGGCGGCGGGCAGCGCGGCTTCAAGGCGGACATGGAGTGGCTGACGCGCGAGGCGAACTTCCTGAAGGTCGTCAACGGCAAGTACAGCAACATCCCCGCACACCGCCGCTGGCGCGACCCCGCCATCGTGCGTGCCGAGACGGAGGCGCAGCGCCGCGAGCTCGTGCGCAAGGTGGAACAGGAGATGCACGACCAGCGGGAGAGGGACTACGCGTACCGCCGCCAGAATGCTGCCACCGTAGAAGAGATCCGTGCCATCCTCGGGGACCGTTGTGTAATATGATAGCTCCAATCTCTTACCCCCAGCCGCGCCCTTATGGTAAGGGTGAGCTGGCAGCGATGTACTACCCCGACAGCAGCCCGTCATGGGCGCTGCGACTCTTCAACGCCGACCTGCGCCGTATGCCGGGCCTCACGGACTCGCTGCGCGCCCGCGGGTGGCGACCTTCTGCCCGTCTGCTCCGCACGGACTGGGTGCGCATCATCTTCGATGCCATAGGACCGCCGTAGGAATTGAGAATTGAAAATTGAGAATTGAAAATTGAAAGATTGCAAAATTGAAAGAGTGAAAAATAAGTGACGGAACGGGTGATTAAGTGACGGAACGTGTAGTGAACGTGCGTTGTGCGGCATGGCACATCGTACCTTTGCACTCGAAAAAGGACGGAGGCCTGTCCGACCCACTGCAGTGTCTACGCGCAGACACTATAGAGGGTAAGGCGAGGGACTAGTAGTGTCTGCGCGTGGACACCTATAATCCCCTTCTGAAAGGCGCCTCAGAGGACTCCGGCCCATCAGTCAACCTATTTATTCACCTTTAACAAGAAAACACTATGATTGATTACGCAGTAGCCATGTTGAAGAACCCCTTCCATCCCGAAGAGCCGCAGAAGGCCTACGCCTTCCTCCAGAGCCGCGCCACCCTCACCATTGAGGAGATCGCCGACCACATGGTCTCACACGGCTGTAACTACGACCGCGGCGACATCATCGCCATCCTCATCAAGCTCGTCAGCTGCTCCAAGGAGCTGATGCTCGACGGGTACCGCATCGAGTTGGGCGACCTGGGCAAGCTCTACCTCTCGTGTCAGAGCGAGGGCGCACTGAACAAGGAGAAGTTCACCCGCGCCAACATCAAGAGCATCAATGTGAACTTCAGCTCCAGCAAGCAGTTCAACGACCTCCTGCAGCACGTATCCCTCCACAAGGTGCCTACCCGCAAGGCCGTTGCCGCTGCCCTCGAAGCCGAGACGCAGGGCCTGACCGAAGCTAACTGGAGCGCGGATGCCGAAGATGGTGAAGGAGATTAAAGAGTTGAGGGCGAAAGCCCTCACTCTTTAAAATAGAACCCTTAAACTCCTTAAACCCTTAAACCTCTTAAACTTCTTAAACTTTTACGTCTCATGAAAGAAACAACGAAGAAAACACTGAAGAGAATCTTTGACATTGTCGTGACGGTCTTCACCGCCCTCATCACCTCCATCACCGCAAGCAGCTGCATGTAGATGCGAACGATTAGTTTCATCATCCTTCATTGCTCGGCCACGAGGGCCGGGCAATGTTATGGGGTAGAGCGGTGCCGCAAGGACCATATCCGCCGCGGTATGCAGGACATCGGCTACCACTACTACATCACGCGCGACGGCACCGTGCATACGGGCCGCCCGGTGAGCCAGCCTGGCGCCCACTGCAAGGGGCACAACAAGCATTCGATAGGCGTGTGCTACGAGGGTGGTCTGGATGCCTCCGGCGAGGCGGCCGACACGCGCACCAAGGCGCAGCGCAAGA
Organism: uncultured Bacteroidaceae bacterium; assembly: GCA_905233765.1. Taxonomy (GTDB): domain Bacteria; phylum Bacteroidota; class Bacteroidia; order Bacteroidales; family Bacteroidaceae; genus Physcousia. The sequence goes on along the minus strand of CAJOCU010000031.1, from coordinate 15,531 downwards.
GCCTGCGCACGCTGCTCACACAGCTCCACGACGAATACCCCGGCGCCATCATCCTCGGTCACCGCGACCTGTCGCCGGACCGCGATGGCAACGGACATATCACGCCCAACGAATGGCTCAAGCAATGTCCTTGCTTCGATGCCCTCCTCGACTACGAAGACCTGCAGCCCGAAGGGCTGTTCCGATGAAACAGAAAACCCCGCCTTATTTGGCGGGGTTTTCGTTGAGTGTGGGGTAGGAGACGCGGGTGTGGTAGATGGTCACGAGTTTCTCCTTCAGCACCTTCTTGGTGGTCTGCACATCGGCAAACGTGATGGGGCAGTCCTTGAAGAAGCCGTCGGCCATCTGACCATCGATGATCTTATCTACCAGGACGCCAATGCTCTCCTCGGTGTATTCGCTCAGTGAACGTGCCGATGCCTCCACCGCATCCACCATCATCAGGATGGCCTGTTCAGTGGTGCTGGGGTTGGGGCCTACGTAGGTGTAGTCTTCTATGTTGATGGCCTCGTCGGGGTGCTCGTTTTTCTGTGTGATGTAGAAGTATTTGGCCACGCCCTTGCCGTGGTGGGTGGAGATGAAGTCGCGGATGATGCGTGGCAGACGGTAGCGGTCGGCCAGCTCCAGTCCATCGGTGACATGGCGTAAGATGATGGCTGCGCTCTCCTTGCAGGTGAGGAAGTTGTGCGGGTTGCTGCCCCCGAGCTGGTTCTCGGTAAAGTATTCGGGGTTCTCGAGTTTCCCGATGTCGTGGTACAGGGCACCAGTACGTACGAGCTGGGCCTTGGCTCCAATCTTGTTCGCCACCTCAGCAGCCAGATTGCTCACCATCATGGAGTGCTGGAAGGTGCCAGGAGCCTGCTCGGAAAGGCGGCGTAGCAGGTCGCGATTGATATTGGAGAGCTCCACGAGGGTTACATTGCTTGTGAAACCGAAGATGCGCTCCAGCAGGTACATGAGTGGATAGGCGAAGAGCAGCAGGACACCGGAGATGACCATGTGGGTGTAGAACGCCCAGTCGGCGCTGGTCATGGAATCGCCTCCAAAGAAGGTACGGCCGTTCATAAGGTCGATGCTGATGTGGAATATCAGGATGGAGAAGGTGACCATGATGGCCGTGCGGATGATCTGATAGCGTTCGGACAGGTCGCGCAATGAATAGATCGCGATGAGGCCGGCAACGAGTTGCGTGGAGATGAACTCGAAGGGGTAGCGCAGACTCATGGCGCAGAGGAGAATCGTGCAGACATGAGTGATGAATGCTGTTCGAGAGTCCATGAACACACGCAGGAAGATTGGCAGCATGGCGTAGGGGATCAGATAAACCGAGAGAAGCGCGTGGCGCACGAGGGCTTCCGTGGCTAACGGGAAGGCTAGCACAAGGACGAGGATGAAGGAAACGCTGCGCAGGCTCGTGATGTAGTCTTGGCGGAAGAGGTCGAAATAGAGTACCAGGCAGAGGAGGATAATCATCACGTAGAGTGCCTGCCCTAGCAGGATCAGATGATCGGCTTTGCTGGACGGCAACTGATCGGCTTGTGCGAGGTAATAGCTCTCGATGATCTGGTACACGTTTTCATCCACGATGTCGCCTCTGTCAATGATATTCTGACCGGCCAGGACCATGCCAGAGCTGGGGGAGAGCGACTTCTCCAACTCTTCCCAACGTTCTGCCGACTTGACATCGTCAAAAACGAGGTTGCTCTTTAAATACTGGTTGAGGTTGAGATTCTGCAGTTTCTGACGGCTAAAAGATTGCTCGTCGGCGCGATGCATGAGGTACTCGTAAGCGGATTTCTCCGTGAAGAGCTCTTTGACGGGATACGAAGAGGCTTCGTTGGCCTCGAAGATGCGAATGGCTGTCCGCCCCTCCTGCTGCAAGGTTTGCAGGTCACTGGTACTGATGATGCCGCGTTGGTAGATTTCATGAAAAGTGGTTTCAATGAAAACCCGGTAGTTGACGGGACATTCTTCGGCATCGGCCTTACGGATTGCTTGGCGGAAGGCGTCCACTTGTTGGACTTCCACCCGAGGACGCAGCTCATAGTAGGGCTCATACAGGCCTTGAATGCTGTCATGCTCGATTTGTATCTGTGCATCGGTCTTGAAAATCGGAAAGTCGTAGGGGGCGATAAAGCGGCTGTAGGGCCACGGACGACCTATGTCGAAATTCATGATGGCGCGCTCGCCGCGTGGCAGGAACCATACGATAATGAATGTGGCGACGGCCACGAGGAGAACTTGGCTCAAATAGTCTTTCCAAGTCTTGTCTTGAGGCTTGTTGTATCTGCTCATAATGGTTTTTTTGTCATGCTTTGCATGTTTCGACGACAAAAATACAACATTATTTGTGTGTCGTATAATAATTTGTTGTATTTTTGCAAAAAATTTAGGAAAAAGTACTCATGAACACCCGAAAAGTTCGCGTTCGCTTCGCTCCATCCCCCACGGGTCCCCTTCATATCGGTGGAGTCCGTACGGCTTTGTATAACTATCTTTTTGCCCGCCAGCATGGCGGCGAGATGATCTTCCGCATTGAGGATACTGACTCCACTCGTTTTGTTCCGGGCGCCGAGGATTATATCATCGAGGCGTTCAAATGGCTCGGTATCACCTTCGACGAAGGCGTCAGCTTCGGCGGCGACCACGGCCCCTACCGCCAGAGTGAGCGCAAGGAGATATATAAGGAATATGTCAAGCAACTCCTTGACAACGGACGAGCTTACATTGCCTTCGATACGCCTGAGGAACTGACCGCTAAGCGTGAGGCGGTGGAGAACTTCCAGTACGATGCCTCCACGCGTCAACAGATGCGCAACTCGCTGACGCTGGGCAAAGAGGAGACCGCCCGTCTCATTGGCGAGGGACGCCCCTATGTCGTCCGTTTCCTCATCGAGCCGGGTGAGGACGTGCACGTCGATGATATCATCCGCGGCGATGTCTGCATCAACTCCAGCATCCTCGACGACAAGGTGCTCTGGAAGAGCGCCGACCAGCTGCCTACGTACCATCTGGCCAATATCGTTGACGACCATTTGATGGAGGTGACACATGTCATCCGCGGCGAGGAGTGGCTGCCCAGTGCGCCGCTGCACGTGCTGCTCTATCGTGCCTTCGGCTGGGAAGATACGATGCCACGCTTTGCCCATCTGCCGCTGCTGCTGAAGCCCGACGGCAAGGGCAAGCTCAGCAAGCGCGATGGCGACCGCCTCGGATTCCCCGTGTTTCCGCTGGAATGGCACGACCCCAAGAGTGGCGAGGTCAGCAGCGGCTACCGCGAGAAAGGTTATCTGCCCGAGGCTGTCATCAACTTCCTGGCACTGCTCGGCTGGAACCCTGGCGATGACCAGGAAATCATGTCGCTCGATGAAATGGTCCAGAAATTCAACCTGGAGAAGTGCTCCAAGAACGGCGCGCGTTTCGACTACGTCAAGGGCTACTGGTTCAACCGCGAGTACCTCCTGAAGCTCTCTGATGCCGAATGGGCTCCCGCCTTCGTCAAGATCTTGAAGGAGCAGGGCATCGAGACCACCGAGGAACGCGCAGCTCAGGTCGTGAGCATGATGAAGTCCAAGGTCATCGAGTACGACACCAAGGAGGGGACGAAGAAGCGCAACGTCTCCTTCGTGAGCGACCTGTGGCCGCTGTGCCGCTTCTTCTTCGTAGCACCCACCGCCTTCGACCGCGAGGACAAGTTCATCAAGAAGAACTGGAAACCCGAGACGGCTGCTGAAATGCAGCAGCTGCGCGACGTGTTGGCTACCATCGACGATTTCAGCGTCGAAGGACAGAAAGCCGTTGTAGATCCCTGGGTCGAGCAGACTGGCATCAAACCCTGGAACGCTTGGCGCGTGTGTCTCGTCGGTGAGGGCCAGGGGCCTGATATGTATGGCCTCGCTGCCTTCCTCGGCAAGGACGAAGTGCTGCGCCGCATAGACTTCGCCATCCAAGAACTGGAAATGTCGTTTAACGTTTAGCGTTTAACGTTTAAGGACGATAGTTCCTGAACATAGAATTTTTCTCAATTAAACGATTAAACGCTAAACGAAACATGTACAGCTTCGCCATCTACTTCTATATGCTGGCTGTTGGCATCGCCGCCATCTTCAGCAAGCGGGCGCGCAAATTGGCCGTCGGCCATCAGTATGCGTTTGTTCGTCTCAAACGTATGGTTGAGAAAGATGCACGCTACATCTGGTTCCACGCGGCCTCGCTGGGCGAGTTTGAGCAGGGACGCCCGCTCATGGAGCGCCTGCGTCGTGAACACCCCGAATACAAAATCCTGCTGACCTTCTTCTCGCCTTCCGGCTACGAGGTGCGTAAGAATTGGGAGGGTGCCGACATCGTCTGCTACCTGCCGTTGGACACGCCCTTTAATGTGCGCTTGTTCTTCCATTATGTGCAGCCCGAGATGCTCTTCCTCATCAAGTATGAGTTCTGGCACAACTACCTGAAGATCTGTAAGCGTCGAGGCATCCCCGTGTATAGCGTCAGCAGCATCTTCCGACCCAACCAGGTGTTCTTCCGATGGTATGGTCAGCTCGGCGGCTACCGTCACGTGCTCAAGCACATTACCCATTTCTTCGTCCAGAACCAGCAGTCGAAGGACCTGCTGGCATCGCTCGGCCACACCGACAATGTCACCATCGTGGGAGACACTCGTTTCGACCGCGTCCTTGACATCCGCCGTGCTGCCAAACCCCTTCCCCTCGTAGAGAAGTTCGCTGGCGACCACACCGTCTTCGTCGCCGGCAGTAGCTGGCCCCCCGATGAGGCCTTGTTCATCCCGTGGTTTAAGGGTTCAAGGGTTCAAGAGTTTAAGGGTTCAAGGGTTCTTGAAGTGTCAAGCGAGCAAGCTCGAGCGCAAGGGACCCTTCGACTCATCATCGCTCCGCATCAGGTTGTTGAGGATCATCTCCGCGCCATCGAGCAGGCCCTCGGCGGCTATAAGATTCTGCGCTATTCCAAAGCCACAGAGGACAATGTGGCCGATGCCGATGTCCTCATCATAGACTGCTTTGGTCTTCTTTCCAGCATCTACCGCTATGGGCAGCTGGCGATGGTGGGCGGTGGCTTCGGTGTAGGCATTCACAACATCCCCGAGGCGGCGGTCTATGGCATCCCCGTAATCATCGGCCCCAATAACAAGAACTTCCGCGAGGCGCGCTATCTGCTCGATGCCGGTGCCTGCTTTGAAGTGCACGATGCCGCGGAGTTCAACCGCATCGCCGACCACCTCCTCACCGATGCCGATGCATACCGCACGGCCGCCGATGCCGCTCGCAACTACATAGCCGAGAACTCTGGCGCCACCGACATTATTTATGCCCACGTCTTTAAAAACTAAGACTGCTCAGGGCCTCCTTTGGGGCGGCTTTAGCAACGGCATGGTGCAGTTGCTAGGTGCGCTCTTTGGACTGTGGCTCATCAACATTCTCACTCCGGAGGACTATGGCAAGATGGCGGCGCTCGTCATCTTCTCCAATATCGCCAGCGTGCTGCAAGAGAGTGGTTTCACGGCGGCGCTGGCCAACAAACGAGAGCCAACGCACGAAGAGTACAATGCCGTTTTCTGGTTCAATGTCATGGTGGGCATTGCGCTCTATATCCTCCTCTTCTTCGCCGCGCCCTTCATCGCCTATTTCTACCACGAACCTGTCCTCTGCCCATTGGGGCGCGTGGCCTTCCTCGGCTTTGTATTCTCATGCTTCGGCACCGCTCAGCGTGCCTATCTCTTCGGACATTTGATGGTGAAGCAAACGAGCATTATGCAGATGGCCTCCATCACCCTCTCCGGCATCGTAGGCGTCTGCCTCGCCTATGCCGGCTTTGCCTACTGGGGCTTGGCGCTGCAGAGCCTCGTCTATGTCGGTAGCATCACCGCTTTCGCCTGGTACTTCTCGCCATGGCGCCCGACCCTCCACATAGATCTCCGGCCCGCTTGGAGAATGTTCGGTTTCTCGTCAAAACTCTTGGTCAACAGTCTCGCCTTCCAGTTTAACAACAACGCTTTCGGTGTTCTCCTCAACCGCTTCTTCCCGGGCGGTCATCTTGCCGGCATCTATAGCAATGCCCGCAAGTGGGACGACATGGCCATTGCCACCATCGGCGGAATGGTGCAGGGCGTGGCGCAACCAGTGTTAAGGGACAGCCAGCACGCCGACGCCTGCAGCGGCATCGTGCCGGCTTTCCGCAAGCTCCTGCGCTTCACCTGCTTTGTCAGCTTCCCCTGTCTCTTGGGGCTGGCCCTCATCGCCGAGGACTTCATCGTGTTGCTGGCGGGAGAGAAATGGCATGAGTCGGCTATCCTGCTGTCCATGCTCTGTGTCTATGGTGCCTTCTCGCCCGTGGTGACCCTCTACTCGAACCTCGTCATTTCGCGCGGGCGTTCCACTGTTAACATGGTTATCGGCCTGTTGAACTGCCTTCTGGTGTGGGGCGGCATCATCGCCTTGCACGCCTTGGGCTATGCCCTCACGGCCATGGTCATCTTCTACGTCGCGCTGAACATCGCGTGGCTCTTTGTGTGGCAGGCCTGTGCACGCCATCTGATTGGATTACGCTGGCGCCATGCCTTGAAGGACGTGGTGCCGTTCTTCGTCTTCGCCCTTGCCGTGATGGTCGCCGCTTGGTTTGCCACCAGCACGCTGCCCATCTCCTGGCTCCGCTTGTTCCTCCGCATCCTCATAGCCGTCGTCCTCTATGTCGGCTCCCTCTGGGTAGCAAAAGCGAGCATCCTCCGTGAGAGTCTTGCTTACATCTTGCCGAAACATTTTACTCCCCGCCCTCACAGGGAAGGGCAGGGGGACGGGTCTGCTCTGATTATACTCGAAGGCGGTCTCGGAAACCGGATGCGCGTGGCGGCAGCGGCTTATGCGATGCATCGTCGTACGGGCATCCCTATGCGCGTGCTCTGGACTTCGCAATGGGGGATGAGGTGTCGGTTTGATGAACTCTTTGAAGAAGTCCCCTCGGAACCCTCACAAAGGGCGGCTTTCATTCGCGATGCGCAGGGCTATGAGAAGCTTCTGTTTGCTCGACCTACATGGAAGAACTTGCGCGTGCCGCGCCTCTTGCAGCGCTTATGCTACCGGCATATCATCTATGCACCAGAGATATGGTACAAGAACAAGGAAGGCTTCGACTACGAAACATGGTTGCGACAGGGTGGAACGTTGATGACTTCGTATCGTGACTTCTGCCCCTGGACAAGCGAAGACCTGCGCCATCTCTTCCGCCCGAAAGCCGAAGTACAGCGCCTCATTGAAGCACGCACAGCCGCCTTCACAGCCCACACCATCGGCCTTCACATCCGCCGTACCGACCACCAGCAGGCCATTGACGAGAGTCCGCTCGAACTCTTCATCGAAGCCATCGATCAAGAAATAAAGAACTACGAAATTATTCTCTCCCCGAGGGGAGAGTTGGAGAGGGGGCCTCTTCTTACCATCTACCTTGCCACCGATGATGAGGGCACAAAGGCTGCTCTACGCAAACGCTACGGCAATCGCCTCATAACGTCGGATGCAGAAGCTTCCCGTGAGAACACAGATGGCATCCGCGATGCCCTTGTAGAGATGTTTGCACTTAGCCGTACGAACCATATCTATGGTTCTGCCGGCTCCACATTCTCGCCCATTGCAGCCTGCTTAGGCGATGTCCCCATTACGATACTTCAGCGTGAAGGGAATGGTACTGTGGATTTGCTGTGCCAAACAAGGGAGCTCGTTTAAACCCAGAACTTCCGTTGCTCCTTGTCAAGTGAGACGTTTATTCCTCCTGATATCCTTTCAAGGATTTTTCCTGCGAAGAGAACATCGTGCAGGCCTAAGCCGATATTGTAGCAGAGGAAGCGTTCTTCATCGTTTTGTCGCCCTGGCCGACTGCCATCAATCACTTCGCTCATCTCGCAAAGATTGCGGAAACGATCGAAATATTTGAAGTTGCTGATATGCCCAATATCGTCACACACGATACGGTCAAAGAAGAGGTCGCAATTCTGGAAACCTCGTGTATGAACGGGTATCACGGTGACTCCCCTGCGGAAGAGGGTGTCATCTGGGCATAAGAGTTGGGGTGATGCGGTCAGGCAGCTGATAACGACATCAGATTGTTTTACTAACGAGGGGGCATCCTCCGCAATGTCAAAGGTTACGTTCTTGTACTCCTTGAAGCGATCGCAAAACAGCTCTGCCTGGTTTTTATATTTCAATAGGAGAACCTGGAACTGACGTTCTGGTTCGCTTTCTAATAAGCAAAGAAGTGCAGCCCGTGCGGTATTCCCGAGGCCGATGAAACCGTATGTTTCTGCTTTTTTCTGGCGGAATAGTTGGGTGGCCAGCGCTGCTACGGCTCCCGTTCGCATGGTGGTGATCCAATCACCATCTAATACAGCGACAAGTTCCCCCGACTGAGCATTGTAAAGGAAAATCTCGCTACTCAGGCTCGGGGCATTACCTTCGATTCTGTTCACAACTTTCACCCCGAAGAACTGTGTGGCATTGTCCTTTCGTGGCAGCAGGCAGGGCATCGTATTGAAGAAGTCTTCCCCTTGGGGATGAATGCTGATTTTGGTGGGTAAGATGGCCTGTTTCTTGAGGCAAAAACTCTCGCGAATCCATGCTACGCAGTCACGTGGACTGATGTGGAGATTGGTGATCTCGGGGTGTTTGATGATCAGCATGATATGATTAGGCTAAGTCCCTCAAAGCTTTGAGCAATCGGTTGTTATCACGGGTGTCGCGCACGGCAATGCGAACGTAGTTCTTGCCGGCGAAGGCTTTCTTGTAGCCGCAGTCCTTAATGAGGATGTTCTCGCGCTTGATGAGCAGAATGGCGAGTTCTGACGAGGTGAAGCGCTCTGTCACCTCGCAGAGGAAGTAGTTGGCTTCGGAGGGGATGACGCGAAGGAAGGGTATTGAACGTAGTCCCTCTTCAAAGCGGGCGCGCTCTTCTTGGAAAAGTTGGCAGGCTCGGTGATAGTCACTTTCGTACTTGCCATAGATCTGCATGTAATACTCCCCGAAGGAATTGATGTTCCAAATGCTCACCTCGCGACGAACAGCCTGGATGAGCTGACGGTCGGCAGAAGCCATCACACCAAGTCGCAATCCCGGGACGCCATAGCTCTTGGAGATGCTTTTCATGACAATCATCGAAGGGTGTGCCTCCAGGGTCTCGTCTTGCAGCAGTGTGCCATCGGGGTAACACGAGGCGAAATCGACGAATGATTCATCCGCAAGGAAACGGATATCGCGTTTCTCACACCATGTGGCCAGTCGTAGCACATCGGTGCGAGGTATATAGTTGCCGCTGGGGTTGTCGGGGTTGATGAGCAAGAGCATAGAGATGCCTTTGTCGGCATAGAAGGTCATCAGGTCATCGGCGGTGTAGGAGAAATCATCGTTGGTGGGATGAAAAATAACCAATTCATCGGCTTCTTTGCGGTTGGGATATTCCTCAAAGGTGGGAAGGACAACACCCAGTCGTCCCGGTGTGCGCTCCATCACCGCTTTGATGAGCTCTGCGGCGCCGTTGCCAGGAACAGCGTAGTCCTGCGAGATGCCGAAGTATTTGCCTGCGAGCAATGAATTCACTTGCATCCCCGAAGGATACTGTGTCAGCAGGGTATCGAAACTGGAGAGCAGTTCCTGCTTGAGACGCGGTGACGGGAAGTAGGGATTCACCAGATAGTTGAAGTCCAACATGCCGGGGAAGCGCCAGAAGCCGCCGAAACGTCGGGAGTAGCTGCGCCACAGGTCCTCACCCTCGGCGAAAAGTGTCTCAGCGATGTCGAGGTCTTGTATGTCATCGATCTCATACCATTTCAGGTCGCCGATAGGTAAGGCCTTCAAGTCTGTGCGATCGAGGAAGGTCAGCACGCGTAATACCTGTTCGTAGTATTCGTTCTCGCCCATGGAGTTGACATAGACCTCCAGGAAGGGCACGTATTTGGACCGTAGGAATTCGCGGCTGAACTTATAGACATTCACCGTCTTATAGTATTGGTCGCACTCCTCGAAACGGAAGGAACTCTTAGGAACGAAGCTGGTGATACAACTGTCGCTGTCAAGGCGTACCATCGTGCCGTCCATCCAGGATTCATATTTAGCCACCAGAGCCAGATTCGGCCATTCATTGTCTAGCAACAGAGGGAAGAGTTGCTCGTCAAGGATCAGGTCGCTCTCTATGAGCAGCGTGTCGTCTTCAATCAGCTGTTCACGTGCCAAAGAGAGAGAATAGATATTATTCGTGCGATCAAAAATCTCGTTGACAACATATTCGATGTTCAGCTCAGGGAAGTGAGTGTCGATATGTGTGCGGAGACCATCCGCCTGATAGCCTACGACGATAACGATGCGTGTCAAAGGTAAGGAGGAGAGTTGGTTCAGGAGGCGATCAATGAGGCGTGTTCCCCCAACCTCAACCATGCATTTCGTTTGCTGTCGGGTGAGCTCGCCGAGGCGTCGTCCCATGCCCGCAGCCAGGATTATGGCTTGCATATAGTGGTGTTTTTGTTATTTTCGGTGCAAAAGTAAAGAAAAGTTTAAAGTTTAAAGTTTAAAGTTTAAAGAAATATGTACTTTTGCACCGAAAAAAACGAGACGACAATAGAAATGGTTCTTTCGGAAGCTGAAAATGCGTCATTGCGCGAGCGCTTCGCTCCTGAAGGCTCGCTATTGCGGCGACAGCAACAGCGGATGCTGGAGATGATGGTGTGGCTCGACGATGTCTGCCGCCGCCATAAGATTCCTTATTGGTTGGGCTCAGGAACGCTGTTGGGAGCAGTCCGCCATGGTGGCTTTATCCCTTGGGATGATGATGTGGATATTGAGTTCCGGCGTGAAGATTATCCCCGCCTGCTTGAGGTGTTGACACAAGAAACAGTGGGCAGCAATTACGTCCTTCAAACCCACGACACAGATCCAGGCTATTTCTTTACTTATGCCAAACTGCGTGATCGGCGTAGCCGCTTGCAGGAGCCGACGGGCTATGACCGTATCTTCACCTACCAGGGCATCTACCTCGACCTTTTCGTACTGGAAAAAATGCCTGGAGCTTTGCATTGGCTTTCCAACCGCACCTTTGGCATTGTATATAAGGTCATGAAGAATCCGGAGTACAACTACCAGCAACTCATCCGAAAGACCGACAGCATATACCGCATGAACCAGCGATATGTGTTCCCTGTTTTGCGTGCCCTCTCACGCTTTTCTTCGGAACGCCAGCTGCACTATTCCCCCGGTATCCCCTTTGAGAGCACGCGCGACCCCGAGGAACTCTTTCCCCTAACGACAGTCGTCTTCGAAGGACATCGCTTCTCGGCTCCCCATCACCCTGAGGCCTACCTTCGGCGTATGTTCGGCGATTGGCAGCGACTGCCGGATATTGAAAAAATACAAACTCATACAGCCAAGATACAGATTGACGAGTAAATAGCTATAACGTAATTGCGTTATTGATAGAATGAATAAGCAACGTCTAGAATGGCTTGATGCCCTGCGTGGTTTTACGATGTTCATGGTCGTGACCAACCATGTCTATGGCTTCAGCTTTGATGCGAACACGAAGTACTCGATGTTCATGTCCTTGTGCCTCCTCTTTCGGATGCCATTGTTCTTTTTCATCAGTGGCTTCCTTGCCTATAAGGCTACCTTCTCCTGGAACCTGCGTGACACAGGCCAGCTGATAGCCAAGAAAATGAGGGTGCAGATTATACCCACGGTGGTCATCATGACCGCCTATATCGCTCTCATGAGCAAACACTTCTGGGAGCGTATGGAAGCGGCTTGGACGAGTCCTACGAAGGGTGGCTATTGGTTCACCCTCGTACTATTGGAAATGTTCTTGGTGTATTACGCCGTTTGCGGTTTTACCTCGTTCCTGACAAAGAAAGCCAGTGCGCAACGTTCATTGTTCATTGTTCATTGTTCATTATTCATTCTCTGGGCTTTAGCCCTCTTCGCCTACGCCACCCTTTATATGCCTTCCTGGTTCTCGTGGTATAAGGACCCGTTTTGGCATATAACGAGTATTACAGAGTTTGCGCGCTTTTTCCACTTCTTCCTTTTGGGGAACCTCGTTCATCGTTATTGGTCGCAAGTGCAACGCCTCTTGGACACCCCCTGGTTCTTTCCATTACTGATTCTTATAGCTTTCCTCGGCGCTGGCGATTACCTGAAATGGCACAACCTGCGTATGCAATGGGCCAACCTACCGCGTACCATGTCGATGTATGCTTTGGTGCTCATTATCGTGGCGTTCTTCCGTTATTATGCCCATTGGTTCACGAAGGAGACACGTGTCGGGAATGCCCTGCAATTCATAGGTGTTCGCACCTTGGATATCTATCTGCTCCATTATTTCTTTCTTCCCCACCTCAAAGAATTCGGCGTTTGGTTCAAGGCGCACCCCACCAACTTCGTACTCGAAGGCACCGCGGCCATGCTCCTTGCAGCTCTTGTCGTCGCATTCTCCATCCTTGCCAGTCATGTCCTCCGCGTCAGTCCCTTCCTCAAAAAATACCTCTTTGGACGAGAGTAGCCGCGCCCCCGTTGCTCTTTTCGTCTATAACCGAGCCGACAACACTCGCGCAACATTGCGTGCCCTGTTGGCGAATACCCTTGCCCCAGAGACAGACCTCTACGTCTTTTCTGACGGCGGGAAGGACGAGGCGTCGTGGATGGCTGTCCGTGAGGTGCGGACTGTGCTTCATGAGGTGGAGGCTGAGGTCGCGCGCACGCGTTCCTTAAATAGTATGACCATTGTGGAACGCCCGATAAATTACTATCTGGAGCGCAATGTCATCGAAGGAATCAATCAGGTGTTCCAACACCATGAAACCATCATCGTCCTGGAGGATGACATCGTCAGCAGTCCCCACTTCCTGCAGTTCATGAACGATGCCTTCCGCCTCTATCGTGATGACCAGCGTGTGATGCATGTCAGTGGTTTCACGAGAATAGAACCTCATTCATCATTCGTCACTCATCATTCATCATTCTATTTCTCGCCTTTCATGGCAGGCTGGGGGTGGGGTACATGGCGTGATTGCTGGCAAACACACTTTCGTCATTATCAAAGTAGGGCAGAGGCTCTAGGGGGTCTTACGCAAGCAGACACCAGCGCTCTGGAATATGGTGGCGTATTCCCCTGCCTGAAACATCTCGACCGCCAGCCCATCCCTTGGGACATCTGCTGGGGCATCGCTATCCACAGAGCGCAGGGCTTGTGCCTCTATCCTACACGTACCCTCGTCCGTAATATCGGGTTGAACAGCGGGACGCATTATGGTCGTCTGCCTCAATGGATGAATCGTCTCCTCATGCGTTTTGAGTATGACCGCCCGCCCTACGGTTCTCCGATAGCGCTCACATACCAGTCGCCGACCATTGATCCTGCTATTGAGGGTGCGCTGAAGGAAGCGCTCACCGACTGGGGAATCCGTTATACCCTCCTTGGTCGTTTCCTTCGTAGTGTCCGTACATTCATGAAAAAGTTGTAGCTTGCTGCAACTTTTGTCTTTCTTGGGGCGTCTATGAAGTAAACAATCTACTTCAAACAAAAAAGGAACAATGAAAACAAGACAAATTCTTACAACGATGATGGCTGCTTTGCTGGCTGTCATGATGCCTCTCTCCACCATTCAGGCCGTTGAGACGGCAGATACCACCATGGTAGAAAGACTCACGGTGAATGGCAAACCCGCAACGCCACAACAGAAGGCTGTTGCCAAGAAGATGGCTGCACAGGGAGCCCAGATGGCTGCCAAGGGCGTGAAGATGGCTACCGCAGCCATCGCCAATCCCCAGAAAGCTAAGGATATCGCCAACGAGATGGAGGCCATTGGTGATGAGATGGATCGCCTGGGTGACTCCCTTCAAACACTATCCGAAGACACCACCTTCTTATATACCGAGCCTGATAGCACAGAACTGGCAGGCGATGATATCGAAGATTTCATCGATGGCTTCGAGGATGGTTTCGGGTCTGACTTCCCGTGGCTGCACACTTGGTGGGGCAAACTGTTGGGCGGAGGACTGGGTCTGCTTGGCGGCCTGTTGGCGATTCTCGCCGCCATCTTTGTCATCGTGCTACTCTTCGCCATCTTCACATCGCCCCTGTGGGTGATAGCGCTGATCATCTGGCTGCTGGTTCGAGATAGCAAAAAGAGTAAACCAATTCAACAACTACAGGAAAAGCCCATCACGAAAACCACACCAGACAATACTGAGAGCGATTCTCAGAGTTCCTCCCAAGAGCCGCAGATGCCCATTGCACAGCCCTATCCCAATGAGAACGACGCTATGTGGAAGAGCGGAATTATGTACACCTGCGTAGGCCTGGGATTGGTTCTTCTCTTCATCTCTATCGGACTGGAAGGACTGTGGGGCGTAGGTGCACTGGTCGCGTGCATAGGCGTGGCCAAGATAGCCATTGCCAAGACTTCACATAAGAAGGATTATTGATGCAACGTCTCTCGGACATCGCATTCATCGCGCAAGTGGTGACGCTCGGCAGTGAGCGAGCTTTTGGCCAGTTGGTCCAAGCTCATCAAGAAGCCGTGCGTCGCTTCTTGCGACGGCTGACAGCCGGCGATGAGATGCGAGCCGATGATCTGGCACAGGAGACCTTCATCCGTGCCTGGCAGGGACTGAGTAGTTTCCGTCAGCTCTCGGCTTTTGAGACTTGGTTGCTGCGCATTGCCTATCGCGTATTCCTGGATGATGAGAGAACGAATCGCGCATTGCCAGAGAGTGACTCACAGCAGCCCCTTTCATCAGAGGGCGAAGGAAACTGGGCTTTACATCATGACCTCGACTTAGCGCTGGCCACGCTCACGGAAAAAGAGCGCACATGTGTTATTCTACAATGTGTGGAGGGCCAGAGCATCAAGGATATTGCCACTATCATGTCAATGCCTGAAAACACCGTAAAGAGTCATCTCTTACGTGGTAAGAAGAACTTAGCTAACTACCTTCGGCAAAATGGATACAATGGATAAGAAAGTGAAAAATGATGAGGAACTGCTTGCTGGCTTCTTTGCAACCCATCAGGTGACAGTTCCCGACGACGGCTTTACCGAGCGTGTGATGAGCGCCCTTCCAGTGCGTCCCGAATCACTGCGGCTGCGACGATGGTCATCAAGACTCAATCTTATAGGAGTTGTAGGGATGATGGTCCTGCTCTTTTATATGGGCTTCTTTACAAAGGTATTGGAAGGTCTGGGAGGCATCTTGGAGCAATGCGTGAATCTTTTCACCAATTTCGATTTCGACAGTTTCCTGGTCGTGTTCATGCTTTTTGTCCATCACTTGCCTGAATACATGCCATCAGCAACACAATTGATAGCACTCTCGCTGACGACCGTTATTTTGTTGGTGCTTGTTTATGACCGCTTGGCCAAACAGGCCTGAGAACAGAACAAAAACGAGAGGGTGTGTCAAAATAGGCACATCCTCTTTTTTTCTTTTTGCATTGAGGATTTTCGATAGATATATCGTTATGCGGCAATTTTCATGATTTCTGTTT
>CAJOCU010000030.1 GCA_905233765.1 uncultured Bacteroidaceae bacterium | reverse complement strand
CTTAAGCGCGCAAGACCACACTCTTCAAACGCAAGGCCCCTGCCTCACAACGACACAGACACAATTCACTAACCTCTGCCGCATTTCCGCGGCCACAAAGTCCCACAAGCGCGTTTAGCGCAACTCGCATGAGGCGAGTGTGGGCCACGAAAAACACCATGAAGAACACACTCAAGTATTCCCTGCACATGCAGAAGAGCGCCGACTGGAGCGAACCCAGCGAAGAGGAAGATCCAGAACCCTAAACTCACAGCCCTGCTCACCACGCTGGGCGCACACGCCGCCGGCATCGTGCGATGAAACAAAGAGCCCTCCCGGCGGGAGGGCTCCTTTGTTATTGAATGAGTGGGATGCCGGCCTCGCGACATTCGGCGCGCATCGCTTCGGGCCAGATGCTGGACTGTGTCTCGCCGATGTGCGCTTTGTGCAGCAGGATCATGCAGAGGCGGCTCTGCCCGATGCCGCCGCCGATGCTCAGGGGTAGCTCGCCGCTGAGCAGGCGCTGGTGGAAGAAGAGCTGCTTGCGGTCCTCCTTGCCCTGCAGCGCCAGCTGGCGCTCGAGAGCGGTGGCATCCACGCGGATGCCCATGGATGAAAGCTCGATGCTGCGGTTCAGCAGGGGATACCACACCAGCAGGTCGCCGTTGAGGCCCTCGAAACCGTCCTCGTTGGGCGTGCTCCAGTCGTCGTAGTCAGGGGCGCGGTTGTCATGGGGCTCGCCATCGCCCAGCTTGCCGCCGATGCCGATGATGAAGACGGCGCCGTAGGCCTTACAGATGGCGTGCTCGCGCTCCTTGGGCGTGAGGTTGGGGTATTGGCGGCGCAGCTCCTCGGCGTGCACGAAATGAATCTCTTCGGGCAGGAAGGGGTGCAGCTGGGGGTACATCTCGCTCAGGAAATACTCTGTGCGAAGGATGGTGCCGTAGATGCGCTCCACAATCTTGCGCAGGAACTGGATGTTGCGACTCTCGCGTGACATGGTGCGCTCCCAGTCCCACTGATCCACGTAGATGCTGTGGATGTTGTCCAACTCCTCGTCGGCGCGCACGGCATTCATGTCGGTGACGATGCCGAAGCCATCGGGCATATGGTACTCAGCCAGCGTGTTGCGCTTCCATTTGGCTAGCGAGTGTACAATCTCGGCGGGCGCGTCGCCCATGCATTTGATGGGGAAGGTGACGGGGCGCTCCACGCCGTTGAGGTCGTCGTTCAGGCCTAAACCCTTCAGGACAAACAATGGGGCCGTGACGCGGCGCAGGCGCAGTTCCGATGACAGGTCGCGCAGGAAAAAGTCCTTAATCTTCTTGATTGCCAGCTCTGTCTGTTGCAAATCGAGGGCTGGCGCATAGCCTTGCGGCTTGATGAGTTGACTCATGCTATCCTTCTTGTTTTGTCATTTTGCGTGGCAAAGGTAGGGATTTTCTTTCAAATAGCAAATAAAAAGCAAAAATTTGTTTACGTATAGTTATTATTCACATTATTTTTGATCGAAAACTTGCCATCATCGACAGAAAAGACTATCTTTGCACTCGCTAACGAATCTTTGTCGTGTTTTGGCTCCGTAGCTTAGCTGTATAGAGCGTCGGATTCCGGTTCCGAAGGTCGCGGGTTAGAATCCCGCCGGAGTCACTCTTTCATTTTTCATTTCTCATTTCATGAAGACCTTCTTCCTCCTGCTCGCCACCTTATTATATATGGGTGTTGCGAGCGCGCAGACATCCTGGACCGCCGACAACGGTAACGGCACATTCACGAATCCCCTGTTCTACGATGAGTTCTCGGACCCCGACGTCCTGCGCGTGGGCGACGACTACTATCTGGCCGGCACCACGATGCACGCTGTGCCGGGCCTCGTGATCCTGCACTCCAAGGACCTGGTGAACTGGGAGAACATCAGCTACTGCTTTGACCGCTTCGATTTCGACGACGATGCCTTCGCGCTGAAGAACCACAAAGAGATCTACGGCCAGGGCATCTGGGCACCCTGCATCCGCTATGCCAACGGGCAGTTCTACGTCTTCTCCAACATCAACGGCAAGGGCCTGCAGTGCTACACGGCCAAGGACATCCGCGGCCCCTGGACGCACCACAACATGAAGGGCAACATCTATGACCTCGGTGTCCTCTTCGACGACGACGGCAAGATCTACGCCATCCACGGCTACGGCACCGTGAAGTGTACCGAGCTGAAGCCCGACATGAGCGGTCCCGTGGAGGGCACCGAACGCGTCATCATCCCCGAAGGCAATGGGGTGGGCGAGGGGCACCACATGTACAAGATTGACGGCAAATACTATCTCATCTCCACCGACTATATGCCCAACGGCCGCACGCTCTGCTCGCGCGCTGACCATATCTACGGGCCCTACGAGACGCGCGTCATCACCGCCGACGAGACCTATGGCTATCATGGCGTAGGCCGTACGCAAGTGCCGCGTGGAGAGAAATATCGCATCGGCGCCAACGGCACGAAGTTCAGTATCGGACCGGCCGGACAGGATGCCACGGGGTGCGACAACGCCCATCAGGGCGGCATCGTGCAGGCTACGGACGGCTCGTGGTGGGCGCTCTTCATGCAGGACTTCCACAGCATCGGACGCACCGTGTGCCTGATGCCGATGACATGGGAGGACGGCTGGCCCATGGTGGGCCTCCCCGGCAACCTGGGCCGCGCACCACGCACCTGGTTCAAGCCGAAGACCCTCCCCCAAACCCCTCCCGTCAGGGAGGGGAGTTATGCACCTTATGAAAGGTGCGATAACTTCGATGGTAAAGCCCTGGGCCGCGTGTGGCAGTGGAACCATAACCCCGACGATAAGATGTGGGGCCTCCGTGGTGGCCGCCTGCGCATCCAGTCCTCGCCCGCCGAGCAGTTGATGTGGGCACGCAACACGCTCACGCAGCGCGTCATAGGACCCAAGTCCATCGCCACCGTGGAGCTCTACGTCGATGACCTCAAGGGCGGCGATGTCGCCGGCCTCGGCAACATCAACATCCCTTGCTCGTGGGTTGGGGTAAGCCTCTCCCCGGCCCCCTCCCGTAGAGGGGAAGAAAATTATGTGCTACGCTGCTTTGAGCAATTGACCAACGACACCATTGAGATTGAGCTCCCCTCCCTACGGGGGAGGGGGCACATATGGCTCCGCTGCATCGGCGACTACGACAACAACCAGATGCAGTATGCCTACTCCCTCGATGGCAAGGACTTTAAGACCGTGGGCCGCATGATGCCGCTCTCGTACCAGCTCATCACCTTCCAAGGCTCGCGCCACGCCCTCTTCGCCTTCAACACCGGCGACAAGAAAGGCGGCTATGCCGAGTTCGACAACTTCACCGTCGAGGAGCCGATGGCAGACCGCTCTGCGAACATCCCCTACGGCAAGACCTTCCGCATCATCAACAAAGCTACGGGTCGCCCTGCTGTGGCCCTCAAGCACGGTCTGCTCCACGACACGCACCTGGGCGACAAGAGCCCCCAGACGCAGTTCCGCCTCATCGACCAGGGCAACGGCACCGTCGTGCTGCAGTGCGTTGACGGCCGCTACATCAAGGTCTATGGCGACGGCCTCGCCGGCGATGTCCGCTTCACTGCTAATAAGCAGGAGGCCGAGGTATTCCTCTGGCAGGACTACCTCGACCACCAATTCATGCTCCTCTCGCTGAAGAACCACCGCTATCTGGGCAAATCGCCCACCACAGGCAGCCCCTACAGCATGGACTTCACCGGTCCTGACCCTGCCCGCCGCAATGGCTCTGTCCTGCAGTGGGAAGAGTTGTAGAAGAGCGTTTTTTTACGCCTTCGTGTTCACTTTGTTCCGAGTTTTTCTGCGAGCTTCTCGAGCATGTCGCGGGTCATGGTGGCGAGGCCGAAGTTCGGGTGCCAGCCCCATTCCTCGCGGGCTGCGCTGTCGTCGAGGCTGTCGGGCCAGCTCTCGGCAATGGATTGCTTCAGGGGATCCACTTGGTATTCCATCTTGAAGTCGGGCACGCGCTTGCGAATCTCAGCGTAGATCTTCTCGGGCGGGAAGCTCATGGCGGTGACGTTGAAGCCGTTGCGGTGGATGAGCTTGTCGGGGTTCGCCTCCATCAGTTCGGTGCAGGCGCGCAGGGCATCAGGCATATACATCATGTCCATGCGAGTGCCCTTGGCAATGGGGCAGATGAATTTCTCGCCGCGCACGGCAGCGTAGAAGATATCGACGGCGTAGTCGGTGGTGCCGCCGCCCGGAGGGGTGACATAGCTGATGAGGCCGGGGAAGCGCACGGAGCGCGTATCGACGCCGTACTTGGTGTAGTAGTAGTCGGAGAGCAGCTCGGTGCAGACCTTCGAGACACCGTAGATGGTCTTGGGGCGCTGGATGGTGTCCTGCGGCGTGAGCTCGTGGGGCGTGTTGGGTCCGAAGCTGCCGATGCTGGAGGGCGTGAAGACGGCGCAATGGTTCTCGCGTGCCACTTCGAGCACGTTCCACAGGCCGTCGATGCCAATCTTCCAGGCCAGGCGCGGCTTCTGCTCGGCCACGACGCTGAGGAGGGCGGCAAGGTTGTAGATGGTGTCGATGTCGTATTTCTTGACAATCTCGGTCAGCTGCTCGCCGTTGGTGACGTCGGCGATGGCCGCAGGACCGCTCTCGGCGAGGGCGCCCTTGGGCTCGGCGCCTGGGATGTAACCTGCTACGACATTCGAGCCGCCATAACAGTTGCGGAGTTCTGTAGTAAGCTCAGAGCCAATCTGGCCCGTAGAGCCAATCACAAGGATTTTTTTCATCTATGGTTAAAGATTAGTGTTTAATGATAAGTTAGTTCGTAGATTTACGCCACAAAGGTATGTAAAAATTGGGATATGCAAAAAGTAATTATGCGAAAAAATCAAGAATATAAATAATAATGTATATCTTTGTGGTCGAAAAGTAAGATTTAACTTCCTGTTATGAGACATTTTCTTTTTTTCGTGTCCCTCATCTGGTGCTGCGCCTGCATGGCAGCCAGAGAGCGAGTTTCATTTGATGCAGGCTGGCGTTTCATGCTTGCTGATATGCAGGATGCTGCACAGCCGGATTATGTTGACAAAGATTGGTCGGCAGTGGAGCTGCCTCACGACTGGAGCATCGCAGCTAAGCCGCAGACCGATGCCCCCGCAGGCAATGAAGGCGGATGGTACCCTACAGGCATTGGGTGGTACCGCAAGAGTTTTGTACTTCAGCGCGTAGCAGCGCACACAGAGCTTTATTTCGAAGGCGTTTATGAGAACGCGGACATCTATGTCAACGGTCAGAAGGCTGGTCACCATGACTACGGCTATACCTCTTTCTCGGTGGACGTGACACCTTATCTCGTAAAAGGCCGCAACGTGGTGGCTGTGCGCGTGGATAACTCCCGCCAAAAGAACTGTCGTTGGTATTCGGGTTCCGGCATCTATCGCCACGTTTGGTTGGAAGAGAGCGGCGACATACATTTCGCTCCGCATCAAGGTGCGGGTATCCAGGTGACGACATTGGGCGTTGCCGACGGTCAGGCGCAGCTGCGCATCAAGGCTACGATGGTGAACGAGAAGGGCGGCTACCGCGAGGACTTGGTGTTTACAGTTCGTGTGGGAGACCAGTCAAAGAATGTGAATATCAAGTTCTTGGAGCAGTCACGAATGGCGGCAGTGGTATTCCTGAAAATTCCCCAGCCCCGTCTGTGGACACCTGAGAAGCCAGAGATGTACACGGCGCACTTGACGCTGGCACAGGAGGATGGTACCATCTTGGATGAGACCAACGTGTCCTTCGGCATACGCACTATAGAATATGATGCCAAGCAGGGTTTCCGCCTCAACGGACAGCCCATCCTCATCAACGGCGCCTGCCTGCACCATGACAACGGCCTGCTTGGGGCAGCAGCCTTTGATGCTGCTGAAGTCCGCAAGGTACGGTCGATGAAAGAGGCCGGCTTCAACCTGCTGCGCACCTCGCATAATCCGCCGTCGCCAGCTTTCCTGGCGGCCTGCGACACCTTGGGGATGCTGGTCATCGACGAGGCTTTCGACGGATGGCGCACGCAGAAAAATCCGCATGACTTCCACCTCTTCTTCGACGAACAGGCCGAGCAGGAGATGCAGAGCATGGTGCGGCGCGACGTCAACCATCCCAGCATCATTGCATGGAGCATTGGCAACGAAGTCATCGAGCGCAAGGACATCCGCGTGGTGCACACGGCAAAGATGCTGAAGCGTGCTGCCACCAGCATCGACGGCTCGCGACCTGTCACGGAAGCGCTGTGCGCCTGGGATGACGACTGGGAGATCTACGACCCTCACGCGGAGGTGCTCGACATCGTGGGCTATAACTATATGCTGCATAAACACAAGGGCGACCATAAGCGTGTGCCGGAGCGCATCATCTGGCAGACGGAGTCGTACCCGGCTGATGCCTTCAAGAACTGGCAGACGGTGCGCGACAACGCGTATGTCATCGGCGACATCGTGTGGACGGGGCTTGACTACCTCGGCGAGAGTGGCATCGGCGGCTGGCGCTATGCCTCATGGCCGCAGGGTGAGCATTGGGAGCGCAGCCAGTGGCCGTGGCACGGCGCCTACTGCGGCGATGTGGATATCACAGGCTACCGCAAACCCATCAGCTACTACAGGTCGCTGTTGTGGAACGGCACCGTGGGGGACCGTGACGGCACAGCATCGGCTTTGTACATGGCCGTGCGCGAACCTGACGGCTATGTGGAACCGATACGCACTACGATGTGGAGCACATGGCCCACATGGGAGTCATGGAACTGGCCGGGATGGGAAGGTAAGGACATACAGGTGGAGGTCTATAGCCGTCAGCCGCGTGTGCGCCTTCTGCTGAACGGCACGGCAGTAGAGGAGAAGGCCTGTGACGAGAGCACAGCCTTCATAGCGACATTCACATTGCCCTACGCCGCAGGCACGCTCACGGCAGAGGCCTTGGACAGCCGTGGTGAGGTGGTTGAAAAGCGCACATTACATACTGCAGGCGCTCCAGTAGCACTGCGTCTGACAGCCGACCGCACACAGATGTGCGCCGATGGGCAAGACCTGGTGTATGTCACCGTGGAGGTGGTGGATGCTAAGGGTCGTGTATGTCCGCAGGCCGCAACGCCCCTGACGGTTCAGCTCACAGGCCCGGCCACGTTAGCTGCTTTCGGCAATGCAGACCTCAGAGAGACTGATGGTGTGCAGGACAACAGGCATCCGGCATGGCACGGACGGGCGCAGCTCATCGTGAGGGCAACGCACAAGGGCGGTAAGGCACGTGTCACAGTGACGGCAGAGGGCCTGCATAGCGGCACCATCACCCTCAACAGCCGTACACAATGACCGCAGAAGTTAAACATTTCTTAATGTGGCATAAAAAGTTCCGACAATCGTAAGCCACAAACAAACTTTTCACTACCTTTGTCCTCGGATTTATGATAAAACCCTTAAACTCTTGAACTCTTAAACTTTTTGAACCCTTAAACTCTTGAACCCTTAAACTTTTTGAACCCTTAAACTCTTGAACTCTTAAACCTTTTGAACTATAACATTATGTACGGAAAAATGCAACAACATCTTCAGCAGACGCTGAAGGAGATTCGCGAGGCAGGCCTCTACAAGGAGGAGCGCCTCATTGAGAGCCCGCAGGCCGCAGCCATCCAGGTGGCCGGCAAGGAAGTCCTGAATTTCTGCGCTAACAACTACTTGGGCTTGTCGAACCACCCTCGCCTCATTGAGGGCGCAAAGAAGATGATGGACCGCCGTGGCTATGGCATGTCCAGCGTGCGCTTCATCTGCGGTACACAGGATGTGCACAAGGAGCTGGAGGCTGCCATCAGCAAGTTCTTCAAGACCGAGGACACCATCCTCTATGCCGCCTGCTTCGATGCCAATGGTGGTGTGTTTGAGCCGCTGCTCACCGAGGAGGACGCCATCATCAGCGACGCCCTGAACCACGCCAGCATCATCGACGGCGTGCGCCTGTGCAAGGCCAAGCGCTACCGCTATGCCAATGCCGATATGGAAGACCTGGAGCGTCAGCTACAGGCTGCACAGGAACAACGCTTCCGCATCATCGTCACCGACGGCGTGTTCTCCATGGACGGCAACGTGGCTCCGATGGATAAGATCTGCGACTTGGCAGAGAAGTACGATGCGCTTGTCATGGTCGATGAGAGCCACTCCGCTGGCGTCGTGGGCGCTACGGGCCGCGGCGTGAGCGAGTTCTACAATACCTATGGCCGCGTAGATATCTACACCGGCACCCTCGGCAAGGCTTTCGGCGGCGCCATGGGCGGTTTCACCACGGGGCGCAAGGAAATCATCGACCTGCTGCGCCAGCGCTCACGTCCCTACCTGTTCTCCAACAGCCTCGCCCCCGGCATCGTAGGTGCTGCGCTGGAAGTCTTCAAGATGCTCGACGAGAGCAACGAGCTTCACGACCGTCTCGTGGAGAACGTGAACTACTTCCGCGATAAGATGATGGCCAGCGGCTTCGACATCAAGCCCACGCAGAGCGCCATCTGCGCCGTGATGCTCTACGATGCTCCGCTCTCGCAGCGCTTCGCAGCCCGTCTGCAGGAAGAGGGCATCTATGTCACCGGTTTCTACTACCCTGTGGTGCCGAAGGGACAGGCACGCATCCGCGTACAGATCTCTGCCGGCCACAACCGTGCTCACCTTGACAAGTGCATCGCGGCCTTCATCAAGGTCGGAAAAGAACTAGGAGTGCTGAAGTAATGAAGAATGAAAAATGATTTTCAGGCTTCGGCCTGACTATCATACTGATTAACGATATCGCGAATACGTGCGAGCGTCTCCTCTGCGAGTTGCTCGCGCGTTTGTTTTTCTGGCTTCGGCGTCTGCTTCGCCGCCAGCAGCGCCGTCTCATTCTGATGGACATAGCTCAGGCCCGCCCCGAAGAGGCAGAGGTTCCACGACAGCTGAATGAAAAACATAAACAACGGAATGGCGGCGAAGGAGCCATAGACGGCATTGTAGCTGGAGAGCCACACCTGGGAATGGATGTAGAACCACTGCAGGGCCTGAAAGGCGATGCCGGCGAGCAATCCTGGCACGAAGGTGGCGCGCCAACGCACTTCGGTGTTGGGCATCAGTTTATATAATAAGGTGAAGGCCACCACAGCCAGGGCGTAGGGGGACAACTGTACCAGGAACTCGATACTGGTGCTCACGAAGGTAAACTCCGGCAGGAACTTGCCGATGCCGGTGAGGAAGAGCTGCAGACCCGAGGTGATGATGACCACGATGGGCAGGAGGAAGAACACGCTGATGTAGTTGACGGCACTGCGATAGATGTTGCGCGACTCACGGACCTTCCAGATGCGGTTGAAGGCCGTCTCGATGTTGGATGTCAGGCTGTAGAGTGTGTAGAACAGCATGACGAGACCCACACCGATGAACACGCCGCCACGGGCCCGCTCCAAGTAGGAATTGACGAAGGTCATGATGGTCTCTGTCATCTCAGGAGATAAGGTGGGGTTGGCCTTCAGCTTCTCTTCAATCAGCTGCCCGAAACCGAAACCGCGAGCGATAGCAAAGACGATGGCTAGGATGGGCACGGCGCCAAGGATGCTGGAGTAGGTGAGGGCAGAAGCGTGACCGGAGAGGTTGCGGTCGAGAAACAGCTCCACTGCCAGCACTACGCGGCGAAAGGCAACGGCAATGCCTTGCGTGACAGAACGAAGGAAGTCTTTGTGTAACATGATTGACAGGTGTTCCAAGATGATTACAAAGGCGTCATTCGTCGGCTGTGGCACTCATGTTGCGGAAATAGGCTTTGACCTTGTCCCAGTTGACGCTGACGATCTCGGCGGAATCGTTATAGTCGGTGGCCGTGACCGTCCGGGCTTTGAAGTCGAAGCGGACGACGAGGCGGTCCTCGACACCCACGCTGGTGGAGTCGAGGCGCACGACGTCATAGTAATCGGTGGTGAGTTTGACGATGCTGTCGCCGTCATCGTCTGTCTTGGTGAAGCGGTATTCATGGAAGCACTCCTCGTCGGGCTTCAGGTACCAGGTGTGCCAGACGGTGTCGGGGGCCTGAACGACGGTCTGGTGCACGGTGACCATCGCGTCCTTGCGGCACTTGTCCTTGCTATAGGTGTCATAGAGATAGACCCCTCCGGCCAGCAACAGGTAAATCACGATAAGCGCGAACGGTTGAATCAGACAACCCAGCGCCAGCCCCTTCCAACGTTTGCTGAGGAATCCGTAAAGGGGGATGATGATGGAGGCTAACGTTAGGGCCGCCATCGCTAATGTAAGATAGATGTAGAAACCGCTGTCGATATGATGCATGGAGGAGAGAATGAAATGAAAAGAGAAAAATGGAAATGGGTTAATCGGGGTTCGTGTATTGTACGGTGAGCATCGTGAGGTCATCGCTCTGCTCGGCATTGCCGATGAACTGCTGCACGGATGCGATCATGGCCTCGATGAGGGGTTGCGGTTGATGGGATGACGCGTTGGCGACCGTGAGCATCCGATCGATGCCGAACTGCTGATGGATGTTGTCCTCAGCCTCGTTGAGGCCATCGGTGTAGAGGAACACGGTGTCGCCCGAGGCGAGCTGGAGCTGCTGAGCCGTGAACTCCCAGCCTGAGACAACACCCACTGGAACATTGGAGTCGCACGGCACGATGCTGACCTCGCCGCCAGAGAGCAGCAACGGCGGATTGTGGCCTGCATTGGAGTAGCTCAGGAGGCCGGTCTTCAGGTCGAGCGCGCCCAAGAAGAGGGTGACGAATATGCCGGTGTCGTTGTTGCGGCTCAGCGCCTCGTTCAGGGCCTGGATGATGTGGTCGGGCTCCGGGGTGTAGGAGGCGATGTTGCGGAAGAGGAAACGCGTGACGGCCATCAGCAACGATGCCGGCACGCCCTTGCCGCTGACGTCGCCGATGCAGAAGAAGAGCTTCTCGTCGCGGATGAAGAAGTCGTAGAGATCGCCGCCGACAGCCTTCGCCGGCATCATGAAGCCGTAGATGTCGAGGTCGTTGCGGTCGGGGAAGGCGGGATAGGTCTTGGGGAGCATCGACATCTGGATGTCGTGGGCAATCTTCAGCTCGCTCTCCATAGAGGCCTTTGAGGCCGTGGCGCTCTTGAGTTCCTCGATGTATGCGGTGAGTGAATGCTGCATGTTCTCGAAGGAGTCGCGCAGGAGATGGATCTCATCGCGGCTCTTGATGGCCGGCAGCGTGGCGTCGAAGTGCCCGCCAGCTACCTCGTCGGCAGCGCCCGCCAGCTGCATCAGGGGCTTGACAGCACGCTGGATGGCGATGTGACAGGCGAAGAAGGTGACGATCAACACGAAGACGATGATCAACAGCATTAGGATGCCCACGATGACGCCGAACAGGTCGAGCGCCATCGTGGGAACGCTCACAGCCAGCATCCAGTCGGAACCTTCTATGGGGGCATAGAACAAGTACGTCTTGGCGCGGTTCACGAGCAGCACTTCGTCGGTTTCGTCCTTGCTGCGCTCGCCCTTCTTCATCTGGCCGATGACTTTGCTGGCGACGCCCGCGTCGTCAGCGTCCTTGACGTGGTCGAAGAAGTTGCCCTTGAGGATGCGGCGATGTTCGCTATGGGTGAGGAAGGTGCCATCGCGCATGAGAACGTAGCTGTGAAACACACTGCCGTCCGATGACACTGCAAAAAATTTCGCATTCGCTTGGAAGATGCTGTCCTGCTGCTGTTGCTGTTGAGTCATGAATTCCAGCGAGAGCGTGGCTCGGAGGAAGGCGATCAGTTGTCCCTCGCCGTCGCGAATAGGATGGAGGTAGGCCACCACGGGGGTCTTGGCATCGTTGTCATCGAAGTAGGGTTTCGACCAACAGGCCGAGTCGCCTGCCACGGCCTCGTGAAACCATTCTTCATCCTGATGAGCAGCCACACCCACGATGTCGCAATTCCGCACACGCGGGTTCAGCGCCTCGATGCGCTTGAAGGTGCTGTGGAGCTGTTCGGAATCGTGGAGATTATGCTCCACATCGTAGATGTTGTTGCGGACGGCGGAGCTGACATCCTCCATGGCGTTGCTGATATAGCGGGCTGAAGCCTGCATGTTGGTGTGGAAAACGTTGGCCATGAAATCCACTACGATGTCTTTCGACAAGTGGTAAATGAGGTAGCCCATACCGCTCATCATGACGAACAGGACCAACATCACCCCGCGTGTCAGTCGCCGGGCATAGGATCGCTTGTACTTCTTGTCTTTCTTTTCTTTCTGCATGCTTGATGGCATTAATGGCGATGATAAATGACTGACAAAAGTACAACTAAATTATGAAATGGGCACACTGATTGGATTATTTTTCCTCATACCACATAAAAAAGTGATGATTGCACGATGATTCGATAAGAATTTATACCTTTGCAACCGAATAAACCTTTATTCACGATAAATATGAAATGTCCCGCCTGGTTAAAAAGAGAGCGCTTGCGTTCCATCATCTTTAATGATGACACACCCGCAGGTTGCCGTTTTGATATCGCCCTGACCATTGCTATTGCAGTCAGCCTCATCATCCTCTTCGTGGAGAGCATCCCCTCACTCCCCTACTGGCTGAAAGTGTCCCTCGGCGTGTTTGAAGCACTGCTCACCGTGGTGTTCACCATCGAATACATCGCCCGCCTCTACTCTGCCGAAAGCCGTCGGGGCTATGCCCTCAGTGGATGGGGTATCATCGATCTCCTGGCCGTGTTGCCGCCCTATCTCACTTATTTTCTTCCGGGAGCACGGTATATGCTCATCCTACGTAGCATCCGCTTTATCCGTATCTTCCGCATCTTCCGCCTCTTCTCGTTCCTCAACGAAGGCGAGCTGCTCCTGCAGGCCATCGGCCGCAGCCTCCATAAGATTGCAGTCTATTTCCTCTTCGTGCTCGTGCTGGTCATCTGCCTCGGCACGCTCATGTTCATCATCGAGAGCGGAGAGCCCGACAGCGCCTTCAAGGACATCGGCACCAGCATCTACTGGGCCATCACCACCCTCAGCACCGTAGGCTACGGCGACATCACGCCCGTCACCACCGTCGGCCGCTTCCTCAGCAGCTTCATCATGCTTCTGGGCTACACCCTCATCGCTGTCCCCGGCGGCATCGTCACCGCCAGCTTCATCGACACCACCAACGAACCTGTGCGCAACGGCCGCTGCCCCCGCTGCGATGCCAAGGTCCGCAAAAGCGACAAGTTCTGCTCGCAATGCGGCGAGAAGCTGTGAGAGAGGAAAAATCAAGTAAGAAGAATCTCAAGTACGAAGAAGAATCATCCTATGCAAAACATCTATACCTTCCTGAAGCAGATAGCCGAGCACAACGACCGCGATTGGTTCCACGCCCATCAGGCGGAATACAAGGGTGCCCGGGCGACATTTGAGGAGATAACCCGACAGCTCATCTTCCGCATTGCGGCCTTTGATGCCAGCGTGGCCTATCAGACCCCCAAGTCCTGCATCTATCGTTTTGCCCGTGACATTCGCTTCTCCAACGACAAGTCGCCCTACAAGCGTCACTTCGGAGCCTTCATCTGCAGCCATGGCCGCAAAAGCTATCGCGGTGGCTATTATCTGCACGTCGAACCCGGCAACACGCTCGTGGCCGGAGGCTCGTGGTGCCCGCCGGCTCCGATGTTGAAACACATACGCGAGACAATCATCAGCGACATCGATGATTTCCGCAGCATTGTGGAAGCGCCAGAATTCAAAACTCTCTACCCCGCAATTGGCGAAGACCCCGTGAAGACAATGCCAAAGGGATTCCCCAAGGATTTCGCCTATCCCGAGTATATCAAGCCGCGGCTCTACACCGTCTGGCATCCGCTCTCTGACGATTTCCTCTTCCAGCCCGATGCCATGGACCAGCTAGAATCAATGTTCCGCACAATGTACCCCTTCAATCGCTTCCTCAACGAAATCTTTGATGATTATATGGAATAACCTGCTCACCATCCCCCCCCTGCTTTTTGCTTATTTAACGGGGAAAAAGGCAGAGATATGAAAGAAAAGTTGTAATTTCGCAGGCGGAAACAGATAAAACGCAATATTATATGGCTACAATAGTTTTACAAGTCCCCGACGAAAGCCTTGTTTCTAAAGTGAAACAGGCCTGCAAGATGCTCATGGGCGTGGCATCGGTGAAGGTGCAGCGACCCACTGCCGCCAGATGGCCGCCAAGATGAACGGCGACATCACCATCGACCCCGAATTCACCAAAGGCACCCGCTTCATCATCACCCTCGAAGCATAAACCCGCGAGCATAACCTCCCTAAATAGAATCCTCAAACCATTCCCCTAAATCAGGGGAGTGGTTCTGTTTTTTGTGCCTCATTTTGAAAAATGCAGAGATTTTTATGTGCGTAAGGAAATAATCGCTATCTTTGTGACAGAAAACCGATATCATCAACGAAAAAACGTATGAAGATTGGACTCATTGAGTTATGAAACAGACGGATAATGGACAGGGAATGCGTAGGCCGGTAGATCCTATGCGGCACCACCGCGAAAATGGATGGGACTATAAAGGACGTGCCATCTATCATTTTACGCTCGCTGTGGAGGAGCGCTATCCGCTGTTTGGGACGCTGGAGGGCGAGAGCCCGGAGACGGCTTTCGTGAGTCTCAATCCTTTTGGACGTCGTGTGTGTCAGATGTTGTGCGGGCTTGCGCAGTTTTATGAGGGGAAAGGGTTCGCACTGAAGGTGTTGGCGCAGAAGGTGATGCCCGACCACGTGCATTTGGTGATTCAGGTGCTGGAGCCACTGCCGCAGAGCATCGGGGCGGTGGTGCGTGGTTTCAAGAGCGGGTGCACAAAGGTTTACAAGGAGGAGTATGACAGCGGCGAAAACGCCGCTGGGGTGCACGGAAAGGGAGAGGGGAACGCCGCTGGGGTGCACGGAAAGGAAGAAGGGAACGCCGCTGGGGTGCACGGAAATGGAGAAGGGAACGCTGCTGAGGTGCGTGAAAGTGCTCTTGTGCATTTTGCTCGCATTTTTGCGAGCAGGGGTAGCATCTGGCAGCAGGACGCCGCCTATTATCATGAGCGCATACTCCATGCACCCGGGCAGTTGCGGCGGATGATTGACTATGTGAAGGACAACCCGCGGCGGCTTTGGATCAAAAGCCATCACCCCGACCTCTTCCGGTTGCATAGACGGACGGAGGCCGCTGGGCTGTTGTTTACATCGATGGGCAACCATTTCCTTTTGGATTGGCCCGATAAGCAGGTGGTGGAGATGTCGCGAAGCGCTCGTGAAGAAGAGGTACAGGAACGGTTGCGGGAGGTGCTGGCAGCGGCACACAACGGGGCGGTGACCTATACGGCGGCCATCAGCAAGGGCGAGCAGCTTATTGCCCGCACTTTGCGCGAGCAGGGCTATCCGCTGGTGGTGTTGCTCAATGACGGTTTTCCAAAAGAGGGGTCACCCAACGAGCGATACTACAAACCGGGCGGCGTCTATTTCGAGGCGTGTTCGAGAGGGCAGTTGCTGTTGTTGGAACCAACTGAGCAGGCGTTTCTTGACACAGGCATCCAAGCGGCTGTCGAAAAAACGTTACGCCGCAAGGCAGAGGCTCGCCATTACAGCTATACGCCCATCCCTTTGACATCGCAGCGCTACCGCTTCGTGGCGCTTAATGAGATGGCCAAACGGATGGCTCAATAAAAAGTGAGAGTGAATGTTTGTTAAAGGCAAGCCCCCACGTCCATCCAACGAGTTCCACCAGTGGAACACGCCTGAAGACTGTAGTGCATCCGCTTTCGCGCCATGGTGCGTTGACTGTTTCACCATGGTGATCCAGTCCGAAGACCTAGGTCTTCAAGCCATAAGACCTAGGTCCTCTCGTTGTTCCATCACGATGGAACAACAATAAGGTCTTTCCTGCCCAAAAATCGCAGAAATGTCGAGAAACCCTACACCTCGCGCAGAATCCTCATAACTCCCATGAAAAACAATCCGTTATCTCTGTGTACCCCCTACGCAACCTCGCGCAACCTCACGCAACCCTGCACGCGGCCAACCCCAGCACCTAGTTGCGCGACCTTGCGCGAGGTTGCGCGAGGTTGCGTAGGGAGCTGCGCGCTGCAATCTGCTGTACAACAATCAATTGCAGCCATTTTGCGCGAGGTGTAGGGTTTGGGGCCATTTCGGTAAAAAACTTGTATGAAAGTTCCTGTCCCCTCTGATTCTTGTGCAAATGAGGCTCAACTCTTCTCTATCCTGAATGTGACATTGTAGCCAGGACGTGGTTGTTCGGCGAGAGTCAACGTCAGGCCATGCATTATCAAGATTTGACGCGAGAGGGAGAGACCGATGCCGGAGCCCGACGGCTTGGTAGTGAAGAAGGGAACAAAGATTTCCTGAGCCACTGCGAGGGGGATGGCGTGGCCATCGTTGGAAATGGTGAGCGAGAGGGGTTGCATTACGATTTCTATGGCCCCAGCCTCAGCTTCGACTGCGTTCTTCACAAGATTGATAAAGACCTGCCGCAGCAGACTCTCATCGGCTTGCATAACGAAGTCAGCAGGGATGTTGATGTTCCAGCGCAGGGTGGGATAAAGCGAGGCTATACGCTGAACGAACGAAAGCAATTTTACTTCGGTTACGACAGGCTCATGCATCTGCGTCAGCTTGCGATAGTTCTCCACGAACGCCAGCAGCCCCGTGCTGGTGTCGTTGATGGCTCGGATGCCTTCTTCATAGGGAGAATCTGCGATGTCGGGATTGCTCAGGTAGGCTTGGCTGATGCTCTGGATGGGCGCTGTGGCATTCATGATTTCATGGGTCAGCACGCGCGTCAGCCGTTGCCATGACTCCACCTCGCTATGTGCCACCAGCTTCTGTATTTCCTGTCCCATATCGTTCAGCGCCTCTTGCAGGGCACGTTCGCCGAAGAAGAGACAACGCGTGGGCAAGCGGAACGAGAAATCACGGTGTCTGATGGCATCGCGCATAATCTCTGCCCGTTCCTTCAGCAGACGCTGATGGCGGTAGGACAAGGCTAACACGCACATAATAAGAACAATGATGCCTAATATAATCATGTATAACGTATTCATACTCTTTTCTTCTCCTTCCCTTCAAGGGAGGGGCGGGATGGGTCTTTTACTTCACCTTATTATATAATGTCTGTCGGCTGATGCCAAGAAGGTCTGCCGCACGCTTCATGTTGCCATCGCATTTATTGAGCGCTTTGCGCACATGCTCGCTCTCGAGTTGTTCCAGCGACACCACCTCAGAAGCTTTGTCAATCGCGTCTTTCAACACCCTAATCAGATCATCGTTGTCCCAAGGTTTGGTCACGAAGTCGGCAGCACCGTTCTTCAGCGCCCGCACCGCCAGCTTCACGTCGGCATAAGCCGTAATGAGCACAATGGGGATGTCAGGGAAGCGGCGATGAATGGCCGTGAGCCACATCATGCCCTCCCCGCCAGAGTTGACACCCAAGCTGAAATTCATGTCCAGCAGTATCACCGACGGGTGTTCCTGCTCAATCGAGGCCAGCGCCTTGTCGGGTGAGGTGAGGGTGACGATGCGCTCGAAGGCACCTTCAAGACAAATCTTGACAGCCGTCAAGATGGCCTCGCTGTCGTCGATAACGAGTACGGTTCCGTATTTCATGACGCAAAGGTAAAGAAAAGTTGATAGTTGACAGCTGATAGTGGGTAGTTTTTTGGTTTATCAATAGTGAATTCGCACTGTAGTGTCTAATTATTGGACACAAGGGTGTCTAAGAACTGGACATCGCGTGTTTTTCTGCACATCAGACATTGCACATGCTGTCATGATGCACTACCTTTGCGGGCAGAAAACAAAAACATCATGTTCAATTATCCATTATCCATGTTCAATTTAACTCTTCACAACCTCCGAACAGCCTGGCACAATCTCATGAAGTACAAGGTGCAAAACACGATTGCCGTGCTGTGCCTAGCCGTAGGGATGGTGTGTTTCAGCGTGACGCTCATCTTCTGCCAACGTGGTTGGGAATATAATCGAAGGATGGGTGGCGATGGCCGCCATGTCACAATCCAATTCGAGTACGCTGAAAACGACAGCACCTTCACCTACAATCTTGTCAGCCCCGAGAGCATCAAGCAGATCAGCGACAAGCACCTGTCCAGCATTGAGTGCATAGACCTCGATTACCGTTGGATTAGTGCCCCCTCGAATATTGTCGATTTGGAAGGGCAAGCGCACCAAGTCCCAACCAATTACAAATTGATTAGCCCTGAGCATTTACATTTCCTGGGGCTCCGGTCTGCCATCACAGGCAAGCGTATTCCTGTGCTGAAGCCGGGAGACATCGTCATGACAAAAGGGATGCTGGAGCGCACTTTCGGCAAGGATGTGAACCCCATCGGCTATTATACAACCGAATTGAGAGCCCATGCGTTTATGGGCATTACCACGACAGAAATGCAGGTAGGAGATTCCGTCTATTGCCTCAACAATCCCATGGACACGACCGTCGCTGCATACGCCAGAATTATTGACGTGGTGGAGACTGGCGACTGGATGCTCAATGACGATCATCTGTTGGTGGTTACCGACTTATTGCAGGAGTTCACGAAATACCCATCCATCTATCCATTTCATCCGCATCTGGTTGATTTCGATTTCATCCTTGCCGAGGGCAAGACGCGTGAGGATCTGCGGGCCGAGCTTCAGGATGCCTTCCCAGAATATGACGTAAAGATGGATCAGAAGTGCAGTCTCTGGAACTGGAAAGAGTTCTTCCTCACCGTCTTTCTTGGCTGCAGCGTTTTGCTCATCGGGCTGTTCGGATTCCTGAAGACACAGGTTCAGCTCTTCCGTCTGCGCCAGCGCGAGATGGGCTTGCGCCAATGTATGGGTGCCCGCAGGGGACAGCTCTTCAGCCTGATGATGTGGGAGATAGCCATCGTTTTCGTCTTCGTCATGCTGCTCACGCTAGGGTTGAGCTATCTGCTGGCCGATTTTGCCGTGCCCATCATCCAGAAGGTCGTCTCTCCCTTCTCAGTCAACATTCAGCGTACACTCGTGACAGAGATGTGGATCTGTCTCGTCGTGTTCCTGCTGACCACAGGCATCGCGGCCCTGTCCGTCCGCAGGGTAGTGACAACGCCGTTGAGCGAGGTTGTGGGCAAGAGCCAACGGACGTCCACACGAGGGCGTAGCCTGCTCATCATCCTGCAGATGGTGGTGTGCCAAGTGTTCCTCTATATGTTTGTCATTAGCGCCCTTGATGAGAGTGAACATTTTCCGCTAAGACCTGCCAACGGGGATGCCTTCAGGCGTTGCATCGTCGCAGAGCGACACGACTGGCGATGCGGAGGGTATGACATCTGGGGCCAACCTGATTTCCTCGATACCATCCCGCAGTTGCAGCATGTGCAGCAATCTTCTCATCTAGTGTGCATGTCCATTCTTAAGCCTGCAAAAGATGACGAGTTGGCGTATTATGAGGAGCACGGGCAGCGCTATTTCGTCAACTGGGCTATGCTGACGGACGAGCGGCTCTTTGAGATGCTGGATATGGACATATACCCGTCGGCCTCCCCAAAGGAGCTCGAAGCCAAGGACTTGATGCCCATCTATGCTCCGGTGGAGCTTGCTGAGCAACTGCGCAAGGCGATCGGAGCAAAGACCATCCAACACCCCGACACTTGTGTCATTGAAAAAGGAAAGACAGCCGTCTGTCTGGGCTATGTCAACTGCAAGCCGTTGAAGACGCTTGCTCGGTACAACGATGCGGCAAAGTACCTCTACATCTGTCAGCAGGAGTATTTCACCAATACCGAACGGGTTGACGATCGCGTGCCCGAGAACTTCGAGGATGTCCCAACTGGCTTTCAAGTCAAACACTTTATTATCATGAAGGCAAAACAGCGTCAGTATCGCGAAGCTATCCGAGAGCTCTCGGATCTCTATCAGGCGTTAGGCTATTACACGCTGGCCAAGGCCCCCTTGGAGAACCTATACGAGGTCTGTTTCAATGAGTTGCGGATGCTGGAGCTAATGATGCAACTTGTTGCGACGATGATGGCTATCGCTCTGCTGTGCATCGTGCTGACGCTCTACTCCAGCGTCTCGCTCGACACACGCGGTCGTCAGAAAGAGGTCGCAATCCGCAAGGCGCACGGGGCTAGCGTCTGGCAAATCCTGTGGCTCTTCGGCCGCAGCTATGTTTGGCAGCTCATCATTAGTAGCCTGATTAGTCTGGCCCTCTGTGTCGGCTTCGAGTCTCTTTGGGTTGCTAATATAAAGGGCTTTGACGCCCTGTCGGAAGCGCTTATCCCATTCGCCTACACCGTCATCATCATCGCCCTCCTCACCCTCCTCACTGTAGGTTACAAAATCTATCGTGTCTCAAAACTGAATCCGGCAACCATCATCAAAAAAGAATAAACACTATGATACGCTTAGAAAACATCAAGAAAGTCTTCCGCACGGAAGAAATCGATACCTGGGCATTGCGCGAAGTAAGCCTGGAAGTAAAGGACGGCGAGTTCGTCGCTATCATGGGGCCCTCGGGCTGTGGCAAAACCACATTATTAAACATATTGGGACTGCTGGACACGCCCACCGAAGGCACCTACACCCTCGACGGCAAGGACGTGAGCCAGCTCACGGAAAGCCAGCGCACACAGATTCGCAAAGGAGTCATCGGTTTCGTGTTCCAGAGCTTCAACCTCATCGATGACCTCAACGTCTATGAGAATGTGGAACTGCCCCTACTCTATATGGGCGTACCGGCCAAGGAACGCAAGCAGCGCGTGACGGAGATGCTCGACCGCATGGCCATGTCCCACCGCCGCAAGCATTTCCCCTGCCAGCTCTCGGGCGGACAGCAACAGCGCGTAGCAGTGGCACGTGCCGTAGTGGCCAAGCCCAAGATCATCCTGGCCGACGAGCCTACGGGAAACCTTGATTCCAAGAACAGCCGCGAGGTGATGGACTTGCTCTGCCAGCTTCATGATGAAGGAACCACCATTATCATGGTGACCCACTCGCAGCACAACGCCACCTTCGCTGACCGCATCATCAGTCTCTACGACGGCCAGATTGTGGAGCATACCGAGCTATAACCGACCTCTAAAGGTAATTTTCTTCATGACTCCCGATGAGCTGCGAAGTCCGTCGGGAGTTTATATTCAGATGCACCACGGATGACACTTTAATCCGTAATCTTTAATCCTTAATCATTCATTTTCGGGGTTGAAGATGGGAGTTTCGAAAAAGTTGTGTACCTTTGCCGACGGAAAAGGATATGGAACGCAATAAAGAGACTCGTGGGCGGTGCCGTGAATGTGGTGCTGCTCGTCTTTAAGTTTGTGGCCGGCATCCTGGGCAATAGTGCTGCTATGGTGGCGGATGCCGTACATTCGTTGAGCGATTTCGTCACGGATGTCGTCGTGCTCGTCTTCGTGCGCATCAGCAGCAAGCCCGAGGACAAGGACCACGAGTATGGCCATGGCAAATACGAGACGCTGGCGCTGACCATCATCGGCATCGCCCTGCTGGCCGTGGCCGTAGGCATCATCTACAACGGCATCCTGAAGATTTCCCTGTGGGCATCAGGAGGTATCCTCGAAGCCCCCGGTATGCTGGCGCTGTGGGCGGCACTGCTGTCCGTAGTGCTGAAGGAAGCCGTCTATCACTACTCGATGGTGAAAGCCCGACAGCTGCAATCGCAGGCTGTGGAGGCTAACGCCTGGCATCATCGCAGCGATGCCCTCTCATCTGTCGGCACAGCCGTGGGCATTGGCGGAGCTATCTTCCTTGGCGAGCGCTGGGCGGTGCTCGACCCCATCGCTTCCCTCATCGTAGGCACCTTCATCGCAAAGGTCTCCATAGATCTGCTACGCAACGGCATCGGTGACCTCATGGAGCACTCGCTGCCCGACGAGGTAGAAGCTGAAATCTTGCAGCTGGCAGCCTCCGTAGCTGGTGTAGAACAGCCTCACGACCTTCACACACGCCGCATCGGCAACCACTACGCCATCGAGCTCCATCTGCTCATGGACGGCGACCTCTCCCTGCGCGAGGCCCACGACAAAGCCTCCGAGGTGGAGGATGTGCTGCGCCGGCACTACGGCCCCGACACGCATATCGCCGTACATGTAGAGCCGAAACAGGAATGAGTTTCTTTTCAACCATCAATTACACGCTAAAAGCATGAAATCCCGCCTCTCATTGCTATTTGTCTTTGTTCATCTGGTTGTCTGTGCCCAAGAGAGCCAGTATGACGAGATGAAAAGGACAATGAATGAGCTTTCTCTACCATTGGTGAATATGATGGTGGATGTGGGCGCTTTACAGACTTCTGCTTACGTCCCGGGAGAGATAGAGATTGCGGATTATCAGCATAGAACCCCTTCTTCATCAAATACGGTAAGATACCTTTGCCAATATAGGATACGCGGAAAATCATCCACACAATATGACAAGAAATCATTCGCGGTGAAGCTGTATGATGCCAATGGTGAAGACTTGGATGCCAATCTCTTCGGTATCAGGGAAGAGAATAGTTGGATTCTTGACGCAATGGCCATGGACCGCATAAGGATGAGGAATCGTGTTTGTTTTGATGTCTGGAACGAGATGAGTACAACCCCCTACGCAACGAAATATGATAACAGGAATGGAACGAAGGGGCTGTTTGTGGAGTTGTTCATCAACGGTGACTATCATGGTTTATATTGTATGAGCGACAAAATAGACAGGAAACTGTTAGGTCTGAAGAAAGCGAAAGTAGATGGTAATAGCGTACAAGTGCGGGGAATTCTCTATAAAGGCGTCAGTTGGGGGAGCGGCTGTAATCTGCTCTCATACGATGAGGCTGACGTGAATGCCGACACGTGGAATGCCTGGGAGCTTCAATATCCAGATGATTATCCCTCTATTGACACGTGGCAGCCGCTGATGGACTTAATAGATTTCTGTTCAAAAGCAACGTATGCTACTTTCAAAAGCGCGTACCAGGATTATTTCTACATCCAGAATCTTTGTGATTATGCGCTGCTCACGATGGCGCTAAATGTGGGGGATAATGGATACAAGAACACCTTTCTCTCAGTAGTAGATATCACCCAAGGTCACAAGTATCTGCTCACGCCGTGGGATATGGATATGTCATTGGGGGGGAACTGGGACGGAGGCTATAACCCGTCGCTCGCCAGCATCGACCGCTATGACCAGCTGGCTCCCTATAACAGGCTGTCACGTCTGAATATGGATGGTTTCAAAGCCTTGGAAGCCAGCGAATGGGAGAAATATTATACCACTCTCTTTTCGTGTGAAAGCTTGAACCGACGCTTGGACGACTATGGCGAACAGCTCACGCTGTCAGGTGCTTGGGAAAGGGAATGGCTGAGATGGAATGGCAATCCGGTGCCGCTCAAAAGTTCTATTTTTGACGAACTGGAGTATGTGAAGGACTGGTACAGGAAGAATTACGAGAATCTCTGCGCTCAGTTTGACGTTCCTATCCCGAGTGGTATCCCTCATACCGCACCTAAACCCTCTGATATGACCATCTTCACCTTAGACGGCATGCAACATCATCAAGTTACACGTAAGGGAATATATATTGTGAATGGGAAAAAGGTGATTGTAAGATAGAAATAAAGAGGAGCACCCGTCGGGATGCTCCTCTTCACATTTAGCATTTTAACTTTTTTACTCGCTCCAGTCTTCTGCAGCCTTGCGGATGTAGGACTTGTAGCGGATCTGGGCCATCTTCTGGGCTTCGGCGAAGAGTTCCTCGGCCTCGTTGGGATAAGCCTTCTTGACGGAGAGGTAGCGGACCTCGCCGAGCAGGAAGTCGTGGAACTTGCTCCAGTCGGGCTCCTTGGAGTCGAGGCTGAACGGATTCTTGCCTTCCTCGATGAGGGCGGGGTTGAAGCGCCAGAGGTGCCAGTAGCCGCACTCTACGGCCTTGCGCTCCTCGGCCTGGCTCTTGCCCATACCGGCCTTCAGGCCG
>CAJOCU010000029.1 GCA_905233765.1 uncultured Bacteroidaceae bacterium | reverse complement strand
GCGCGGTTCGGGGTCTTTGGTGCCGAGGATGATATCCTTCCATTGGTTCATACCAGCGTTGGTGAACATAAGTGTGGGGTCGTCCTTGACGACCATGGGAGCGGAGGGCACGATAGCGTGTCCCTTCTGTGCGAAGAACTGCTTGAAACTCTCGCGGATTTCGTTGGCTGTACGAAGCATATCTTGAATTTGCGATTTTACGATTTATAATTTTACGATTTCATCGTTGATTCTTCTATTCTCTCTCGCTCTTACACGATGGAGTAGAGGAGTAGGATAATGAGTTGGGCCGTGAGGATGCGCAGGAACATGCAAAGCGGATAGACAGTGCTGTAGCCAACGGCGGGTGCGTCATTGTTGGCAGTCTGGTTGGCATAGGCCAAAGCGGGTGGGTCGGTGGTGGCACCGGCGATGAGACCCATGAGCGTGAAATAGTTGAGTTTGTACTTCAGGCGTGCCAGCGTGCCGATGAAGAGGATGGGGATGATGGTGATGAGGAAGCCAGCCCAGACGTAGGTGAGGCCGTCGCCCTCAGTGACGGTGTTCCAGAAGGTAGCACCGGCCTTGATGCCTACAGAGGCAAGGAAGAGCACGAGGCCGAACTCGCGCAGCATCAGGTTGGCGGAGTTGGTGGTGTAGCTGACCAGGTGGAAGCGGTAGCCGAAGCGGCCAATGAGGATGGCGATGATGAGGGGACCGCCGGCCAAACCCAGCTTCACAGGAGTGGGAACGCCCGGCAGGGCAATCGGCATCATGCCAAAGATGATACCTACGACGATGCCGACGAAGATGGCACTGAGATTGGGGTGGTCCAGGCGCTTTACCTCGTTACCAAGCATGGCGGCGACGCGCGCAATTGCATCCTCGGGACCTACGCAGACGAGTTTGTCGCCAATCTGGATGCGCAGGTTGCGGTCGGCAAAGAGGTTCATGCCGTTGCGGTGGATGCGCGTAACGTTGACACCATAGACGCTGGAGAAATGCAACTGGCCGAAGGTTTTGCCGTTGAAGGCGGGCTGCGTGACGAGGACGTTCTTGGAGACCATCTTCACGTCCTGCTCGTCCCATTCCAGATGATCCACTGGGCCGATAAAGGCGGAGATGGCTTCCCAGTCATCCTCGGCGCAGGTGATGTACATCAGGTCACCCGTGGTGATAATCGTATCGCGGTTGGGGATGATGACATGACCCTCGTGGAGGAGTCGCGAGCAGACAAAATTGCGACCAAGGAATTCGCGAATCTGCAGCACGCTGCGGCCGCTAAGGGCTTTGTTCTCAGTGCGCAGTGTCATGCGGTGAGGCTTGGCGTGCGGGTTCTCGCTCAATTCCTTTTCTATTTGATCGGATTCCGTCTTCAAGCTGATGCGGCAGATGTAGCGGATGGCGATCGTGGCACCTATGATGCCTACAACGCCCAAGGGGTAGGCACAAGCGTAGCCGGAGGCAATCTGCGGGATCTCGGAAGCACCCTTATAGATGGACGCAACGGCCTCGGAGGCGGCACCCAGACCGGGAGTGTTGGTAATGGCACCACAGAGCACACCGGTCATCATCGAGAGGTTCCAGACGTTCTCGCCACCGTGGACGGAGGGGTTGTAGAACAGGATGAAGTAGAGCGCCAGCATCGTGACAACGTTGAGGCCTACGATGCCCATCGCCAGCATGTTGGCGGTGATGCCACCCTTGGCGAAGCTCTCGAAGAAACCCGGCCCCACCTGCAGACCGATGCAATAAACGAAGAGGATGAGGCCGAAGTCCTGCACGTAATTCAGTACCTCGGGCGTCCCTGTGAAGCCAATATGGCCTGCTAGGATACCCGCAAAAAGGACGAAGGTAACACCCAGTGAAATGCCGAAGATCTTGAAACGCCCCAGGGCTATACCCACAGCTATAACCAACGAATAAAGCACCACAATGTGGGCGATGGAATCGGTGTTGGTGAAAAGATTAATAAGCCAGTCCATTTATAGAATGATGTATGATGAATGACGCGTGAAAATGCGCTCGTTTGCGCGCGACGGTGGGTCGGTTGACCAAATTTGCTGCAAAGGTAGTGATAAAATGTGATTTATTGCGGTATATCTTCGTTTTTTTCTACTGAAAAAATGAATAATCAACCAATTTTGTTGTTCTTTCTTGTCTTCCTTGCTGAAGATTCACGAAAATCATCTATATTTGCAGCGAAAGAAAACCTGCAAGATGGACAGCGACACACTTTCACTCTATGAGCTCAACACACTGGTGCGATCGGTGTTGGAGAAAACGCTCAACGCCGAGTATTGGCTCGAGGCAGAACTCAGCGAAGCACGCTTAGCCACCAATGGGCATTTCTATGTGGAGTTCGTGCAGAAGGACGCTTCGGGGCAGCATTTCCTTGCGCGAGCACGTGGCACGATGTGGGCGCGAACCTATCATATGTTAGCACCCCTCTTTGAGCGAGCCACGGGTGAGCACCTTCGGGCAGGCATGAAGGTGCGCGTGCTAGTGACAGTGGAGTTTCATGAGCTATATGGCTATTCGCTGAATGTGGTGAATATCGACCCGACGTACACCTTGGGAGATTTAGCCAAGCGTCGCCGTGAGATTCTGTTGCAGTTGGAGGCCGACGGCATTCTGGAAGACAATCGTCGGCTGGCGCTGCCGGCACTGATGAAGCACATCGCCGTCATCTCCTCGGCAGGTGCTGCCGGATATGGCGATTTCTGTGATCAGTTGGAACGCAACGATTATGGTTTGCATTTCGATACTCGTCTCTTCCCTGCTGTCATGCAGGGCGCGAATGTGGAAGACAGTGTGCTAGCGGCCCTCGAGGCTATCGTTGACGATGCAGACCGATGGGACTGTGTCGTCATCATCCGAGGCGGTGGTGCCACCAGCGACCTGGCTGACTTCGACACCTATTCGCTGGCTGCGGCGGTTGCACAGATGCCGATTCCCGTGGTCGTGGGCATTGGCCACGAGCGTGATGAAACTGTGTTGGACTTTGTCGCCCACACACGGGTGAAGACCCCCACAGCAGCAGCCGCTTTCCTTATCGATCACGGCGCACAACAGCTCGCACTCATCGATGACTACCAGCGCCGGATCCTTCAATACGCACGGTCGCAAATGGAGGCTTCCATGCAACGCTTCGACCGTCTGGCAACGCTTCTCCCGCGCGCTTTTGCCCTTGTGTATGAGCGACAACAACACCGGCTGGAGCGATTGAAAATCCAGCTCTCACAAGCTGCTCAGATGAAAGTCCAAAGCGCAAGGTTCAAGGTTCAAAGCATGGAGGCACGCCTCGCCGTCCTCGACCCTGTGTTGCAGTTGCGCCGCGGCTACTCTCTGACATACACTGCTGACGGCCGCCTTGTGCGCTCTGTACAGGATTTGAAAGCGGACGACATGGTTCAAACGCGTATCGCTGATGGCACAATCACCTCATCCGTACAGGCGCTCTCTTTGTCAAACGAATCTTCATAAAATACGAAAACAATGAAACGCTACCTATTCATTCTTATCGTTTTAGGCCTAATCCTAATGACAGCGCAAGCACAGTCTGTCATTTTCCCACAGGAGCAGCAGGCGGGTGTGGCTACATCGTCCGTCAACGACGGCACCTACACGCTGTCTAACGACCTGTTATCGGCTTCCTTCATCAATGCTGACGGCACGCTGGCGTTCGGCGGCTGCGAGGCTCTGGGCTTAAAAGCCGGGGGCGACCTCTTCAGCATCCGTCTTGGCAGTGGCACAGAGGTGGCCTCCTCCGTCATGACGCTGGGCGAAGTGCACCTGACAGACCTGCTCCCTGACGGTTCTGCCGCCAAAGCATCGCTGAAGCTGCCGGGCAAGGCCATAGAAGCCACTTACACCTACGGCAACCTGCTGCTGACGTGGCGCGCTGTGCTGCGCGACGGCTCGCATTATTTGCGTACGGAACTGGAGCTGACGGCCACGAAGAGCGTGGCCATGAATGCCATTATCCCGATGTGCTATGTTGTGGATAACAGCAGCAGTGAGCAGGCGCCTATCGTCGTGGGCAACACACGCGGTGCCGTCATCGCCAGCGATAAGATCTTCGCGGGCTTGGAGACACCAATGGGAAAAAACACAATCGTTGGCGCCATGAGTGCAGACCCCTTCGTCTATGACCGCTGGACGAGCACCTCCTTCTCGTGGGAACCGGGTGCTGAGACACCACAGGGCATCCTCGACCTCGGCCTGCCCGCCAGTGGCGTTGTGGGCTTGAAAGGCTATCTCGCGCTCTTGGAGAGCGGTTCGCAGACCGTCACGTTCCAATACACCAGCGGCAACCACCGTCTGGACATCGCTGGCGTGGACATCATAGACCCTACTACGGGTACAGTAGTGGCCAGCGACTACCATAAGGGCTACACAGGCGGTGTGAAGAGCAAGAATGTTTATACACTCAACATTCCTGCCAGAGGTTTCTATCTTGTCCGTTACTTCCGCGATACCGTGACCGACCAGCAGAGTTCCTTCAACAGCAACGGCACCATCACATGGAGCTGTGATGTGCTGGCACCGGAACTCCTGTTCGACGGCAACACGGCGGAGAACGTACTGCCTGATGATGAAGACGTCCCCACGCTCATCTACCCTGTCCTTTCTGTGGGCGGCACACGCGCTGATGCCTGGACACCTTCCTCGTGGGCGGCGCCGGCATCTGTGCCTGCACGTATCATAGAACTGGGCTACGAAGCGAGTCGTATCAAGATGATGGAGAAGACCATCAGCTTCGACCGTGGCGACGGCACGTTCAATGCGCAGTTCATGTATGCCTCTGGCAACCATGGCCTCACGATTGCTGGTGTGGAGCTGGTGGAT
Organism: uncultured Bacteroidaceae bacterium; assembly: GCA_905233765.1. Classification (GTDB taxonomy): domain Bacteria; phylum Bacteroidota; class Bacteroidia; order Bacteroidales; family Bacteroidaceae; genus Physcousia. The sequence goes on along the minus strand of CAJOCU010000029.1, from coordinate 19,278 downwards.
GCTGACAACAATGTGGTGGCCTCAGACTATCACAAAGGCTTCTCCGGAACTGCGAAGACCGACAACAATTACACCTTCATCATTTCCGCTGCGGGTAACTACACGCTACGTTACTATGTGGTGCTGAACTCCAACGGTTCTGACAATACCTCGTCGGGCAATATCAACCTCACCTACGCGAAGCGCTTTTACTATCACCTGCCTGCCCCCACAGAGACGGAGATGCAAGGTGAGTGGAGCCGTCAGACCACGTTGGCTGCCGGCAAGACGTGGAAGGTCAGTGCTGTCGTTGGCCTCATAGCACCAGGTCAGGCGCGCCGTTCGTTCCTCTGCTACAGCGAGCGTGAGCGTGCCGTGCCCTGGCGTGCGTTCCCGATGTATAACTCGTGGTATGAATTGAACATCGACCGCAACAACGACCAGAACTACACAGGCAACTTCACCGAAGTGCAGTGTGCCGAGGTGCTCAACCAGTGGAAGACAAACCTCTTCGACAAATATGATGTGGGCATCGGCTCGTTCGTCTGGGACGACGGCTGGGATATCTACGGCACATGGGAGTTCAATCCCAACTTCCCCAACGGCTTCCAGAACCTCAGCGACCAGGCATGGGCTATGGATTCTCAGATTGGGGCATGGTTGGGGCCCGTGGGCGGCTACGGTACCAGCGGTAACTACCGCCGTGCCTACTGGAGCAGCAAGGGCGGAATGCAGCTATCCAACAAAGCCTACTACGACGTGTTCCTCAACCGCACCAGCTATATGCTCAACACTTACCACTTCAACGCCTTCAAGTTCGATGGCATCAGCGCTCAGTTCAGCGCCACCGGTCCCGATGCAGGTGCCACGGGTGAGGAGAACGCCGAGGCCATCATCGATATCGAGCTGAAGTTGCGCGAGGTGAAACCCGATGTGTTCTTCAATACCTCCGTGGGCACATGGGCATCGCCCTTCTGGTTCCAGGTTACCGATGCCGTGTGGCGTCAGGAGAACGACTGGGGAACGATTGGCAATCAAGGGAATACACGCGAGCAGTGGATTACATACCGCGACCGCCTCGTCTATCAGAACTTTGTGCAGAATTCACCCCTTTGTCCCATCAACACACTGATGACCCACGGTTTCATGCTCTCCAAGTTCGGTGGCGGTGTGGCCAATATGAGTCAGAATTACAGCGATATCGTGCGTGAACTGCGTTGCGCCTTTGCCTGCGGTAGCGCTATGGTAGAGGTCTATGCCGACTTTGCGCTCATGAACAGCATCAACGGTGGCAAGTTGTGGGGCGAGCTGGCTGACTGCATTAAATGGCAGAAGGAACAGAAGGACGTACTGCCCGATATTCACTGGGTGGGCGGCAATCCGTGGGATGGCAGTAAGGCCAATGTATATGGATGGGCATCGTGGAATGGGCGCAAGGCTACGCTGGCGCTACGTAACCCAGCAGCCTCGCAGCAGACCTTCACCACCACGTTGCGCGAGGCGCTCGACATCCCTGCGTATATCCACACTACCATCACACTCTCCAAGGCATTCTCGCAGAACAATCTGGCGGGACTTACCGTTGGCGAGCCCATCGATATCGACACACCACTGACGCTCAAACTCGCAGCCTCCTACGTCTATATCTTCAATGGCGTGGACAACAACCCTGACGGCATTGATGAAGTTGTCGGCGATGCCGGCAAGGCGAAGAGCGTAGACGATGTCATCTACGACCTCGGCGGCCGGAGAGTCACGCAGGTGCAGCGACCTGGCATCTATATCAGCAAGGGACAGAAAAGAATCATTAAATGACATCCTATATGGAAAACAAAGAATTGACCTACGAAACGGCAATGGAGCGCCTGGAAACCTTAGCGCGAGAGATGGAATCGGGCGATGTGGCTATTGACCTCCTCGCCACAAAACTAAAGGAAGCACAACGGCTACTCACCTTCTGCAAAGAAAAATTGACGAAGGCTGATGAGGAAGTAAAGAAACTGTTGGAAGGTTAAATATGTAGAAGGAAAAGCGAAAAACTTTCATCTTTCAACCTTCATCTTTCAACTTTTTCGTACCTTTGCGCCCGATTTTGTAAATTGTCGAATCGTAAATTGTCAAATTATAAATTATATGATTGATTGGAGCAATTTGTCCTTCGGCTATATGCCGACCGACTATAACGTCCGTTGCAGCTATCACAACGGCAAGTGGGGTGAAGTAGAGATTCACTCCGAGGAAACAATTCCCATGAGTATGGCTGCCACCTGCCTGCACTACGGTCAAGAGGCTTTCGAGGGCCTGAAGGCTTATCGCTGCCCTGATGGCAAGGTCCGCATCTTCCGCCCCGAGCAGAATGCCGCGCGCTTGCAGGCCACCTGCCGCGGTCTTGTGATGCCCGAAGTGCCCACTGAGTTGTTCATCGGAATGGTGGAGAAGGTGGTGCGCCTCAACGAGCGCTTCATCCCGCCCTACGAGAGTGGCGCTACGCTCTACATCCGTCCGCTCATGATCGGCACGACGGCGCAGGTGGGCGTTCATCCTGCCAGCGACTACTTGTTTATGATCTTTGTTACACCCGTAGGTCCTTACTTCAAAGGCGGTTTCTCCACCAATCCCTATGTAATTACGCGCGACTATGACCGCTCCGCTCCCCTCGGCACAGGTTGCTACAAGGTAGGTGGCAACTACGCAGCTAGCCTCCGCGCTAACAAATGGGCCCACGATCAGGGCTATAGCTGTGAGTTCTACCTCGATGCAAAGGAGAAGAAGTACATCGACGAGTGCGGTGCAGCCAACTTCTTCGGTATCAAGAACAACACCTATGTGACACCCCTGAGCAACAGCATCCTTCCCAGCGTCACCAACATGAGTCTGATGCAGGTTGCCGAGGATCTCGGTTTGACCGTGGAGCGTCGTCAGATTCCACTCGAGGAACTCTCAACCTTCGAAGAGGCTGGTGCCTGCGGGACTGCGGCTGTCATCAGCCCCATCGAGCGCATCGATGATCCCGAGACGGGCCACAGTTACGTCTTTGCCAAGGATGGCAAACCCGGTCCCATCTCTACGAAGCTCTATCAACAGCTCATCAGCATCCAGTATGGCATCGAACCCGACATCCATGGCTGGACACGCGTGGTGATTGAGTAATCTGGATGAGCAAGGGTAAATTAGCAAAGTTCGCCGATATGGCGAGCTATCCTCACGTCTTCGAGTACCCGTTTTCGGTACTCGAAGACGTGCCGTTTGAGATGAAGGGCAATTGGCGTTCCGGTTTCTTTCACAACGACAACCCCGTTGTGCTGGAGTTGGGCTGTGGTCGAGGGGAGTATGCCGTGGGCTTGGCGCGCCGCTACCCCGACCGCAACTTCATCGGCGTGGATATCAAAGGCGCCAGGATGTGGAGCGGTGCCACCGAGGCGTTGAAAGAGGGCTTGAAGAACGTTGCTTTCCTACGCACGAATATCGAGATTATCGACCGTTTCTTTGCTCCCGGCGAGGTGCAGGAAATCTGGCTCACCTTCTCTGACCCCCAGATGAAGAAAGCCTCCAAACGCCTCACTTCCACTTATTTCCTTGCTCGCTACCGCCATTTCCTGGAGGACGGCGGCATCATCCATCTCAAGACAGACTCCAACTTCCTCTTCACCTATACCAAGTATGTGACGGAGGTGAACCATCTGCCCGTGGAGGTGTGTACAGAAGATTTGTACAGACTCACCCCCGCCCTGCCGGGCGCCCCCCCCTCTTTGAAAGAGAAGGGGCAGGGGGGTGAGTCTTTTGACCTCTCCATCCGCACTTACTACGAGCAACAATGGCTCTCGCGCGGTCTCAGCATCAAGTACTTACGCTTCCGCTTGCCTGCCGCAGGTGCTCTCATAGAACCCGACGTGGAGATTCCGCTCGATGATTATAGGAGCTACAATCGCGATAAGCGTAGCTCCCTGCTCACAAGTCATTAAGAAATTAGTTTGGCTACTCGCCGATTCCGAGTTTCTTCGCCTTTTCAATGACAAAGGCGAGGGCTGCGTCGTGTTCGTTGGGAATCAGCCCGTCCAGAATGGCATCTTTGACGGCGCTCTTGAGCGTCCCCACCTCGCGGCAAGGTTGCAGATGAAAACGTTCCATGATTTCCTCACCGCTGACGGGCGGCTGGAAATTACGGATACGGTCGCGCTCCTCCAGATCTACGAGTTTCTCGCGCACCAGTTTGAAGTTATCCAGGAAACGCTGTTTGCGCTGCTCATTCTTGCTGGTGATGTCGGCTTCGCAGAGGAGCATCAGGTCGTCAATGTCGTCGCCGGCCTCAAAGAGCAAACGTCGCACGGCGCTGTCCGTGACCTCGTCGTCGGCAATGGCTATGGGGCGCATGTGCAGCGAGACGAGCTTTTGCACATATTTCATGCGCTCATCCAATGGCAACTTCATGCGACGGAAAATCTGTGGAACCATCTTTTCACCGATATAATTATGGTTGTGGAAGGTCCACCCCAACTGTGCATCCCATCGCTTGGACTTGGGCTTGCCAATGTCATGAAGCAGGGCAGCCCAGCGGAGCCAGAGAGCCCCACCCCGATCCCCTCCCGTTAGGGCAGGGGACTCGCTATGCTCGAGTGCTGGCGCATTGTCCGAAATATCATCATTTTGTTGACCTGAGGACTGAGAACTCCCCTCCCTAATGGGAGGGTTCTGGAGATGGGTCTGACGGACCACATTCGTCAACACCTCCAGCGTGTGCCATAGATTGTCTTTGTGCGCTCGACCATTGATGGTTTCCACGCCGTGCAGGGCATAGAGCTCGGGAAAAATGAGTTCGAGCAGACCGCACTGGAAGAGGAGCTCGAAGCCGCGCGCTGGGCTGTCGGATGCCATGATTTTCTGCAGCTCGTCAATGATACGTTCGCCGGAGATGATCTTGATACGTTCGCGGTTGCGCTCCAATGCCTCGAAGGTTTCGGGCTCGATCTCGAAGTTGAGTTGCGTGGCAAAGCGGATGCACCGCATCATTCGCAGCGGATCGTCGGAGAAGGTGATATCGGGGTCGAGGGGCGTGGCTATTAAGCGGTCTTCTAGATCCCAGATACCGTCGAAAGGGTCCACCAGTTCACCGAAACGGTGGCTATTGAGGCAGATGGCCATCGCGTTGATGGTGAAGTCGCGCCGCTGCTGATCGTCCTCCAAAGTGCCGTTCTCCACAATGGGCTTGCGCGAATCGTGGCTGTAGCTTTCCTTGCGTGCCCCTACGAACTCCACTTCCAGGGTGCCGGACTTTACCTGCGCTGTGCCGAAATTCTTGAACACCGAGAGGTGTGCTTTGCGTCCGAGACGCTTGGCTACGGCACGGGCCAACTCAATACCGCTACCCACGCAAACCACATCGATATCCTTCGACGGGCGCTCCAGAAAGAGGTCGCGGACGTAGCCTCCTACGACGTAGCATTCTAGCTCCATCTCGTCAGCTGTCTGGCCGATGGTGTGGAAGACGGGTTGGTCGAGGAGCGCAGCGAGTTGAGCGCGGTCGAGGTGTCTCATTTTCTTTAATCGTTGTTAAAACGGCGGCAAAGGTAATAAAAAGTTTAAAGTTTGGAGATGAAAGTAAACAGTTTTTGCATAAAAAGGTTACTTTTGTGGTCGCAATGAAAAAGAAATACGTATTATACCTTATATTGGGCGCAGCGCTGGCGTGGTCCTGCGCGAATGCTCCGGCTGACCCTGAAGTGCCTGCTGCTGAGATGTTGTCTGAAGCTCGTGGGCTATTGGAACAAAAAGACTACAGTGCCGCGCGCGATACCATCCTCAGCCTGCGCAAGCGATATCCGCAGGCGCTGAAGACACGCCGCGCAGCTATCCTGACCCTTGATAGCGTAGAACTCTTGGAAGCGCGCGAGAGTGTCGCGGCCTACGAGTTGCGCCTGAATGCAGCCCGCGACAGCTTCCATCAGATGCTGCCGCGCATCGATGGACACACCAATGACGACTACTACCTACAGCAGCGTCGTGTCATGGCGATGGAACAGGAATTCGACGAATTGTGTGCGAAGGTCAAATTCTTCCTTCGCAAGATAGATATCGATAAGAAGTAGGGCTACGCGAGTCGCTGCTTACGTGCCTCTCCAGGAGTCATCCCAAATTTTTTCTTGAAGGTGGCCGAGAAATGGGACACATTCTTGAAACCTACGTCAAAGCAGGTGTCAGAGACGCGACGACCTCTTTTGAGTAGTTCTATGGCAGCACGCAGACGACGATCCGTGAGCCAACGCTCGGGCGACAGATCGCTAATCTTCTTGAAGTCTCTTTTAAAGGTAGATAAACTACGTCCTGAGGCACGGGCAAACTCACTCATAGACATATCACATCTGAAGTTCTTCTCCATGAAGTCTTTCAGGTCAATCTTCTGAGCCGAGGGTTTATAGATAGCAGAATCTGGCATGGGCTTAAAAATGTCTATTAAGTGAACTTGCGCTGCAAAGATAGTTGATTCAAAAGGACTCGCGTTTGTTTTACGGGTCAAATTTCCAAAAGGTTATCTTTTTATGCTTAAAATGTGTAAATTAGGGCCTTTTTACGATACTTCGTCGAGAAAATGAAAATAAATGATGGGCTGTCATGACTTTTTTATTACTTTTGCAGTCAAGAACTCTTGATATTTGAGCGTTATGAGAAGATTCGCATTTAAAATGTTCCTCAAACCAGGTTTCGAGGAAGAGTATGAAAGGCGCCACGCAGCATTGTGGCCCGAGTTGAAAAAGGGAATTAAGGATGCGGGCGTGGGCAACTACAGCATCTATTGGGACCGTGACACGAACATCCTCTTCGGCTATCAGGAGATAGACGGTGAGCAGAGCTCACAGGACATGGGCGCCGACGAGACGACGCAGAGGTGGTGGGCTTACATGAAGGACATCATGGAGACGAATCCGGACAACAGCCCGGTCACCACCCCCCTGCAGGAGGTCTTCCACCTGGATTAATACAAACGAAAAAAGGCTCCGATGAGGAGCCTTTTCTCTTGCTGTCTGTGATTATCGTACGAGGACCTTCTGTCCGTTGACGATATAAATGCCGCGTGGCAACCCCTCCAGCGAGGTGGAGCCTTTTCGCACCAGTCTTCCGGTGATGGAATAGACGTTGCCCTGTGTATTGGACGGTGTCTCGGCGGCAGTGTCGGTAATGCCTACCGGGTAGCCGTTGTCATTGCTGTTTCCATAGACATTTGTCTGATAGAAATGCACGCGGTAAGGCCATTGCTCGGTCTGCCCCTCTTGGTCCCAGCTCAGCCAGTCGCGCGTCCAATAGGCCGTGGGGGCGCCGGACACGACGAGCCACACGTAAGAGCATTTGGCAGGGCAGTCGAAGGCCACAACCTGATCGGGCTCGTCATAAGTGGCGGTGGCCATTTCGCTATAAACGCGTGTGCCGTCATTCTGCAGAGCCACGAAGCCTACGCGCCAGCCAGCTTTTTTGGTGTTGTAATCGGTATAGCCGTCGGCGCCGGCCTTGCCCTGGAAATCCACATAGATGGTCTTGGCGCTTGAGGGCACATTGAGTCGGATGGCGTTGTTGCCCCAATTCTCGATGCAGTTGGCAGCGGTTGGCCACCAGTATTTGTCCGCATCTTTCGTGAGTGCAGTCTGGTCGCGGAAGCCAATGCGCCAAGCTCCTTTCTCGCGTATGGGATCAAGGTCAAAGGTCGTCATGCGTGCGCCGTACTCCCACATCTCGTCGCCGAGCTGACTCAGGTTCTCGCTGTTGGTGCCGTCCATGGTCAGGCGCATATAGGCTTGCAATGGATCTTCGGGCCTGACGGAATTGTTCCAAAGGTAACCGAGGCAGTCCATGCCGTGGCGATGGCACATATAGTCCTGGATGAAGTAGTTGTTGTAGCGCAGGTGTACGCTGAGCGGGTGCCGGTGCAAGCCGTTGATGGTGCCGCCGAACCAGTCGTTGCCCTTATTGGAGTCCCATTGGAACTGCATATCGGGGTAGAATTTGTAGGCCTGCCATTGTGCGCACATCTCCCAGAAGACGTTGAGCGTGGATTGTCCCCAGTTATACATCCACCCGTTTTGGTCGTTGTTGTCGCAGTGGGTTTGGTACTGGACGCAGTGACCAATCTCGTGAGCAACGGTCTGCCCGCTGCGTGAGGTGTGGGCACCGTTGGAGAGCGTGAGCAGCCCAATCTTATCGTCGATGCCGCTGCCGCTGGCCTCCCAATCGGTGGTGTAGCGCAGGCGAATAATCATTTTGTAGGTGTCGGTCTTGGACTTGCCCTGGTTGATGGTGATGAACTTCAGCGAGTCGGCGTAGAGCTCAAAAATCTTATCGGCATTGCTGAGAATGCCTGGCACGGCAGCGGGAACTAAGTCGCCATATCCCTTCTCCCAGAACAGAATCCAATGCTTGGACTGCAGGCTGCGCTGGTAGCACCAATTGCTATTGACGTTGTTGAGGGCGTCGCCTGTACCCACCGCATTGTTGCTTTCATAGATTTTCTTGTCAACGTTTTTGATGCGGCTCTTCAAATTATTACGTACAGTATTAATCGTTGCTGTTACCAGCGTGTAATCGACCGCGTATTTTTCAAAAGTGGCAAGGCCTTTCTCCAGCTTACTCCACGCGCTCGCTTTGTAGGGCACATCGCGCCACCATTCGAGCACCTGACGAGCATAGGCGATGTCCTCGCGTAATGCTACGTAGAGTGCATTGGAGGCGGCGGCTTCGCTCAAGGCACCCTGCATCTGTGTGATGGACGCCTGTAGCGCTACCGTGCTTAACGGGTTGGCCGCCACGGCTTCCTTGGCGGTATTCAAGGTCGGGAGTACGCTCTCGCGGACGCTGTTCTGTATGCCATCTTCGAGATAGGCTTCCAGCTGGTTGATGTCCATCTGCAGGCGCTCCACCATAGCAGCGGCATCGATGTCTCCAAGGGAGTAGAGCTGGAAGTAGTCGATGCAGAACCAGTTGCCTGTGGCATCGGTCGCTTTGGCTCCTATGAGGATGTCTTCCGTCTCGTCGAAGACAGCGAACTCAAGGGTATAGGCATTATTTGCCGTGATGGGCTTTTCATAGCTGCCGGCAAAGAGGACAGCGCCTGTCTGGGCTGCCCCCTTGTTGGTGACGCTGTTGGCTGCGCTCTGTTGGATGTGCAGGCCTCGCGCCGTTAGACGGTATTTGCCTCGTGGAAGTGCCTTGATGGTGCGCGAGACACAGGCATCGCTAATCTGTGACCCTCTTTCTGTCCAGATCTCCAGATAGGTGTTGCTGTGTTTCTGTGTAAAATAGGTGTTCGTCTGTGTCGTCAGGTTGGCGATGGTCCAATCTGTAGTTCCATCCTCAAAGTCGTTGTTGGTCACATACTGCGTCGTAATCTCAGTGGCTTGTTGGGCTTGTAAGCCTCCCCACGCTATGAGGGCGAGGGCTAGCATGATGAAGCGATGTGGGGTAAAGGACTGTTTCACGTTAATGAGTGCTTATGAAATGTGGATATGAAAGCGTAGGTTCTCAGCGTCAAAGACGATGTTGTTCCCGGCAAAGAAACGGGGGAGGGCACTATTGTCGGCCAGCTCTGCGGGTGTGCCGATAATCACGGGTTCGCTCTTGGAGAGCAGCCACAGGCAGTCAGCGGTCTGCAGCGCAAGTTCCAGGTCGTGGGTGGAGAGGAAGATGGTCTTCTGCATCTCACGGGCCAATCGGCGCAGCAGGAGTAGCATCTCCACCTTGGATGGGAAGTCGAGGAAGGCTGTGGGTTCGTCGAGGAAGATGACGGGTGTCTGCTGTGCCAGCGCTTTGGCAATCATCACTTTCTGGCGTTCGCCGTCGGAGAGCGTCTCCACCATTCTGCGTTCCAAGTCGTGAATGCCTACCTGTTGGATGGCCGCATCCACGGCTTGCTCGTCCTCGTCTGTGAGGCGTCCCCAGAAGCCGGTGTAGGGGCTACGGCCCATGGCCACCATCGCGCGCACGCGCATACCATTTATATTAGGACGCTCTGTCAGGACGATACCGATGCGTGTGGCCAGTTCCTGCGCTGTGAATTTCTCCAGCGATTGGCCGTCCAGCAGGATGTTTCCCTCGATGGGCGGCTGAAACGCAGCTAACGTGCGCAGCAGCGTGCTTTTGCCTGCGCCGTTCGGTCCGAGCAGGCAGGTGAGTTCACCTGCCTGTAACTCGGCCGAGATATGTTCCGATACGACGCGGTCACCCTTTTTTGTTCGATAACCTGTCGCGAGGTCTCTTAGTTCAAACTTCAAATTATTCGATTTTATGGCAGTAGTTGACGCCTATGCTGTCGTAGATTTTCAGCATGTGCGGCAGTCGTGTCTTGAAGTCCTCGAAGTCCTTCTGGTCGGAGCGGCACCACTGCACCTCGCTGATGGCATCGAGACGCGGCAGCAGCATATAGAATGCGTGCTCTGGGTAGGCGACGTACTCTGTCCATAGGTTCACTTGGGGGCCTAGGATATATTTCTGTTCCTCCTCGGACAGCGCGTCGGGCAGGAGTGGCTCGAAGCTATAGACCTTGCTGGCGGGCAGGTAGCCGCCGATGCCGAGGGGCTGTCCCCACTGGTCCTTGAGCTGGTAGTAGTCGATGTAGCAGTAGGAGTTGGGTGTCATGATGACGCGGTGATGCTGTTTGGCAGCCTCGATGCCGCCTTTGATGCCGCGCCAGCTCATGACGATGCCTCCTTCGGTGAGTCCGCCTTCGAGCACTTCGTCCCAACCGATCATGTCGCGTCCGCGTTCGCGCAGGAACTGCTCCATCTCGTGGTTGATCCAGGTCTGCAGTTGGTTCTCAATGCTATGCTTGCCGTCGTCCTGTAGCCCGAGCTCTTTGGCCTTGGCCTGGCACTTGGCGCAGTTCTTCCAGCGGTCTTTTGGACATTCGTCGCCGCCGATATGGATGTACTTCGAGGGGAACACGGCGCAGAGTTCTCCGAGGATGGTCTTCAGGAAGGTCATTGTCTCGGGATTGCCGGCGCAGAGGACATCGCGGCTGACGCCCCAAATCTGCCAGACTGGGTAGGGGCCTCCGGTGCAACCGAGGTTCGGGAACACGTGGAGGGCACCTTGCATGTGGCCGGGCAGGTCGATTTCGGGAATCACGTTGATGTAGCGCTCTGCTGCGTAGTTGACAATCTCGCGGCATTGCTCTTGTGTGTAGTAGCCACCGTAGCGCTGCCCGTCATAGACGCCGGAGTTGCGGCCGATGACGGTTTGGCCGCGCACACTGCCTTTCTTGGCCAGCTCGGGCAGCGACTTCACTTCGAAGCGCCAGCCCTGGTCCTCGGTGAAGTGCCAGTGGAACTGGTTGCAGCCGTGGAGTGCCAGCAGGTCGAGATAGGTCTTGATGGTCTGGACAGGGAAGAAGTGGCGGGCCGTGTCGAAATGGGCTCCGCGGTAGGCGAAGCGTGGCTCGTCGGCAATCTTAACGAAGGGGAATTCTATGGCCTCTTGTTTCGCGATGGGCAGTGACTTGCGCAGCGTTTGTACGGCGCGGAAGAAACCGATGGGCTTGCGTGCGGCAATGGTGATGCCGCTCTTGTCCACGGTGATGGTGTAGGCTTCCTGCTGTTGCTCGGTGAGCTCGGGTGCGGCGCCTTTCTTGGATTTCTTCTGCTTCTTGTCGGCAGCGAGTCCGATGGTGAAGCGGATGGCAGCCTTCTTGTTGTCGGGTGTCAGGGCCAGCTTCACGCCTGTGAGCTCCTCCACCCAAGTGCGCAGGAACTGCACGTTGCGTGCAATCTCGGGGCTGAAGGCGTCATAGGCGATGCCCATGCCCGGCTGCAGCTTGAACACTTTTGTGGTGTCCGTCTGCACGCTCTTGGGCAGCGGAATCACGCGGTAGTCAACGCGCGCGGCCATCATCAGGGCAGGAGCGCACACCGTGAGTAGGACAATGAGGATTCTTCTCATAGCGGTAATGGTTTAGGTTAGTATTAAAGGTCTTCAGTCGGTTGTCAGTCAGTTGATGCGTTCTTACTTGACTTCTTCGTAGTCAGCACTGCCTTCGGAGGCTTCGATGACGAACTCCTCTTCAGGACGCAGGTCGAAGTAAGCGAGGATGACCATGAACTCGATGATGACGGCTGCGAAGTAGTAACCGATGCAGCAAGCGCAGAAACCGAGGATGGCGATGCCGATGCCGGTGAGACCCACGAGGAAGAGCTCCCAGAAGTGGCCGCGTGTGGTGTTCCATGAACGGCTGAAGGCTTCAGCAAAACCGGTGTCCTCGGTGGCGGCAATCAGGGGTGCGTACCACAGACGGATGCCGAGGAAGATACCGGGCAGGATGCAGAAGCAGGTGGCAATGCACACGATGATGGCATAGACAATCTGCACGCAAAGGAAGACGGCCAGCTGGTTGAGATTCACCTTCAGGGCATCTGCAAGTGCTGCGTAGGGCTTGCCCTGCTTGATGCAGCTGACATACATGCGATAGCCGATGAAGGAGACATAAACGGCTACCAAGGCGCCGATGAGCGCCAGCGCGTAGTTGGTCTGGATGGCTGTTGACAGCAGCTTGAGCTGAGTGGTTGGGTCGCTCGTGCCTTGGATTTCTGAGAGGATGTCGTTGTCCACGCTCGTTCCCAGACTGGTGACGATGCTGTTAATCAGTGTGAGCAACACGAAGATGGGCCAGTGTTTTACGGCGAGGTCCCACGCGCGGGAAACGAGGTCTCCGATGGCGAGTTTTTTCATAATGTTTGAGTTGTTATTTTGATTGGGTTTATATGGTTTCTATGTTTAGACGGAGCTCGGCGGGCAAAAGTTGCTTCAGAGGCCGAGAATATTGCGTACGATGCCCCAGCCGATGGCGATGCAGAGCATCACGAGGGCGGCTTGCGACGATATCTCGCGTTGCCACAACCACCACACTCCCACCAGCGGCGCTCCCACGAAGAGGGCGGGATTCAGCCAGAAAGCGGTGGCTACGTGGCCGTGCAGTAGCTCCACCACCATGCGCTGACCGCCGCAGAAGGGGCAGTTCAGACCGGTGAGGAGGTGGAAGGGGCAGGGGAGCATTTGAATAAAGAATGAATGATGAAGAATGGATAATGAATAATGGGGAATGGGGAATGAAGAATTTTATGCGTCGGCGAAGACGCGTCCGTCGTTGAGCGTCACCTGCAACATGGCGTATTCGCTGTGGAAGTCGTTTCTGAGGCGATCCAGATAGCGCCGACATTCCCACAGGCACATGGGCAGGTCGTGGAGCAGGTAGTTGCCGCACGTCTCAGGCGTGGTGGCGGGGACCTCGGTTTGTGTGAGAATCCACTCCAGACATTCGATGCTCAGTGCTCGCATGTCCTGCACCGTGTAGGTGCCGGTCATCACGATGTACATCCCCGTGAGGCAGCCCATGGGGCCAACATAGACGACGTCGTCCTTGGCCTGTGAGTTGCGGAACCACGTGGCCATCAGATGCTCTATGCTGTGCATGGCAGCCGGTGCCACGGCCGGTTCCTTGTTGGGTTCGGTGATGCGCAAGTCAAACGTGGTGAAGCCTTTGTCTTGTCTCGACACATAGATGCCGGGCTTGAGCCGGGTGTGGTCGATGGTGAAACTCTGTATAACTTCCATTGTTTTGCTATTAGTCTGCGAAATTCAGCATTGCAAAGCGCTCGGGCATGGCCGCCAGGAAGCAGCGTGTGATGTCGAAGGAGCGGTCTGCCATCTCGTCCCAGAAGTTGAGGTATTGTTGCAGGTGCTCGTCGGCGCCGGGGGTATCGCTGAGGATGCGGAAGCTGACGAAGGGTGTCTGCAGCAGGAAGCATGTCTGCGCGATGGCGGCGCTCTCCATGTCCACGGCCAGCGCATCGGGGAACTGTGCCTTGATGGTCTCGAGCTGGCTGCGGTCGCTGATGAACTGGTCTCCCGAGCAGATGAGGCCTGCAACGACCTTTCCTTTGCTCTTCAGCGCTACTTCCACTAGCTCCTGCTCGGCGCGGAAGCGGGCGGGGAGTCCCTGCACCTGTCCGGTCTCGCAGCCGGGGATGCTCACGTCGTGGTAGGCCGTCTCGGTGCTCACCACCACGTCCATGACCTGCAGGCTGGCATCGATGCCTCCGGCGCAGCCCGTGGAGATGATGCAGTCGGGTGCATAGCGGCGGATGAGCGTGGCGGTGCCCACGGCGGCGTTCACTTTCCCGATGCCGCATTGCAGCAGGATGAGCGTGTTGGCGCCCAGGTGGCCGCAGACAAAGGTGTAGCGCCCGTCTTGTTCCTCGTGGGCGTTGGTCAGCAGGGCGGTGAGCTGCTTGTGCTCCTTGCTCATGGCAGAGAGGATTCCTATTTTCATGATTGTTGCACGTTTTGTCGGCACAAAGTTACAACTTTTTGTGTGATTCACCCAAGAAAAACACGAAAAATCAACCTTTCCGCCTTCTCTGTAGGGTCCTTTCACGAAAAAAACCTTATCTTTGCGCCATCATTCAAACTCCGCTGCCATTATGCTTCAGATTCGCTGCAAGAACAACAACGTCACGAAGAGTTTCGCCGAGGGCTCCTCGCTTTTGGAAGTCTATCAGTCCTATGCCGACGAGCTTCAGATGCCCTTTTCCGTGGTTTCGGCCAAGGTGAACAACACCTCGCAGGGGCTGAAGTTCCGCCTGTATCAGAATCGCGACGTGGAGTTCGTGGATGCCTGCTCGGGCTCGGGGCACCGCGTTTATGTGCGTTCGCTCTGCTTTGTGCTTTACAAGGCCACTTGCGATGTGTTCCCGGGCAGCAAGCTCTTTATCGAGCACCCCATCTCGCGCGGCTACTACTGCAACTTCAAGAAGAAGGATGCCGAGGCGCTGACGGACGACGATGTGGCGCGCATCCGGCAGCGAATGCAGGAAATCATCGGGCAGGACATGGTGTTCCATCGCTTCGAGGCCACGACGGACGAGGCCGTGCGCCTGTTCCGCGAGCGTAACTTTGCGGACAAGGTGAAGCTCATCGAGACCAGCGGCCAGATTTACACCGACTACTATATGCTCGGCGACACCGTTGACTACTACTACGGCCCGCTGGTGCCGTCGGCAGGCTACCTGAAGGTCTGGGGCCTGGAACGTTTCCAGAGCGGACTGCTGCTGCGTGTGCCCGACCGCAAGAATCCGCTCACGCTGGCGCCGAAGATGGATCAGCCCAGGACCTTCGAGATGTTTGCCGAGAAGGTGCGCTGGGACATCATCATGCGCCTCTCCAATGCCGGCGACGTGAACAAGGCGGTGCTGAAGGGCCACGGCTCGGAGCTCATCCAGGTGAGCGAAGCGCTGCAGGAGAAGAAGATTGTGAAGATTGCCGAGGAGATAGAGAAGCGCTACCACGCCCCCGAGCATCCCGTGCGGCTGGTGCTCATCACCGGTCCTTCCAGCTCCGGAAAGACCACTTTCTGCAAGCGCCTCTCCATCCAGCTGCTGGCCTGCGGCCTGCGACCCGTGTCGTTCTCCACGGATGACTATTTCGTCAACCGTGTGGACACGCCCCTGCTCCCCGACGGCAGCTATGACTTCGACAACATCAAGGCCGTCGATTGCGAGCTCTTCGAGGACCACCTCACCCGTCTGATGGCCGGCGAGCGTGTGGAGGTGCCCGAGTACAATTTCGTCACGGGCAAGCGCGAATACAACGGCAAGCGTCTGCGCCTTCAGAACGACAGTGTGTTGATCATTGAAGGTATCCACGCCCTCAACCCCATGCTCACGGATCGCATCCCTGATACGCTGAAGTTCAAGGTCTTTGTCTCCGCCCTCACCAGCATCTCCCTTGACGACCACAACTGGATTCCGACCCAGGACAACCGCCTGCTCCGCCGCATCATCCGCGACTACAACAAGGGTGCGTTCACGGCGCGCGAGACCATCAGCCAATGGCACAATGTGTGCGAGGCCGAGGAGCGGTGGATTCTTCCGTTCCAGGAGACTGCCGACATGATGTTCAACTCAGCGCTGAACATAGAGTTCGCGGTCTTGCGCACCCATGCCGAGATGATCCTGGCAACCGTTCCGAGGAACTGCCCCGAGTACGGCGAGGCACATCGCCTGCTCAAGTTCATCCACTACTTCATTCCCGTGAGTGACAAGGAGATACCGCCCACATCCATCATGCGCGAGTTCGTCGGTGGCTCCAGTTTCAAGTACTAACACAAAAAAAAAGCTGTGTCGTGGTTTCCGGCACAGCTTTTTTTAATATGTGTGTGATGCGCTTGGCGGCTTACTTCACCTCTTCGAAGTCGGCATCCTGGATGTTGTCACCCTGCTGGCCGCCCTGCTGACCGCCCTGAGGGCCTGCCTGCTGGCCGCCGAAGGGGCCGCTCTGTGCGCCCTGAGCACCGGCACCTGCCTGCTGAGCGGCAGCGTACATCTTCTGTGCAGCGTTGTTGAGCTCGGCAGTGGCAGCGTCGATGGCAGCGAGGTCCTGAGCCTTGTGGGCGTTGCGGAGCTTCTCTAGGGCTGCCTCCACCTCGGCCTTCACGTCGGCGGGCAACTTGTCGCCGCTCTCCTTGAGCATGTTCTCGGTCTGGAAAATCATGCTGTCGGCCTGGTTGAGCTTGTCAATCTTCTCGCGCTCCTTCTTGTCGGCGTCGGCGTTGGCCTCGGCCTCGGCCTTCATGCGCTCGATTTCGTCCTTGGAGAGGCCGCTGCTGGCCTCGATGCGGATAGCCTGCTCCTTGCCGGTGGCCTTGTCCTTGGCGCTCACCTTCAGGATACCGTTGGCATCGATGTCGAAGCTGACCTCAATCTGAGGCACACCGCGACGGGCGGGAGCGATGCCGGTGAGGTTGAACTGGCCGATGCTCTTGTTCTGCGAGGCCATGGGGCGCTCGCCCTGGAGCACGTGGATGGTCACCTCAGTCTGGTTGTCGGCTGCGGTGCTGAACACCTCGCTCTTCTTGCAGGGGATGGTGGTGTTGGCCTCGATGAGGCGGGTCATCACACCACCCAGGGTCTCGATACCCATGCTAAGCGGCGTCACGTCGAGCAGCACGATGTCGCCCACGCCCTCTTCCTTGTTCAGGATAGCGCCCTGGATGCTGGCACCCACGGCCACCACCTCGTCGGGGTTCACGCCCTTGCTGGGCACCTTGCCGAAGAAGTCCTCCACGAGCTTCTGGATGGCGGGAATACGGCTGGAGCCGCCCACGAGGATGACCTCGTCGATGTCGCTGTTCGAGAGGCCAGCGTCCTGCATAGCCTTCTGGCAGGGCACCTTACAAGCCTGGATGAGGTTGTCGGCGAGCTGCTCGAACTTGGAGCGCGTAAGCGTCATCACCAGGTGCTTGGGCACGCCGTTCACAGCGGTGATGTAGGGCAGGTTGATCTCGGTGGAGGTGCTGCTGGAGAGCTCAATCTTGGCCTTCTCGGCAGCCTCCTTCAGGCGCTGCAGGGCCATGGGGTCTTGCTTCAGATCCACGCCTTCCTGCGAGCGGAACTCATTGGCCATCCAGTCGATGATGACCTGGTCGAAGTCGTCGCCGCCGAGGTGAGTGGAGCACCTCGAACACGCCGCCGCCGAACTCCAGGATGGAGATATCGAAGGTGCCGCCGCCGAGGTCGAACACGGCAATCTTCATGTCCTTGTTGGCCTTATCGACACCGTAGGCCAGAGCGGCTGCCGTGGGCTCGTTGACGATGCGCTGCACGTTGAGGCCGGCAATCTGTCCGGCTTCCTTCGTGGCCTGGCGCTGGCTGTCGCTGAAGTAGGCGGGCACGGTGATGACGGCATCCGTCACCTCCTGGCCGAGGTAGTCCTCAGCGGTCTTCTTCATCTTCTGCAGCACCATGGCGCTGATCTCCTGCGGTGTATATTTACGACCGTCGATATCCACACGGGGATAGCCGTTCTCGTTGGCCACGGTGTAGGGCACGCGGGCGATTTCCTTCTGCACCTGCTCATAGGTCTCGCCCATGAAGCGCTTGATGCTGAAGATGGTGTTCTTAGGGTTGGTGATAGCCTGACGCTTGGCGGGGTCACCCACCTTGCGCTCGCCGTCCTTCATGAAGGCGACGATGGAGGGCGTGGTGCGCTTGCCCTCGCTGTTGGCGATAACGACGGGCTCGTTGCCCTCGAAAACGGATACGCACGAGTTGGTGGTACCCAAGTCAATTCCAATAATCTTTCCCATAGTTGTATGTTTTTTCGTTTAACGTTTAGCGTTTAAAGATGATTGTTGGCGGATTCGCATGAATCGTCATTTCGTCATGAGCAAACAGCGTGCCAAAGCGCTCCTGTCACTCGCGCGTACCTCATAAAAACATAAATAATGCAGCCAGATTATTCATTTTTCATGCTTTCATTTTTCACTTTTCACTTATTCTTCTTACCTTTGTCGGCAGAAAAACTGACATTTTGGCAAGAACCGACATGAAACATTCTTCATTCTTCATTCTTATTGTCATCCTGATGACAACCCTTATCTCCTGCTCCGGCGACGACCACAGCCGCGTGCGCCGCGCTGCCGAGAAGAGCTACGCGTACCTGCAGAAGGGCAAGTACGAGAAGTTCGTCAGCGAGATAGCCTATGCCGACTCCATGTCCGAGGACTACCGCGCACAGATGGTGGACCTCGTCCACGAGTACACCGCCTACCTGCAGCGCCAGCATGGCGATATGGCAGATGTGACAGCCATCGACGACACCATCATCGGCGACCAAGCCCACGTCTATCTCCAAATCACCTTTGCCGACAGCACCTCCGAGGAAATCGGCGTGCCGATGGTGAAGGTCGGCAAGCACTGGAAGATGCAGTAAGCCAGCCCCGCACAGCCGCATAAAGCCCCGCAACGCCCCATAAACCAAGCACCCCACCGTCTCACGACAGCGGGGTGCTCCCTTTTAGTTCCCCTCCCTTTCCCCTCTCCCCTCCCTTGACGGGAGGGGGCGGGGGGCGGTCTTTAGGGCTCTGGCTCCTCCTCTTCGCTGGGATCGCTCCAGTCGGCGCTCTCCTGCCCGGCCTTCTGGGCCTTCTTGGCTGCAGCCTGCGCCTTGCGCGTGGTGGTGTACTCGAAGTCGAAGTCCTCGCGCTTGAAGTCCAGGCCGGCGCCCAGCTCGTAGTTCACGTTCACCTGCTTGATGTTCGAGGCGGAGAAGTTCTCCATGGCCGTGTGCGCGGGCTCCGTCTCGGTGGCCTCGGTGGCCACGGCGCCCTCGCTGGAGATGCTGGGCGTGAAGCGGCCCAGGTCGCCCAGCTCCACGGCGTTGCCCTCCGTGATAGCCTCCTTGATGCAGTGGCACATGTCGGTGATGACGCCCACGATGGTGCCCTTCGTGTAGATGCTGTTGTGGTTAGCCATGTGGGCGGCCAGGGCGTTG
>CAJOCU010000028.1 GCA_905233765.1 uncultured Bacteroidaceae bacterium | reverse complement strand
ATGCTCCGGCTCGATGGCCTGCTGCCTGCGGGCCTCAGCCGTGCGCACGGCCTCCTGTATGGCCTCCTGCGCTTTGATGGTAAACTTGTCGAAATTCATGATTTAATTTTATGATTTAAAGATTTTACAATTATACCATTGGGGCGGCAAAAGGTGTGCAAAGGAAAGAGAAGCGGCCAAAAAGTCAGTGAATCAGACTTTTTGGCCGTTAGGAGGATGAGATGCTGCGACAAAAACGCAGCACACATGGAGGGAAGATAAGAGCCTATTGCTTGTGGGTCATGATGTCGAGCACGAAACGGTCGGTCACGTCCATACCGCGTGAGCCGATGCTGGTGAGGTTGTGGATGCTGCGATCGACATCTTCTTCGATGATGCCTTCGGCGCTGGTGACATATTTGTTCTGAATGGCCAGCATGGCACTCATAACGGCGGTGCTGACGCCAGTCGTCAGCTTCAGCGCACAGGAGGGCTTGGCGCCGTCGCAGATCATGCCAGTGAGGTTGGCAATCATGTTTTTCACGGAGTGGGCAATCTGCTCGTAGGTGCCACCCATGAGGTAGGTGATACCCGTGCTGCTGCCCGTCGAAGCCACGACACAGCCACAGAGCGCTGACAGACAGCCCAGCGATTGCTTGATATAAATGGCGGTGAGGTGGGAGAGGGTCAGGGCGCGGATGAGCTCTTCTTCGGTATTATGGTTCTCGTGCGCGAAGGCCACTACGGGCATCGTGGCGCAGATGCCTTGGTTGCCGCTGCCGCTGTTGCTCATGACGGGGATCATGGCACCTGCCATGCGAGCATCGCAAGCGCAGGAGGTCACGGAGAGGATTTTGGAGAAGATGCTGTCGCCCATAATGCCACGACCGAGCGGCGAGCACATGGTCTTGCCAAGCTGATGGCCGTAGTTCTCGCGCAGACCCTCCTCGGCGGCCGCCTGGTTCAGGTCGCGGGCTTCGAGGATGAAACGAAGGTCCGCGAGTGGCTGTGTGGTGGCGAAGTCATAGACTTGTTTGAGGGTCAACGAGACGTCCGTTTCGGGCACCTCTTCGGTGGTCGAAACAGCGCCTTCGCTAACGAAGTTCGTGTGGCTGCCTTTGATGGTGGCTTCAGCCTCCTTGCCAGCAGCCTTGACCAGGACATGGATGAAGAGTTTGTCGGGGTCGTTCTCCTCCAACTTGATGTCGATGTGGTCTTCGGCGATGTAGCGTTTGGCGGCTGCGAGATCTGCTTCGCTGCAGTCGCGCAGCACCTCCAGACCGAGACACGACTTGCCGCCGATGGCGCCCAGGGCGATGGCGATAGGCAATCCCACCATTCCGCCTGTGCCAGGGATGCCCACGCCCATGGCATTCTTGAGGATGTTCGCACTCAGCCGCAGGTGGATCTGCTCGGGCAGGCATCCCAGCTGCTCTGTAGCCCGCGCCACACACAAGGCCACGGACATCGGTTCCGTACAGCCGATAGCCGGCACCACCTCTCGGTGCAAAAGCGCCAGCATCTGTTCTCTTTCTTCGTTCGTAAACATCCCTATTTTATGTTAAGTTTGTGCAAAGGTAGTAAAAAGTTTCAACTTTGGTCTCGGAACATGAAAGTTTTTCAAACTTTTCATTTATCTTTGCAGCGCATAATGAGTGCAAGCACCAAAAAGAAACGTTATAAACTATAACATACGATGGGAAAAGTATTGATTATCGGCGCCGGAGGCGTGGCCACCGTTGCTGCCCACAAGATTGCACAGAACCCCGCAGTGTTCACTGAGATCATGATTGCATCGCGCACCAAGGCGAAATGCGACCGTCTGGCCGCTGCCGTGGAGAAGGCGACAGGCTATAAGGGCATCCAGACCGCACAGGTCGATGCCGATAACGTGGAGGAACTGGTCGTGCTGCTGAACAGCTATAAGCCAGACATCGTGCTGAACCTGGCCCTACCCTATCAGGACCTGACCATCATGGAGGCCTGCCTGCAGACGGGGTGCAACTACCTCGACACGGCCAACTATGAGCCGAAGGACGAGGCCCACTTCGAATACAGCTGGCAGTGGGCCTACCGCGACCGCTTTGAGAAAGCGGGCCTCACGGCCATCCTGGGTTGTGGCTTCGACCCGGGTGTGACCAGCATCTACACCGCCTATGCCGCCAAGCATCACTTCAAGGAGATTCAGTATCTCGACATCGTGGACTGCAACGCCGGCGACCACCACAAGGCCTTCGCCACTAATTTCAACCCTGAGATCAACATCCGCGAGATTACGCAAAAGGGACTCTACTGGGAAGATGGCAAATGGGTGGAGACAGAGCCGCTGGAGATTCACAAGGATCTGACCTATCCCGAGATAGGTCCGCGCGACAGCTACCTGCTGCACCACGAGGAGATTGAGTCGTTGGTCATCAACTACCCGACCATCAAGCGTGCCCGCTTCTGGATGACCTTCGGACAGCAGTACCTGAAGCACCTGGAGGTGATTCAGAACATTGGCATGAGCCGCATCGATGAAATCGAGTACGAAGCTCCGTTGGCCGATGGCACGGGCACCGCGAAGGTGAAAATCGTGCCGCTGCAGTTCCTGAAGGCCGTGCTGCCCAACCCACAGGATCTGGGCGAGAACTACGAGGGCCAGACCTCTATCGGCTGCCGCATCCGAGGTATCGGCAACGACGGCAAGGAGCACACCTATTATGTATATAACAACTGCTCGCACCGCGCCGCCTACGAGGAGACGGGGATGCAGGGTGTTTCGTACACCACCGGTGTGCCCGCCATGATTGGCGCGATGATGTTCCTCACCGGCCAATGGGTGAAGCCCGGCGTACACAATGTCGAGGAGTTCGACCCCGACCCCTTCATGGAGCAACTCAACAAGCAGGGTCTCCCCTGGCATGAGATCCACGACGGGGATTTGGAGCTGTAAAGCCCCACCCCCGCCCCCTCCCGTCAAGGAGGGGAGCCCTGCGGAATGAATGTGAGAAACTGATAATGAAATCATCAATAACAATTAAAGAATGACCCTATAGACCTCCAAGCGCTAGCCACTCCCCTCCCTGACGGGAGGGGTTGGGGGTGGGTCTTAAATTATGGCAAAGAAAGAAGAACAAAAGCCCTTGGATCCGCGCGAGGCGCGGTTGCAGGCCTTGCAGACAGCAATGGCCAAGATAGAGAAAGACTTCGGTAAGGGAGCCATCATGTGCATGGGCGGTCAGGCAGCCGAGAAGGTGGAGGTGATCCCTACGGGCAGCATCGGTCTGAACCACGCCCTCGGCGTAGGCGGCTATCCTCGCGGTCGTATCATCGAAATCTTCGGTCCGGAGTCATCCGGTAAGACCACGCTCACCATCCACGCCATTGCGGAGGTGCAGAAGACCGGCGGCATCGCAGCCTTCATCGATGCCGAGCACGCCTTCGATCCCATCTATGCGCAGAAACTGGGCGTGAACCTCGACGAACTCTATATCTCGCAGCCCGACAACGGCGAGCAGGCGCTGGCCATCGCCGACCAGCTCATCAGCTCTGCTGCTGTGGATCTCGTGGTCATTGACTCCGTGGCTGCCTTGACTCCTAAGGCAGAAATCGAGGGCGATATGGGCGACAACAAGGTAGGCCTGCAGGCACGCCTCATGAGCCAGGCACTACGCAAGCTCACCGCCACCATCTCCAAGACCAAGACCACCTGCATCTTCATCAACCAGCTGCGTGAGAAGATCGGTGTGATGTTCGGCAATCCCGAAACCACCACAGGTGGTAATGCACTGAAGTTCTACTCCAGCGTGCGTTTGGATATCCGCCGCATCAGCAGTGTTAAGGACGGTGAAGAGGTAATCGGTAATCAGACACGTGTGAAGGTGGTGAAGAACAAGGTGGCACCTCCCTTCCGCAAGGCCGAGTTCGAAATCAGTTTCGGCGAAGGCATCAGCCACGCCGGTGAAATCGTGGATTTGGGCGTCGAACTTGAGATCATCAAGAAGTCCGGTTCATGGTTCAGCTACAACGACTCTAAGATTGGTCAGGGCCGCGATGCTGTCAAGAAGATTATCCAAGACAACCCCGAACTCTGTGACGAGCTCGAGGCCAAGATCATCGAGAAGCTGAACGAGAAGAAAGACTAAAGTCCGCCATCTCATAAGACAAAGATAGGGTGAACGATTTGTTCACCCTATCTTATTTATATCCAATGAGAAACGGCTATTGCCGCATCAGGAAAGCCTTGAAGGCGGAGAAGTCCTTGGGGAGGGGAACGGACTGCTTGGTGCCACGCATGAAGGCCTGCAGTTTCTCGGGGATGGGAAGGTCGATGGCGAGGATGCGATCGACGGTGTCCTTGAACTTGGCGGGATGGGCCGTCTCCAAGAAAATGCCGATTTCATCGGGCTGAAGTTGCTCTTTCAAGGCACGGTAGCCACAGGCACCATGGGGGTCGAGGATGTAGCCGGTGCGGGCATAGCAGTCACGCATGGTCTCGGCAATCTGGTCGTCGGAGTAGGTGGCGCCGCTTATAAAAGAGGCCCCTCCCCTAACCCCTCCCCTGTTGGGGCGGGGGGAATGATGCTCTTGAGGTTGTGGCAGGACGGCAAATCCAAGCTGCTTAAGCACATCCTCGCGGTTGTAGAGGTCAAGGATGCGGGCGAAGTTGGAGGGGTCGCCGACATCCATGGCGTTGGCGATGGTCTGCACGGAGGGACGCGGACGATACTCACCGCTCTGCAGGTACTCGTAGAAGACGCTATTGGCGTTGTTGGCGGCAATGAAGCGCTTCACGGGCAGACCCATGACGTGGCCGAAGAGGGAAGAACAGATGTTGCCGAAGTTGCCGGAGGGAACACAAGTTACTAAGTTAAATGCCGTTCCGGCATTTAACTTAGTGAGCTGTGCGTAAGCCCAGAAATAATAGAAGGCCTGGGGGAGGAAGCGAGCGACGTTGATGCTGTTGGCGGAGGTGAGACGCATGTGCGCGTTCAGCTCCTTGTCCATGAAGGCGGACTTGACGAGGGCCTGGCAGTCGTCGAAGACGCCATCGACCTCGATGGCCGTGATGTTCTGTCCGAGGGTCGTAAACTGACACTCCTGAATAGGCGACACCTTACCCTTGGGATAGAGGACATAGACATGGATTCCCTCTACGCCGAGGAAGCCATTGGCGACGGCAGAACCGGTGTCGCCGGAGGTGGCAACTAATACGTTTACTTTGCTCCCGCCGTCCGCGGGAGCAAAGTAACGTAAAAGGCGCGCCATGAAACGAGCGCCAACATCCTTGAAGGCCAGGGTGGGACCGTGGAAGAGTTCGAGGGCGTAGATGTTGTCCTCGACCTTCACGACGGGGCAGTCGAAGGCCAGGGTGTCATTGACGATTTTGCGGAGCGCGTCGGCTTCCACGTCCTCGCCGAAGAAGGCATCGGCCACGCGGTAGGCCACGTCCTGAAAAGACAGCTCGCCGATCTCGTCCCAGAACGAGGCTGGCAGTTGTTTGATGACTTCGGGCATATACAGGCCGCGGTCCTCAGCGAGGCCACGTACGACAGCGTCGCGCAGCGTGGCGCGAGCGGCAGTATGGTTGGTGCTATAATAATACATTATCGTTTAACGTTTAGCATTTAAGGGACCGTTCTCCATAAACAACTTGATAAATTCATCCCCCTCGAGCAGACCGTAGGCACCATCGCGAGCAGCATCCTCGTCGAAGGTCTGCACGGCATCGGGCTCGATGCCAGGATAGTAGATGCAGAAGGGAATGGGGTCTGCGGTGTGTGTGCGGTGCTCGCAGGGAGTGGGATGGTCGGGTAATAAGCCAACTGCGATGCCTTCGGCATCGCCGTTGGCTAACTCCTTCAATATTGGCTGTATCAGCCTATGGTCGAGGTCCTCGATGGTTTGGAGTTTGAGGGGTACGGAGCCGTCGTGACCGGCCTCATCGGAGGCTTCGACGTGAAGATAGACGAAGTCGGCGCCAGCACGGAAAGCATCGATGGCGGCCTGTGCCTTGCCCTCGAAGTTGGTGTCGTAGAGGCCCGTGGCACCTGGGACATTGATGACGCGGAGACCGGCATAATGGCCGATGCCGCGGATGAGATCGACGGCCGTGATGACAGCCCCCTCGTGGATCTGATCGGGGAAGCGTTCGGTCAAGGGGAGCATCTGCGGGCGGTAGCCCCCACCCCACGGCCAGATGCTCGATGCCATATCTTTTCCCTCGCGCGCGCGTTCCTTATTTAACTGATGCGTAGGAAGCAGTTCCTGAGAGCGGCGGACGAGGTCGCGGAGAAGGGAGGCGGTGGCTTCGGGCCCCTCCCCCGACCCCTCCTCTGTTCTTGAAGGGTCAAGCGTCTCTTCGAGCCGAGCGAGGGCGGGGAGAGCCTGAATCTGGTACTGCTTCCAGGGCTGTCCGGGAATATCGTGTGGAGGGGTGCATTGGATGTGCTTGTTACCGCCTTTGATGACGAGGAGGTGGCGGTACTGTACGCCGGTGTAGAAATGGACACGACCGCCATAACGCGGGTCATTGGCCAGATGTTCGTTGAGGAACTTGATGAGCACGTCGCCCTCTTCCGTTTCGAGGCGACCGCAGGAGTGGTTCTTGAGGATGTCGCCCTCGATGCACACGAAGTTGCAGCGCAGCGCCAAGTCACCCGGCTCGAGTTCCACGCCGATGCTGGCAGCCTCCAAGGGGCCGCGCCCCTCATAAACGAGGTGCTGGTCGTAGCCGAGGATGCTGCTGTTGGCGACTTCGCTGCCAGGATGGAAGCCGTCGGGCACGGTCTTCAGCAGGCCGTTACGCCCGTTGCGTGCCAGCCAGTCCATCGCGGGTGTGTCGGCATACTGCAACAGCGTCTTGCCGCCCAACGAAGGGACGTGCCAGTCAGCCATGCCGTCGCCGAGGATGATGAGGTGTTTCATTATATATTTGCAATAGACATAATATCCGCAAACACACCGGCAGCGGTGACGCTGGCACCGGCACCATAGCCCTGAATGAGCATGGGGTATTCGCGGTAGCGCTCAGTGGTGAGCATGACAATGTTGTTGCTGCCTTCGAGGCGGTAGAAGGGATGGTTCTCGGGAATCTCGGCCAACGAGACACGAGCGTGACCATCCTCATATTTCGCTACGAAACGCCAGCGCTTGCCCTCGCCCTCGACGCGCTCGCGCCGCGATTCGAAGTCGGCATCGAGCGACGGCAGGTTCTGCCAGAACGTCTCGACATCGCCGTTGAAGAACGTCTGCGGGATGAAGAGGTCAGCCTCCACATCGGACTGCTCTATCTGATAACCGGCCTCACGCGTGAGGATGACGAGCTTGCGGATGACATCCTTACCACTGAGGTCGATGCGGGGGTCGGGCTCGCTGTAGCCTTCGTCCTTGGCCATGCGAACGGTCTGGGAGAAAGGCACATCGGCGCTGATCTTGTTGAAGATGAAGTTGAGTGTGCCGCTGAGGACGGCCTCAATGCGCAGGATCTTGTCGCCCGAGTGGATCAGGTCGTTGATGGTGCGGATGATGGGCAGGCCTGCGCCCACATTGGTCTCGAAGAGGAACTTGACGCCACGCCGCTGGGCGATGGTCTTGAGCTCGTGGTAGCTCTCATAGTCGCTGCTGGCAGCAATCTTGTTGGCCGCCACGACGTTGATGTTATGCTCCAGGAACTCTTTGTAGAGGCTGGCCACCTCGGGCGAGGCCGTGCAATCCACGAAGACGGAATTGAAGATATTCATCCCTATGACCTCGTCGCGCAGACGGTTGAGGTCGCTGGCTGGAGCGCTGTCCAAGAGTTCGCGGTAGTGGGTGAGGTCGAGGCCGTCGCGTGAGAAAAGCGCCTTGCGGCTGCTGGCGAGGCCCACGATGTTGAGCTTCAAGCCCTGCTCGTGCATCAGTTTCTGCTGCTGCGAGGCGATCTGCTCGATGAGCGAAGCGCCCACAGTGCCTACACCGCAGAGGAAGAGGTTCAACACCTGGTACTCGGAGAGGAAGAAGGCATCGTGGATGACGTTCAACGTCTTGCGAAGGTACTGCGAATCCACGACGAACGAGATATTGGTCTCAGAGGCGCCCTGGGCACAGGCGATGACGCTGATACCCGAACGGCCAAGGGTTCCGAAAAGCTTGCCGGCGATACCGGGCGTGTGCTTCATGTTCTCGCCCACGACGGCGACGGTGGCCAGGTTGCATTCTGCCTGCATCCGGAACATGGAGCCCGTCTCAATTTCCTTGGCAAACTCCTCGTTGAGGACGCGGCAAGCCTCAGCAGCGTCCTCGTCGCGCACACCAATACTGGTGCTGTTCTCCGACGAGGCCTGCGACACCATGAACACCGAGATGCCGTTTTCGGCCAGGACTGAGAAGATACGGCGGTTGACACCGATGACACCCACCATGGACAGACCGCTGACAGTGATAAGCGTAGTACCCTTGATGGAGCTGATGCCCTTGATGGAGCGCGAGTCGTCGGCCACCTCCTTCTTGATGATGGTGCCGGGCGCGTCGGGGTTGAAGGTGTTCTTGATGAGGATGGGGATGTTCTTGATGCAGACGGGATAGATGGTCGGGGGATAGACCACCTTGGCACCGAAGTTGCAGAGCTCCATCGCCTCGATGTAGGAGAGTTCGGGGATGACGTAGGCCGAGGAGATGACGCGCGGGTCGGCGGTCATGAAACCATCGACATCCGTCCATATCTCCAGCACGCTGGCATCCAATGCGGCGGCGATGATGCTGGCGGTGTAGTCCGAGCCGCCACGGCCGAGGTTGGTCACCTCGCCACTCTCGGCATCGGTGGAGATGAAGCCCGGCACGAGGGAGACCTTCGGGAGCGTCTTCCACGTCTCGCGGACGAGGCGATTCGTCAGTTCACTGGCCAGAAGCGAGCGCCCGCCCTTGACCTCGGTCTTGATGAACTCGCGACTGTCGAGCCATTTGGCATCGCGGATGAGCGTAGCCACAATCTGGCTGCTGAGACGCTCGCCATAGCTGACGATGGCGGCCTGCGTCTTGGGCGAGAGATCGCGGATGAGATAGACACCCTGGTAGATGGATCGTAATTCCTCGAGCAGACCATCGACAATACGCATCAGCGTGTCGCGTCCCGCACCGGAAGGGATGACAGCTTCAATCATCATGTGATGGCGCTGCGCCATCTCGGCATAGGATGTCAGGTAGGTCACATCGCCATTGACAGCGAGCTGAGAGGTGCGGATGAGTTGATCCGTGATGCCGCCTAGGGCAGAAACGACCACAATCACAGGGTCCGTCTGCGCTTCGACGATGCGTTTGACACTGAGGATGCTTTCTGCGGAGCCAACACTGCTGCCGCCAAACTTAAGGACTTTCATGTATCTTCACATTTTGCGCGCAAAAGTAATAAAATAACAGCAAAACGCGAGGGCAAAAGGCCACAAAAACGACTTTCTGGTCGTAAAATCAAGCTTATGTCAAGCTAGGGGGCAGAAGTTCCTCCTCCTTCATGCGATGCAGAAGGTCTCCCAAACGGCTGTCGGGAATATCGGGAAAGTGGATTTGCGTAAAAGAACTGGGGGCTTCCTTGGCAACAAGATCAAGAATCCGTTGCATCAAGGCCTCATCCGTCATCACGGGAGCTGTCACGGGTGTTCCCCCCGTGCAGTTATCACATACGCCGCAATCGGCTGCATCCGTCTCGCCGAAATAGGACACCAAGAAGGAGCTGCGACACTCGGGAGTGAGCAGGTAGGCAATCATCGTCTGCACACGTTCATCCATCTCATGCTTGCGATCCGCATAGACGTTTTTCGGGAGCACAATATCCTCACGATCCAAGCGGCGCTGAACGAAGGTGATATAAGGAATGAACTTACGGGGAATGAACTTCAAGATATGGCGACGACTGAGCTCCAGCAGCTGCTCCATCACCAACTGTTCTGTCATACCCAGTGTATGTCCCATCTCACGCTCGTCGATATAGGCATACTCACTGAAGATGCCCGTGCAGGTGCGCAACAGGTAGTGCAGAATTCGCTCCATAGCAGGCGAAAGCTGGAAGGTATAGAGTTCCTGTCGCTGGCAACTCATCATGACGCGGCTGTGGTTCTCCTCGGCATCGGCCCACTCGATATAGCCGGCACGCGAGAGGAGCTGGAGGGCGCTGTAGGCTCGCACGGGAAAATGACGAAACGCCTGACAGAACTTCTCCAACGCAAATTCGCGCGTGACGCCATAGCCATCGCCCATCGCCAGCTGCAGATAACAGCAGACATCCTCGTAAACCTGTGCTACATACTCCTCGGGAGGAAAGTTGTCTTCAACACGGCGCTTGAGCGTCGCTACAGAACGGCTGTCGTGAAGAAGAATGGCTGCTGCCGGGGCACCATCGCGACCGGCACGACCTGCCTCCTGGAAGTAGGCTTCGGGCGAATCTGGAACATCGTAGTGAATCACACTGCGCACATCGGGTTTATCTATGCCCATCCCAAAGGCATTCGTGGCTACCATCACACGGATGTCGCCTCGCTGCCAGGCTTCAGCACGCTCGCTTTTCTCGCGATGGGTCAGCCCAGCATGAAAATGGGCCGCAGAAATGCCACGGGATGACAGCCAAGAGGCCAACTCATATGTACCTATTCGACTGCGCGTATAAACAATGGAAGAACCGGGGTGTTCCTGCAGGAGCTCAAGGACCGTCTGTTCTCTCGTGGCAACGACTCGTCGCACGGAATAGGCTAGATTGTGCCTCACGAAGCTCATGCGTTTCACATTGGGCTCGCGGAAGCCCAACTGCCTCTGGATATCTTCGACGACGGCGGGCGTGGCTGTGGCTGTCAGTGCCAACAGCGGCACCGATGGCAGCAACTTGCGAATGGTAACGATTTGGGTGTAGGAAGGGCGGAAGTCGTAGCCCCACTGCGAAATACAATGTGCCTCATCGACGGTGATAAAACTCACCTTCATGTGTCGGAGCTTGGCCTGAAACAGCTCTGACGAAAGGCGTTCGGGAGAGACATACAGGAACTTGAAATTGCCGAAGATGCAGTTCTCCAGCGCCACGAGGACCTCGTCGTGAGTCATTCCCGTATAGATTGCAGCGGCTTTGATACCACGTTGCCGAAGGTGCACAACCTGGTCCTTCATCAAAGCGATAAGGGGGCTAATGACTAGGCAGATGCCATCCATGGCCAATGCTGGCACCTGAAAAGTGATGCTCTTTCCACCACCTGTGGGCATTAGCCCCAGCGTGTCGCGCCCTGCACCGATACTCTCGATGATCTCCTGCTGGATGCCACGAAAGGAGGTAAAACCAAAATACTCCTTTAAAATAGACAAATAGGAGGTCATTCTTCACTCTGCCTGATATCTTCTATCTGCAACTGAACCTCGCCATGTTTATGGGAATTTTCTTCAACAGCATAGCAGATATCGAACGCCTGTTTGGTCTTGATGAGCCGCGCCTGCGAGCTCTGCCCGAAGGCTATACCGCTGACGATGCTATGGCTCTTGTTATCGACGAGTTCGAGCTTAATGTGCTCCTGATGGTGACCAACGACCTTGCTAGTGCCAAAGTCATAGACACGTTCTGTGCAGAAAAGCGGACGCTGGTTATCAGGGCCGAAGGGGGCGAACTTGCGCAGGTCGTTGTAGAAACGGATGTTAATGTCCTTGAACTCCAGTTTGCCATCAATGTTCAATTCCGGCTCAATCTGTGTAGGCAGGATATTCTCTGTCACATATGCCTCGAAACGACGCTTAAACTCGGGAACATTCTCCACTTTCATTGACAACCCCGCAGCATAAGTGTGCCCGCCGAAGTTCTCGAGCAGATCACGACAGTGGTCGATAGCCTTATAGATATCAAAACCAGCCACACTGCGTGCAGAGCCCGTAGCCATATCATCAGTTCGCGTAAGCACCACAGCCGGTCGGCAATAGACCTCTGTCAGACGCGATGCGACAATGCCAATAACGCCCTTATGCCATTCCTCATTATAGACGACCAACGCCTTCTGCTCGTGGTCGGGATCCAGACGTTCTACGATGGCATTGGCCTCATGAGTCATCTCCTTATCAAGATCCTTGCGCTGGTCGTTGTAAGCATTGATCTGCAGGGCCATTCGATGTGCGCGGTCAGGGTCACGCTCCACGAGCAGTGCCACTGCCTCGCCACCATTCTGCATTCGTCCGCTGGCATTGATGCGAGGCCCAATCTTGAAGATAATGTCGCTCATCGTCACCTCGCGGTCGAACAATCCACAGATTTCGATGATGGCTTTCAAACCGACACTCGCATTGGAATTAATCTGGCGCAGGCCGTGGTAGGCCAGCACACGGTTCTCGCCCAGAATAGGCACGATGTCCGAAGCGATGCTCACAGCACAGAGATCCAGGAGTGGCATCAGCTGCGTGAAAGGAATACCATTGTCGATAGCGAAGGCCTGCATCAGCTTAAATCCCACACCGCAGCCAGAGAGATGTTCGTAGGGGTAGGTGGCATCTGTGCGCTTGGCATTGAGGATGGCCACAGCCGGCGGCAACTCATCATCGGGGACGTGGTGGTCGCAGATGATGAAGTCGATGCCCAACTGCTTGGCGTAGGCAATCTCTGCGTTTGCCTTGATGCCGCAATCAAGAACGATTATCAGCCCCACTCCCGTCTCATGAGCGTGGTCAACGCCTTTGTAGCTGACACCGTAGCCCTCCTCGTAGCGGTCGGGGATGTAGAAATCAATGTTTGTGGTGAACCTTTGGAGGAAACGATAGACAAGGGCCACAGCCGTGCAGCCATCGACATCGTAGTCTCCGTAAACCAAGATACGTTCTTTACGTCCCAAAGCGAGATTCAACCGATCCACTGCTACACGCATATCGCGGAAGAGAAACGGATCTAGCAGCTCGCTGATGGAAGGACGGAAGAAACGCCGTGCCTCCGCAGCAGTCGTGATGCCACGGTCTAAGAGAAGGTGCCCCAAGGCAGGGTGAATACCTACCTCGCGAGCCAAGGTCTTAGCCGCTTCCTGACGTTCTGGTGTGGGAGGTTCGTAATTCCATTTGTAGCTCATTTATATGTTATTTTATCCTATTTCTTTCGCGAATGCCTACATAAAGCGCCCAAAGGTACACAAAAAATTCCAAAGAGAAGCGGTCGTTTAGTGAAAATAAACACTAAACGACCGCTTTTCACCTTATTTATATTATCGCGGGGTCAGATGCCGAGCTTCTTACGAATATCTTTGGGGATGGCGTTCTTGTTAACGAGGAAATCCATCGTGCGAGCTGCGATGAAGTTCTTGGTCATATACCAGGAGCCTTTATAATCACCGGTTTCGCCCCACGAGTTCTTCACCATGTAGTACTCGCGTCCGTTCTGATCCTTGGCAATGCCGTAGATATGCATTCCGTGGTCATCGGTGAGGGTCCAGTTGTCGAAGTCCTTCTGGCGCTGCTCCTGGGAGGGCTTAGCCTCGGGAGCATTCACGCCGAGTTCTTCGAGGAAGTTCTTACGCTCGCCTGGTTTCAGGCCGAGCCACTTTGCCTGGTCACTGCCCGTGAGGCTCTCGCCGCTAGCCTTGAGGTCGTAGAGGATGGCAAGGCCCTGACGCGTGAAGCCGTCGTCGCTCACGTCGCCGCCCCAAGCTACGGTGTAGCCGTTGTCAATGGCATTATCAATGATTCTCATCATCTCATCCATCGGCACATTATAGCTGTGGTCCCAGCGCCAGTTGTCTTGCACCTCTACGGCAAAGCTTGTATAGAAGGGGTGATGGGTGTAGCTGGTAATGCTCACATAGTCATTCCAATCAAGGCCAAGGCTTTCGGCGAAGGTCTTCGGGGTATATTCCTTACCTTCATAGGTGAACTTCTCAGGGGTAGCGCCAATGTAGGCATCGATGATGCCCTGCAGGCCCTTCTTCCACTGCGTGGAGATGGTCTTGGACTTACTCTTGGAGACGGCCTCCACATAGGGTTCCATGACACTGAAGAACTCGTTGAAGTTGGCCAGTGTATCACCAATCATGGTTCCAGGCTTGGCCATCGCATCCTCAGGGATAATGCCGTGGTTCTTGATGATAATCAACACATCGCCAGCACTACCTCCTTGAGCAAACTGACTGTCGCCGTGCATCCGAACGGTGAGCTCAGCACGCTCCAGATAGTCCTTGTTGGCGATGAACATCTCTGCCAGGTCGTAGGTTTTACCCGTCTTTTTCAAGATTTCGCTCTCAAAGAAGCTCAGGGTGCTGTAAGCCCAGCATGTGCCGCTGCGGTTCTGGTTCTTAACACTGGTTATTGGCAATTCCTTCACAGTAGTGAAGACAGGCTTATTGGAGGGTTTCTCCTCCTGGGCCTGCAAGCCGTTGGCACAGAGCAGTGCCAAGAGGGCTAAAGATAACATCTTTTTCATTGTTAAATTATTTGAGTTGGGGTTGATTTCATATTACCGAGCCGCCAGGAATGCTTCGAGTTCCTCAACCTGATAAGGTATCATCTTCTCACCGAGATAGCGGCAGCCATCGGGGGTGATGAGCAGGTCGTCCTCAAGGCGGACGCCGCCGAAGTCACGATACTCCTCCACCTTGTCGAAGTTGATGAACTCTGCATTGTGTTTGCGGGCTTTCCAGTCATCGATGAGGGCAGGAATGAAGTAGATTCCAGGCTCGTCGGTCATCACGAAACCCTCCTGCATCCGACGTCCGCAGCGCAGGTAGCAAGTTCCGAACTGATCCAGATTGGGGCGCACCTCATCATCAAAACCGACGTAAATCTGTCCAAGACCTTCCATATCATGCACATCCATTCCCATCATATGACCGAGGCCGTGCACGAAGAACATGGCGTGAGCGCCGGCAGCCAAGGCATCCTCAGTGTTACCTTTCATGAGACCTATGGCCTTCAGGTGCTCTGTGATGACGCGGGCCGCCTCGAAATGGCAGTCCCACCATTTCACGCCGGGAGCAGCCTTAGCACGGACGCTGTCGTGAGCCTCAACGACAGCCTGGTAGATGTCGCGCTGCTTCGGGGTGAAACGTCCACTGATAGGTGTGACACGCGTGTTGTCCGAGCAGTAGTTCTCGTTGGTCTCGCCACCGCAGTCGCAGAGCATCAGGCGACCGGCCTCCAAAGGTCGGGGCGAGGGATATCCATGCTGTATCTCGCCGTGCATCGACAGGATGGTTTGGAAGCTGGCCATACAACCCTTCGACTGGGCGATGCCTGCCAGCGTGCCTGCAATCTCCTGCTCGGTGACACCCGGACGGCACATCCGCATTGCGGTGGTGTGCATCTCGTAGCCGATGGCACAAGCTTTCTCTATCTCAGCCACTTCGCCTGCCGACTTCACTGCGCGCTGATCCACAGCAGCCTTGATCAGCTTCAGGCTGGCCTTGGCACGCTGTTCGCGCGGGTGAATCCCTGTGAGATCCATGAGCTGAATCATCAGGTCGTGGCGGTAGGGCGGCAGGAAATGGATCTCGCGTCCCTGCTTGCGAGCCTGCTCCACGAGCACCGCCAGCTGCGCCATCGGCGCGCTCTTCGCCACGCCACTCTGCGCAGCCATCTCGGCCACACTTTCGACAGCACCGAACCACACGATGTCATCAAGGGAGATGTCATCGCCCAAGAGCCACTCCTCGCCCGAGTCCGCGTCGAGAACTGCAGCCAAACCCTCACGATGAAGGCCCATATAGTAAAGGAATGTGCTGTCCTGCCGGAACTTATAGGTATTGGCAGGATAGTTCATTGGTGAATCATTATTGCCGAGAAGCAGAATGAGACCGCTCTCAATGCGCTTGCGCAGAGCCGCGCGACGTTGGACGTAAGTTTCTTTTGAGAATAGCATATTCGTGCCTATTAATCTATTTATTTGACAATTTATCCTTTATAAGCAAAAGGATTGAAAACTGGCCGTTATAGACGGTGAGGTTGGGGACCCTGTCCTGGAGATGTGACATTATCTGCCGAACGGTAAAGGGCAGATTTGGTATGCGCAGACTTGGGTCAATGGTCAGCGATGATGGCAACTCGTCCATGTGCTGCATGAACCAATCGCAGCATGCTTCGACCTCGGCCTTCGTGTATTTATTCTTAAAACATGTATTTCTTCCTGCCATAATAAGTTCTTCATTAGAGGACTACCATCCCGTAGTTTCCATGCCGACAGCCGTGTACCAGTCATACTCATGGTACTTTTCTGTCCACCCATTGCGGGTATATGCATCCGACTGGACGAAGAGGGACACCCCTCCCGTGTTTTCCATATCAGTGATTCTGCATAAATGATTGCTGGCGGTGCTGAATATAGAGTACCACGTTGGGGTCAGCGGTGCATAAGGCACTGCCGCCTCGTAGGCCTTGCACCATTCGACATATTCCTCTGTGGAGAGGTGGTGGAACATCAGATTCTTGAAATCATAGAATTCGGTATAGAGGAGGTGAGATGCACCATAATAGTATTTCTGAACACCTGTACAGTCCGGACGCTGACGTTCCCGAAAGATTCGCTGCAGATAGGGGGCCGAGGCCGAAGCCAACGTTTCCAGTTCAGAAGTCCTTATAGCCGTGAGTTCAGCTCCCGAATAGGGATTCTGGCCTTCGCCATTCAAGTAGTAGTCAACATAGTCATTCAGCATTCGGTTGATATTGGCTGGTACTTGACACATGGATTGTAGGATTTTCACATAGGCGGCTCCAGCGCCAGGGATTTCAGCAGGCGAACCAATGACATAGTCTGTCACTGTCCGCAGCTGATAGGCCACTTCTATACATTGCATAAAACAGGCATCAAAGAGCAGGAAATCAGTGTGTGGCAGATGTTCGAGCACCCGGGCCAGTGTGGTGATATTCATTTTGACACCCTCGTTGCTTTGGCTGTTGCGCAAGCCATTGTCAATGCCATAACTACGCCGAGGCGCTTTCTTCGTCTTTTCCGACGGAACCCAGCCTGAGCCATGACTCCAGAGAATGAGTCCATAGTGCTCAGCCGGATACATTGCCACGATATCCTTCAGTACCCGCTCCATATCGGCGCTATCCGTACTGCAGATATTTTTAGCATATGTTTTCACTGTCCGTAAAGGTTGTTCACGCATTCCTGCACAGATGCGGCTGGACTTAGCATCGTCAATAAAGAGCACTACCCGGTGATCGACGCCAATCGTGCTCAGGCCCTCGCTTATTTCCAAAGAGTCATACTGCACGAAGTCCGACAAGGAATTCTCGCCTGCCATATAAACTATTAATGTGCGGGAGAGTTTGACGCCGGGGCGTCCCGGGACAACAGGCGTTGGTTCCGGCTCAACAGGGTCGTCGCCACAGGCCGCAAAGGCCGCCAGCAACAACACCGCAGGCACATATATATATATAATGTGTAACCAGAATCGTTTCATCGGCTGCAAAATTACGCTTTTTTCCGCAAAAAGACACACTAAACGGTCATCTATTTCGTTTCTTTAAGAAAAACACCTAACTTTGTGCCCAAAATGCAATGGACTGATCGAATGAGACAGGTAA
The DNA here is from genome assembly GCA_905233765.1 of uncultured Bacteroidaceae bacterium. Classification (GTDB taxonomy): domain Bacteria; phylum Bacteroidota; class Bacteroidia; order Bacteroidales; family Bacteroidaceae; genus Physcousia. Next base: position 19,642 of record CAJOCU010000028.1, on the reverse strand, counting down.
AAATCCTGCTTTCTTGTGCTGCCGTGATCATTTGTGCGTTGTCGCTCATCTGGTCACACGTGCTTGTGAGCGACCTCGCCCTTGAGGAACAGCGAAAGGTGGAGGTATGGGCCGAGGCTATGCGCTCATTGGAACAGGCAGACGAACAGACAGACCTTGCATTGGTGCTGAAAGTCATCAACGGCAACCACACGATTCCTGTCGTCGTCCTTGATGCCGAAGGCAATGTGCAGACCTATCGCAATCTGGAGGTTCACGCCAAGTCGGCAGCCGATGTTGACGCCGAGGTTTTGAAAAAGGCCTATGCAATGCGTGAACACGGCAATGTAGTCCGAATCACACTCTCTGGTGACGAATTCATGGAGGTGTGTTACGACGAGAGTATCATGTTGCGTCGTTTGGCGCAATATCCTTATATCCAACTGGGTATTGCCCTCATCTTTGTCATCGTAGCCGTCTTCGCACTCCTAAGCAGCAAGCGAGCTGAGCAGAACAAAGTATGGGTCGGTCTCTCCAAGGAGACCGCACACCAGCTGGGAACCCCAATCTCGTCTCTCATGGCCTGGACACAAGTGCTACGCGAGACATATCCCGACGACCAACTCCTCCCAGAGATGGACAAAGATGTGAAGCGACTACAGATGATTGCTGAGCGCTTCTCCAAAATCGGCTCATTGCCGGAGGTCCGTCCAGAGAATCTCAACGAGGTAGTCGCTCATGTCGCGGATTACATTGGACGCCGCACCAGCAACAACGTCACCATCACCACCCGCCTGCCCCAGCAGCCGATTTTCGCCAATCTTTCCGCTCCTCTGTTCGAGTGGGTCGTCGAGAACTTATGCAAGAACGCCGTGGATGCAATGGAGGGCAAAGGCGCCATCACCATCACAGCCTTTGAGGAAACAACGCGCTTTGTTGTTGAAGTGGCAGACACAGGGAAAGGTATCCCCAAGGGACAATTCTCCAGCGTCTTCCAACCAGGCTACACCACCAAGACGCGCGGATGGGGCCTCGGGCTCTCCTTGGCCAAACGTATCGTCGAGGAATACCATCACGGACGCATTTTCGTGAAAGCCTCAGAACTAGGTAAAGGCACCACTTTCCGCATTGAATTGCGAAAAAACGGACATTGAAGGGGGCTTAAAATGTGAAAAACGTTAAACTTTCATCTTCAAACTTTCAACTTTTCCACAGAATCCTTTGCCACACCAAAAAAAAGCCCTACCTTTGCCGCCCGTATGGACACATCAGGACACTTCGAGATTGATTTCCGAGGTCTTCAAGGCGAAGTAGAAACCCGCACTTGGCAGATCAATGATTCATTCTTCAGTGCTCTGGACCAGCAGGAGATCAAGCACGGTGAGCTCACAGCCACGCTTCGGGTGTACAAGAAGGCTGCCGGTTTCCGACTTGAGATTTGTGCCAAAGGGTTCATAGAGATTCCGTGCGACCGCTGCCTCGAGCCGATGACTCAACCTATCGACGCCGAGGACTGCATCGATGTTCGCTTAGGCGACACCCTCGATGACGATGGCGAGTGCATCACCCTCCCCGAGGACCGCCCCGTCCTCGATGTGAGATGGAACCTTTATGAAACCATCGCATTAGCGATACCTATCTTTCACGCTCATCCCGAAGGGGATTGCGACGAGATGGTGAGCCAATATCTTGTTGCGACTGACGAACCCGTTCGCGACAACAGCGAAGGCACAGCAGAAGAGCCTGCCACCGATTCTCGATGGGACGCGCTCAAAGCCCTGCTCAAATAGTCCATCTCTAAACTTTAAACATTAAACATTAAACTATATACAAAAATGGCACATCCTAAAAGAAGACAATCCAAGACACGCACACTCAAGCGTCGTACACACGACAAGGCAGTAGCACCTGCATTGGCAGTATGTCCTAACTGCGGTGAGTTCTTCATCTACCACACCGTATGCCCCGCCTGCGGTTACTACCGCGGGAAGGTCGCTATCGAGAAGGAAGAAGCGTAAGTCTTAGCACAAGCCCCTCCCCGTCGGGGTGGGGCTTTTATTTTACTCTTGTTTTATGGAAAAACTTCATGCTATCATCACGGGCGTAGGAGGCTACGTCCCCGACTATATCCTCACCAACGAAGAGCTTAGCCAGATGGTGGATACAACCGATGAGTGGATTATGACACGCATCGGTGTTAAGGAACGTCGCATTCTCAACCAAGAGGGCCTCGGTACCAGCTACATGGCACGTAAAGCCGTACGACAATTGCTGCAGAAGACCGATACCGACCCGCTGGAGGTGGATGCCATCATCTGTGCCACATCAACGCCCGACCACCGCTTCCCCTCCACAGCCAGCATCGTGCTGGGCAAACTGGGAATGACCAACGCTCACGCCTTCGAACTCTCCGCCGCCTGCTCCGGCTGGCTCTATGCCATGGACCAGGCTGCCTGCATGATAGAGAGCGGGCGCTACAAGAAGATTGTGGTCATCGGCGCAGACAAGATGTCAAGCATGATCGACTACACCGATCGCCAGACCTGCCCCATCTTCGGCGATGGCGCCGCCGCCGTACTCGTGGAACCGACCACTGAGGACCTGGGCTGGAAGGACAGCTACCTTCGCACCGACGGCCAGGGCCTTCCCTTCCTGGTCATGAAAGCCGGCGGCTCTGTGGCTCCTCCCTCCTACTTCACACTCGAGCACCGCTTGCACTATGTGCATCAGGAGGGCCGCACAGTGTTTAAGTTCGCCGTCACCAATATGTCCGATTCCACCGCTCTCATCGCCGAGCGCAACGGCCTCAACAAGGACAACATCGCATGGATAGTGCCTCACCAGGCCAACGTGCGAATTATTGAAGCTGTCGCAAAACGCCTGGAGATGCCCATGGAGAAGGTGATGGTCAACATCCAGAAGTACGGCAACACTTCGGCCGGCACACTGCCGCTGGCACTCTGGGACTACGAGAAACAGCTCCACAAGGGCGACAACCTCATCTTCACCACTTTCGGTGCTGGCTTCACATGGGGCGCAGCCTACATGAAGTGGGGATATGATCCGAAATAATGCATCGCTCCGGTTTCGTCAACATCGTCGGCAACCCTAACGTCGGCAAGAGCACGCTCATGAACCTCCTCGTGGGCGAGCGCATCTCCATCGCCACCTTCAAGGCGCAGACCACGCGCCACCGCATCATGGGCATCCTCAACACGCCCGAGATGCAGATCTGCTTCTCCGACACGCCCGGTGTCCTCAAGCCCAACTACAAGCTGCAGGAGCAGATGCTCCAGTTCTCGGAGAGCGCCCTGCAGGATGCCGACGTGCTGCTCTACGTCACCGACATGGTCGAGACACCCGACAAGAACGCCGAATTCCTCGAGAAGGTGCAGCAGCTCAAGGTGCCCATCCTCGTGCTGATCAATAAGATTGACAGCCTCACCTCTAATCCCTCCCCTGTTAGGGAGGGGAACAGCAAAGAAAGCTCCAATCCCAAGGGTGATAAGCAAGGTCGCAAAGGAAACCAATCCCCCCTCCCTAACAGGGGAGGGGCTGGGGGTGGGGCCAACGCCATTTTAGCCTCCAAGGTGGAGGAATGGCATTCCATCCTCCCGCAAGCTGAAATCTTCCCCATCTCCGCCCTGCATAAGTTCGGCGTCGATCAGGTCCTCAACCGCATCAAGGAGCTGCTGCCCGAGTCGCCCGCCTACTTCGACAAGGACGCGTGGACCGACAAGCCCGCCCGCTTCTTCGTCACCGAGATCATCCGCGAGAAGATACTCCTCTACTACGACAAGGAAATCCCCTACTCCGTGGAGGCCGTTGTGGAAAGCTTCAAGGAAGAAAAAGACCTCATCCGCATCGAGGCCGTCATCTACGTGGAGCGTGAGTCGCAGAAAGGCATCATCATCGGCCACCAAGGCGTAGCCCTCAAGCGCGTCAGCTCCGAGGCACGCCGCGAGCTCGAACGCTTCTTCGGCAAGAAAATCTACCTCCAGTGCTTCGTCAAAGTCGATAAAGACTGGCGCAGCTCCGAGAAAGCGATGAAGCAATACGGCTACCAACTGGAGTAGAGCCTCTCCCCCGATAATAACAGAAAAATATCAACCAAGTAGTATAAACTATTAAATAACAAGTCCTCAACCTGCGACAAAGGAAACCAATCTCCCCTCCCTAAGGGGGAGGGGTCGCGGGAGAGGCTGTATATTATGTTAGTCGCCATTGTCGGACGCCCCAACGTGGGCAAGTCCACCCTCTTCAACCGCCTGACCAAGACCCGCCACGCCATCGTCTCCGACGAGGCCGGCACCACGCGCGACCGCCAGTACGGCAAGTGCGAGTGGGTAGGTCGTGAGTTCTCCGTCGTCGATACCGGCGGCTGGGTCGTCAACAGCGATGACATCTTCGAAGAAGAGATCCGCAAGCAGGTCACCATCGCCACCGAGGAAGCCGATGTCATTCTCTTCCTCGTGGACATTAACACAGGTGTCACAGACCTCGACGAAGCCGTGGCATCCATCCTGCGCCGTGCCTCCAAGCCCGTCATTCTCGTGGCCAACAAGACCGACAACAGCGACCAGCAGTGGCAGGCCGCCGACTTCTACCGCCTCGGTCTGGGCGACCCCTTCTGCATCTCTTCCGCCACCGGCAGCGGCACGGGCGACCTCCTGGACCTCGTCCTCGAGAAACTGCCCAAGGAGGTCGACAGCATCGAGGAGCTCGACCTGCCCCGCATCGCCGTCGTCGGGCGCCCGAACGTGGGCAAATCCAGCCTCACCAACGCTTTCATCGGTGAGGACCGTCATATCGTCACCGACATTGCCGGGACCACACGCGACAGCATCTATACACGCTATACGAAGTTCGGCTTCGACTTCCTCCTCGTCGATACCGCTGGCATCCGCCGCAAGTCCAAGGTCAACGAGGACCTGGAGTTCTACAGCGTCATGCGTAGCATCCGCGCCATCGAGAACAGCGACGTCTGCATCCTCATGCTCGATGCCACCCGCGGCATCGAGGCCCAGGACCTGAACATCTTCCAGCTCATCCAGCGCAACAACAAAGGCATCGTCGTGGTCGTCAACAAATGGGACCTCGTGGAGGACAAGAGCACCACCGCCATCAAATACTTCGAGGACACCATCCGCGAACGAATGGCACCCTTTACCGACTTCGACATCATCTTCGCCTCGGCCATGACCAAGCAGCGCATCTTCAAAGTCTTGGAGACGGCAGCGGCAGTGGATAAGCACCGCCGTGCTCGCGTGGGCACCACAAAGCTCAATCAGGAGATGCTGCCCCTCATCGAAGCCTACCCCCCACCCTCCATGAAGGGCAAGTACATCAAAATCAAATACTGCTCGCAGCTCCCCGACACCCGCATCCCCAGCTTCGTGTTCTACGCCAACCTGCCGCAGTACATCAAGGAGCCCTACCGTCGCTTCCTCGAGAACAAGATTCGCGAACGCTGGAACTTCTCCGGCACCCCCATTAACATCTTTATCCGTCAGAAATAAGCTATGAAGTCCATTCAATTCAATTTCGTGGGCGAGGCCCTCATCCTCGCCATCGGTCTCTTCCTGGGTGGAAGAGCCATCAAGCAAGGCATCGTGCAGTTCAAGGAACTCGACCGCACCGTCACCGCCAAAGGTCTTTCCGAGAAAGAGGTGAAGGCTGACAAGGCCACGTGGCCGCTGAAGTTCAAGGAACTGGGCAACGACCCTGCTGAGCTGTACGAGAACATCTCACGCGACACGAAAATCGTGGTCAGCTTCCTCAAGGCCAACGGCCTCAGCGATGCTGAAATCTCGCTGGCACCCCCTACCCTCGTCGATCAACAGGCCAACAGCTACTCCAACGAGGCCGTGCGCTACCGCTACAAAGCCAACTGCGTCGTCACCGTCGTCTCCAAGAATGTTGATCTCATTCGCAACCTGGTTAGCAAGCAAACCGAGCTAATGCGCCAAGGCGTCACCATCGTAGGCAACGAGTACGACGAAAGTTCCATCGTCAACTACGAGTTCACGGGTCTCAACACCATCAAGCCAGAGATGATTGCCGAGGCCACGAAGAACGCCCGCAAGACTGCTGAGCGCTTCGCCGAGGACTCCGACAGTGAGCTGGGCAAGATCCGCACCGCCGACCAAGGCCAGTTCAGTATCGAGAGCCGCGACCAGAACACTCCGTGGCTCAAGAACGTCCGCGTCGTCACCACCGTCATCTACTACCTCAAGGACTAACCAGACCTTAGCGCTTGGTTTCTGCACTAAGGAGTTGCAAGATAAGGTGAGCAGCCCGTTGCGGCGCTCCAGACTTACCTAGTCGGGTTGCGACATCGTCGTAGCCCGACAGTTGTTTTTCACGTTCCGCCCCACCGGGCAGGATATTAGCAAGGTGATGTCGGCAGCGGGCGACAGTCATTTGATCTGCCACGAGTTCGGGTACCACCTCCCGTCCTGCCACAAGGTTCACAAGCGAGATGAAAGGAATCTTAATGACTAGCTTGCGCGCAAAAGTAGCGAGCCAACGGGCTTGCATGAAATAGCAGACCACTTGCGGCACGCGGAAGAGGGCGGTCTCCAACGTGGCGGTGCCGGAGGTGACAAGGGCGGCGGTAGCCTGTGACAAAATGTCATAGGTGTGGCCATAGACGACTTCAATGTCAAGGGGCTCTCCAACCCTCTTCTCCGCCATGGCGATATACTTATGGTAGATATCCTCTGTCATCCCCGGAGCGCCGGCAATCACAAGGCGATAGCGATCGGTGAAGGGGTGGGCGGCAGCAATCATGCGAGGCAGGTTGTCACGGATTTCCTGAAGACGGCTGCCTGCGAGAAGCGCGATACAAGGCTCTTGCGGCATCGATGCCACAGTAGCCTTGTACGCAGTCACCTCATCGACTGTGGGGTTGCCGACATAATGGATCGGATAGCCGTGCTTGCCTTCGAAGAAGTCTTTCTCAAAGGGCAGGATGGAGAAGAGTTCATCTACGTCGCGCTTGAGGGCTTTGATGCGATACTCCTTCCACGCCCACAGCTTCGGCGCGATATAGTAATAGACGGGACAGACGCCGATGGAATGGACGTATTTAGCAATCTTGAGGTTGAAACCCGGGTAATCGACGAGGATGACGACATCAGGGCGCCACGCCACGATGTCGTCCTTGCACTGCTGCATACCTTTTAATATCGTACGCGCGTGAAGGACGACAGCCACGAAACCCATGAAGGCCAGGTCGCGGTAGTGGCGGACGAGCGTCATTCCCTGAGCCGCCATGAGGTCGCCGCCGAAGCCACGAAACTCGGCGTCCGGGTCTTCAGCTTTCAAGGCGGCGATGAGATGGGAGGCGTGGAGGTCGCCGCTGGCCTCACCGGCGATGAGGTAGTACTTCATGGGTTAATTCGTTAATCCGTTAAATGGCTAATCCGCTCCAGGGCGTGGTGTGCGGTCATATCTACTGTAACGGGGACGATGGAAGCATAGCCGGCGCGGAGAGCGGCGAAGTCGGTGTCAGGGGCATCGGGTTCCAAATCGGTGAACTTACCCGTAAGCCAGAAGGCATTCAGACCATGCGGATTCGTTGCCGTGGCCCACTCTGCTGTCCACTGGCCGCGCGCCTGACGGCACACCTGCCAGCCACGGAATGCGGTGGAGGGCGGGATGTTGATGTTCAGGCATACGTCCTGCGGCAGACCTTGGGTGAGGATGCGCTGGCAGAGGGTGGCAATGGCCGCGAGGGTGTCGTCGCTCACGGGTACATCTTCATAGCGCTGCCCATGCTGCAGCCACAGGGAGAGGCCCACAGACGGTACACCCTTCATGCAGCCCTCGAAGACAGCACCCATGGTGCCGCTGTAGTGAACGCTGATGCTGGCATTGTCGCCATGGTTGATGCCGCTGAGGATGAGGTCGGGCTTCCGCGGCACTATCTGCTCCATCGCCAGCTTCACACAATCCACGGGGGTGCCGCTGCAGGAGAAGAGCCTCACGGAAGCGGGATAGCCCGTAGGGCTGTCCACGGTAGCCACGGCAAAGCCATTGGTGAGGGGGGTCGATGAAGGGGTGGTGTCTGCCACCAGGGGCAGCTCACGGTAGGTGACAGGGCGCGTAGCGGTGATGGAAGCGGCTGTGCCCGACCGTGCACCGTCGGGAGCTACGATATAGACATCACCCAACGCGGCCACAGCGCCTGTATGCCTGCGGCCTGATAGCCGTCGTCGTTAGTAATGAGGATGAGAGGCTTTTTCAAATTGAAAGATTGAGAAATTGAAAAATTGAAAGGTTGAGGGCTATAACAAGGATTAACGGACGGCTATCTTGTGGCCATTGCGGAGGTAGATGCCAGCTCGTGAAGGACGAGAAGGTAGCTGACGGCCATCAAGGGTAAACCAGGCATCGGTAGTAGCCGTGGGCTTCGCATCGTTGCCGATATCAGTAATACCATCGGGAACATAACGCTCTACAGATAGTCGCGATGCGGTTGTGGCAGCGGTGCTGAGATAGGCATCATCACCATATAACTTACGACTATCTTCGATGCTGATGAACACAGGCTTATTGTCTTCCATCTTGAAATAATAGTTGTGTTTATTGCCCGAAGTTGAAGACACGGTCGTAGTACTGTTGATTCCCACCAGCTCGTTATCCAGCATCACAGACGTGGCATCTGACAAGGGATATCGAACAGCCTGCTGTGCTGTCTTGCTGTATAGAATCACAGGCGTGTTGGCAGGAATGAGTTTCGTTTCCACTTCCAATAACTTGACCACGTTGTTCTCCACCTTAGCCGTAAAGACTTGAATATCGCTGGCACTGAGATCTGTAGCATGCTTACGGAAGTACGTGACATATTGGTCCTCGCCAATGGTGACAGTCTCAGCCACGCATGCGATTGTGGCATTATCAAATTCGAGTTCACCAGCTACATCGTAGAGGTTACAAGTGGCTGTTACAATCTCATAACGCGAGAATGCACTACCATCTATATTAAAAATATAGTAAAAATCGTTCCCGTCATTGAACGTGAGATAAGTATCCCCTACATTATAAATGTACATATTCAAGAGTGTTACTTTCATATCACGCAACTTGAACGCGCCGTTGTAATCACTCAAGACCTGTTGATAGGTCTTATACACCGGGGGCACTACGTTTCCATGCGATAGAACTGTAATCGAGGTAGGAGCGACAACCAACGATTTGTTACTACTACCGATTACCGTACCTTTTACCTGCACTTCATCACCTGGGGCTGCAGTCGTTGACGTCAAGAACAATGCCACCCTGATAGCAGCGTCCTCGTCCTGGACACACATATAGTTCTCATTTCGTGCCGTCACGATGCCCTGGATAATGAATTCATCCTTATCACTGGCGCTGAGTGCAGAAATCGGCTTCTGGGGAGCAGGCTCCACCTCCAACACCGTGACATCACTATAAGCTCCACCGCTGTAAGCTACCGCTTTTATGGTGATACCCTTTGTCACTATGGGGGGCGCATATGAATAGTATTGTTGGTTGGGGTCTTTCGTGGGCGTTGAGCCGTCCATGGTGTAGTAAATCGTGGCAGTGGCTGTCTCCGTGGTGATATTCGCATAGTAGAAATGACTGCCATACTCACTTGCTGGCGTAAGTGTAATTACGGGCGCCGCAATAGAGGAGGCGAAGGTCACGGTACGGAAACTCACGTGGCTTTCGACGCTGCCCTTCACAGCCTTCGCATAAATTGTTGTGCTGCCGGTAATGGACACTGCCCCAGAGTATTTCTTCCAACTGGTATCGTCACCTAGTCGGTAGTAAACAGATGCACCAGACGTAGGACAGGTGATGGTTGCCGTAATGCTGCTGAGACCTGTCACCACTTCGGGGACAGTAATGACGGGACGCCACACCGCAGGTTCCTTCACATCCGTAGTGAACCATGAGAAAACACCTGGTGCCACCTCCTCGGCGTAGATGGCGTAGAAATCCATATCGTATTCAAACATAGGGATGTATCCCTGTACTCGCGTAGGTGCCTCTTCTGTCTCCTTATGTATGGGGTAGCTCATGGCCCATCCCCAGAAGGTCTTATCAGAGATGGCAGCAGGGTCAGAGGGAAATACGACAGGAACCCCTTCCTTATATGATGTGGCGGAGATGGGGTTGCCATTGACCCAGAATGTGGCAGTGTGCACGTCGGTCTCTGCCTGCGTGATGTTCAACTGGAAAGATTTCACACTCTCGCCATATGTGCCATCACCTTTCTGACGAATATAATAGACCTGCGGCCCAGGCATCTTCTTCAACGGGGTAATGGTGATGGTTTTCTTCACCTCATCCACTTGGGAACTGATGTAGCTACTGGTGCTGACCTCTACTTTTCCTTTGCAGGAAGTGGTATAATGCAGAACGATGGGCGTGTGTGTCGTCGTGACGTCGAAATTGAGGTTCTGCGGCAGGTCGGTAATGGTGAAGTCATTGGCCTGGGGCGTATCACCCTGCAGCACAACTTCTATACGCGTCATTCGTGCCAAGTACTTAGTACTCTTTGACCATTCGGACTGAAACGTCGTCAGGTTCGCATAAACGGACTCCAAACTGCCATTGTGATTACCCCAGAAATCGAAGCGGGCCTGCGTGATAGGGCGCGTAGCAGAAAGTGTAATGGTGCTGCCGGCGAAACACCAGATATCCTCGCTGCCCCAGCCGTTGTCGCATTGAAAGGTGACACCTTCGACCGTGACGGAAACGGGTGACGTCTCTTCCTTGGACCCCATGCCACGCATGTCGTTAGGGAGGATGGTGACGGTATAGTCAGCCCACAGGGAGGAGCTGATGAAGAACATGCTGATGAAGAGAAGTAGACTTTTAATATTTCTCATCTTATCTGTTTTTATTGGTTGATATTGATTTCAAAGGCAGGCGTATGGCCGCCATATTCGGGGGCATAGAGGCAGCGGATGGTGGTGAGGCCAGTGGTGTAGCGCCCTTCGCGGTCGATGAAGGCGGTTTCTTCGAGAACGTAGGTGCCCTTGGGCAGACGGTCGAAGAAGTAGTCGGTGTGGGCATCGCGCACAGCACGGTAGTAACCGAGGCCGCCCTGCCAGCGGTAGCCGGAGAGTTGCTCAGCAGGCTCTGCGCAGGCAGCACGGTCGGCACGCAGGCAGACATACTCGTAGTCGCGGTCGGCGGTGATGATATAGCGTGTCGTGAGCTTATCACCGAGACGCGGGGCAGCGGTGCTCACCTCGCGACGGATGGTGAGGCCTGCGGCATGGGCGGTGGCATCGGCAATAGGCGTGAGATACTGCGCATAGACAGCACCCCAGGCCTCGCCCGCATTGCGACGCTCCACGGTGATGCTCTTGGGTGCGGCACCATCGGTATAGGTCTCGCGCAGATAGCCGAGGGCGGCGGCACTGCGCGCTCCGTCCGATGCGGACACGACCGTTTTCTTCTTGCCGTAGTTGAGCGTCAGCCGATCCTTGGCCGTGCTCTGGAGGTCGGCAGCAGCGGCCTCGCCATAGAGCAGGGCGTAGATAGCGTTGGTGGTGCAGATGGAGGATTCCCACATCTGTGTTCGCTTCTGCTGCAGCAACCAGCGACGCAGGCCGCTGTTGAGGGCGCGGTCGTCGGCAGCCAGTTCATGGACGGCCTCCATGGCTGCTGTGTGAACGATGACCTTATGGCCCGTGGGCGTGAAGCTGCCACCGGCATAATCAAAAAAGGTGCCGTTGGCAGCGGTGGTGGTCAGGTGCTCTTTCATGGAGTCGAAGTAGAGGCGGGACTCCTTGCTGCGCCCTGCAGTATTGAGGACGATGGCAGCCATCGCACGCTCATTGTTGCTCATGCCTGCAACCGAACCTTTCAGGTGGTCGAGGAGGTAGCGGACGTCGGCCTGCTGGCTCTTCGTGAGTTCCACGCCAGCGCGTTGGGTGATATAAATATAGTCGAGGTGCATGAGCGAACCCGTCTGAATAGTAGAACCCTTGGCCTCAGCCTTCTTCAGCTCCTGAACCAAACGAGCATTCTCCTGTGCCACATAGTTCACCGCGCGGCTGAGTAGGTCTCTGAGCTGTTCTGCGGTCTCCGAAGGCAGCTGAGCGAAGTCATCGGTCAGGGCAAGCAGGTGCGTCAGTCCGATGCAGACGAGGCGCGTCATCAGCTCGCTGCTTCGCATCCCGGGGAACCAGGCGAAACCGCCGTCGGATTCCTGACGCTGGCACAGTTTCTCCAGCGTGGAGCCGATACGACTGCTGAGAAGGTTCTCGTTGAAGAGGTCGATGAGCTGGGCGCGACGCTGGCTGTCGCTATTGGCTTCGCGCAACCACGGCGTCTCGTCGAGGATGAGCTGCTTCAGGTCCTCGTCGCTGGCCAGCGGACTCTGTGCCGCAGCGCCCTGTTTCTTCCACAGCTCGATGATGGTCTTCAAGCGCGGCGTGGTGGCAGCGATATGAGCGGAGAGGATGTTGGCATAGAGGACAGAGGAGATGGAGAGCACATCGTCGTGCTGCGGCTCGCGCAGGGCGGGCAGTGCCTGCACGACATTCCAGATGGGATGCGTGGTATATTCCACGGTCAGGCGACGTTGAGTGGCCGAGGCGTTGTCTTTATTAAATAAGGTGGAGAGGTCTGTGGTGAACGTGCCGGCACCATCTGCCCGGATCTCCACGCTCTCGGTGATCCACTCCTTCGCGGAGAGGATGGGCAGGTAGTGCTGTTCGCCGTCGGAGAACTGGGCGCTCTCAGCCGTCAGACGCACAGCCACGATGGGATAGTCCTCCGTGGGGGTGTAGTCGAAGGCGAGGACCGTCTCGCCCTGTGCTGTGGTCTCGAACGCAGTCTGTTTCTTGAGGATGACTTTCTCGGTTTCGGGGTCGAAGACTTCCAGGCGGAGCTGACCCGCGAGGGGTGAATCCGTGAGGTTCTGCACGACGGCACGCAGGCTGCCCTGGTCGCCAGCCCGCAGGAAACGAGGCAGGTAGAGCCGCGCCATCAGCTCCTTGCGGGCGATGGTCTGCGCCTGCAGGGTGGTCGTCATCATGTCTGCGGTGTGGGCCACACCCAGGAACTGCCACGTAGTGAGGCTCTCGGGCAGCGTGAAGGACAGCGTCACCTCGCCCGTCGCGGGGTCGCTGTGCAGGCGGGGCATGAAGAAGGCTGTTTCATTGAAATTTGTGCGGACCGCCGCAGAGGCCGCTTCTATGCGTTCGCCCTCGTTGGCACCCTCTTCCTCGGCGTGATCGTCTTGAAGGGTGAGGCCGCCAATCCTGCCGTTCAGAGCCAGATCCTCGTCTGTATTGGCAGTGGATTTGGCCATCATGGGCATCGCGTCAGCATGTTCATAAACAGCAACCTCATGGAGTTCCGTGCCCTTCGTGGCACCCAGCCGCATCGCACCAACGCGACGGATGCCATAGGCGTTGCTCCTGAAGAACAGGCCATTCAGCCATTGGCTGTCGAAGGCATCGAAGGAGAGGGCTTCAGCGCTGTAGTCCTTCATCGGGAAGTAGAGTTGCATCTGCGCTGAATAATTCTTGAAGAAGTCGCGTGAGCGCCAAGGGAGGGAGCGAACGCGGTGGAGGCGGTTCACCAGCAACTCCCAGGAATGGGCCTTCAGCTGGTCGAGGGAGGCATCGTAGAGCGTTGCCATCAGGTTGGCACCGACGGGCGTGCCGTCGGGGGCTGTCAGGCGCAGCGTCCATGTTTCCTGGTCACCCGGGTGCAGACGGTCGCGGAACGAGGTCCACTGCCAGCGCAGCTGTTTATCGGGCATTGCCAGCTTCAGGCTTTTCCTGAGGATATAGCTCTTGCCGCCCTTGACAAAAGCAAAGTGAGCTGTCACGCCGTCGCCATACTCGGGCAGGTAAGGGATTTCGATGATGCGAAGTTCATCGGAGAGGCGGAAAAGTTCGTTCTTCACGACACCCTCCTTTCCTACGAGGCTGTAGTAGAGGGCTACGTTCTCGAAGCTGCTGCCGACCTGAAGGCGGGCAGGATGCTGGAGGTCGAAGGTGTCTGTGGGGCTGTAGAGCCAGCTCTCGGCACGGCGCGGCAGACGCTGGTCTGCCATCGAGAAGAGGTAGAACGCAGCTTTGGCTGAAGCGGTGTCAGCACCAGCCTTGGCTACGGCACAGAGCTCATAGTCGCCCGAGGGCAGATCGCGGAGAGCGGCGCAGAGCGTCTCGGGTGTCGCATCGCTCGCGACGGCCTCATCAGAGCCGGTGGGATAGATGGAACAGACGATGTCGCCCTGAACGGGCTTTCCGGTAGAGGAGATCAACGTGAACACTGGAGGCACCAGGCGGTCACGGTCCTGCTGCTCCTGCATCGTGATGTTCAGGCGCAGCGGTGTGGTGCAGAGCGGCACACGCGCAGTGCCCTCGCGTGTCTCGCCGGCCGCGCTGAGGACTTCGACATCCAGGCGCAGGACGAGGCCGTGACGCAGATTCTCGGCGGGGATATCCCTTAAAGGTACACGCACGCGGAAAGCGCCCGTTTCATCGGTGGAAAGCGTGTCGATGGGCTGCAGCGGGGAGTTGTTATAACGGAACCACCAGTAGGGATAAGTGAACTGGTAGTTGCCGGTGACACGGGCATAGCGCACAGGAACGCCGTTGTAGCCCAATGCCTTACCCGTCAGCGTGATGCTGTCCTGCGGCCACTGCAGCGCCGGTGCCTCGTCCATCTTGACTTCAAAAGTCGGACACTTGTATTCCTCTACGCGGAAAGTGACGCTGCCACCATCCGTCTGAATGTGATAGCTGCCGGGCAGTCCGCCATCTGGGAGGACGAAGTCTGCAGCGAGGACACCCAAGCTGTCTGTCCGCACCTGTTGCCTGTTCACTTCCTTCCAGTTGGCATCGCGCAGCAGCAATTCATAGTCCTTGCCTCCAACGACGTTCGCATCCCAATGCTTTTGCGTATAGACCACCCCGCTGACGTGCACCGTCTGTCCGGGCCGGTAGATGGCGCGGTCGGTGTAGAGGTGCAGCAGCGTGCTCTCACGGTTGTCGGCGAACGAGACATTGTTACGCCAGATGGTCTCTTCTGGCAGATATGTGTCAGCATCAGCAAACGTCCTGACGGAGAGGTTCCTGCGATTTTTCGCTTCCAAGTGGAGCGAGCATTGCACACGTCCCTCCGCATCAGTCTGATAGGCGCCGCGACGGGTGCGCTGGTCAGCCCGTTGTTGAGTCTCATACAGTTCAACCGTAGCCCCACTGACGGGCTGTCCGGTCTCGGCATCCACCACGATGATCTCCAAGTTATCCTGCGGCAGTATGCGTGTGAGGGTCTTCAGGGTCGTGACGTGAAAGAGGTGGTATTGGTTCGTTACCGCTCGCTGTTTGGCTTCCCTCTCAGGCGTAGTGGCACTCAAGAGTACAGCATAGAGGCCCACGCCGGGAGCCGTCCAATCGAGCGTGTCGCTGACGAAAGCACTAGCACCCGAGGTAGCGATGGAATGGTTGATTTTCTGGAGCTGCTGGCCATTACGGCGGAGATATTCTTCCACCGAGAGCTTGCTCTTCTCGAGGTCATCGTCGGTGAAGGTCTTGGTGAGGCGATAGACCGTCATCGTCACGGCAGAAGCGTTCTTCGTCGTCAGAAGCCAAGCGTAGTGCTTGCCCGGATAATAGACGTCGTTGCCTCTCCACGTCACCTGCGGTCGGAGAAGGTCGTTCAAGCGGTTGCGAACCTCACCGATACGAGCATAGCGGGGATAGCGGCTGATGGCCTCTTTGCACCACGCCACCTTCTGGGAATCCTTGGCATCAGTATCGAGCAAGCGCAGATACACCTCTGTGCAGAGGGGCTGCGATGCATACTGGTCCCTCAGCGCCTCCAGGGGTGCCACCTCATTCTTCACCAAGTCCAAGTCAACCAACAACGCAGCCTCGCGGTTGCCCCGACGACTATAGAGGTCGCGGACAGCCGTTCCGAGGGTGGTCTGTTCGTCAGACGACGCCTCCCATCTGCTGCTCCTCTGATCGCGGAAGCGCTGCCACAGGATGTGGAGCAGGTCGTGGCGAAAATACGACGAGTGGGATGCTTGCGCCACAAAGGGTAGCCAGTCCTTGCTGCTCGCGGCAGCCAAGACTTCAAGGTTCTCCAACGACAACTGCCAGTTCCTGACGGCTGCGCTGTCGTATTGTTCGCGTGTCCATTCCTTCATCTCCTCGCTCGTCAGCGTCAGCCCTTGAGCCTGCGACCTGCTGCGGTTGCCAGCATAGACCTCGGCCAGAATGGAAGCGTAGATGGCGCGGGCCTCGGGGCGCTGCTCCTGAGCGCGCAAGGCTTCCAGTTCCGCCACATCTGTGAAGAAGCTGTCGGGGGCCCACTCCTGATGCAGGCCTGCCGAGCGCAGACGGGCACTCAACACCTGTCCCTGCCGGCCTTCGGCAAGGGCTTTCTGCAGGATCTTCTGCACGGTGGCATAAGCCGACTGCGGCTTGCCGTCGGCCTCCTCTTGTTCCACTTGCTTCCACAATTTCTCATAACTCTGGGCGAAGCCAAACAGCGGGAATAAGCTCATGAAGATTGAAAGAATGAACGATTTCATAATGCGTTTAACGTTTAATCGTTTAACGTTTAGGCGGTGATGGCTATTTCTCCGGAATCTCTGCCAACAGTGTGGTCAGGAACGGCCAGAAGCGACCGACGCTGGGGATGTTGCAGCGCTCGTTGGGCGTGTGCGGTGAGCGCAGCGTAGGTCCGAAGGAGATGAGGTCCATGTTCGGATAAATCTCGCCGATCTTGCTGCACTCCAAGCCAGCGTGCACGACCTCCACCTTGGCGGGTTTCTCATACATCCGCTCGTAGAGAGCAGCCATCTGTGCGGCGATGGGGGAATCGAAGTTAGGCTGCCAAGCGCCATACTGACCGCTGTACTCCACCTTCATGCCGGCCATGCCGAACACACTCTCGAACATCTCCTGCTCGTACTCCAGCTGGCTGTCGCAGGACGAACGGGCGAGGATGAGCACTTCGGCATTGCCACCGCCGATGGTGATGATGGCCAGGTTGGAACTGGTCTCCACCACGTGGGGGATGCTGGGGATGTTGCGTAGCACACCGTCGTGGCAGGCCAGGATAGCGCTGACGAGGTTGTCCTGCACCTCCTCGGGCACCTGCATAGCGGGCAGCTCGACACGTTCGACAGCAATCTCCACACCTTCCTCTACGCCACGGAACTCATCCGTGAAAGTCTTCTGGCAGTAGGATGCCAACTCGCGCAGGTCGGCCTCGTTCTCGGCGGGAATCGTCAGCACGGTCTCGGCAGTTCGGGGTATCGCATTGCGCATATTACCACCCTTCCACGCGGCCAGACGAGCATCGTCATCCAAGATGGCCTGACGCACGAGACGCGCCATGAGTTTGTTGGCGTTGGCGCGGTTCTGGTTGATCTCCAGGCCGCTGTGTCCGCCCTTCAGTCCGCTGATGGTCACCTTCACAGCGATGTCATCCTTGGCGGTTTCCACTTCCTTATAACCCAAGGAAGCTGTAACGTTGATACCGCCGGCGCTGCCGATGCAGAACTCACCCTCGCTCTCGTGGTCGATGTTCAGCAGGATGTCACCCTTCAGCGTGTCCGCTGCCAAATGATTGACACCCCACATGCAGGTCTCCTCGTCGGAGGTGATCAGCGCCTCCAGCGGCCCGTGTTTGAGGGTGTTGTCCTCGAAGACAGCCATGATACAGGCCACGCCGATGCCGTCATCGCTACCGAGCGTCGTGCCTTTGGCCTTCAGCCATTCGCCGTCAATCCATGTCTCGATGGGGTCGGTCTCGAAGTTATGCGTGCTCTCGTCGGTCTTCTGCGGGACCATATCCATATGGGCCTGCATCGTGCAGAGCTTACGGTTCTCGAAGCCGGGTGTTGCGGGTTTACGCATCACGATGTTGTCGCCGCCGTCCTTGTAAGCTTCAATGCCACGTTCCTTGGCCCAGTCGAGCAGGAACTGCTGAATCTTTTCCAGATGTCCGCTCGGACGCGGTACTTGAGTGAGTTTGTAGAAGTTGCCGAATACGGCTTTGGGTTCTAAATCTTGAATTGTCATGATGATTGTATAGTTTAAAGTTTAATGTTTAAAGTTTAATGTTTGATGGTTTAAGGGTTATTCCCTTTTGGTGTTGTCGCTAACAATGCCAAAAGGGAATAAACACCGAGGACTGCCACGAGCAGCGTCTGCACAGTGTGGACGATGAGGGCGAAGAGGGCGCCGTCGTCACCGGCTACGCCGTAGAGCATCAACACCGTTTTCACCGCGAAATGCCATGGGCCGGCGCCATTGGGTGTAGGCACCAGCACCGCAAAGGTGCCAACGACGAAAGCCACCATCGCCACCGTCAGTCCCAGCTCGCGTGTATAGGAAAAACAGTAGAAGGTGAGGTAGAAATGCAGGAAGTAGCAAGCCCAGATGGCGACGCTATAAAAGAGGAAACGGCCCACTCCATCCACCTTTCGGATGGAGAGCAGCCCCTCTGCGAGTTCCTTGAGAACGGAGCGCGTGCGCATCATCAGCTCATAGCGGCGGAGCAGGTAAGCCCCCATGCCTACGATGAGCAGGCCGCTGAGGATGGTGACAAACCACCCTGTCGTCGTGAACCGCGAGAGGAAACCACCGAGGCTGAGACCCGTCTGCTCGAAAAACTCGATGAAAACGGGAATTTGCAAGACGAATACCAACACGGAGAGGAGCGCTATCATCACCATATCCACGACCCGCTCCGTGACCACTGTCCCCAGGCCACGGCTGAAGTTGACACCGTCGTAGCGCTTCAGCACGCCACAACGCAGCACCTCGCCCACCCGGGGAATGGCCAGCGAGCTGGCGTAGCTCAGGAAGATGGCGTTGATGCTGGTGTGGAGGCGCGGATGCTCACCCAACGGACGCAGCACCTGGCGCCACCGCAGGGCACGGAACACCTGTGCGAGGATGCCGAAGGGGAAGGACAGCCACATCCATGTCCAGTCCATCTCGCTCGTCAGCGCACGCTGCAGCGTGGCCCAGTCAAAGCCGCGGTACATCCACCACAGGATCAGGCCGCCGATGGCCAGCGGCAGGATGATTTTCAGTATGGAACGCCAACTTTTCAATGTTTCAAACTCGTATTATTGCTTTTTTCCGTATCTTTGCAGCGCAAAGTTACAAGTTTCTCTCCGCTTATGCGCACAGTTAAGCCAAAAAAATTCCTCGGACAACACTTCTTAACGGATTTAAGCATCGCACAACGTATTGCAGACACTGTAGATGTCCGACCAGACCTACCGATACTCGAGGTTGGCCCTGGTATGGGTGTCATGACACAGTTCCTCATGAAGAAACCGCGGTTGCTGAAAGTCGTGGAGTTGGACTATGAGTCGGTGGACTACCTGCGCCGCACCTGGCCACAGCTGGAAGAGAACATCATCGAGGACGACTTCCTGAAGATGCACCTGGACCGCACCTTCGGGGGACAGCCCTTTGTGCTCACCGGCAACTACCCCTACAACATCTCCAGCCAAATCTTCTTCAAGATGCTGGACAACAAGGACTACATCCCCTGCTGTACAGGAATGATCCAGAAGGAGGTGGCAGACCGCATCTGTGCGCGTCCCGGCACGAAAGCGTACGGCATCCTTTCGGTGCTCATCCAGGCGTGGTACACGCCGGAATATCTGTTCACGGTGGAGCCC
>CAJOCU010000027.1 GCA_905233765.1 uncultured Bacteroidaceae bacterium | reverse complement strand
GTGGATGCAGTTCATGGTGAAGGACGTGTGGAACAAGCGCCTATCTACGACCTTGGCGGCCGCCGGCTTGACACACTCCGAAAGGGCATCAATATCGTGAATGGTAAAAAGGTGGTGGTGAGGTGACCTTTGGAGCACATTTCTTACGAACAAAAAAGAAAAAGGAGTTGAATGTGCTTGTGGTTCGGAAAAGTTATGTAACTTTGCAGCGGAAAAACAATAAAAACAAACAGATAATGATATGAAAGCAAAAGGTCTATGGATGGCGCTCATGGCGCTGATGATGTGCTTCGTCAAGGGCGAGGCTTACGCTTACGACATCGAAGTTAAGAACGCCTATGGCGTGACGATCTATTATAACTATATCAATGAGGGAAAGGAATTGGAGGTGACGGAGGGAAATAATTCCTATTCCGGCTCCGTTGTGATTCCCGAAGAAGTGACCTTCATGAACAGGACGCGAAAGGTGACGAGCATTGGAAACTATGCGTTCGCTGAATGCAGCGGCCTGACCTCCGTGACCATCCCGGGCAGCGTGACGAGCATTGGAGAGTATGCGTTCTCTTATTGCAGCCGCCTAACCTCCGTGACCATCCCGGGCAGCGTGACGAGCATTGGAAACTATGCGTTCTATAATTGCAGCGGCCTGACAGATGTCTATTGCTTTGCTGAGTGTGTTCCGACAACCGGTTCTAGTGTATTCGACAATACACCTATCAGTACAGCTACACTTCATGTTCCTGCCGCTGCCATCGATGCATATAAAATAGAACCTTGGATCGGCTTCAAGGAAATTGTGGCATTGACAGATAAGGAACTGGCTGTGGATGCGGTTCATGGTGAAGGAAGCATGGACCAAGCCCCCATCTACGACCTCTCCGGCCGTCGCCTCGCTGCGCCACGAAAGGGCATCAACATCGTGGGCGGCAAGAAGGTGGTGGTGAGGTGAGTGAAACAGAACTCAATCCCAAGTGCCCTGCTTCTGTCGATTTGGCAAAGAAGGAGGGATAATAGCCTCTTCCCCGTCAAAAATATTCAAGCGTCTCACTCTGAGGCGCTTGATTTTTTTGGGCTCTTTTTAACAAATAATAATGGGGGGGAGTCGTTGGTGAAACGGAGAAAAATGCGTACCTTTGTGAGCTTTTTCGGCGTAATAAGGAGAGCATTTTTCACATTTACCTAAATATCACATATTTCACATGAACGAGATTGATTACATTGAATTGAATGAGATGATGCGCGATGCCAGACGGGGTCTGGAGCGTGAGCGCGAAGACTTGGAAGAGAAGGTGGCAGACTTGAACAACTTCTTGAAAATGATGGAGGTTACAGACGAGATTCTGGCAGAACGAGACCGCTTGCAGCAGGAGGTTGAGGCGCTGCGCGAGCAGCTACAAGAGTCCAACGAGCGGGAGGCGAAGCTGGAGATGCAACTGAAGGAGATGCAGAAGCTTTCTGCCAGCGTTGCTGGGAAGGCTTCGCAGGATGAGCTGCAGAAGGCGCTGAGCACGTTTGTGAAGAAATCGAAACAAAAACGACTGGAGAAGCGCGTGGCGGTGAAGGAGATGGTGCTGGAGCTGGCCATCTCCAATGGTATCACATTCCCCGCGGACGTGGATGCGACGCTGGATGCGCTCGATGATGAGCATCCTGAGCCGAAGGTGGCTGCGATTGCGCATGCAGACCAGGTAATCCTCAGTGCGGAAACGGGAGCGCAGGTGATTCACGCCTATAGCAATAAGGAGGAGGTCGCATGACGAGCGCAGAGAAGATGCAGCTGTTGCAAGGGATGTTCAACGGCGCACAGCTGACAAATGTGCAGGTAATCGGTGTTGTGGAGAGTGGCGCGAAGGTGGTGTATCAGGAACACGCGGCGCGCGAAGCCGAGGGTGATGGCCTGTCGCGTGAGGCGCTGGCGAAGGCTGCAAGTGCGGTGCAGCAGTATATGTGGGGCGCGAGTGCGTATGCGGTGCTGTTTTGCGAGTTGCGTGACCACTGGGGCTACGCGAATAATATGGCTGAGTTTGAGCGTGAGATAGAAAGCATTGCCGACGAGCTGCACCTAGATTATCGCTGTAAGGCGGGCACACTCTCAGATGCTTTCCGCAACAACCCTTATCTGGAAAAGCCTGTGGAGCGTTGGCGAGAGATTGGTGCCAAGGGTCGTGCTCTCCACCTGCTGGAGCAGTTCCGAGAGGTGCTGCCGTGAAGATAGTTCCGGATTTAGTTCCAGAGTTCCGTTTTTTGTTCCGTATTGCCCCCGAAGTCCTTTCGGGGGCTTTTTTATGTCCTTACCTTTGCATCGTCGAAACAAAGACAAGCGATCATTGAGGCTGCGCCTCGAAAATCGGCTTCGGCTCAGCAAAGCCTGAAAACGAGTTTTCGCTTTGCGTTCGCCTCGCACGATCTTTGACATGTTGGGTAAAAGAACCACGCGGTAGGCCGCGTGTTACTAACGCACATACATGCGTACATTAAACAAATAATCATCTTAAAGGTCGCTGAAAAGGCAGCGACGTAAAACAAAGTAATAATGAAAATTTCTGGTAAGATTACACGGGTGATGCCTCTCCAGGAGGGGCAGAGCCAACAGGGCGCACAGTGGCGCAAACTGACCATCGTAGTGATGGAGGATGACCCCAGCATCATGTTTCCCAATGAGATGGCGCTGGACTTGTTCAACGACAAGATCCCCGAGACACCGCTGAGTGTAGGACAGCACGTGGAGGCCTATTTCGGCGTGCGCACTCGCGAATATAACGGAAAGCTTTACAACGACATCAATGTTTGGCGTTTAAGAGTTCAAGAGGTTTAAGTAGTTTAAGAAGTTAAAGAAGTTAAGTATATGGGAACAAGCGAGTTACTATTTGATAAACTCATGGAGTTTGAGGGCCTGCGGTTGGAGGCGTACCGCGATGCGGCGGGGGTGCTGACCATCGGCTACGGCCACACCAAGGATGTGCGCGAGGGCGACAAGATTTCTGAGTACTGGGCGCGTGAACTGCTCAAGGAGGACATCGAGCGGGCCACAAAGCAGGTGCTGAAACTGGGCGTGTGCAAGACACAAGGACAGCTGGATGCGCTGGTCAGCTTCACGTTCAACCTGGGCTTTGGGCGCCTGCGCAAATCAACGCTGCTGAAGGTCATCAAGCGCCAGGGGGCGGCAGCAGACATCAAGCGAGAATTCAAGCGCTGGGTCTATGCAGGTGGCAAACGGCTTAAAGGCCTCGAACGCCGTCGTGAATGGGAAGCCAACCGCTTCATAGAAAGTGAGAAATAACGAATAATAAATGATAAATAATAATCATCGCGGCATTTAGCCGCAACCGAGTCGAAGGTGAGCGAAGGGAAGTATCCGGATACCAAATGAGCTCAACTAACACTTCGCTTTCCGAAGCTCACATCTTTCGACTATTATGAAAAAGTATATCGACATCAAAGACGCCTCCGAGCTGTTAGACAGCATCGTAGCAGGCAAGAGAGTGGAAGGTGTTCTGTTCAAGGACAAGAACACGGGTTGTATCACATTCAAGGCTTACAAGCGCAAGGCGGCGAAGCGTCGCTGCGACCGCCTGCTGCGCCACCTGGAGCACGGATGGGTGAAGGAATCAACAGAACGCATCAAGGTGTATGAGAGCATCCCCAAGGTGATTGGCACACCACGCCTGCTGACCACATTGGAGCGTGAAACCAAGGAGGCCAGCATGGCCATCATCGATTACGCACTGGACTTGGAAGACTAAGAAAGGAGGTAGTATATGTTTAGTTATCAAAGAAGTTTTATTCAACCGACAGAGACCGTTGACGAGGCGCTGTTCTATGCGCTCGTCAGGAACAAACAGTGGAACGACCATATCGACCGCTTCCGCCAGACAGGCGATGCGAGCCTCAAACGCAAACTGCCAGCCTTCATCTTCCAGGCCACATTCGACGAAACAACGTCCAAGGCTGGCAAGCTGGGACGCTGGCGCAAGCAGGCGGCAACGAGGCTGACAGGGCTTGTAGTGATGGATGTGGATCACCTCGGCAGACCCGACAGACCCACCCCCGCCCCCTCCCGTGAGGGAGGGGAGTCCTGCGGGATGGAGAATATGAGCCTGTTACCGAAGGAACTGTTCTCAAAATGGCAGAAAGAACACCCGGAACTATTCAGCACTTCCTCTGCGCAGGGTGGGTCCTCTATCCTCCTCGTCTATATCACACCTTCTGGCAAGGGGCTGAAGATTGTCTTCAAAGCCCGTCCTGAGTGGGGCAACCTCATCGATAACCAGCACGCCATGGCAAAGCTGCTGGGGGTAGAGGTGGACGAGAGCTGTAAGGATGCCAGCCGCATGAGTTTCATCTGCAAGGAGAGCGATATCCTGTTCATCGACAAGGAACTCTTTACGTATGAGGATAAGGGGTATGGGGAGAAATACAACAACGAATACCGTAGCGGGAAGAGCGGCCCATCTAACCCCAGCCTCACCCCTAACCCCTCTCCGAAAGGCGAGGGGAGTTTTGAAGGCGAGGGGGACTTCAAGGGCGAGGGGAACAAGGCTCCCCTCCCTGACGGGAGGGGTCAGGGGGTGGGTCTTCAGTTGGAGAGCTGGGGATCATCTCTTTCCTCACTCTTTCCTCACTTCCCTCTCCTCGCCGACATCTGTAAGGGCCTGAAGCCCAGTCAGTACCCAGCGGCGGTGTTCGTGGGCGGCGGCCTGCTGATGACGCTCATGACGCGCTGCACCTATCGCTTCTATCATCGGCCTGAGGAGCTAAGAAGGCTGAACAACTCCACCTTTATCATTGGCGACCCCGCCAGCGGCAAGAGCTTTGCCACGCGGTTGTACAAACTGCTGGCAGCGCCCATCGTGGAGGCTGACCGCGAGGGCAAGGAGGCCATCAATGCCTACCGCGAGCAGATGAAGACCAAGGGCGCCAACAAGGAGAAACCCAAGAAGCCGAAAGTGAAGGTGCGCATCCACCCTGCACGAACCTCCAACGCCCAATTCATTCAGGATATGGTGAACAGCGTGGAGGACGTGGATGGCACGCCGATGCAGCTGCACATGCTGACCTTTGACACAGAGCTGGACAACACGGTGACAGTGCAGAAGGGAGGCTCGTGGATTGATAAGCAGAGCCTGGAGCTGAAAGCATTCCACAATGAGGAGGACGGTCAGGCCTACTCGAATGTCGATAGCATCCTGCAGGACTTCTTCGTCACCTGGAATTTCATCTACACAGGCACGCCCATCGCGCTGAAGAAGAAGGTGAACGAGTCGAATTTCGGCAGCGGTCTCGCCACTCGCCTGACGTGCATCCCCTTGCCCGCCACCAACTTCAAGATGATGGAGCGCGAGGCGAACGTGGATCTCGAAAGCGACGCGCGCCTCAAGGCGTGGGCCTACAAGCTGGATAAGACCAAGGGTGAACTCTCGCTCCAGAAGATAGTCGATGAGCTGTACGAATGGACGGCACGACGCATGATGGATGCCGAGGAAAACGACAGTCGTGCCGACGAGATGCTGCTGAAACGCTGTGCCTACCATGGCCTCAACTTCGCAGCCCCCTTCATCGTGATGCGCCACTGGGCAGAGCTGAAGCAGGACGGCGCCTTCTACTGCGGCACCTTCGAGACCGACGATGTAGATTGGCAGCTGGCAGAACTGCTCACCAACATCCAGTTCGCCTGCCAGCGCCACTTCTTCGGCCATCTGGCCGAGAAGTACTTCGAGGCGCAGCAGTTGGAAGCCAGCGTCAATGTGCGCCGTCAGCAGAAGACCATCGAAGCCTTCGAGCGCCTGCCCGACGAGTTCACATCGGAGGATGTGATGCGCTGCTTCAATCTGAACTCAGAAGGTGCTGCCCGCAGCCGCGTGAGGCGGCTGATGAAAGACAACCTGATCAGCAAGAACCGAGAGGTGAAAGAGGGAAATGTCTATAAAGCGGTGTATGAAAAGACAGGCTCTGCCATGATGTGACGCCGTGCCGCCGTGCCATTTACAAATTCCGATTTCCCACCACGTGAAAAACGATGGCCGCAAGGAGTCCCCCAGCGGCCATCGCGTTTTTTGCTTATTCGCATTCTGTTATGCCACCTTCTCCAGTTTCTTGAGGATGGAGAAGATGAAGAGGGCGCTGACGAGGCAGATGCCGGCGAGCACAGCCCAGATATAGACGAGGTTGACGTTGGCACCCCACAGCAGACCGGGGATCTGCACGAGGAAGTTGCCGATGGCGGTGCTGGCGAACCAGAGACCCATCATCAGACCGGCGTACTTCGGAGGTGCGACCTTCGAGACGAACGAGATGCCGATGGGGGAGAGGAGGAGCTCGGCGAAGGTGAGCACGAGGTAGGTGCTGACGAGCCAGTTGGCACTGACGCGCGTCACCTCCTCACCACCTGCGATGGCTGCGGCCTGTGCATCGGGCAACAGCAGGCCGATGCTGGCACCGATCATGATGAAGAAGCCGCAGGCGGCCACTAACATGCCGAGGCCGATTTTCTTGGGACTGCTGGGCTCCATGTTCTTCTTGGCCAGCCAGCTGAAGATGCCGACGCTGACGGGGGTCAGCATGACCACGAAGCAGGGGTTGAACTGCTGGAAGATGGGGGCATAGACGGCGACATCGCCACTAATGCGCGAGTACTGCCAGGCGAGGTAGCCGGCGGCGGCTGCCACGAGGACGGCGCCGATGGACTTGCCCTTGCCGGTCTTGCTCTGGAAGATGCCGAAGAGGCCATAGACGATGAAGATGGCAGCGACGAGGTTCGTCACGTCGAACATCATCGACTGCACACCGGTGGAGCTGGTCTGGGTGTAGTCGCGGGCGAAGAAGGTCAGCGTGAGACCGTTCTGGTGGAAGGCCATCCAGAAGAAGATGACGACGGCGAAGACGAGGCAGAGGCAGATGATGCGCTCGCGCGTCTCGGCGGGCGAGAGGGTGTCCACGACCTGTTCGTTGTCGGCCTTCTTGCCCTCGCCCTCCAGCACATGGCTGAACCAGCCCTTGAAGGCGTAGTAGATGGCGATGCTGACGATGAGCGATGCGCAGGCGACGCCGAAGGCGAAGTGGTAGCTGTCGGCCTCGCTGATGCCCAGCGATGACTGCGCCCAGTTCATGATGCCGATGGCTGCCGTGGGGGCGAACATGGCACCGATATTGATGGCCATGTAGAAGAGCGAGAAGCCGGCATCGCGGCGGTTGGAGTAGCGTGCCTCGTCGTAGAGGCGGCCCACCATCACCTGCAGATTGCCCTTGAACAGACCCGTACCGAGGCTGACGAGGATGAGCGCGGCGCCCATGGTGACGATGGCCAGCCAGTCGCCACCAAGGGGTATGGACAGCAGCAGGTAGCCGGCGAACATGATGATGATACCCGTCGTGACCATGCGCCCGAAGCCCCAGCGGTCAGCGGCAATACCGCCGATGACGGGCAGGAAATAAACCAGCATGAGGAACGTGGAGTAGATGGTGCTCGCCGTGCCCGTGGCAAAACCGAAGTTGGCTTGCAGGAACAGCGCGAAGACGGCGAGCATCGTGTAGTAGCCGAAGCGCTCGCCCGTGTTGGCCAAGGCTAATGCCCAGAGGCCCTTTGGTTGATTTTCGAACATAAGAGATTATCTAGTTTAAAGTTATAATGTTTAAAGTTTAATGTTGATTGCGATGCAAAGGTACAAATAATTCCGTTTAACGATTATCGTTTAAGGTTTAAAGTTGTCATGTCAATCCAAATTTATCAAAAAATCATCGTTGAGGCATCAAAAACTTTGAACTTTAAACTCACATTTTTCACTTTTCACTTTTCATTTTTCATTATATTCCGTACCTTTGCACCCTCTTTCAGCGACGAACACATTCTACGCGCATGAAACCAACGATTCTCCAAAGCTTAAAGAACTACGACAAGGAGACCTTTGTCAAGGATCTCCTTGCGGGCGTTATCGTGGGCATCGTAGCCCTCCCGCTGGCCATCGCCTTCGGTATCGCCTCTGGCGTCACGCCCGAACAAGGTATCATCACTGCCATCGTGGCAGGTCTGATCATCTCGCTCCTTGGCGGTTCCAAGGTGCAGATAGGTGGCCCCACTGGGGCCTTTATCGTTATTATTGCTGGCATCATCCAGCAGTACGGGATGCAGGGCCTGATGATAGCGACGCTCCTCGCGGGCGCATTCCTTATCCTATTAGGCGTATTCCGCCTGGGCACCATCATCAAGTACATCCCTTATCCCATCGTGGTGGGTTTCACGAGCGGTATCGCGCTGACCATCTTCACCACGCAGATCAAGGACCTCTTCGGGCTGACCATCGAGGGTGCCGTGCCTGCGGACTTCCTCTCGAAATGGGGCTGCTACTTCCGGAACTTCGCCAGCATCGACCTGTGGAGCACCATCGTGGGTGTGGGGTCGGTCGTCATCATTGCCTGCTGGCCCTACATCAATAAAGTGAAGTACGTCAACGGCCATCTATCGGCGCTCAACAAGCTGCCGGGCTCGCTCATCGCCATCATCGTGATGACGGTGGGTGTGCTGATTCTGAAGAACTACGGCCTGGCAGAGAGCGTCGCCACCATCGGCGACCGCTTCAGCATCAACGCCTCGCTGCCTGCGCCAGAGGTGCCGGCGCTGTCGTGGGAGGTCGTGCGCGGCCTCTTCGCACCTGCCATCACCATCGCCGTGCTGGGCGCCATCGAGTCGCTGCTCTCGGCCACGGTGGCCGACGGTGTCATCGGCGACCGCCACGACTCGAACCAGGAGCTCATCGCACAGGGCGTGGCCAACCTCGTGACGCCCATCTTCGGCGGCATCCCCGCCACCGGCGCCATCGCCCGCACGATGACGAACATCAACAACGGCGGCCGCACGCCCATCGCCGGCATCATCCACGCCGTCGTGCTGCTGCTCATCTTCCTCATCCTGATGCCCTATGCCCAGTACATCCCTATGGCCTGTCTGGCCGGCGTGCTGGTCATCGTGAGCTACAATATGAGTGGCTGGCGCACGTTCCGCCAGCTGCTGAAGAACCCCAAGTCGGACATCTCCGTGCTGCTCATCACCTTCTTCCTCACCGTCATCTTCGACCTCACCGTGGCCATCGAGGTGGGCCTCATGTTGGCTTGCCTGCTCTGTATGCGCCGTATGGCCGAGACCACGCAGGTCAGCGTCCTCACCGACGAGATAGACCCTGCGGAGGAAGTCGATTTCGAGGCCACGAACCTCGAGCACTTCAAGATTCCCGACGGCTGCGAGGTGTATGAGATCAACGGCCCCTTCTTCTTCGGCATCGCCAACCGCTTCGAGGAGATCATGGGCCGTATGCCCCGTCGCCCGAAGGTGCGGATCATACGAATGCGTAAGGTGCCCTTCGTGGACAGCACTGGAATGCACAACCTGCTGAACCTCGTGGAGATGAGCCGTAATGAGGGCATCCATGTCATCCTCTCGGGCGTCAACCCGAAGGTGCATGAGGTGCTGCTCCACAACGATTTCGGTACCATCGTGGGCGAGGAGAACATCCTTCCCCACATCAACCTTGCGCTGCAGCGAGCCAACGAAGTTCTTGCTTCGAAAGGATAATGATAAATAATAATTAATAATAAAATACACTCAGTTCCCGTCTCCTCCCCTAACAGGGGGAGGCCGGGAGGGGGCTAATAACTTATGGGTGGTTTCTTTGGAACAATAGCAACACGACCGGTCATCACCGACCTCTTCTACGGCACAGACTACAACAGCCATCTCGGCACGAAGCGTGGCGGTCTCGCCACCTACTCCGCAGAGAAAGGCTTCTTCCGTAGCATCCACAACCTCGAGAGCAACTATTTCCGTTCGCGCTTCGAGAAAGAACTCGACCGCTTCGAGGGCAACAGCGGCATCGGCATCATCTCCGACACCGACCCGCAGCCCATCATGGTCAACTCCCACCTGGGCAAGATGGCGGTGGTGACGGTGGCCAAGATCAACAACCTCGACGAGCTCACGCGCGAACTTCTGGACAGCGGCGACCACTTCTCAGAGATGTCCAGCGGCCGGACCAACCCCACGGAACTCGTCACCCTGCTTATCGCGCGTGGCAAGAGCTTCGTGGATGGCATCGAGAACGTCTATGAAAAGGTGAAGGGGTCGTGCTCCATGCTCATCCTCACGGAGAACGGCATCATCGCAGCCCGCGACCGCTTGGGCCGCACGCCCATCATCATCGGCAAGAAGGATGGAGCCTGGGCTGCCACCAGCGAGAGCAGCAGCTTCCCCAACCTCGACTTCGAGATAGAGTATTACTTAGGGCCCGGCGAAATCGTGCTCCTCACAGCCGACGGCATGCAACAGCTGCGCAAGCCCGAAGAGGAGATGCAGGTGTGCTCCTTCCTATGGGTCTATTACGGTTTCCCCACCTCCAACTACGAGGGTCGCAACGTGGAGGCGATGCGCCACACCTGCGGCAAGCTGATGGGCGAAACGGACAAGACCAAGGTGGATATCGTCAGCGGTATCCCCGACTCCGGCGTGGGCATGGCCACCGGCTATGCCGAGGGTATCGGAAAGCCCTACCGACGCGCCGTCAGCAAGTACACGCCCACGTGGCCGCGCTCCTTTATGCCGGGTAACCAGTTGACACGCAACCTGGTGGCGAAGATGAAGCTCATCCCCAACCGCGATGCCCTCGTGGGCCAGCGCTGCCTGTTCTGCGACGACAGCATTGTGCGTGGCACACAGCTGCGCGACAACGTGAAGGGGCTCTTCGACCTCGGCGCCAAGGAGGTGCACATGCGCATCGCCTGTCCACCCCTCATCTACGGCTGCCCCTTCATCAACTTCTCCGCCTCCAAGAGCGACATGGAGCTCCTCACGCGGCAGGTCATCCACGACCTGGAGAACGACCGCGACAAGACACCCGGCGGCATCGGCGGTGAGGGTTCTACCCCCAACGAGGTCCTTCAGGAGTATGCCAAGACGAATTCTGAAAAGTACCGTGCGATGGTCGAGGAGATGGGACGCCGTCTGGGCCTGACATCCCTTCAGTTTAACACGCTTGAGATACTGGTGAAAGCCATCGGCCTGCCTAAGTGCAAGGTCTGCACCCACTGCTTCGACGGAAGCAGCTACTGCTAAACGTTAATGCGGAGATAGTCCAGGGCTTGCTCTGGCCAGTAGTTCATCACCAGCTCGTCAGGGAAATGGGTCTCGGCGAGCAGGGGCAAACAGTAGCGGTAGTCGGCGATGGAGTGGGAGATATGGGCGTCGCTGCCGAGAATGATGGGGACATCGTGCTTGAGGCAGAGGCGCAGGAGTTCCAGGTTGTTGGGGACTGCCACCTCCTTGTGGCGCGAGGGGATCATGCTGGAAGAATTGATCTCCAGAAGCGTGTGCGTGTCACGAGCTGCCATCACGATAGGTTCAAAGTCCAGCTCTGCAGTGCCGTCGCCTGGATGGCTGATGATGTGCGTCCACGGGTTATGGATGGCGGCGAGGAGACCCTCGGTGTTTTGCGCCCTTGTGCCGCCTTCCCAGCATAGCACATGGATGCCGGCAATGCGGATGTCACAACAGCGATAATGTTTCTCGTCGAGGTCCAGACGTCCCGTGGTATCAAGAATATTCAGCTCTACTCCCATGAGCAGGCGCACGCCGTACATCTCACGGGGTACTACGTGAAGGTTGCGGAAGTAGATAGGGTCGCACGTGCCAGGGATGCCCGGGGCGTGCTCAGTGATTCCGAGTACCTCAATGCCTTTCTCGGCTGCCGCCTTCGCCATCTCCTGAATCGTGGAGTAGGCGTGGCCGGAGGCGATGGTGTGTGTATGGGGATCGAAGAGGGGAGTCAAGAGTGAAGAATGAAGAGTGAATAATGGATCCGTTTATTCGTGATTCTGTGTATGGTTCGCTTCCTCCAATGCGTTGAGGTCGGCCTCTTCGCCCACAACCCACAGGACATCGCCAACGTGGAAAGTGGTTTGTGGAGTTGTCGCTACGAGGCTGTCGCTGTCGCCCTGCTCCAAACCGACTACGAGGCAGCGGTAGTCCTGGCGAATGCCGCAGTCTTTCAGTGTCTTGCCCATGAATGGCGACCCGAAGCCGATGACGAGGCGCTTGAGCTTCATCTCTGTCTTCACGATATCCTCGGATGAATATTCCTGTGCCTGCTGCTCCAATGCCTGGCCGAAGGTGGAGAGTTGCTCGTCGGAGCCGATCACTTGCAGACGGTCGCCGGGCAAGATGGCGGTCTGGCCCGAGGGAATATTGATGCGATGGTTGCCACGCAGGACGGAGACGACGTGAATGCCGAATTTCTGGCCCAGGTTCAGCTTGGCCAAGGTCTGCCCTGCCCAGGGCACACCGATGGGGATTGCGAAATCGGACAGGTGCACGTCGCGTTCGATCAAACGCCCTGCAAACTTCAGACGAGTGGAACGGGCATCGGCCTGTTGTTCGCGCAGGTTCAGGTTATTGGTGAAGGTCTTCTCCAGACGGATGCTCTGTTGCTTCAGCTTGCGGCTGCTGATGATGACGAACATGACAGCCACGACGATAATGATGCCGAGCGCGCTGCCCCAATGCAGTGTATGGCCCACGACATAAGCCACCATCATGACGCCCAGAACGATGCGCAGCGTCTGAACGGCGATGAGAGGGGCACGGTTCACGCGGTTGCTGTCCCAGAGAATCTGGAACTCCTCGCTGTGGTTCTTCTTCATGATGAACGCACGCACGAAAGGCGACAGCATCAGCAGTGTGGCCACCGCCATGCTGATGTCATTCCAGGGCGAGGGCAGCAGCGACTCGAAGAGGGGATAGGCAAACTGGAACATCAGCGTGAGCACGGCAATGCAGAGCACACCGAAGATGAGCACCACCTTGGCAATCTGTGTCAGATAGATGCGCCAGTGGTTCTCCTGGCCCATCACATCGGGCTCGCCGCTGGCATAGCGGTCCAGCAGATGCTTTAGGTTCTTGGGCAGACGGCGGTCCAGCATATTGTAGGCGGGCACGGCCAGACGAATCATATAAGGCGTGGTGAAGGTCGTGAACACCGACACGGCCACGACGATGGGGTAGAGGAAGTCGCTGGTGACGCCCAACGATGTGCCCAGCGTGGCCAGGATGAAGGCGAACTCGCCGATTTGCGTCAGCGAGAAACTGCACTGCATCGCCGTCTTCAGGGGTTGACCTGCCAGCAGGAAACCGCCCGTGCTGAAGATGGTCTGACCAAGCATGATGGCGAGGATGATACACAGAATCGGCACAAGATACTGCCCGATGAGAGCGATATCCACCATCATTCCCACGGACACGAAGAAGATGGCGCCGAAGAGGTCCTTCACAGGCGCTACGAGCTGTTCGATGTGTTCGGCCTCGATGGTCTCTGCCAGGATGCTGCCCATGATAAACGCACCAAAGGCGGGCGAGAAGCCCACTGTTGACGCCAGCACCACCATGCCGAAGCAAAGGCCGAGGGCCACGATGAGCATCGTCTCGTTGCTCATCAGTGGCTTCATCTTCTTCAGGAACAGGGGGATGAGATAAATGCCCACTACGAACCACAGCACGAGGAAGAACACCAGCTTGAGGATGCTGGTGACCATCTGTGCGCCCTGGAACTGCTGACTTACGGCGAGCGTTGAGAGCACCACCATCAGCACGATGGCGAGGATGTCCTCGATGATGAGCACGCTCAGCACCATGCTGGCGAAGCGCTGCTGCCGCAGGCCCATATCGTCGAAGGCCTTGAAGATGATGGTCGTCGAGGACATCGCCAGCATTCCACCCAGGAAGATACTGTCCATCTGGCTCCAGCCGAAGGCTTTGCCCGTGAAGAATCCCACGGCCATCATCGCCAGGATGATGGTGCATGCTGCGATGATGGGCGCTGAGCCCATCTTCATGATTTTCTTGAACGAGAACTCCAATCCCAGCGCAAACAGCAGGAAGATGACGCCGATATCGCTCCACAGGTGTACGCCTTCCAGGTCGCT
Source organism: uncultured Bacteroidaceae bacterium (assembly GCA_905233765.1). Lineage (GTDB taxonomy): Bacteria > Bacteroidota > Bacteroidia > Bacteroidales > Bacteroidaceae > Physcousia. Next base: position 15,510 of record CAJOCU010000027.1, on the reverse strand, counting down.
CACACTGGGCATATATGCCATGTTGGGCGACGCCAGGAAGCCGGCTACGATGTAGCCTAACACCAGAGGCTGCTTCAGCTTCTTGAAAATCAGGGTCATCACACCTGCGCAAATCAGAATCAGCGCGAGGTCGGATATGAGTGGAGCCATGCTGGAGAGATTAGAGATTAAAGTTCAATGTTCAATGTTACCGATGCTTTTGGTAGTATTCCAGGCCGCGGCGGACGTTCTCTTTCACAGCTTTCGAAGAGAAGGTGGCTCCAGTGACGATGTCCACATCGGCAGCTATCGCCTCCTTCACCTTCTTGCCCTCGTACTTGGGCAGCATCTGCTCCACGACGGGCTTGTAGTACTTCGGTGTCTCGTGGCAGCGCAGGGCTTTCACGCTCGTCACCTTGTCCTTCTTCACGTGAATCTCCAACGGCGTGGGGCCGCGATAGCCGCGGAAATCGTAGCAGAGCTTGGTGGTATTGATGATGTATTCGCCGTTGGCCTTCGTCAGCGTCACCACGCCGGTTGTGTCAATGGGCGGCAGGGGCTGGCGTTGACCATGGGGATGCTGCCCATGCTGGCGATGTTCCTGCTGCACAGGCATGCCATTACTGTCGGTTTGTGCCATCAGCGGTGTAGCAGCCACCAAGGCGAAGAGGAATAAGAATTTTTTTATCATTGTTATCGTTTTCGTTATCGTTAAGGTTAACGTTTACTTCTCGAACGCCAGTTTGATCTGCTGGTCGATGTCCTTGTAGTGGGCACGCGTGGCGGCATCGCCACCGGCAGCGCGCACGCGCTGCTGGATCTGTTGCAGCGCCATCGTCACATAGGCGTGAGGCTCGTCCTTCGTGGTCATGCCCCACGACTGGATCAGACGCTGCACAGCCTGAGCCTGCACATAGCGGCGCCAGCGCGTGAGCTTCTGGCCCGAGGCTGTCTCGCGGAACAGCATCCGTACCAGGTCGTTGACATAGTCCTCGGGCTGATAGGTGTTCTTGGCCGAGCTAAAGGTCACGACACGACCGAAGGTGGTCGCCGAGCACATCACAGCCAGCGACATATCTGCCAGCGGCTTCGCATAGAGCTGACCGTCGCGCGTGAGACGGTTGATGTAGGGGGCTTCCGTGAGCCAGGTCGGCTCGGTCAGCACCTGCTCGTCCAGCCACTTCATGGCGCGCTGCACGCGAGTCTTCTCCTCTGGTACATACACGGGGCCCGTCTGCTCCACGCTCTTGTAATTGTGGTAGAGACCTGCAATGTTGCGGTTGACATGGCCCACATAGCGGCGCATCTGGTTCACAACGCTCATGAACATCTGCTCCAGGTTCTCGTCGAGGTCGCCCTCCTCGCGCACCCATTCGGGCAGCTGCGTGATGATTCGCTTCAGGTTCTTGATGCCGTAGTCGCTGGCGCGCATGGCATCGTCGCCCAAGTCCTCGGTCTGTGCGCGTGGGTCGTTGTCGTTGCCCTCGCCGCCAAACCAGTAGCGTGGGCTCTGCGACAGCTTGTCAATGGTCATCTTATTCAGAATCAGGCGCTCGGCATCGGCTGCAGCCAGACGGCCTTTCTCGCCGGGCTCTTCGGCGACCTCGGGGAAGTACTTGTAACCCCATTCAATGGCCCATTTGTCATAGGTGTTGATGCGGGGGAAGATACCGGCCTCGCTGATATTGTCCTCGGGCTGAGCCACATAGTTGAAGCGCGCATAGTCCATGATGCTGGCGGTGTGGCCGTTGGCCTCCACCCATGCCTTGTTGCGCAGGCTGTCCACGGGCGTGGCGCTGCTGGCGCCCATATTGTGGCGCAGACCCAGCGTGTGCCCGACCTCGTGACTGCTCACGAAGCGGATGAGCTCACCCATCAGGTCGTCGTCGAACTTCATCTTGTGTGTGCGAGGGTCGATGGCGCCGGCCTGCGTCATATACCAGTCGTGACACAGCTGCATCACGTTGTGGTACCAGCCGATGTGCGACTCAATGATCTCGCCCGAACGCGGGTCGCTGACGTGAGGACCGTAGGCGTTGGAGATGGGCGATGCCAGATAGCGAATGACGGAGTAGCGGGCATCCTCCAGGCTCATACCCAGCGAGTCGGCGTTGTCGGGCCATTCCTCGGCGCGGATGGCGTTCTTCCAACCAGCCTGCTCGAAGGCCACCTGCCAGTCATTGACACCTGCGATGAGGTACTTGCGCCACTGCTTCGGCGTGGCGGGGTCGATGTAATAGACGATGGGCTGCTTGGGTTCGATGAGCTCGCCGTTGGCCAACCGCTGGGCATCCTCTTCGTCCTTCGGCTCCAGACGCCAGCGGGTGATCATGTCGCGACGGCGCACCTGCTGCTGGTCGTCGCTGTACTCACGGTGGCTCTCAATGAAGTAGCCTACGCGGTTGTCGAAATAACGGGGACGCATGGGCTCCTTTGGCAGCAGCACAAACGAGGTGTTCAGGCGGAACGTCATCAACCCTGTCAGTCTTCCGGCTACGCTGCGCTGGTTGGCGGCCAAGGCACCATAGGTCTTCACCGTCTGCACCTCCGTATTGATGGGATAGGTGCTTACTTTCTCGATGTAGCTCTGGTCAGCCTTGAAGCCCGAGGCGTTGTAGCGCTTGGCGGCTTCACCGAGACCTGTGACGATGTTCTCGCCACGCAGAAAGTCCGTCATCTTCACACTGTAGGTAGTATGCTTCGTCACACGCTGCGGGATGCCCCTGAGGCTGTCGCCCGGGATGGTGTCGCGCACCGTCTTCGTGCCCACGCTGTCGAGCTTGAAGGAGGCCACGATGGGGTCTTCCGTGGAGGCCACCAAGGCGCGGTGGATTTGGTCGGTGCTGTCGGCGGTGGCATCGTAGGCCATCGCGCGCAGCATCAGGCGGTTGTTCACCTTCTCCCAGTATAGCACATGGCTGCTGACGAGCTCGCCGCCATAGACGCCCAGCTCCACGGGTGTGGCCACGAAGCGTGTCTCAGAGAGGAATGGCCACCCGATCAGTGAGTCGGGAATTTGGAAGAACCAGTCCTCCTTGTACTTCTGCACATTGAACAGACCCTGCTTAGCCGCAGGGCGTACTTCCCGCTTGGGTGCAGGGCGCGCAGGCGCTTCCTGTCCTTTCTTTCCTTTCTTACTCTTGGCGCTCTGCTCCGTCTGAGCCTTGTTTTTTTTCTTGAACAGGCCTGCATCGGCAGTCGTCGTGAGCGCAAATGTGGCCAAAGCAATGAGAATGAATTTTTTCATCATGGATGTATGTTTGATGTTGTTTGTCTTTGTTTTTGCGGCCGCAAAGATACGAATAAATCCACGACTCATTGCTGAATCGTGGATTTATTTGCAACTTTTTAGTATTTATTAGGCTCGCGCGTGAAGCTTACTTCACCACCACCTTTTTGCCACCGATGATGTAGAGGCCGCGAACGGGCTGGCTCACACGACGGCCGCTGAGGTCGAAGATGGTGTTGTCAGTGGGCTGTACACGGCCAGCTGCATCAGTACGAATTGTCTCAATGGCATCGGGCGTGGTCTTGTCGTCGGCATCGCCGACAGTCACGGTGATGCTATAGATCATTCGTGAACCGGGAGCAGTGAAATACACGGCAGCAGCATTGCCTGTCCAGCTGCCTGATTCGTAGGTTCCGCAGTCGGCATTCAAACCATTCTGGCTGTTCTGGAAGGTGAATTCAACAGCGGTGATGGCCTTACCTTCGGGCACGGACAGTTTCACGCTGGCCTCCTTGAAGAGGTTCAGATAAATACCCTTGTTGTTGGTGAAGTAGCGGGAAGGTGTCTTGGCACCTTCGGGATCAATGACAGTGAGCGTTACATTGCCCATGACCACAGGTTCGCCGGCCATGTCGCCGTCATTGAGGTGCTGAGCATCACCAACGGGCAAATCCATATTGTTATGCTCAAAATCAAAGAGGGTGGGCAGTGCATGGAAGTCGCTATAATGACCGCCGCCCCATGTAATCCAATTCTTGGTTTCTGTTTCCCAAGGATAGTTGCCGTAGAAGTTGGTTTCCAGAGAGCTAACTTGCAGGAACACGTCGCTCTTCTTGGCGAGGGTCACGGTGCAGTTCTCATTGCTGTTTCTTTCAAATCCTTTTATGTTGCCATAGTTTACGAAGGCAAAACGGGCGCGGTTATTTGTCGTACCGGCGTTGACTCCAGCTTGAGTGCCTGCATTGAGTGCATTGCCGTTGGAGATGGTTTGTTCAAAATAGTTGCTGGTTAAAGTCAAATCATAGGTGCCGTCCTGTGCCATCAGCACAAGCGCTGCATTTTTCGGGGTGATATAAGTGGCGGTGGCACCATCAAAGTTGGTGTAGTTGACATAGGCTGGTGCTCCGTTTTTGTAGCCAGCACTCACTTTGACAGCAATCATCTTTTCAGGGATGATATAAGATGCCGGTACGTGGTAGCCAAGCAGGCCATTCTCAATCTTCACAGAAAGAGCTCCGTGTACTTCTACAAGCGAGAAGTGCTCCGTTGTAGGCTCATAGTTGCTGGCATACTGTGGACTGGCTGTGTTACCATAGGGATGACTTGTAGTGCCGTAGGTTAATGCGATGAGCAAATCTTTCTTGTTGGTGAGGTCTCCCAAATCCAACTGACCAAGGATAGCCCAGCTATAAGCTACAAACGTGACTTTCTCATCACCGAATAGGGCTGCTAAGTGCTGAACAGTTTTATTCTCATCTTTGGTGTCAGCATTGCTCTGGCTTGCGCCATCTTCACCTAAACCTCTCAGGTCAGCCTTCACCCAAACGGTCTCGCCGCTGGCTGCCAGCGCCTCTTTCGCGGCGTTGAGTTCTGCCGGCGTGTAGGGATTCTCTTTTGTGCCGTCACCGGCCATTGCTACATTGCTGGTCAGCGTCAAACCAGCCAGCAACATCAGCGTCTTCAGTGTAAATCTTTTCATAAGCTTGTTGTTTTAGTTAATGAATAAATGTGAGTATCTTTTAATTTCTCAATTTTAATTGAACATTCCCAACGTGAAGCCGAAGCAGTGCTGGTGTAGGGAGTGCTGCAGGGTTCCCAGGTACTGATAGTAGCCACGCACATACCACATCGAGCGCGTCTTCTTGATGGTGATGGGGAACTGGTAGGTAAGCTGTAGTCGCTCATGCCAGTAGTCGGCGTTGTAGTAGTCCATATCGGGATTCAGAACATTTTGCGCATAGTCTGCGGTGGCGTCGGCGAGGGTGAGGTCAGCACGTGTGGAGTGGCTATACCCTGCGGAGAAGTCCATCCACAGATATTTGGGAATCAGCGCACAACCGCCTTCTGCAGTAATTGTCATCCGGCCGCGATGGAACGACGAGGTCGGTAGCACGTGTTTATTGGAAGCTACTGAGTAGTTGGCAACGACGCCCGCATACGCGTGTACGCCCGTTCCTTTCACCCATTGCAGGCGATAGCGGAGGCTGGCATCGAGGGTCTGCACCTGATAGCGCTTGCTGAAGGTCATCTGACGCTCGTAGCTGTAGGTGTTGTAGCCCGTCTCAGGGTCTTTCTCGATGTTCAGCTGCTCTCGATATTCATCGGCATAGGCCTGGCGCGCCTCCACGCTCAGGTCGATGTTGTGCAGGTGGCGCTCTGTGCGCACGCGGTTGTAGCTCTGCAGACCGTAGGTGTAGTCGTAGAAGCAACCGGGTTCATACTTATACTGCCCCAGCACATCCTCCTCAGCGCGGCTGATGCTCAGGGCGTTGGTGGTGCTGACGCGGTCGCCGAAGCGGAAACCGTAGTCCAGCTCCGCGCCCAGCTGATGACGTACCCATTCGCGCGAGAAGCTGCTGTAGCCGCCCACGGTGCCGATGGCATTCTCCATGCCTGTGAACTGGTAATACATGAGGTTGGGGTCGGTTTGCACGGTGGTCAGCGTGGGCATCTTCTCTTTGCGACGACGGTAGTGGCCGTTCAGTCCGATGGTGTGGCGGCCTACTGTGTAGCTCACCGAGGGCGTCAGGCAGTAGTCCAGCATCTCAGAGCGCGAACGCGGGTCGCGCAGGCGGCTCAGGTCGCCCACGCCGTAATCTACGCGGGCACCGAAGCGAAAGCCCGAGAAACTGACAGTGCCGAGGGCGGCGGTGAGGGAGAAATCCATATTGTCATACTTGCCTGCGACGCTGCTGCCCGCGAAGTAAGGGTTGGTGTCGTAGGCACGGCGCACATCGCACCACGAGCGGTTCTGCACACGGCCGTAGTCGAAGTCAAAGCGTCCGTAGCCCACGAGATAACGGCCGATTCGCTGGTAGCGTTCGGTCTCGAAGCGCAGCGCATTGTGCTCGTCGCCCTCCTGCACACGGGTGTAATCGCCGACGCTGCGGTCGAAGCGAATCTGTGCATAGCCGCGGTTCACGACGCTATCTACGTCGAGGGTTGCCGCGTTTTGCGTCAGGCGGAACGTCTGCGTGGCATCTGCCAGGCGGTAGGACGCCTCGTCGGTCTGTGCCCATAGCAGGCAGGGCAGCAGCGCCAAGGTTAAGAGAGAAGTGTTCTTACTCGTCATACACACGGGGCTTAATGATGGTGGATACTTGGAAATCGTTGATGCTGTTGTTGGTGTCTATCAGCACGGCGTGGCCGTCAGCGGCGTGACTCTCAGTGCGGCGATACACCACCTCGCCAGTCCAACCGGCAGTGGCATTGATGTTGGTGTAGCTGGCATCGATGAAGGTGTATAGGCGCTTGGTCTTAATCCTGACGCCATCGTTGAATTTCTTCAGGTAATCGACACCGTCAAGGATGAGGCGAACGGGCAGTAGCAGCCATTGGTTACCACTGGTCTTTCCGTAGGCATACGTTCTTGGGAATGTCGTGATATCCTCATCGGTGCGGAAAATGACGACACCGCAGGGGCCGCCCTGTACCAGGTTCATGACGGCACTACCAGAGGTGCGTGAGAAAGTGCTCTCCAAAGCGGGAACGGCAGGATTGTTCTGATAGGTGCCCGAGACATCCTTGGCCTCGAAGTCGGCTCCGCGCAGGTCGCTCTCCAGCGGGCTGACATCGCGGTGGTCAATGGCGCTATTGGTCAGCAGTACTGTGCCGCCGGGCTGCACCAGGAAGGGCTTGTCGGCGGGTATGCGAAGGGCTTGCTTCAGGAGCACATATTCGCTGTTATAATCTTCCTGCAGGTTCTCCAGCGTATAGGGCTGCGGATTGTCACTATCTAAAAGGCCGATGTAAAGGCCGGACACGTCAACGGGCTCATCGGAATTATTATAAAGCTCTAAGTACTTGCCAGCCATGTAGGTCCTGTTGTTCTTGTCCTTGCAGCCAGCCGAGGCAATCTTGCTGATGATGACATCGGGGTCTTTAACAACATTCAACGGCATTGTCAAACGAGTCTGCCCCTCTTTCAGCAACTGGCTATTCAGGCTACCCGAGACGGTGTAGCGCTGGGCGTCTTGAAATGTCTTCCACGAGGTGGATATATTATAGATATCGGGAATAATGCCCTGGAAGGTGGCGAGGCCTTTATCATCGCTTTTCACCGTGATAGTCTGGCCGTTGAGCGCCATACTCACATCATGGCCGCCAAGGCTTTCGCTGGTGGTGAGCTCCTCGGGAGCGACCAACTGAACCTGCACGGTCAGAGCCTCCGTGACATCGTTGAAGTCCACACAAGCGCACAGCAGCAGGGGCAGCAAGAGCGCCTGCACGCGCAGGAGTTTGGAGATATACTTTGTCATATACATGATTATTTACAGGTTAAGGCTCAGCTCGGCGCCAAACGAGAAGGTGCCCGTGTTGCGCTGTGTTAGGGTGTTGCTGTTGTTGCCGCTCAGGTAGGGCTCGTAGAAGAGCATATTGTTGACATAGAGCGACAGCGCGCCGACCTTGCCAAGCTCCTTGGTGAGGCGGAACGAGGTGTTCCATGTTATTGGCGACTTTGTGGGTTCGTTGTCGGAAACGCGCACCAGCAGGTCCCGCACCGACACGCAGGCCTGACCCGCAGGGGCGGTATCGTAATAACGGGCATCCATGCCGATATAGCCGTTGAGCATGTCGTCGGTAAGCTCGTGGCGCACGAGGTCGGTGTCAATCCATCCGATGGGGTTCTTGTCGGCGGTGTAGCTCCAGGTGGAGTTGTGCCAGATGGCCTGTGCCGTGAACGAGGCAACCATGCGCAGGACTGGGATGTTCGTGACGGCGCGCAGCGTAGTGACAAAGCGGCGATAGCGCGTGTAATCCACAGCCGAAGGATAGATAATCTTAAAGGGCGTGGTACCATAGCTGGAATACGAGGCCGGCAGCAGCGAGGCCTTCACCGATGAGCTGTTCTGGTCGGTGCTCCAGGTCTTCGTCTCGCTGTAGGCACCGCTCACGTAGAACGAGGTGTTGATGGCCGTGATCTTGCCGCAGTCGAAGTCGAACTCAATGCCTCGGTTGCGCGTCTCGTTGGTGTTGCCGATGGCGCCGGTGGTCATGTAGTGAATGAGTGTCACGGCGGGGTCGGCGTAGTTGATGGTGGTTGCGCTGCCCGGCGTGATGACGAGGCCGTGCTCGGGGGTGAACATACTGGTGGCGTAGGTGAAGTACTCGGTCTGCGGGCCGAAGCCGTTGGGCGTGTAGTCGCTGTAAGCCAGGATGCTGAGTTTCTTGCCACTGCGCAGCTTGAAATCGATGCCTACCTCGGCCTTCGTGGTCGTGGCGTTTTTCATGCCCTTGGAATAGGGCACATCATAGCGCTGGGTGTGATACACCAGCAGCTGACCGGCGGGGTCGTCCTGCGGCATATAGTTCGCGGCCACGTGGTCGGCGTACTTGGCATCGGGGTAGAGGTAGTTCAGACCGGGCGTCTTGGAGTTCATGCCAATGCCACCGCGGATTTCAAGCCACTTCGTCAGCGAGAGCGAGGCGTTCAGGCGAGGGGAGAGGGCCGTAGTGGCCACGTTGCCGAAGGGTTGCAGCGCCGTGAAACGCAGACCGGCCGTGACGTGTAGTACGTTCACCTTGCTGATGTTCCACACCAGCTGGTCTTCGGCGTAGGCTGCAATCTGGTGCAGGCCGGGGATATCGGAGAAAGCACGCGGACGACCGTCGGAGTTCGGACGGTAGGGGAGGCGCTCGTCGGCGTTGTAGTAGCCACGACCGGTGTTCACGTCGTATTTGTATTCGGCACCCACTTTGAAGCTCTGGCGTGTCTTGCCGGCTTTCACGTAGAAGGCATCGTTGACCTTGGCGAAGATGTTCAGCGGCCGTCCCTCCGTGATGCCGGTGGCCTGATAGGAGCGTGTCTCCCACGGCACGGCGAAGTAGCCGGTCTCGCGGGCCGTCAGAATCGGCAGCAGACCCGTGGAGTTGCTCACGTAGCTCGTCGTGCTATTATCGGTCTGTGTGGCGGTGACGCCCACGGTGTAGCCGATGGTGCGTGCCAGCAGGCGGTTTACATCAATCTTTCCGTTGTGGTTGAACGTGAACGTGGTGTTGGTGTTCTTCGACTCTGTGCCGTCTTGGATGGCATCGGGGTCTTGGCCTGTCCAGTCGCGGGCCGACACAAAGCGTAGTTTTGTCTGCGTGTGCCAGCGCGGGGTGATGTCGAGGCTGTAGCCCACACTACCTGTGTAGCGGTGGAAGGAGCGCGTCTTCTGGCGGGGATCGCCCCACGCCTGTGCGTAATCGAGATTGAAATTCAGCACACCCGCCTTGTGCAGGTTCAGACCCTTGCCCAGCGAGTAGTTCATCAGCCCCGGGGTCAGCTTACCCTTGAACTGCCAGGGCGTCACACCTATCTTGGAGTGCACCACCACCAGGCCGCTGGTCAGGTCACCATATTCCGCCGACGGAATACCGCGCACCACCTCCACTTCGTCTAAATCGTCAGCCGACACCTGACGCAGGTCGGTGCCAGTGAACGCGGTGGCGCTGAAGGGCCCTTGACTCAGACTGGCGTTGTTGGACATCGGCATCCCATCGACCACGACGCTCGCGCCAAAGGCGCTGGTGTTATTGTTCACCAGTGAGCGTAGCTGCAGGTTGGTGGCAGCAGTCAGGTCGCTATTGCCCATGATGTGGCCGGGGATGAGCTGCATCACATCAGCCAGCGATGAGGCCTGCAAGTGGTCGATGGCCTGACGGCCGATGATGCTGCTGGTGGCCTGCCCGGAGGCGTTCTGCCGCGCCGTCACCGTCACCTCTTTCAGTGCCAGTGTCTGCGGTACCAGCGCGACATTGAGTTGCAGGTCCTTCTTTACCTCCACGGCGAGTTTGTACGGCTGATAGCCCACATATTTCACCTCCAGTTGATAGCGTCCCTCGGGGATATCTTTCAGCGTGGCCTGGCCATTCAGGTCAGTCTGCACGGCTGACTGTATGGGATGCAGTACACACACCGCCATCGGTATTTTCTCGCTTGAACCCTTCTCCGTGAGGTTGATGTGTATCTGAAAGACTTTGGGTACTTCAGCGCGACACACATAACTGAGTGTCGGACAGAGAAGTACCCAAAGTAAAACCAGTAATCTTAAGACTTTAGTCATCCTTGCTTGCTATAAAACGGGCGCAAAGGTAGCGTTTTTTTTCTGAAACGACCAATGTTTTCTCGTTTTATTCTGCAAAAGACCTCCAAAAGACGATTAAGCCTGATGTACTGTTACTTGCGGGAATGGGAAGCTGATGCCGGCGGCGTTGAAGGCATTGTAGATCTTCTCGCGCGTCTCGAACAGCACATCCCAGTAGTCCTCGTTGGTCACCCAGCAGCGGATAGTCATATCCACGGAGCTGCTGTTCAGCTCGCTGAGCACCACCGCCGGTGCCGGGTTGTCCTTCACGCGGGCGTCAGCCTTGAGGATATCCAGCACGATCTGCCGCGCCTTCTCCACATCCTCGCCGTACTCGATGCCGATCACCCAGTCCGCGCGGCGCGTCGGCGTCAGCGTATAGTTGGTGATGGTGCCGCTGCTCATGGAACCGTTGGGGACGTATATGAGTTTCCCGTCGGCTGTCAGCAGAATAGTGTGGAAGATCTGGATGGCCTGAACGGTGCCGGCAGTGCCTTGCGCCTCCACCCAGTCTCCGACCTTATAGGGCTTCAGGAACAGGATGATGATGCCACCTGCGAAGTTCTGCAGATTGCCGCTCAGCGCCATACCAATGGCAACGCCGAACGAGGCCAGCAGGGCCGCGAAGCTTGTCGTGTTCACGCCCAGAGCACCCACGACGGAGATGATCAGTAACACCTGCAGTGTGATGCTCACGAAGCTGCGGACGAACGTCTGCACACTGATCTCCACCTTGCGGCGTTCCAGGAAGCGTGCTATCAGGAAGTTCAGTAATTTAATCAGGTAGTGGCCGATGATATAGACCACCAGAGCAATGAGGATGTGTTTGCCGGCATCCAAGCCCCAGTTGATGAGTTGAGTCACGACTTGATCCCATCGCACATTGCCTTCTGCAATGTCCTTGGTGATTTTCTCCACGTGGGGGATGACTTTTAGACTGTCTGCTGCTATTTCAGCACTTTGTAAAAGATGAATCATAATATGTTACCTGTTTTTTTCGGGTGGCAAAAGTACAACTTTTTTCCGGATTTTACATCATGAATTACCAACTTTTTCTATCTTTGCACCGACAAACCGAACATCTGTCAATTGAAGATGATAAACAGCCTCTTCCATCGCTGCCTTGTCGGCTTGCTGACGGCCTTGTCGGCTTGCTCGCTTATGGCCCAGGGATCTGTCATTCTCAACACGGGATGGACCTTCCGCCAACAACGCCTGTGCAACTGGCATCCCGCTACGGTTCCCGGCACCGTCCACACCGATCTCATGGCCATTGGACAGCTCGACGATCCGTTCTTCGGCTTGAACGAGCGGGCCGTGCAGTGGGTTGACAAGGAGGACTGGCTTTACGACCTCCATTTTACGGTTTCTCAGGCACAACAGCAGCGCGCCCGCCGCGAGCTCACCTTCTACGGACTCGACACCTATGCCGACGTCTATCTCAACGACTCGCTCATCTTGCAGAGCGATAATATGTTCCGCACATATCGTGTCGATATCAGCGGCCTGACAAAGACCGGCGACCGCGCCAATCTCCTGCGTGTGCACTTGAAATCTCCCATCCGTGAGGACCTTCCCAAATGGCAGCAGTTCCCGCATCAGTACCACGCCAGTTCCGATCAAAGTGAGAATGGCGGTGTGCTCGATCGCCAGCTCTCGCCCTTCAACCGCAAGGCCGGCTATCACTATGGCTGGGATTGGGGACCGCGCATCGTCACGCTCGGTATCTGGCGCCCTGTCGTGTTCACCTCGTGGGACGACTGCATCATCCGCGATGTCTTTGTCGAGCAGCAGGAGGTGACGCGCAAGCGTGCCGTCATCCGTCACCATGTCAGCATTGAGGCCGAACGCGAGACCGTCGCCACCATCTCCGTCACCGATTCTGCCTCGCAGCGCTGCCTAGCCCGCCAGCAAGTAACGCTCCATCGTGGCATCAACGAGGTCGTCCTGCCCTATACCATCCGCAACCCCAAACTATGGTGGACCAACGGCTTAGGCGAGCCTAATTTGTATGTTTTGCGAACAAATGTGGAGTTGAAGAGCGGTCTTCATTCTTCACTCTCCACTCTTCATTCTTCACTCAAAGTGGGCCTCCGTTCCCTGCGCCTCCACCGCGAACCCGATGACGACGGTAAAGGCGAGGCCTTCTACTTTACCCTCAATGGCGAGAAAGTCTTCATGAAGGGGGCCAACTACATCCCCTGCGACATCTTCCTGCCCCGCGTCACCGACTCCGTCTATCGTCGCACCATCGCCGATGCTGTGGCCGTGAATATGAATATGTTGCGCGTCTGGGGCGGTGGCATTTATGAGGACGACCGCTTCTATGAGTTGTGCGACGAGAACGGCATCCTTGTGTGGCAGGACTTCATGTTCGCCTGCGCCATGTATCCTTCCTCCGGAGCCTTCTTGGAGAACTGCCGTCAGGAGGCCATCGACAATGTCCGTCGGCTCCGTAACCACCCTTGCATCGCCCTCTGGTGTGGCAACAACGAGGTTCTGGATGCCTGGTTCAACTGGGGCTGGAAGCGTCGTTCCGAACGTCACGGACATGAGGTGGCCGAGCGCCTGTGGCAGGAGTATCAAGCCCTCTTCCTCAAGACCCTCCCCGAGGTCGTTAGCGCCTATGCCCCGCAGACCTCCTACCAATCCACCTCGCCCTATGCCGATGAGAGAGGCACGCGCGATGCCACGCGTGGCGACTATCACTACTGGGAGGTGTGGCACGAGCGCAAGCCTATCAGCGAGTATAACCGATTCCGCGCCCGCTTCTTTAGCGAATACGGCATGCAGAGTTTCCCTGAGCTGGCCTCCATCCGCCACTTTGCTCCCGACCCGAAGGACTGGGATATTACGTCCGACATGATGATGGCACACCAGCGCGGCGGAGCTCATGCCAACGCCCTCATCGAGAACTACTTGCAGACAGATTATGGCCGTCCGCAGGGCTTCGACACCCTTCTCTATGTGGGACAGCTCATGCAGGGCGATGCCATAAAGACCGCCGTCGAAGCACATCGCCGCGACAAAGGCTACTGTTGGGGCTCGCTCGTATGGCAGATCAACGACTGCTGGCCCGTCGCCTCGTGGAGCACACGCGACTATTATGGTCGTTGGAAAGCAGCCCACTACATGTTGCGACCGGCAATGGCAGACATCCTCGTTTCGCCTATTGTGAAAGAGGATAGCGCCTTGCACATCTATATCGTCAACGACCGCCTCACGCCTGTCAGTGGCACCCTCGCCATCGACCTGTGGACATCCAAGCTCCAAGTCTCAGGTTCCAGGTCCCAAATTTCAAGTTCCAAGGTGAAGGTCGCAGCCAACAGCTCTACCGATGTCTGGGTGCAACCTGTTGCCCGGTTGCTCTCAGAAGTAGGCGTCGCAGCCGATGAAGCCATCGTCCACGTTGAGTTTGTCCCCGATGGGGAAAAGGGGACAGAATACGCGAACAACTACTTCTTTGTTGCCCCCCAAAACCTGAAACTTCAGGCCCCTCACCTTGATATTTTACACGTTAAATCCTGTTCAATAAGCAATCTGAAAGCCAGTGCTTTAACGTTTGAACTTTCGACCAATACTTTTACGCGAGGAATCTTCCTAAGTCTCGACGGTGATCCCGACCATCATTTCTCCGACAACTACTTCGATCTCCTGCCCGGTGAGCAGCGCAACGTCACCGTCACCACTTCACTCTCCGAAGTAGATTTGAAACACCGCCTGCGCGTGATGACCTATAGCTCAGAATTTATTCCTCCCACTGGGTGGTGATAGGCATCCCTCCCGATGTTGGAAGATAGCCGTTTGCATCGAAGTTGGCAACGTGGTTGATGAACTTACCGATTCTATTCATGTAGGTGTCCATCTCGTTGGCTTTAACGGTTCCGGCGGAGCCCTTTGAGCAGTCTTTCTGAGCAAGTATTCCGTTAGCTGTTGTATAGGAGCAAAAAAACAACTCGCATTTATACTGGAATTTGTGATCTATAGTAAGATCGATGCCCTCCTTGGGGGATAGTTCCATATACATTCCGAGTTTAGCGGGCAGTTTCTTGCTCACATTCTTGACCCACTGTTTGACATCCTTGCCGTCTTTCTTAGCGTCTGTCCATGTCGCGGTCTCCTCATGTTTATTGCCTTCGGCATCGTAGTACTTCACCTTGACGTCAAACGAGGTGGTGGTTTCGGGAGAGACAGACAGCGTGCAGGTCATCACCGCTTTGTCAGGCGTAGCGGTATCCTGCGGAGCCTGAGTGGTGTTTTCGTCATTGTCTTTGCTACAAGCGGTAAAGATCGTTGTCAGCATGGCGCAGCAAAGGACGGCTGCGAGCGTCATCATGATCTTTTTCATAGTGTAATGTTTTATTTATTGAAGTGATACACGTTGTCGTAGCGGTCTGATAATTCCAGCTTGTTTTTGGTTAGGTTGATGATCTTCAACGTCTCGGAACCTCGGCCTGCAAAATACAGGATAATGATATCTATGTTTGTTTGTTGAGTGGAGCCGGCAGAACTGAAATCCGGTGTCCCGCTCACGGTCCTTTGGAATTTGTAGTTGCCAGAACCATTGCAATAATCAAGGTGCGATTGGAAGGTGAACTCACCATTCTTGCGAAGCGTGAGGACATCGGTGAACAAATTGTTCTTCTCTGTCCAGGTACCAATCAAATCGGGTGGGGTAATGTCTAAGATATTCCCATCGGTATTTTCATCCTTGTTGCAGGCGTTGAACAACACAGCCAGCATTGCGCAGGAGATGATGGCGACAATCGTTTTCTGAAAGCTTCTCATTGTTTATAGAGCTGTCATGTCGAATACATATAATTATTGCGATGCAAAGGTATATATAAATATAATGTCCACGCGCGATGATGTAGGGCCGAAAATTTTTTTTGAAAGCGAGAGCAAAATTTTTGCTGAAACGCTTGCAGGAATGAAAAAGTCGCCGTACCTTTGCACCCGCAAACGAGACGAGTTGACCCCTGTTTTCAGGGGCTATAGATTACGCTCGCTTTG
>CAJOCU010000026.1 GCA_905233765.1 uncultured Bacteroidaceae bacterium | reverse complement strand
AAAACAGAAATCATGAAAATTGCCGCATAACGATATATCTATCGAAAATCCTCAATGCAAAAAGAAAAAAAGAGGATGTGCCTATTTTGACACACCCTCGTTTCGTTATGATTTATTCCTCGTTATGAGGACGACGTTCGCCACGCTCGCCACGCTCTGGGCGCTCACCGCGTTCACGACGGGGACGGGGAGGACGCTCCACGTAGCCTTCGGGCTTCGGGATGAGTACGCGGTGTGAAAGCTTGAACTTGCCCGTCTTCTGGTCGATGTCCAGCAGCTTCACGGTCATCTTGTCGCCTTCCTTGATGCCGGCTTCCTCGACGGTTTCGAGGCGCTTCCAGTCGATCTCGGAGATGTGCAGCAGGCCGTCTTTGCCCGGCATGAACTCTACGAAGCAGCCATAAGGCATGATGCTGCGGACGGTGCCCTCGTAGACCTCGCCCACCTCGGGCACAGCCACGATGGCGCGGATCTTGGCCAGTGCGGCGTTGATGCAGTCGGCGTTGGGACCGCTGACCTGTACCTTGCCCACACCGTCCTCTTCGTCGATGGTGATGGTAGCACCGGTGTCTTCCTGCATGCCCTGGATGATCTTTCCGCCCGGGCCAATGACAGCGCCGATGAACTCCTTCGGGATGATGATCTGCTCGATGCGGGGCACGTGGGGCTTCAGCTCGGGACGCGGCTCGGGCATGGTCTCCAGGATCTTGCCGAGGATGTGCTCGCGAGCCTGCTTAGCCTGCATGAGGGCCTTCTCCAGGATCTCATAGCTGAGGCCGTCGCACTTGATATCCATCTGGGTGGCGGTGAGACCGTCCTTCGTACCCGTGGTCTTGAAGTCCATGTCGCCGAGGTGGTCCTCGTCGCCGAGGATGTCGCTCAGGACAGCGTACTTCTCTTCACCGGGGTTCTTGATGAGACCCATAGCGATACCGCTGACGGGCTTCTTGATGGGTACACCGGCGTCCATCAGAGCGAGGGTACCTGCGCACACGGTAGCCATGGAGCTGGAACCGTTGCTCTCGAGGATGTCGCTGACCACGCGGACGGTGTAGGGATAGTCTGCGGGAATCTGACCCTTCAGGGCGCGCCATGCGAGGTGGCCGTGACCAATCTCACGACGGCCTACGCCGCGCTGAGCCTTGGCCTCACCCGTGGAGAAGGGGGGGAAGTTGTAGTGGAGCAGGAAGCGCATGTAGGAGCGGTCGAGGACATCGTCCACGAGCTTCTCGTCGAGCTTCGTGCCGAGGGTGACGGTGGAGAGAGACTGGGTCTCGCCACGCGTGAAGATGCTGCTTCCGTGAGGACCGGGCAGGGGGCTGACCTCGCACCAGATGGGGCGGATGTCGGTGGTGCCGCGACCGTCGAGGCGGATGCCTTCGTCGAGGATGCAACGGCGCATGGCGTCGCGCTCTACATCGTGGTAGTAGCGGTCCACGAGGGCGTTCTTCTCTTCCAGCTCAGCGGCGTCCATGTCAGCGTGAGCCTCGGCATAGCGCACCTTGAAGTCCTCGCGGATCTTCTCGAAGGCTTCGGCGCGGGCGTGCTTCTCCAGGGCCTGCTTCGTGATGTCGTAGGCGGGCTGGTAGCACTCCTTGTTGACCTGCTCGCGCAGCTCCTCGTCGTTGACCTCGTGGCAGTATTCGCGCTTGACATCCTTGCCGAGTTCCTTGGCGAGTTCCTTCTGCAGGCGGCACATGGGCTTGATAGCTTCGTGGGCGACCTTCAGGGCCTGGAGCAGATCCTGCTCGCTGACCTCCTTCATCTCGCCTTCCACCATCATGATGTTCTCTTCGGTGGCACCGACCATGATGTCCATGTCGGCATCCTTCATCTGCTCGAAGGTGGGGTCAACGATGTACTCGCCATTCAGACGGATGACGCGCACCTCGGAGATGGGACCTTCGAAGGGGATGTCACTCACGCTGAGGGCTGCGGAGGCGGCGAAGCCTGCGAGGGCATCGGGCATATCCACGCCATCGGCGCTGTAGAGGTTGACATTCACATAGACCTCAGCGTGGTAGTTGCTGGGGAAGAGGGGACGAAGCGCACGATCGACGAGGCGACAGGTGAGTTAGCCTTACCTTCGCGCTTCGTGAAGCCACCGGGGAAACGGCCGGCAGCGGCATATTTCTCGCGATATTCTACTTGAAGGGGCATGAAATCTGTGCCAGGCACAGCATCTTTTGCGGCACATACGGTGGCCAGCAGCATGGTGTTGCCCATGCGCAGCATCACGGCGCCGTCAGCTTGCTTGGCAAGCTTGCCAGTCTCGATGGAGATTTCGCGACCATCGGGCAGCTGGACTGTCTTTGTGATTACGTTCATCTTGAAATTTGACAATTTTACGATTTACAATTTGCGTCTAAAAATTACTGTTTTCTATCTTTCATTGCTCTCCCCTTTAGGGGGAGTTGGAGGGGGCCTCCACATAAAAAATCGCGCAAAGGTACAGATTATAGTTGAAAGATTAAAGTTTAATGTTTAAAGTTTTGCCTAAGGACGCTGAAAGCGGCTCATTTTTAAGCTTTTTTAAGAAGTGAGTAACGCTTGATTCCTGCTATTCTCAAGTTAGTGCTGGGACATAAGCCCATGCCCAAGCAAAGGTAGAGATTTGTGTGTCGGGGAGCGCCTCGAGAACGGAAAGGGCCCCAAGCATCGTAGTGCCTGTAGTCATAACATCATCAACTATCATCAGATGATGCCCCGCCACATCACTGTCCGACAGAAGGGAAAAAACGTGGTCTGCATTGTCAAGCCGCTGGGCAAGGGCAAAGTGTGTCTGCGACTCACGGTCGCGTAAACGTTTTAGAATATCAGTTCGAACTGGGATGCATAACTCTGCAGCCATACCCTGAGCGATGGATGCCGCTTGGTTAAAGCCACGCGAACGCTGGCGCCGTGCAGTCAAGGGGATAGGCACCAGAAACTCCACCCCATCGAAGAGGTCTGTGTCACGGAGCAGCTGCACAGCCGTGCGCCCCATCCAATCTCCCAGTTCATAATGACGGTGGAACTTAAGGTTGCGGATAATTTCAGAGGCCACATTGCCACGCTCATAACGGGTCAGTGCACCCATGCGCATCAGACGGTCATGGTCGTGCCACAACGTCTTTCGACGATTGAAGGACCAGTCGCGATTGGGCTCCAACGGCAACGTGGTCTGGCAATGGGCACATACCAAACGTTCGCCTATTGAGAGACGCTCGCCGCAACCGCAGCAAAGCCGCGGAAACAGTAAATCCTTCACGCTCTCATAACTATTATGAATAAATGGCATTTGGACGTTTGTATAGGATAAAAAGAAAATCGCTAACCCGTGGATTAGCGATCTCTGTTTCAGCTGTCGGGATGACTAGATTCGAACTAGCGACCCCACGCCCCCCAGACGCGTACTCTAACCGGACTGAGCTACATCCCGAAACTGTGCAAAAAAGTTGAAAGATGTTCTCTTTTTCATTTTGCGGGTGCAAAGGTAGGCGTTTTTTTTGATACGTGCAAACTTTTTCATACTTTTGTGCCGGATTTCAACATAAAAGTTGTCTGAATATGACTTATCGCATACAGAAACCTGAGAAATGGCACGCAGACGTACACCTTCCTGCCAGCAAAAGCATCAGCAATAGAGCCCTGATGCTGAATGCCCTAAGCGGTGGTACGCCGGGGTTGCTGACTGGAGTGTCGGATTGCGATGACACCGCCGTTATGATGGAAGCACTGTTCCTGTTAGATGTGGAACGGCGTGAAGGATCAGACAGCATGTTGCCCCCCGTGGTAAACGTCAAAGCTGCCGGCACAGCGATGCGCTTTTTAACGGCGCTGCTAACAGTGAGTCCTGGCACACACATCATCACTGGCTCCGAGCGGATGTTGCAACGTCCCATCGGCGTGTTAGTGGAGGCCTTACGGTGCCTGGGCGCGCAGATTGAATACATGGGTGAGGAAGGTTTTCCACCCCTGCGCATCACAGGTGCTATGCTACGTGGAAGAGAAATAGAATTGGCGGGCGATGTGAGCTCGCAGTATATCTCGGCACTTTTGATGATTGCACCCAAACTGCAGGATGGGCTGACGCTGCACCTAAAGGGTAACATCGTGAGTCGCCCCTACATTGATATGACACTTGCGATGATGTGTGAACATGGCGCAGATGCGAAGTGGACGAGTCGCAATACACTGACAGTGAAATCCCAACCCTACAGGCCAACGTCCTATTCCGTTGAGACGGATTGGAGCGCCGCATCGTACTGGTATGAGATGATGCTCTTGTTGGATCAGCGCGACGCTACGACCCAACTCTTCGGCCTCTTCAACGACAGCCTACAGGGCGACAGCGCCGTGCGCGAAATATTCAAGAAACTGTCTGTGAGTTCGGCCACGGTGGGTTTCGGAGGCGAAAGGCGCACATGTCTCATCCGCAACGGGTGTGTGCCAAAGCAAGTAGATTTGGACCTCACGAAGACGCCCGACCTGGCACAGACGCTCGTCGTAGCTTGCGCAATGAAGGGAATCGCCTTCTGTTTCAAGGGCCTTCAAAGCCTGAGGATTAAGGAAACAGACCGCATCGCAGCCTTGCAGATGGAGTTGGCGAAGCTGGGCGTACGTGTGGAAGTGGAAGGCGACGGCATTATGCACTGGGCTGGCCCCCAAGCGCAAGTCGCAGGAGAAATACCTTATCTGCAGCCGCCATCAGGAACGGCCATCGACACATACGAAGACCACCGCATGGCTATGGCTTTCGCCCCTGCCGCCCTTATTTTGGGTAGTATCAATATCAATAATCCCCAAGTAGTTAGCAAGTCGTACCCTGGTTTTTGGGAAGATCTAACCCAAGTAGGTTTTAAAGTGGAACATGAAGAGTGAAGAAACTTTCATCTGTTGTGGTCAGCACGCAGTTTGTGAGAAGGAGTTGCTGATGAAAGCGGTAGGAGAACCCATCGAATATTTCGACGATGAGGAACTCGACCGCTTTCATGGACGCCGTGGCGATGAGTACACACAGGAAGAGGAAGAGGAGTTCCGCGAGGTTCTTTATACGATGCTCACTAGAGAGGTGGGCGAGTGGATGCGTAGCCTGCAATTCCGGGGAATCGAACTACCAGAGGGACTAAGGGACGAGGCGTTACTTCTAATGAAGAGCGAAGAATAGACAATAAAAAAGGTGTTTATTTCGTTTTATAAGAAGTGAGACATCGCGCGCGAACATTATACTACATGGTTGCCCTGCTGACGGCAGGACTTCTGGTGGCGTGCTCCACCAAGAAAAACACAGCTCTCACGCGCTTCTACCACAGCACCACAGCTCACTACAACACGCTCTATAACGGACGCGTAGCCTTTCTTGAGGGCGTTGAGGCACAACAGAAAGGCCATGTTGATAACTACACGGAGTTGCTCCCCATGTTTATTGTGGCCGATAAGAAGACTGCCGCGATGGGCAAAAGCAACTTCGAGACGGCCATTGAGAAAAGCCAGAAGGCCATTAAGAAACACAGCATCAAACGCAAACCGAAGAAGCCATCGGGACGCATGACTGATAAGCAAAAAGCCTACTTCAATCGCAAGGAGTTCAACCCATACATCCACCGCGCCTGGATGATGATGGCCGATGCACAGTTCCAAACAGGTGATTTTATCGAAGCTGCTGCCAGCTATAACTATATCATCCGTCTCTATAGCGGACAGCCGGAAGTAGCCAGCGTAGCACGCGCCAAATTGGCTCGCTGCTACGTCATGCTCGACTGGCCATACGATGCCGAGGATGTCTTCAACAAGATACGTCGCGACAGTATCACCCAACGTGGCGAACGCGAGACGCTGGCCTCGAAAGCAGCCTACTACATCGCTACAGGCCAGTTTCAGGAGGCCGAAAGCCCCCTCAGCGAAACCATCAAGCACACCAGAGGGAATTTGCCAAAGGCCCGCCTCTACTACCTCCTCGGACAACTCTACCAGCAGACTGGCAACAAGGAAGCGGCCTATAAGTCGCTTCGCAGATGTACGCGCTTAAATCCTCCCTATGAGCTAGCATTCAACGCACGCATTCTGCAGACCGAGGTGATGGCCGACGGCCAGGGCAAAGCCATGATCCGCAAACTCAAGCGCATGGCCAAAAGTCCCAACAATGTCAACTATCTGGATCGGATCTATTACGCTATCGGTAATATTTATTTAGCCAGTCGTGACACGATGAACACCATCTATGCCTGGAAGAAAGGCATCGAAGAAAGCACACAGAACGGTTTCGCAAAGGCCATCGTGCTGCAACGCTTGGGTGAACTCTATTGGGAGCGCGAGAACTACATCGATGCCACCGACTGCTACAATCAACTCGTGGGCATCATGGACAAGGAACACGCCGACTACAAGGAAGCGGAGCGGCGCAGCAAGATTCTCACAGAGATAGAGCCCCACCTCTCTGCCGTGAAACTGCAAGACAGTCTGCAGGCACTGGCTAAGCTGCCTGAAAAAGAGTATCTGGCGGCTATCGACCGCGTCATCGACGAGTTGAAGAAAAAGGAGAAGGAACAGGAGAAGAAGGAGTTCGAACAGCGCACATCCAGCGGAGGAAGCACAACGGCCACAACCACCACCGCCACAACCAGCAACAATCAGGCCGGTGCCGTGCGGCGCGGTTCCCAGAGCACCACCTTCTATTTCTACAACGCCCAAACCGTAGCACAGGGAAAGCAAGCCTTCCAACGCCGTTGGGGCAACCGTCCCAACGAGGATAACTGGCGTCTCAGTGATAAACAGACAACAAACATCAACAACGACGACATGGGCTACGACTATGCTGCCG
Organism: uncultured Bacteroidaceae bacterium; assembly: GCA_905233765.1. Lineage (GTDB taxonomy): Bacteria > Bacteroidota > Bacteroidia > Bacteroidales > Bacteroidaceae > Physcousia. Next base: position 24,851 of record CAJOCU010000026.1, on the reverse strand, counting down.
AGGACAGCCTGGCGGCATTGGCCGATGAAATGGGAGGGATGGAAGAGAAGGACGAAGAAGAGCAACGCTTGAAAGACTCGCTCGCCAACGACCCACATCACCGCGAGTACTACCTCAAGCAGATACCATTTACTCCCGAACAGGTAGACGCCTCCAACCAGCTCATCCTCGACGGTCTCTACCATGGTGGCGTGCTGGAGATGGACAAGATCGGAAACTACCCCCTCGCCCGCAAGACCCTGAACCGCGTGGTCAGTGACTTCCCAGACTTCGAAAAGATGGACGATGTCTATTACCACCTCTTCCTGCTGGCTATGCGTCGCGACGATGATGCAGACATGGAACATTACATGACCATCTTGCGCGATTCCTTCCCCGAGAGTTCATACACCAAGACTATCACCAACCCACGTTATCTAGAGCTTGCACAATTCGGTCGCCACCTCGAAGACACGCTTTATGCGCAGACCTATGAGGCGTACAAACAGGAGCAGTATTGGCTTGTCAATGAGAACTTCAAGGAAAGCTCCGCCGACTTTGAGGAGGGGGCTCATCGTGCCAAGTTTCTCTTCATCCACGCCATGACACAACTCTACACTGGACACCGCGACTCATTCTTGGCAGAACTGAAGATCGTTGCTGAAAAATATTCCAAAAACGAGATTGCTGAATTGGCTTCCGCCTTTGTAAAGGGCATTCAAGAGGGCCGCCTGCTGACGTCTGACAAATGGGATGCCAGTAGCATATGGAGCCGACGCAGCGCGGAGGTCGGCGACGACAGCACAGGCGTGACCGACAGCCTCGTGGCCGACCCACTCGTACCCTACGTCTTCGTACTAGCCTACCCCACCGGCGAACTCGATGAAGACCAATTGCTCTACGAGATGGCCCGCTTCAATTTCACCACCTTTATGGCGCGTAACTTCGACCTCGAGATTGTGCCCGCTGGCACCATCAGCCAACTACGCGTGACTGGTTTTCAGACCTACGACGAAGTGCACGCCTATGCCCAACAACTCTATGGTAATGCCCACATGCGCGAGCGCCTTGAAGGCATACGCGCCATCCTTATCAGCGAGGCGAATCTGAAACTCCTTGGCACACGCTACAGCTATGATGACTATGCAGAATTTTTCGACACAGAATTATCCCCACTTGAAGTACCCGAAGACCTTATTCTCGATGAACCCACCGATATGCCCAAGGACATCGACGATGTGCCCGTCGGAGAGGAGAATGGTGCAAAGAATACTGACGAGGAAGAAGAAGTTGTAGAAGAGGAGGAAGGCGATGATGAAGAAGATTGGATGTATTAACTGAATATCGGAATATGGAATATACTTTACTTTGGATTGACGATGAAATCGACCTTTTGAAGGCCCACATCCTTTTTCTGGAGAAGAAGGGCTACGCGGTCGAAACCGTCACTAATGGCTTCGACGCCGTTGAATGCTGCCGCGAGAAGACCTACGACCTCATCCTCCTCGATGAGAATATGCCGGGCTTGAGCGGCCTCGAGACGCTCCAGCGCATCAAGGATATCATGCCTACCACACCTGTGGTGATGGTCACCAAGAGCGAGGAGGAGAACATCATGGACCAGGCCATCGGCAGCAAGATTGCAGACTACCTCATTAAACCCGTCAACCCAACACAAATCCTGCTCTCGCTAAAGAAGAATATCCACCAGCGCGAAATCGTTACAGAGCAGACGCAGTCAGCCTACCAGCAGGACTTTGGAAAGATGGGGATGCTTATCGACGAGGCTCGTAGCATCGAGGACTGGATGGAGGTGTATCGCCGCCTCGTGGCGTGGGAACTCCAACTCTCCGAGACCGACAGCGCCATGAAGGAGATGCTGGCAATGCAGAAACAAGAGGCTAACCACCAATTTGCCCGTTTCATCGAGCGTAACTACATCGACTGGATCAACGATGCCGAGATGCCCGAACGCCCGCCCATCATGAGTCCCGACATCTTCAAGCGTCGCGTATTCCCCCTGCTGGACAAGGGCGAGAAGGTCTTCCTCATCGTCATCGACAACTTCCGCTTTGACCAGTGGCGTGTCCTGATGAACGAGATAGCCGACCTCTTCCACATCGACGAAAGCCTCTACTGCAGCATCCTACCAACAGCAACGCAGTATGCACGCAACGCCATCTTCTCGGGCCTAATGCCTAACATCATTGCCGAGATGTTCCCCGACCTCTGGGTCGATGAGGACAGTGAAGAGGGTAAGAACCTCAATGAGGCACCGCTCATTCAGACCCTCTTCAAGCGCTATCGTCGTCAGCACACCTTCACCTATAACAAGGTCAACGACTCAGCAGCAGCCGAGCGCCTCGTGCAAAAGATACCACAGTTGTCGAAGTACGACGTCAATGTCTGCGTCCTCAACTTTATCGATATGCTCAGCCACGCCCGTACGGAGAGCCAGATGGTACGTGAACTAGCCTCTAATGAGGCCGCCTACCGCAGCATCACGCTGAGCTGGTTCCGCCATAGTGCTGTCGGCGACCTCTTCCGCGCCCTCTCCAACTCGGACTACCACATCATCCTCACCACCGACCACGGGAGCATCCGTTGCCAGAATCCCATACGTGTGAAAGGCGACAGGAACACCAACACCAACCTGCGCTATAAACTAGGCAAGACACTCGACTACAACCCAAAGGAAGTCTTCGAGATTACCAATCCCCAGCGCGCTTTCCTACCCTCGCCCAACCTCTCCACTCGTTACATCTTCGCCCGTGGCGACAGCTTCTTTGCCTATCCTAACAACTACAACTACTACGTCTCCTACTATCGCGACACATTCCAACACGGTGGCATCTCCATGGAGGAAATGCTCATCCCACTGATTGAGCTGACTCCGAAGAGGAGGTAAGCTAGTTAGTTTAAAGTTTAGAGTAATATGAAAATACAGATTAATTGTTTAGAGGATATAACGGCGGCCGCTCAAAAATTTCTGACAACGTTGCAGCAGTCAGGGGCTTCCACAGTTATCGCTTTCTACGGTAGCATGGGTGCCGGCAAAACCACATTCATCGCTGCCCTCTGCCACGAACTGGGCGTCACAGAACCCGTCACCTCCCCCACCTTCGCCATCGTGAACGAATATGCTTCTTCAGCGCCAACCGTCACTGAAGAAGCAAAGATTTATCATTTCGATTTCTACCGGATCAAACGTCTGGAAGAAGCCTATGACATGGGCTTCGAGGACTACCTCTACAGCGGCAACCTTTGCCTTATCGAGTGGCCCGAACTTATCGAGGATCTCCTCCCCGACGATGCCCTTCGCGTGCACATCACCGTGTACGACGACGGCTCGCGCACAATCAGTTGGTGAGCAAAGGAAAAGCCGAACTTCACAGCCCAGCCCTTCTCAAATGAAAAAACTATTACTATTATGGCTGCAAAGATAAATATTTGTTTTGATTGAATCCAAATCCTTTTAATATCTTTTGGTTATTTAGCTAGACCTCCCGGCGCCATTTGATACCATTTGATACCATTTAAGCCGTTTATGGGTGTTTTATTTGCTTTTTCCTTTGTTCTTATCTCTTTCCTCAAGTTTTTTTTCATACTTTTGCACACTCATAAAACAAGTCACCATGAATGATTACAAGTTTTTGTGCGAAGCCATAGAACAGGACCTGAAGCACGAATATAAGGCTCCATCGGATTTTAAATGGTTATCTAAGAAAATCGAGGAACGCACACACGAGTACATCAGCCATACGACGCTGATGCGCTTGTGGGGCTATCTGCCAGGGGGCTCTCCCAGAACGGTGAGATTGGACATTCTGGCGCGCTTCTTGGGCTATATGGGCTATGATGATTTCTGCCAGCAGCTACATGCAACCTCCCAGCCGGAAGATGGGCGAGATGAGACTGCAAAAGCAGAGCTTCACAAAGGCAACAAAGAGAATGTGGGCTGGCGACAGAACAAGTGGCTGATAGGGATTGCGGCGGCCGGGGTCTTGCTCGTGACCGGGATTCTGTTGTGGAACCTTTGGTCGAAGCCAAGCAGTGCCCCCCATATTCCTTACGTCACTGGATCAAATCAGCCCTAACAAACAATATCACATTTATTCCAGACAGCAGAAGCGCGGAGCTCTGGGCATCACGGATTCGCGACTGGGCAACACCTGGGAAAAAGCACACGAGTATCAGGCCGACACGATCAGCACCTTTGCCATTCTGCTGTACAAAGACGCCTATTACCTCTACAATGTTACCGATCGGCGCTTTATCAACGCGAGTGGAGATGAGACGGATGCACCCAACTATGGCTTCAGCACAGCAATGGATATTTATATACGCGACAGCTCCTTTGTGTTTGACTTCTGTAGCCATAAAGGACCTATGACACTGAACCTGACCGCGCATACATATGGCAATTGGAACGGTTATAACATCTGCTGCAGAGACACATGAATCCAACATTGCAGACATACATTGAACAGGAGATTCTACCACGGTATGATGGCTTCGATCAAGCGCATCAACGTGACCATGTGGAGATGGTCATCCGCCAGAGCCTGGAATTGGCGGAACAGCAGGATGTAGATGTGAATATGGTCTATGCCATCGCGGCCTACCACGATACTGGACTCTGCGAGGGACGTGACCACCACCACGAGGTGTCGGCACGCATCATTCGAGAAGACGAGCACCTGCGCCAATGGTTCACAGCCGACCAAATTGCCACGATGGCTGATGCAGCCGAAGACCATCGTGCCTCAGCACAACATGCACCGCGCACGATTTACGGCCGCATTGTGGCCGAAGCCGACCGCTACATAGACCCAGAGGTCATCATCCACCGTACCATTCAATACGGTCTAGACCATTACCCAACCCTCCGTCGCGATGAACACTATGCACGTATGAAGGCCCACCTTCACGAGAAATACGGACGCAACGGCTACCTCCACCTCTGGTTCAAGGACTCTCCCAATGCGCAACGTCTAGAAAAACTACGGCAAATGATGGATGACGAACCTCGCCTCCAGCAACTGTTCACAAAGTTTTTTGATCATCAAGACAGTTGAAGGCCATCAAGCACGGCAAGGTAATCGCAGATGGCGCCTTCAATCTCGGAGATGCAGATGTACTCGTCGGCCGTATGGCTGCGGGCACTGTCGCCAGGTCCCATTTTCAGTGATGGCCATTTCATAAGGGCCTGGTCAGAGAGTGTGGGAGAGCCAAAGGGCGTGCGCGCTTGACCATTCAGCGTAGGGCCTAGCGTCAGGATACGCTGCATAAGAGGATGATTGGCATCTATGCGCGAGGAGTTGAGACGGAACGAGCGCACGTGAACATCACTCTTCACATGTGCGCAAATGGTGTCGTAGATGACCTCGTTGGTATAACATTCATTGGATCGGACATCTACCGTGAAGGTACAGCTGTCAGGGACCACATTATGCTGCGTTCCGGCATAGATGATGGTGACGCTCATCTTTACGGGTCCGAGCACAAGGGATTCCTCCGGGAATCGGAAAGTGCGGAACCACTCAATGTCCTCGATGGCCCGATAGATGGCATTAATACCTTCGTTGCGGGCTGCATGCCCCGCCTTACCCGTTGCCGTGACATCAAGCACCATCAAACCCTTCTCAGCAATGGCAGGTTGCATCCCTGTGGGCTCTCCCACGAGGGCGACGTCGATGGGTGGCAGCTGAGGAATGACACGTTCTATGCCATCGCATCCGGACACCTCTTCTTCGGCAGAGGCCAGAAAGACGAGGTTGTAAGCTTGCGGTCGAGAACAGAGGACATAAAAAGCCTGCCATAGACAAACGAGCGAGGCGCCGTCGTCATTGCTGCCAAGTCCGTAGAGACGGTCTCCTTCAATTGTGGGATTGAGCGGGTCGCGCTGCCAAGCCGCTACAGGCTTCACAGTATCAATATGTGCATTTAAGAGCAAGGTTGGCCTCTCGCTATCATAACCTTTTGCAATACACCAAATATTGTTAGCATCTCGATGCATCGTGAAGAGGGGCTCACGACGATTATCCCATAGTTTTTCGCCGATGAAATGGGCTAAAACATCTGCCGCAGCCGTCTCCTGACGGCTGACACGCGGAGTGGCGATGAGCTGTTTAAGCAAAGCCACCGCCTCTTGGGTTAAGAGGTTGCTGTCTTGCATATCTCTGTTCTTATTTCGGCGCAAAGATAGCGCTTTTCGATAAAAAAACGGCAAAAAAGGAAGATAAATTGTAAATCGTAAATCGTAAATCGTAAATTATCACTACCTTTGTGCAATCAAAAAGGAAAACTATGCTGAACACCTCCCCTCTTTCCGTGCTCATTCATGAGCAAGCCAAGGTCTACGGCGAGCGCACAGCGCTGAGTTATCGCGACTATGACGCAGCAGTATGGAAAACCATTTCGTGGAATGAATTCTCGAAGCGCGTGTCGCTGGTGAGCAACGCCTTGCTGAAACTGGGCGTAGGCGTACAGGAAAACCTAGCTGTCTTCTCGCAGAACAAGCCTGAGAGCGTCTGCGTAGATTTCGGAGCCTATGGGATTCGTGCCGTCAGCATTCCATTCTATGCCACCAGCAGCGAGGCTCAGATTCAATATATGATTAACGATGCCTCCATCCGCTTTGTCTTTGTCGGCGAACAGTATCAGTACGATACGGCTTTCCGCGTGCTTAAGATGTGTCCCACGCTGGAACGGCTGATTATCTTCGACCGCAAGGTTGTGAAAAACCCTCAAGATCAGGTTTCTTTGTACTTTGATGAGTTCATGAAGATGGGCGCAGGCTACCCCTTTTCGGAGGAAGTGGCCCAACGAGCTGCTGCCGTGCAACCCGACGATCTGGCCAACATCCTTTACACGAGTGGAACAACAGGCGTTTCCAAAGGCGTGATGCTCACCTATCGCATGTACACCGCCGCCATCCCAGCCAACGATGCTATCATGCATCTGTCGGACGAGGACGTGATAATGTGCTTCCTGCCCTTCACCCATGTCTTCGAGCGGGCTTGGAGCTACTGGTGTCTAAGTCGTGGTGCACAACTGGCCATCAACCTGAAGCCACAGGATATTCAAATGACGTTGCGCGAAGTGCACCCCACGTGTATGGCGGCAGTGCCCCGCTTCTGGGAGAAAGTGTACTCGGGCGTTCAAGAGAAGATAGCATCCAGCAGCTCCATGCAGCGCAAGCTGATGCTCGACGCGCTGGCCGTGGGTAAGAAATATAATGTCGATTACAAGATGCACGGCCTAGTGCCACCTTTGCCATTGAAGCTGCGTTATCTCTTCTACGAGAAGACCATCATCTCACTGCTAAAGAAGACCCTAGGTTTGGAGAATGCCCACTTCTTCCCCACTGCCGGAGCTGCCATTCCGCGTGAAGTAGAGGAGTTCGTGCATTCGTGTGGCATCAATATGACTGCGGGCTACGGCCTGACAGAGACCACAGCCACCGTGTCCTGCGACTGGCACGATTCGCCAGTGAGCATCGGTTCTGTGGGGCGTGTCCTCAAAGGCATTGATATCATGTTTGGCGAGAACAACGAGATCCTACTGAAGGGCGACACCATCACGAAGGGTTACTACCGCAAGGCAGAGATTACAGCACAGGCTATAGATGCCGACGGATGGTTCCACACTGGTGACAGCGGTTATATCAAAAACGGCGAACTGTTCCTCACAGATCGCATCAAAGACCTCTTCAAGACCAGCAATGGCAAGTACATCTCGCCACAAGCGCTAGAATCGAAGTTCGTGGTGGATCGCTATATCGATGAAATCGCCATCATTGCCGACGAACGCAAGTTTGTATCAGCCCTTGTGATTCCTGATTACAAATCGTTGGAACAATGGGCTCGCGGCAAAGCCATCGCATTTGATTCACGAGAGTCTCTCTGTGCCAACCCACTTGTCACGCAAATGGTTCTGGAACGCATCCAGATGCTTCAACAAGAATTTGCTCACTACGAACAGGTGAAGCGCATCACCCTGCTGCCCCATCCGTTCTCAATGGAGAAAGGCGAGCTGACGAACACCCTGAAGATGCGACGACCTGTGATCTCACACAATTATAAGTCCCTCATCGACAAGATGTACGAAGAATGATTACAGCAGAACAACTGAAAGAAGTACAAGAGCGCGTGGAGGCGCTTAACAAATATCTTGATATTCCACACAAGCAGATGGAATATGAGGAAGAACAGTTGCGCACGCAAGCCCCCGATTTCTGGGAGGATGCCAAGCGTGCCGAAGAGCAGATGAAGAAGGTCAAGACCCTGGAGAAATGGATCAATGGCTACGCTGAAGTCCGCACGCTTGCGGATGAACTGGCCACGGCTTATGATTTCTATCGCGAGGAATTGGTCACAGAAGATGAGGTGGACGAGTTGTACACCAAAACCATCGATGCCATCGAGAATCTGGAGCTTCGCAATATGCTGCAGAAGGAAGAAGACTCTATGGACGCCGTCCTGAAAATCAACTCAGGAGCCGGAGGCACAGAGGCGCAGGATTGGGCTCAGATGCTCATGCGAATGTATATGCGATGGGCTGAGCAAAACGGCTACAAATGTGTCGTCAGCAACCTGCTGGAGGCGGATGATGCCGGCATCAAATCGTGCACGTTGGAGATTATGGGCGATTTCGCTTATGGCTACCTCAAGGGCGAGAATGGCGTACACCGTCTGGTGCGCGTCAGCCCTTACAACGCACAAGGAAAGCGCATGACCTCCTTCGCCTCGGTCTTTGTCACACCGCTCGTCGATGACTCCATTGAAGTGAATATCGAACAGGCCCGCATCTCATGGGATACATTCCGAAGCAGTGGTGCCGGTGGACAGAATGTGAATAAGGTGGAGTCGGGTGTGCGCCTACGTTACCAATACAAAGACCCCTACACGGGCGAGGAGGAGGAAATCCTCATTGAGAACACCGAGACACGTGACCAGCCAAAGAATAAGGAGAACGCCCTCCGCTTGCTACGCTCCATGCTCTATGATAAAGAGCTGCAGCACCGCATGCAGGAGCAGGCCAAAGTGGAAGCCGGCAAGAAGAAGATTGAATGGGGCTCGCAAATCCGCTCCTACGTCTTCGATGACCGCCGCGTCAAAGACCACCGCACAGGCTATCAGACATCTGACGTAGGAGGTGTCATGGACGGCAAGATAGACGCTTTCATCAAATCCTATCTGATGGAGTTCGGAGGGGAGTGAAAAGTAATAAAACAAAGAAAACTATTTTATACAATGAGTAAAGCAAAAAAAGAAATGCGCGCAGCTAAGAAAGCGGCACGCGAAGAGCGCCAAGCTAAGCGCATCATCAACTGGATTATTGGAGGACTGCTTGTCTTCTTCCTCATCATCTTCGTGGGATATCTGTTGATGTACGCCTAACACATGGCTCAGGAAATCGAACGAAAATTCCTCGTTCTTGACGACAGCTTCAAGAAATTCGCAACCAGCCACACACACATCGAGCAAGGCTACATTTGTTCCGGATCGGGACGAACGGTGCGCGTACGCATTCGTGGTGATAAGGGATACCTCACTATCAAAGGGCCCAGCCGCGACGGGGGCCTTAGCCGCTACGAGTTCGAGACGGAAGTGGCGATGGCAGATGCCAAGGAACTCATGCTCCTTTGTGAACCAGGAAGTGTTGTCAAAGAACGATGGCTGGTGCCCATGCCCGATGGACACACTTTCGAAGTTGATGAATTCTTCAACGAAAACGAAGGACTCGTGATGGCAGAAGTGGAACTGGAAACTCCCGATGCAACCTTCCTGCGTCCGACGTTCCTTGGAAAAGAAGTCACGGGCGATCGACGTTACTACAATGCGCACCTCCGACGCTATCCCTATCGGATGTGGGCTCCGGATAACAATTCAACATCATCAGATCAACAATGAAAAAGAATCTCGAAACGCTCTGCATCCACGGCGGCTGGCACCCCACAAAGGGTGAGCCACAGCAACTGCCCATCTATCAGAGCACCACGTTCAAGTACGACACCAGCGAACAGATGGCTCGCCTCTTCGACCTCGAAGACACCGGCTACTTCTATACACGACTCGCCAATCCCACCAACGATGCTGTAGCTGCCAAGATCAACGCCCTTGAGGGCGGTGTGGGCTGCACGCTGACCTCATCTGGCCAGGCTGCCAACTTCTACGCCGTTTTCAACATTTGTCAGGCTGGTGACCACTTCATCACCTCTAATAATATATATGGTGGCACCTACAATCTTTTTGGCGTGACGATGAAAAAGCTGGGCATCGACTGCACCTTCGTGGATCCCGACTGGGACGACGCTCGCATCGAAGCCGCCTTCCGCCCCAACACCAAGTGCTTCTTCGGCGAGACCATCTCCAACCCTGGCGGCAACGTCTTCGACATCGAACGCTTCGCCAAGATGGCTCATCGCCACGGCGTTCCCCTCATCGTTGATAATACCTTTGCCACGCCCATCAACTGCCGCCCGTTTGAGTGGGGCTGCGACATCGTTACACACTCCACCACAAAATACATGGATGGTCATGCCACACAGGTGGGCGGCGCAATCGTCGATAGCGGCAACTTCGATTGGGAAGCTCAGTCTGAAAAGTTCCCAGGCCTTACGACGCCCGATGAGAGCTATCACGGCCTCACCTACACCAAAACCTTCGGCAAGCAGGCCTACGTCACAAAACTCGTTTCGCAGCTCATGCGCGATCTCGGTAGCATTCCTGCTCCACAGAACTGTTTCCTGCTAAACCTTGGACTGGAAACGTTGCACCTGCGTATGCCACGTCACTGTGAGAATGCACAGCGCGTGGCTGAATGGCTAGAGAAGAATCCGCGCGTGGGATGGGTCAACTACTGCGGACTGCCCTCGAATAAGTACTATACGCTAGCACAGAAGTATCTGCCCAATGGTTCCTGCGGCGTCATCGCCTTTGGGTTGAAGGGCACACGCGAGGATGCCATCAAGTTTATGGACAACCTCGACTTCGTCAGCATCGTCACCCACGTGGCCGATGCCCGCACCTGTGTGCTACATCCCGCCAGCCACACTCACCGCCAGCTCTCCGACGAGCAGCTACGGGAAGCCGGCGTCGCTCCAGACCTTATCCGCCTCAGCGTAGGTTTAGAGAACGTCGAGGACATCATTGCAGACCTCGAACAGGCCATGAATAAAATGTAAAACAAAAATCCTCTGCGATTGCAGAGGATTTTCTTTTTGCAAGTACCCAGAGCCAATACAGAACCGTGAATTTAAGAGAAAATAAAAGAATTAAAAAGCGTTGATTTACAGGGATTTTCTTGATAGTTGTTTTCACTTGTTTTCAAAAAGGTGTACTATTTTATGTTAATTAGTACACCTTATAGTACACCTTTGAAAAAAATGTTGTATCTTTGCACTACCAAAAGAAACCAAAAGAATATAGTAAGTTATGGCAAAGTTAGAAAACAAGAGCAAGGACAACCCCAGACTTGAACAGCGGTTGTTAGCAGATGGGCAAATCAGCCTCTATCTGGAGTATTATTTGGGCAGGGAAAGTGAGCCTGTATTAGATGAGTTGGGAGAGCCTGTATTGTATGAGAGTGGAAAGATGGCAGGAACACCCAAGTATAAGGTTAAGCATATAAGGAGAAAAGAAAACCTCAACCTTTATTTGGTGGCTATCCCCAGAACCCCTATTGACAGGCAGCACAACAAAGAAACCTTGCAACTTGCAAAGAAAATCAGACAGGAAAGGGAACAGGAACTATTAGAGAGCAGTGAGGGCTACAGACTAAAGAAAGACCGCCAAATAAACTTTCTGGATTACTTCCAAACCTATATTGACAATTACACCAAGAAAGATATTAGGATGGTGCAAATTGCCCTACAGCGTTTTAAGGACTTTTTGAACGATACCCCAGAGTACACCAAGTTTGCAAAGAGCATTAAGCCAGAGCAACTTAACAAAGATATGATGGTGGCTTTCACAGAGTACCTACAGAGTAGGAGTATTGGGGAGGGTGCAAAAAGCATTTATCAGCGTTTCAAGAAAGTTATTAAGTTTGCTATTGAGCATGATGTGATGATTAAGAACCCTTGCACAGGGGTTGTTATAAAGGTAGATGACCAGATATTGAGGAAAGATGTGCTTTCTCTGGATGAGGAACAAGCCTTGATAAACACCCACTATGATGGAGAAAACCCCAATATAAGGAGGGCTTTTATTATGTGCCTGTATTGTGGTTTACGTTTTTGTGATGTGAAAGACCTTACTTTTGCCAACGTGGACTTTGCCAATAAGTTGCTAAAGTTTGAGCAGAACAAGACAAAGGGGCACTCTGCCAATAGCGGTGTTATAATCCCCCTCAATGATGGATTGTTGAGGCTTATAGGAGAGCCAACAGAGAGCCAGACCAAAGACAGCCTTATATTCCCCCTACCAAGTTATGAAATGTGCCTTAAAGCCCTCAAAAGATGGGTTAAGAGAGCAGGGATTGACAAGCATATAAGTTGGCATTGTGCCAGACATTCTTTTGCCGTGAATATCCTTAACAATGGGGCAAACATTAAGACGGTTGCAAGCCTATTGGGGCACTCTGGATTAAAGCACACAGAGATATACACCCGAGCAGTAGACAGACTAAAAGAGGATGCAATAAACAGTCTTCCAACTCTGGAGGTTACTAATTTTTAATGGTTGAGTCTATGAATATGGAATGTTCAAATAATACTAACAATGGTGGATTGCAGAATAGTGGTATTATTGTGAATGGTGACAATGTGATATTAGCCCTAACTCAAACCATACAGAGGCAAGCAGAGCTAATTGAAATGCTTACAAACAGGGTTATAGAATTAGAAAATAGAATGCTTACAAGCAGAGTAACAGAGTTAGATAATAAATTGTTGCAATATGATGATAAACGAGTTTATAGGAAAAGTGGCAGGCGGTGAAATTAGCAGCATCGACATAAGAAAGTTTTTTGTTGGCTTATCGGATTTAGACAAATCGGATTTGCTGCAAGATATGTTTATAGAAAGCCTTGCAGATGGGTTAAGCGGGCATAACAATGAAGAGCAGAGGCTGGCAGATGCAATAAAAATGCTTTGTGATGTTTTTGGGTGGTGCTATGAAACTGACAAGAGAAAGTACATTCATAAACCAACACAGGAACAAGAACAAGCAAACAGCGGACAAACAACGGATGCCCAGAGCCACAACCCAGAGCCTCAACAGGAACAGCAGAGAATAGAACAAACAGCCTCAACAATACTCACAATAAACAATACCGACAAAGAAAAGTGGGTGTTTGGGAACGCTTTGCAAAAGCAGTATATGAGTTTGGATAATGGTAGTTACAAGTGGACTTTGACAAAGAGCCTATTAGCCTATATGTGTGGGCGGCTTTATTGTGGTGACAGGATAAAAGAGGATGAAAGCGACTACAGCAAGGAATATATTAAGGGTAGTACCCAGATGCCAGCCCAAGAGGTTAAAGCCCTGTTTGCGGTTGATGTGGCAAGTAATAGATACTCAATAAAAACACCACCAAGAAATAGTTGGAAAGTGGATGAATTGTTTAAGAGCAATGGGGCAAGCAGATAATGTTTGCCCTTTTCTTTTGGGAAAGATTATGGCTTATTTGGGAAAGGTTTTGGCAAGGTTTTGAAAACCCTTTGGATTTGTAGGCTTTACTTTCTATTATTATTTTTTCTTTCTGTTCCTCACTAATTTTGCATTGCTTTCAAGAAAGTGGGATGAGTATAGCAAGCCCCACCAGACAGGGAGCAGGGCAAATAAGGGGGTGGGCTTGCTAACACCCTCTGACAGCCAAAACCATCTAAAACAATAAAACAATGGCAGAGGAATTGAAACAGGTGGCAGACCTTATAACAGCCAACACTATCTTTTGCACTAAAGAGGTGCTAACGAGTGATGAGGCGGCACGATATTTGGGTATATCCAAATCCTACCTCTACAAACTTACAATGAAACAGGCAATACCACATTACAAGCCGATGGGCAAGATGTGCTATTTCAACCGTGTGGAGTTGGAAAGTTGGCTACAGAGCAACAGAGTTGCAACAGCCGATGAGATAAGCCAACAGGCACAAACCTATTGTATGAAGAAAGGAGGCAGACGATGAACACCCCCAATGTACGCTATTATGCCAAGATGGTAAACACCACCCAGAAAGGCAAGAAAACACCCAAGTACACAATTACAGCCCAAGCAGGTTATTACCCACCTATGGAGCAATTGAGGGGCAGGGATGGGCAAATTTCAATGAACCTAATGGAAAAGTTGAAAGAGGGGGATAATGTACCCTCTATGAGGTTGCAAGCCAAAAACAGCCTCAACTTTACAGGGCTTAAAGACTATTTCCAAGATGGCAAGTTGAGTGGCTTTGCTTATGGCTACCCTCTGGATAAACCCACTTACAGCAAGGATGAAAAACCCAACCCTTTCTTTGACTACAAACAAGATGGCTTTCTTTTCTTGATAGAACAGAATGAGAAAGACCCAACCAACCTAACACCCACCTCTATAGAGTTGGTTGTATTGGAGGGTGCAAAGGTGCTTATTAGTGCCTATTGCAAGCAACTTGTTATGGGTGGCTTTGATGAGGCTTTACAGGCTTTGAGAGAGCAAGCCCAGAAAGGGAGTGCTTTATAATAATATGTAGTTTGTACCCAAATATTGGTAACACTTCAAAGAATGTACGACAAAGTAAAACTCTGGATTGATAGGGCGATAGTTGGGGGGCAATACCCCACTATTGCCGGCTATCTGGATAGTGCTAAACAGGAAACCGACTTGAAAACAGGGGAGATTAAGACGTTTGGCAATTTGGAGGGTTTGAAAGTGTCTATCTTTGTGGGTGGGTTGTCTGTTGTGGGGAGTTTGCCAAAATATCTGTATGGTAGTAATGTTTACCCTCTGGATAGACACACAACAGCCCAAGCAATAGAAAAGATGGGGGATGCCTTGCACATTCCTATTGGAGAGGCAGCGGTTACAGGTGTTGAGTTTGGCACTAACTTTCTAATGATGCACCAAATACCAGATTACCTTGCAAAGTTGGGCAATATGCCCAGATTGAGCCGATACCACTTTGAACCCTCAACCCTGTATTATAAGGGAACAGGCAAGCAACAGCCCAAAGTGTTTGCTTTCTATGATAAGATGGCAGATGCAACAGCCAAAGGGATGCCCTACCCAGAGGATATGAAAGGGGCAAACCTGTTAAAATATGAAATGAGGCTAAACGGCAGACTACCCCAACAATTGGGAGTGCCAGAGGTTAAAGCCTCAACCCTTACAGAAACACCCTTTTACAGGATGATGGTTAAACGCTACCAAGATAGTTACTTTTCAATAGCCAAGTTAAACCAGATAAAAACAGACGTTATGAGTGAAATAAAGACCGTTTCAGATGCTTTCAATGTGTTTGTTGCACGATTGATAAGCCAGACAGACCAAACCCAGATAGGGGGCTTTCTGGATGAGTTGAAAGAGGCAGCAGTTTTTGAGGATAGAAAGAACTACAGCCGACTAAAGAAGAAAATCCAAGAGGTTGCAACAAAAGCCAATATTACCGTGTCCGATGAGTTAATGAAAGAGTTGGATGATGAGATAAGGAATTGTGGGGCTTATGTATGATTGTCTTATAATAAAGTGTATGTTGTTACCAACTTTTGGTAACATTCTAAAGTAGATTAAAGTAGAAATGAGCAGGCAGAAAGGAACACCAAAGACAGGTGGCAGAAAGGCAGGAACTCCCAACAAAATAACAGGAACACTGAAGGACTTTGTTTCTGGACTTATCGACGAGAACCGGGAGCAGATGCAGAAAGATTTGAAAGCACTAACACCCAAAGATAGGCTTTTAGTATTGGAGAGGTTTTTGCAGTATGTTTTGCCCAAGCAACAGGCAATAACCGCCGATATGTCAATAGAAGAACAGCCAATAGGCTTTACACCAGATGAGGCCAGAGCCTTTTTGGAGCGATTAGAAAAAGAATATTAACACTTAAAAAAGAAAGTTTATGAACAACAGCAACAAGTTTTTTGCAGACAGATTGCTGCAAATTGGCACTCTATCTGACGAGCAGGAAAATGCTTTACAAGCCACTTTGTTTCCATCCGTTGAGGCAGACCCCAACATGGCATTGTTGGATAGTACCAGGCAGATGATTGAGGCTTACACAGAATGGGAAAAGAAAGAGGCTAAACAGCCAGATGTTAAACCAATGTCAGAGCAAGAAATTGACGCTTTGGCAGCAATTATGTAGCAAGTTATGGAACCATACAAGACAGGCTTTAATAAAAGCAAATTTGAGCAAGACCACTTTGTTTTTAAGCGTGGTAGTAGCGAGAAATACTTTCACGGTTGGGATGATGTCCGTTATAATTTTGGTCTTACCCCTTATTCATGCAATGAAAGGGAGTTAGAAGATGGCAATATGAGCAAGCGCCTGTATGATGAATTGTGCCATTTATACGGCGAGGATGGAATGGCAGGGTATTTCCCATCAAATGAGCCTCAACAGAAAAGAGGGGCAATTCTTCATAATAGTGTAGGTGCAGCAATGGCTGCAATGGCAGATGGCAAGAGTACCAAAGTACAGCCTAAAGGCATAATGACAGATGAGGAAATAGAAGCCCTTGCAGCCATAATGTAGTTTTGGGATAACGTTTAATTCATATATTAACTTTCATTTGAGCAGGTGTGGCAGTCTGTGATAGATAGCCACACTTTTTTAAGAGCCTCAACCAGACATGAAACCAAATATATTTTGTACCTTTGCATCGGCTTTGCCTAAAGCCAACTATATTTTTTGGTAGGGGTGTTGTGTAGTGATACACTTGCCCCCCTTTTTGATGAGGCTAAAAATGCCCTAAAAGTACACCCCAATGTTATAAAGTACACTTTTAGTACACCTTAAAAATAAAAAATCCCCTGCAAACATTTGATTTGCAGAGGATTAGCAATTTAGCAAAGTACCCAGAGCCGGGGTCGAACCGGCACGGGTTGCCCCACTGGTGTTTGAGACCAGCGCGTCTACCGATTCCGCCATCTGGGCGACGCACTTGCTTTTGCGGGTGCAAAGGTAAGCATAATTTGCGATTCCGCACTTATATTTGATGGTTTTTTTCATAAATAAGTGCGGAATCCGCTTAAAACTACCCTAAAGAGTTATTTAAACTTGGGTTTTAGTTCATCGGGCGAATCGTTGGTGAACATGTTCACTGCAGGTGCATCGTGCTCAAAGAGATGACGAAGGACATCGGGCTCGAGCGTCAGCACAGGACGGAAAGCGTTAGAGGCCATGTAGGCTAGAATGCTCTGTCGCAGCTGACGCGCTACAATGCGATGGTCAAGATCATTCACAATGTCCAAAGTGGTCACTATCAACCGGCTGCCTTGGACATTTGCTTCTACGAGCATTCCAAGCTTGCGCGAGAGATGCCAGGTGTCTATGGGCTGCACGATGGGCTGATAGTCCTTCGGGAACTCCGCGAGATTCATGCACTGCGCACGGTTCGTCAACTCCCACCACTGCAGGTCCTGCCAATCGTCGGTGGGGAAGTCGCGGAAGATGGGATGCTGGGCCTGAATATAAGCGCCCGTGGTGTGCGGCGGCTTCATCTTGAACCACGACGTGTTCCAGAAGACGGGCAGGAAACGGTGCACGACATCGGCGCCATAACGGATCTGACCGCCAGCATAGAGCAGCACATCATGGCCGGAAGCAAGGGCTGCAAGCGCACTATCGAGCGAATTTGTTACCTTTGGGCTTGACAAGCCTAAAGGTAACAAACTCTGTGGATAAACCCATAAGTTCCAGTGGTTACTATGGCCGCCTGCCGTGAGCGTCAGCGTCAGCTTGGTGGCTTCGTGGATGGCAGCAGGCACGAACGTGATGTCCTGCCCCACAGAACACTGTCCTTGCGCCAGCGCCTTCGCGCCATCACTGATGACATAGCTCATCTGAGAGATGGGCGAAGCGCTCTGGTTATATAATAAGGTATGCGCGCGGATGGTGTCTGTAGTAGCGTAGGTGAAGCGCGGCAGGCGGGCCAGTGGCACGACATCGCTGCAGAACTCACGCCAGTCAGCAGCTGTGCAGTATCCCTTCTCGTTCCAATGCACATTGAGCGGACCCACAAGGGCGGTGCCCTGACCGCTGTAGTCGTTGAGGCCCAGGAGCTGGAAGCCCGCATAATGGGGCGTGCGCAGGTGGCGCTCGATCTCATGTTTGTAGGCCAGCACCTGCAGGCGTCCGCTGGCCATCAGGAACTTCTCAGCCTGACTGGCCATGCCGTTGGCAGCCAGCAGGTCACGGAAGATCTCGAAGTTGGCGGCCTTGTAGGCTCCCGTATATTGCGGAATCTCCTTGAAGTCGGGGAAAGCGCACCACTGGCCTTGCTCGTGGCTCAGGATTGGCTGGTTGTTGGAAGCTTCGCCTTTATAATTTCTGGGATGCAAGATTTGCTCTGTGAAATCATCCATGCTGTTGGGTTGTATTCGATTCCACTCCAGGCCTCGCGCCCCACCCTTGACATGGTACTCCGACCCATAGTCCCATTCCCAGCCGCCACCTACGCTAGCCGTGGTGTATATACGTGAGGGGTCGTGGGCTTTCATCTCCTTCACGAACTGCACGCCCCACTCCACCCATATGCCAGCAGGCTCATTACCAGCGGCCATCATGATGAAGGAGGGATGATGGCCATAGGCATCCAGGATAGCCTTGCACTCGTCCTTCAAGTACTGGTCGATGGCCATGCCGTTGCCGAGCTTCACGCCATGGTTGGGCCATGACGGGCCTTCGGGTTGCAGATAGAAACCTAAGCGGTCGGCAGCGATGAAGGCGGCCTCAGGAGGGCAGTAGCTGTGGAAACGCATGTGGTTGAGACCGAACTCCTTACACTTGCGGATGATGCACTCCCATGAGGCGATGTCCGTCGGTGGAAAGCCCGTTTCGGGGAAGCAGCAATTCCCCACCGTGCCTCGCAGATGAATGCGCTGACCGTTGAGCAGGATGTCTGGTCCGCTGATGCTGACCTCGCGGAAGCCGAAGGTGACAGAGACGGACGTGCCATCAAGAGGGATGGTGGCCGTGTAGAGCTGGGGCGAATGCTCACTCCAGGGCTTGGCGTTGGGAACGTGGATGTCGAAGGTACGGTCGTTGAGGGTGATGTGGGCTGTGCCAGTGGCCAGGTCGGTGGTGACGCGACGCCTATATATAATAGGTGTGGCCTGCAACTCGATGCGCCCTGCGAGACCGTTCCAGTTGCCTTGCGTCTGGTCGGTGACGCTGTGGCTGTCCTGTCCCACGCAGACGTTCTCGATGCCGTTATAGACGCGGATAGCTATCTCGTTGTCCTTGCCGGCATGAATGAAATCGGTCACATCGTACTGGTGCGGCACGCTGAGACTCATCTGATGTCCTACCTCGCAACCGTTGACAAAGACCGTCGTCTCGATATGCGGACGCTCCAGGAAGAGCGTCACGCGCTGCTTCTTCCACGCCTTGGGGACACGCACCGTGCGGCTATAGGTGACCTCACCCACAAAATGCTTGGAGGGTGTGAGGAAGAACGGAAACTTCATCTTTCCAGCGTGGCGATAGGGCTCCATGAAAGGATTGTGATAGTAACTGGAATCGTAGAGTGAACCTGTCCAGCGGGTATTGACTGTCACCTCGTCACCAATATCGTTGGTGAGCAACGAACCAGGTAAAACGACTTCTTTGGCATCCAGACGCGAATCCATGTGCCAAGTGCCTGCCAGAGAGAGTGTGTGTTGAGCTGTGATGCCACAGCAACCTGATAAAAAAGCTAGATGAAAAAAGAAGATTTTGAGACGCATAAGCCAACAAAATGGTAAATGGTGCGACAAAGTTACGAAGAAAAGTGAAAAGTGCGAAGTGAAAAGTGAAAAATGAAGTGCCTTTCATCTAATTTGTCCTCAAATATTTGTACATTTGCGGTCGAAAAGACAACAAATTATGGCAAAACTAAATGGCTTAATGAAGGACACCGCCATCTATGGGCTGAGCAGCATCATAGGGCGTTTCCTCAACTATCTCCTCGTACCGCTCTACACACATTACATGCCCAAGGAATCGGGCGACTATGGCGTGAGCACGAACATCTATGCCTACACGGCGCTCCTGCTGGTGCTGCTGACCTTCGGCATGGAGACCACGCTCTTTCGCTTTGCCAACGATAAGCCTGCGCCCGAGGGGGGCAAGAACTGGCCCGACACCGTCTTCTCCACGGTCTTCGCCGTCGTAGGTTCTTTGACTGCGGTATTCCTGGCGCTCCTCTTCGGCTTCATCACGCCTATCGCCGACTATCTGGGCTATGGCGAGCACCACGAATACCTGCTGATGATGGGCGTCGTGGTGGCGATGGATGCGTTGCAGGCCATCCCCTTCAGCTTCCTGCGATTCCAAAAACGTCCTGTGCACTTTGCTACGCTGAAACTGCTGTTCATTTTCCTGAACATCGGACTTAACCTGCTGTATTTCGTGGTATTAAGCAAGACATCGGTGTTCTATGTCTTCTTCATCAACCTGCTGTGCACAGGCTTCATCACGGTATGCTTCCTGCCGGAGCTTTTCAAGATACACTGGCATTTCGACGGGTCGCTGCTCCGCCGGATGCTGTCCTATTCCTGGCCTATCCTCATCCTGGGTATCGCCGGCATCTTGAATCAGGTGGCTGACAAAATCATCTTCCCGCTCGTCTATCCCGATGCCGCTGAGGCCAACGTGCAGCTGGGCATCTACGGCAGCTGCGTGAAGATAGCGATGATTATGGCCATGATTACGCAGGCATTCCGCTATGCCTATGAGCCCATCGTCTTCGCCAAGGCCAAGGATGCCGACAGCAAGGAGTACTACGCCGCAGCGATGAAGTACTTCCTCATCTTCACCCTCCTGGCGTTCCTGGGTGTGGTCGGCTATATGCCTATCTTGCAATATATCATCGGTGCAGGCTATCGCGAGGGTCTCGGCGTCGTGCCCATCGTCATGGCTGCCGAGATCATGATGGGCGTGTATTTCAACCTCTCCTTCTGGTATAAGCTCATCGACAAGACCATTTACGGCGCCGTCTTTTCCATCATCGGCTGCGCAGTTCTCATCGCCGTCAACGTCCTCCTCATCCCCCGCTATGGCTACTGGGCCTGCGCCTGGGGCGGCGTGGCAGGCTACGGCACGGCCATGGTGCTGAGCTACATCGTCGGCCAGCAGAAGAATCCCATCAACTACCCGATGAAGGACATCACCCTCTATGTGCTCTTCACCGTCGTGCTCTATGCCGCGATGGAATACGTGACGACTGTGGCCCCCGTGTGGGCACAACTCATCGTCAACACGCTCCTCATCGTCCTCTTTCTGGCGTATATCATCAGAAAGGACCTGCCGCTGAGCGGCCTGCCCGTCATAGGAAAATACTTTAGGCATTAATCTCTCATCTCTAAACTCTCAACTCTCAATGCGACAGCATTTCGACATCATAGTGATAGGCGCAGGACACGCCGGATGTGAGGCCGCACACGCTGCCGCACGCATGGGTGCGCAGACGCTTCTCATCACGATGGACATGAACAAGATTGCGCAGATGTCCTGCAACCCTGCTGTCGGAGGAATTGCTAAGGGTCAGATTGTCAGAGAGATAGATGCTATTGGCGGAGCAATGGGTCGCGTCACGGACGCCACCACCATCCAGTTCCGAATGCTCAACCAATCCAAAGGTCCTGCCATGTGGAGCCCCCGTGCGCAGTGTGACCGCGGCAAGTTCATCTGGGCGTGGCGCGAGGTCCTTGAGAACACCCCTAACCTGCATATCTGGCAGGACCAAGTCCGCCGCCTCCTAGTAGACTCCTCCCCTATGGGGGGAGGTCGGGAAGGGGCCTCTCCCATTGCCACAGGCGTCGAGACCTACCTCGGCATGACCTTCCATGCTAAGAGCATCATCCTCACTGCCGGCACCTTCCTGAACGGTCTGATGCACATCGGACGTGTGAAGCTGCCTGGCGGTCGCTGTGCCGAACCACCCTCCCTGGAGTTGGCTGAGAGCATCGCTGCCCACGGCATCCGCGTGGCTCGCATGAAGACCGGCACCCCCGTCCGCATCGATGCCCGCTCCGTCGATTTCTCTCTCATGACCGAGCAGCCCGGCGATACAGAAGGAAGAAGGTTCTCCTTTATGTCCCTTCCCTCCGCTACTGCGGCTTTGAAGGACCTGCCATGCTACATTACCTACACCAACGAAGCCGTCCATGAGCGCCTGCGTGAAGGCCTCCCCGACTCGCCTCTCTACAACGGCCAGATCCAGAGCATAGGCCCCCGCTACTGCCCCTCTATTGAAACCAAACTGATGACCTTCCCCGACAAGGACCAGCACCAGCTTTTCCTCGAACCCGAAGGCACCAGCACCAACGAATACTACCTCAACGGCTTCTCCTCCTCGCTGCCCATCGATGTGCAGATCGAGGCTTTGAAGCGAATTCCTGCCTTCCGCAACCTGGAGATTTTCCGTCCGGGTTACGCCATCGAATACGACTTCTTCGACCCCACACAGCTCCATCATTCGCTGGAGTCGCGCGTCATCAGCGGCCTCTATCTGGCCGGACAGGTCAACGGCACCACAGGCTACGAGGAAGCTGCCGGACAAGGCCTTCTTGCAGGCATCAACGCAGCACGCCACTGCGCAGGGCAGGAACCCCTCGTGCTGAAGCGCGATGAAGCCTATATCGGCGTGCTCATCGACGATCTCGTCTGCAAGGGCGTAGATGAACCCTATCGCATGTTCACCTCGCGTGCAGAATATCGTATTCTGCTGCGCCAGGACAATGCCGACGCCCGCCTCACGGAACTCGGACATCGCATGGGCGTTGCTACCACAGAACGCCTGCAGCACTACCTGAAGAAGAAGGAAGAAGTAGAACGCATCATCCGCTTCGCAGAGGAGTTTTCCGTGAAGATGAACGATGTCAACGGCCTCCTCGAACAGCTCGGCACAGCGCCTCTCACGCGTGGCTGCAAGCTCATGGAGCTCCTGGGACGTCCCCAGCTCAGCATCGACAACCTCTCCCCTGCCCTACCGCCGCTGCGCGAAATGCTCGATACCATCAGCGACCGTCGCCATGAGATCGTGGAAGAAGCGGAGATACAAATCAAATATAAAGGATATATTATGCGCGAGGTGGAACAGGCTGAGAAGATGCACCGCCTGGAGAACATCCGCATCCGTGGCCGCTTCGACTACGACACGCTCCAATCCATCTCCACCGAAGGGCGCCAGAAGCTGGTCAAGCACGACCCAGAGACACTGGCGCAGGCCTCGCGCATCCCCGGCGTCTCGCCTTCGGACATCAATGTCCTGCTGGTGCTGCTCGGACGATAAACAACGTCTTTTGTTCCACGTGAAACATGCGTCAACTATTCGACTACAAACCATTTAAACAATAAGCAATGAACCAACAACTCATCCTCGACAACCTTCGTTGTATTCCCGATTTCCCCAAGAAAGGAATTAACTTCCGCGATGTGACAACCCTGTACAAGAGTGCCGAGTGCATGCAAGAAATGACCGATGCTCTGTACGAGTTGTACAAAGATAAAGGTATCACCAAAATTGTGGGTATCGAAAGTCGCGGCTTTGTAATGGCGTCGGCACTGGCCGTTCGTCTGGGAGCAGGTGTGGTGCTCGCCCGCAAGCCGGGAAAGCTACCCGCTACCGTCATCAAAGAGTCTTTCTCGAAGGAATATGGTGTAGATACCGTGGAGATGCATATCGATGCCATCGATGAGAACGACGTTGTCCTCATCCACGACGATCTCCTCGCTACTGGCGGCACGGCAATGGCCACCTACAAACTCGTACAGCACTTCCACCCCAAGAGGACATACATCAACTTCATCATCGAGATTACCGACGAAGGCTTACATGGCCGCGATGTATTTAAGGGCATCGACCTCACCACACTCGTCACCATTTAGCATGACCAAGGAAGAGGACCGACAGCGCATCGAACGCCTGAAGGCTATCGTACTGAACATGCCCGAGAAGCCCGGTAGCTATCAGTACCATGACGAACATGGTACGATTATCTATGTGGGCAAGGCCAAGAACCTGAAAGCGCGCTGTTCAACCTACTTCCACACCGAGGTGGATCGTTTCAAGACAAAAGTGCTGGTCAGCAAGATTCACGATATCACCTACACCATCGTCAAGACAGAAGCGGAAGCACTACTGCTCGAGAACCAACTCATCAAACAATTCCAGCCACGCTATAACGTACTGTTGAAAGATGGCAAGACCTATCCAAGCATTGCCGTCACGAAGGAATATCTGCCACGTATCTTCAAAACGCGTCGGATTGATCGCCGAGGAGCTATGTATTTCGGTCCCTACAGTCATATTCCGACCATCAACGGCCTGCTGGAACTCTTCAAAAACCTCTACCCTATTCGTCGTTGCCACCAGCCGATGAGCAAAGAAGGGGTGGAATCGGGGAAATATAAACTCTGCCTCGAGTACCACATGAAGAACTGCCTGGGACCGTGTGTAGGCTATCAGAGTCAGGAGGAATACATGCAATTCATCGATGCAGCCGTGCGAATTTTGAAAGGAGACACTGCAGCTTTACGTCGTGAGATGATGGCCGAGATGCAACGGCTGGCAGCAGAGATGAAGTTCGAAGAGGCACAAGTGGTGAAAAAACGCTACGACCTCATCACGGCACACCAGGAAAGGAGCCAAGTCATCATGCCCACAGGGCACAATATCGACGTATTCACCATCGAAAACGACGAACGCATCGCCTACATCAACTACCTGCACGTCGTAGAAGG
>CAJOCU010000025.1 GCA_905233765.1 uncultured Bacteroidaceae bacterium | reverse complement strand
CTGCGTGACGATGTCTGGAACCGCTTCAAGGCTGCAAGCACTGTCATCAACAAGCGCCATCAGGAACACTTCGAGGCCATCAAGGCGCGCGAGGACGAGGCTCTGCAGCAGAAAACAGCTC
This sequence comes from uncultured Bacteroidaceae bacterium, assembly GCA_905233765.1. Lineage (GTDB taxonomy): Bacteria > Bacteroidota > Bacteroidia > Bacteroidales > Bacteroidaceae > Physcousia. The sequence goes on along the minus strand of CAJOCU010000025.1, from coordinate 29,531 downwards.
TCTGCGAGAAAGTGGAGAGCGTCCAGACAGAAGAGTTGACGACCTTCTCTGCCTGGGAGGAGAAGACCAAGGAGATCATTTCCCTGCAGGCCGAATGGAAGGCCCTCGGTTATGCTGGGCACAAGCAGAATACTACCATCTTTGACCGCTTCCGTACCGCCTGCGATGCCTTCTTCACTGCCAAGGCGGAGTTCTACCGTACCATCAAGGATGAGCAGAATGGCAACCTTGAGGCCAAACGCGCTCTTGTTGAGGAAGCAGAGGTGCTGAAGGATAGCACCGAATGGCGCAAGACAACCAATAAACTTATCGACCTCCAGAAACGTTGGAAGGAGATTGGTCCTATTCCCCGCAAGTATAGCGAGCAGCTGTGGAAACGTTTCACGGAGGCCTGCGACCACTTCTTTGAGGCTAAGAATGCCGCTGGTGCCGACCAGCGTGCAGAGGAGACCGCAAACCTTGAAGCCAAGCAAGGTGTCATCGAACAGCTGAAAGCTCTCGCTGCCGATACTTCCGAAGCTACCATTGAGAAGGTGAAGGAACTGCAGGCACAGTGGAACGAGATCGGTCATGTGCCTTTCCGTGATAAGGATCGCCTTTATAAGGAATATCGTGCTGTGGCCGACGAACTCTACAAACAGTTCGGTGCTAGCCAGGCACGTCGTCGTCTGGAAGGTTTCCAGAAGAGTGTCCGTCAGGCCGTTGCCAAGGGTGAGAGCACGCTCAGTCGTGAGCGCGAGCGTCTACTTCGCATCTTCGAAGCCCGCAAGGCCGAGGTACAGACCTATGAGAATAACCTCAGCTTCCTCAATGCCACCAGCAAGAGCGGTAACAGTCTCGTCGCGGAGATGAACCACAAAGTGGAGAAACTGCGTGAGGAAGTGGAACTGCTCAGTCAGAAGATCAAGGCTTTAGAGGCTGAGATGAGAGCACAATCATGAACGAACTTCTCGATATCGCCATTCGCGCCTCGCTTGTAGCGGGGCGCGATATTTTGTCTATTTACAACGACGCTGCCGCAGACTTCGGCATTGAATGTAAGGCTGACAACTCGCCCCTCACGCGTGCAGACAAAGCAGCTCATCAGTGCATTATGACCTTCCTCGAACCTACAGGCATCCCAGTGCTGAGTGAGGAGGGCGCACATTTCTCTTATGACGAGCGTCGCCATTGGCGACGTCTCTGGATTGTGGATCCCTTGGATGGGACAAAGGAATTCATTAAGCGCAACGGTGAGTTCACTGTTAACATTGCCCTCGTGGAGAACGGAACGCCAGTGATGGGTGTGATATATAGACCCACCCCCCAGCCCCTTCCATCGGGGAGGGGGGAGGCTGGCGCATTGTATTTCGGCAGCAAGGAGACTGGGGCTTGGAAAACCTATATCGATGATAAGCTTAGCGACCTCAATGTCACGACATCTAAGATAATGAAATCTCCCATAGCGCAGTCTCTCCCCTCCCTTCGCAGAAGGGAACGTGGGTGGGTCTGTGTCGCCTCTCGTAGCCATCTCTCGCCAGAGACCGAGGCATTCATCAATGACTTGCGCCGTGATCATCCTGACCTTGAGCTGATCTCCAGCGGCAGTAGCTTGAAGATTTGCCTTGTGGCGGAGGGGGAAGCCGATGTCTATCCCCGTCACGCACCTACGATGGAGTGGGACACCGCAGCAGGTCATGCCATTGTTCTTGCGGCAGGTCATGAAATGATTGATGCCATTACCGGGCAGCCCCTGACTTATAACAAACCCGATCTCCACAATCCGTGGTTTATCGTTAGATAATCCCTTTTGGAGTTAGTGAAGAATCGGTCTTGCCCGTTAGAGTACTGCCTTCTAAGAGCGAAACTTTCTTTAATGCTGTAGCCTGTTGCGGCCTGCATCAATGCGAAGGAAGATAAAGAGGAGGAGGGTGAAGCCCCAGAGTGAGCTTCCGCCATAACTGAAGAAGGGTAGGGGAATGCCAATGACGGGCATCAACCCCAGAACCATTCCAACGTTGATGACGACGTGGAAGAGGAAGATGGAGAATACACAATAGCCATAGACACGCCCGAAGGCATATGGCTGTCGCTCTGCGACATGAAGGAGGCGCAGCAAGAGACTCAAGAATAGAAGAAGAACGGCGGCAGAGCCAATGAATCCTTGCTCCTCGCCCACGGTGCAGAAAATAAAGTCGGTCTCCTGCTCAGGGACGTATTTTAGTTTTGTCTGCGTGCCGTTGAGGAAACCTTTTCCTTCAAGACCGCCGGAGCCAATAGCAATCTTAGCCTGAATGACGTTGTAGCCTACGCCGCGGGGATCATCGCGTAAACCCAGCAACACCTCCACACGTTTCTTCTGGTGGTCGGCCAGATGATCTACAAGTGTGCTTGCGGAGAAGTGAACGATGAGGGATCCGATGGCAAAGAGGGCGATATAGAGCATGCGGCGGTGGCGGATGCTGTGATATGTGCCAGAGGTACGCCGGTCACTCATAGCTGTTCGGATGGCCGATGGTCGGCAATAGACAAAGTAGAGCGATGTCGTGAACAACAGGATTAGAAGAATCACCAGCACGTCACCCAAGGAGAGCAGTCCCCATAGGGCGGGCTCGTTCGCAAAACGAAGCCCCACGACGACATAGGTTACCGCAGAGATTCCAAGGAACAGGACGAAGCCCGGCAGACCCTCCCGGTACAGCATCAGGATGAGGCTGGTATAGACAAGGGCGGAGCCCGTTTCTTTCTGCATCACGATGAGGACCGTCGGCATGAGCATTAGCAGGATGCTGATGGTCATGTTTTTCCAAGAACCTTGCAGCCGAAAGCCATAGCTGCTCATGAATTTAGCCAGTGCTAGTGCCGTAGCAAATTTGGCAAATTCGGCGGGTTGGATGCTGAAGGAGCCAATCTTAATCCATGACATGGAACCTTTGATGTCGTGGGTGAGGAAGGGCGTGGCCAGTAGCAGAACCATAAGGGCTGCATAAATGAGGTAGGCAAAAGAGTCGAAGATGCGGTCGTCGAGGAATAAGATGATGGCGCCCAAAAGCATTGAGGAGCCAATCCACACGAGTTGCATTCCTGTGCGGGTGCTGAAGTCGGCGAGCGCAAGGAAATCACGCGGTTGACCATATTCGTAACAAGCACCGCATATGCTCATCCATCCCATCGCCAGAAGCGCGATGTAGAGGATGATGGTGAGCCAGTCAATGCTCCTGAATATGCTTTTCTGTTTATCGGATGTAGTCGCCATAGTTGATGCTTCTTTCTGCAATGCCTTCCGCCTTTACCTGACTGGCTTTAGAGAGCTGCCCATTGATGTACTGTTCCATCATCAACGCACCAATGGGAACACCGAAGGTGGCACCCCACCCGCCATTCTCAACATAGACTGCGATGGCTATCTGTGGATTGTCGCGAGGCGCAAATCCCATGAAAACGGAGTGGTCGTGGCCTCGGTTTTGTGCCGTTCCGGTCTTGCCGCAGGTGATGTACTGCGATGTGTAGGCCGAGCGACAGGTGCCACCCTCCACGGCGCGTTGCATTCCCTGAACGACGGTCTCGTAGTGTGCCGGTGATACCAGTGTATGGCGCCGTTTGGAGTATTTGGGGTCTAGGTCTTCACCTTCTATTTCCTTGACGACATGAGGTGTGATGAACCATCCGCGGTTGGCAATGGTGGCACCTAGGTTGGCAATTTGAAGGGGCGTGAGCGTCACCTCGCCCTGGCCGATGGAGATGGAGATGACCGTCAGCCCGCTCCATGAACCCTTGTAAGCCTTGTCGTAGAAGGCTGCATTAGGAATCATCCCGCGTTTCTCGCCAGGGAGATCGATGCCGAGCTGATAGCCGAAACCCATGGAAACCATATAGTCCTTCCATGTTGTCATTGCATCCTGTACGGTTTGATATTTGGTGCGGTTGGAGAACATATTGAGGAGTCCCCAGCAGAAGTAACCGTTGCAGGAGGTGGCGATAGAGGGGATGAGGGGCAGAGGAGAACCATGACTGTGACAACCTACGGTGAGCCCTTTATAGTGGAAACCGTGGGAACAGGGGAAGGGCGTTTGCGGCGTGATAATGCCTTCTTGTAGGAAGGTGAGCGCTTGCGAGGTCTTGAAGGTGGAACCAGGAGGATATGTTCCTCCAATAGCTCGGTTAATGAGTGGTTTCATCGGATCCAGTGAGAGTTCACGATGTTTCTTTCCGCGTTGTCGCCCCACCATTGTGCGGGGATCGTAGGTCGGGGATGTGACCATGCACAAGACTTCACCCGTGGCGGGCTCGATGGCAACAATACTGCCAAGTTTTCCTTGCATCAGGTGCTCGCCCAGTTCCTGCAGTTTGATATCGATGCTGAGGGTGAGGTTCTTTCCGGGGATGGGCTGCTGGTCGAAGCGCCCGTTCTGGTAGCGCCCTTTGATGCGCCCATGGACATCGCGCAACAGAATCTCAGAGCCTTTGATGCCACGCAACTCGCGCTCATAGTAGCGCTCAATGCCTTGCGTTCCAATGTAGTCGCCCGAACGGTAGTAGTTGTCTTGTTCAATATCATGAGGGCTGACTTCGCCAACATCGCCTAAGAGATGAGCCGCGTAGGGATAGGCATACTGGCGGATGCTACGTTTCTGAATATAGAACCCCGGGAATCTGAAGAGTTTCTCCTGAAAGTTGCTGAATTCGGCCACAGACAGCTGGCTCATGAAAATTTGTTGGGTGAAGCGTGAATAGCCGGGGTTGCGGTTGCGGTCCTTGATTTCTGCCATGCGCCGGCTGTACCATGCTGTATCAATACCAAGACTTTCGCATAAATCGAGGGTATCGACGCCTAACTGCTCTTGCATGACGACCATGATGTCGTAGGCTGGTTGGTTATAGACGAGGAGTTGTCCGCTGCGATCGGTAATCGCTCCGCGTGCAGGGAATTGGATGCGGTGCATGAAAGCGTTAGAGTCCGCTCGAGCCTTGTAGTCGTCGGAGGTGAGTTGCAAGAAAAAAAGCCGTGTTATGTATATCACGACAATCACAGCTGCTGCCACGCCTAATACGTACTTGCGCTTGGAAAGATTGTAATCGTCGTTAGTCATGCTTTTTGGTGTAGAAACCCTCGAAGATGAGACAGAGTAGGAAGGTAAGCGACCAACTGGAGGCGAAGGAAATGACCAGATCTATCAGGTCGTGAAAGCTGAAAGCGAGGATGGCGAAATAGGTAAACGTGAAGAGGAGGGTGAGCAACGCAGTATAGTAGAAGTAGGCTCGGCTCCCCAACGTGGTGTAGCCCGGACGAAGGTCCTCTGTGGCATCCTTGGGAACCATCAGTGTGAGCAGCAGAGGCTGTACGAAAGCTGTCAACGTCATGGAAGCAGCTCCTATTCCTGGCGTTAGCGTAGTGATATCGACCAACAACCCACATACAAAGCCCCACAGGAGAATGTTCCACCGCTCTGTTCCAAGTGGGAACGGGAGCAGGAAGAAGACGAATGGTAGCGGTGTGACATAGCCAAACAGATGGATGTGGTTGAAGACAAGCATCTGTACCGCTAACAGAACGACCATCCAAAAGAGACGCTGTAGGGAAGTTAGGAGCACGGGCTTTTTAGTTTAAAGTTTAACGTTTAAGAGGATTAAAGCTGTGCAATGGAGTCGGCTTGTTGTTCGAGGTCGTGGAGTTCGCTGTGGAAACGCTGCTGGACGACGCAGACATTCTGGAGACGTGAAAAGTCGGTGCCCAAGTGAATCCGAAGCTTAAAACTGAGGCCATCGTCGCTGTTTTCAATTTCTGCGACCTTGCCAACGAAGATGCCCGGGGGGAAGACGGAACTGAAGCCGCTGGTCTCTACTGTATCTCCGACCTTGAAACGGGCGTGGCGAGGGATGTCATCTAGGGTGGCAAAGAGTGGGCTTCCTCCTTCCCATTTCAGGTAACCGAAGAACTGCGAGTTGCGCAGACGGCAACTGATACGAGAGCGACTGTTGAGCACGGGTTGCACGATGGCATAGTGCTTGGAGACTAAGAAAATGATTCCTACAATGCCCGTTCCGCAGACCACGCCCATCTCTGGCTCCACGCCGTCTGCCGTGCCGCGGTCGATGGTGATGAAGTTATCGCGTAGCAGGACATTGTTGTTAATGACTCGAGCTGGGAGCATATTGACATCGGCCAGAAGACGTGCTTGTCTGCGTTCTGTCCATGTGGAGTCATGGGTCAGCTCGGTGAGTCGGCGTGCCATCGCTTCATTGTTCTGCTCAAGAATGATGTTGCGAAGCATCAGGTCTTCGTTGACTTCTCCCATGGTGATGTAGCGCATTGCCTGTTGTTCCCAGGCATTCACTGCGCCTACCACACGATTGGCTGTGGTCATCCAGACACTGTTATGGTAGTGGTTGAACTGGAAGAGCAGCGCGAGGCTGAACCCTTCCAGTACAACTAACAGTAGCCAATGGTGGTACTTGGTGATGAAGTCAAGTAGCGCCCGCATTTCCTTACATGAGGAAGGAGAAGTTGTGGATGTTCTTCAGTGCGACGCCAGTGCCGCGTGCCACGCTATGGAGTGGATCTTCGGCAACGTGGAACGGGATGTTGATTTTATCTGTGAGGCGCTTGTCGAGGCCGCGCAGCAGGGCACCGCCGCCGGTGAGGTAAATACCGTTGTGAACGATGTCGGCATAGAGCTCGGGTGGTGTTTCCTCGAGAGCAGCCAGTACGGCAGTCTCAATCTTAGCAACTGTTTTTTCAAGACAGTGTGCAATCTCCTGGTAGCAGACGGGCACAGCCATTGGAAGTGCCGTGATACGGTTCGGGCCATGTACGACGTAGTCCTCAGGAGCGTTATCTCCGAGTTCCGTGAGGGCGGAGCCTACGTTGATCTTGATGCGTTCTGCCATACGTTCGCTGACCTTCACGTTGTGCTGGCGGCTCATGTATTCCTGGATGTCGGCCGTGAGGTCGTCGCCTGCGATGCGAAGACTCTTGTCTGCTACGATACCGCCAAGGGAGATGACGGCTATCTCGGTACTACCACCGCCGATATCAACAATCATGTTGCCTTGTGGCGCAACGACGTCCAGACCGATGCCGATAGCAGCTGCCATCGGTTCGTAGATGAGATAGACTTCGCGACCGCCAGCGTGTTCGGCAGAGTCGCGCACAGCGCGTAGCTCCACCTCGGTGCTGCCCGAGGGGACGCCGATGACCATCCGCAGTGAAGGGGTGAAAAGTCGGTTCCCGGAATGAACCATCTTGATGAGGCCGCGCATCATCTGTTCGCAGGCATTGAAGTCAGCAATGACACCATCACGCAGAGGGCGAATCGTTCGGATGTCGGGGTGTGTCTTCTCGTACATCTGTTTGGCTTTTTCGCCAACGGCTATCATCCTCTCGGTGCGACGGTCCAGCGCCACGACAGACGGCTCATCAACGACAACCTTTCCATCGGCAATGATGATAGTGTTGGCGGTGCCAAGGTCCATTGCTATTTCTTTTGTGAAAGAGAAAAATCCCATGTTTTCGTTCGTTTAGCGTTTAATCGTTTAGCGTTTAATTTTAATTCCTTCTTGATCATTCAACGTTAAACGCTAAACGTTAAACGAACTGTTGAACCACTCGTGGATAGCAGTGTCGTAGTGGCTGCTCACGCCAAAGGCTGCGGCAGCGAACTGGCGGCGCTGTTCAAGTGTGGTCTCGGCACCTTGGACGTTAAGAATGTCCAGCAGGGCCTTGTACTGTTCCTTGGAGGGCACGATGACTACGTCCTTGAAGTTCTTGGCGCCGGCACGGATGAGGCTGATGCCGCCGATGTCAATCTTCTCGATGATGTCGGCTTCACTCGCGCCACTTGCTACAGTCTGCTCGAAGGGGTAGAGATCCACGATGACGAGGTCAATCTCGGGAATCTCGTATTCTGCCATCTGTTGGCGGTCGCCTTCAAGTTCGCGACGGCCGAGAATGCCACCGAAGATTTTGGGATGCAGGGTCTTTACGCGCCCTCCGAGGATGCTGGGGTAAGTGGTCACCTCTTCAACTTTCTGGCAGGGGTAGCCCAGGCTCTCGATAAAGGATTGTGTGCCGCCGGTGCTGAGGAATTTCACGCCCTCGGCATTCAGCTTTTTGAGGATGTCCTCCAAGCCGTCTTTGTGGAATACGGATATGAGGGCTGTCTTAATCTTTTTGGTCATATCGTCTTTGATTTTTTGGATGAGGCATATGGGGCTTAAAGGGCGTCTATGCCAACTTCGCCAGGGCGTCCTTGATGCGGCGCATAGCCTCCACGATGTTCTCGTCGCTGGTGGCGTAGCTCATGCGGAAACACTCAGGGCTACCGAATGCATCGCCACCCACGGTGGCAACGTGGCCCACTTCCAGCAGGTACATGGCCAGGTCGGTGCTATTGTTGATGACACGGTCGCCGTCACGCTTACCGAAGTAGCTGCTGCACTTTGGGAAGAGGTAGAAAGCGCCCTGCGGGTTGTTGACTTCGAGGCCGGGAATCTCCTTGGCGAGCTTCACGATGAGGTTCTTGCGGCGTTCAAAAGCTTGGCGCATCTCCTCGACGCACAGTTGAGAGCCTGTGTAGGCAGCCTCTGCGGCCTTTTGGCTCACGGAGCAGGGACCGCTGGTGTACTGTCCTTGCAGCTTGTTGCAGCCCTTGACAATCCATTCGGGCGCAGCGATAAAACCGATGCGCCAGCCCGTCATAGCGTAAGCCTTGGATACACCGTTGATGATGACCACACGGTCACGGATGGCTTCGAACTGTGCGATGCTCTCGTGCTTGCCAACATAGTTGATGTGCTCATAGATTTCGTCGGCCAGAACAATGATGTTCTCGTGGCGTGCGATGACTTCAGCCAGACCTTTTAGTTCTTCCTTGCTATAGACGGAACCGGTGGGGTTCGAGGGAGAGCAGAGAATGAGGGCTCGGGTCTTGGATGTGATGGCTGCCTCAAGCTGTGCCGGTGTAATCTTGAAGTCTTGTTCGATGGGGGCATCGATGAAGACGGGTGTGCCTTCGGCCAATAGCACCATCTGTGGGTAGCTGACCCAGTAGGGAGCCGGGATGATAACCTCGTCGCCCGCGTTGACAAGGGCCATGATGGCGTTGCAAACGCTTTGCTTTGCACCATTAGAGCAGAGAATCTGCGAAGGTGCGTAATCGAGTCTGTTCTCGTTCTTCAGCTTATTGACGATGGCCTGTTTGAGGGAGGGATAGCCCGGCACGGGCGAGTAGCGGGAGTAGTTCTCTTCCACGGCCTTGATGGCAGCGGCCTTAATGTGGTCGGGGGTGTTGAAGTCGGGTTCGCCGACGCTCATGTTAATGACATCGACTCCTTGGGCTTTCAGTTCGCCGCTACGCTGGCTCATGGCTAGTGTGGCAGAGGGCGCGAGTCGATTTAGACGGTCTGATAAAGTGGTCATATGAAATAGAGCTTAATTTTGCGTGCAAAGATAGTGAAAAGTTGATAGGTGAAAGTTGAAAGTCGAAAGTTTTTTAATAGGGATGTAAGAAATTTCTAATTTCTATCAAGAAATCTTCACTTATTAAAGTGAAGTGTGTGGCCCATGCGCTCCTGTTTTGTCTTCAGATAGCGCTCGTTGTAGGGGGTTGGTTTCACCTCAATAGGTACGTTCTCCACAATCTCCAATCCATAGGCTTCCAGCCCTACACGCTTCACGGGATTGTTGGTGAGCAGACGGATTTTGTGTATGCCGAGTTGCCGCAAGATCTGTGCGCCCACGCCGTAGTCGCGCTCGTCGGGTCGGAATCCTAGGTGTACGTTGGCCTCCACGGTGTCATCGCCCTGCTCCTGAAGCTTGTAGGCCTTCATCTTGTTGAAGAGGCCTATGCCGCGGCCCTCCTGGTTCATGTAGAGGACGACGCCCTTTCCTTCGCGGTCTATCATCTGCATGGAGCGGTGCAGCTGCTCGCCACAGTCGCAGCGCTGGCTCCCAAAGATGTCTCCTGTTACACATGAACTATGAACGCGCACTAAGATTGGCTCTTCTTTTTCCCATGTACCTTTGATCAGTGCTACGTGTTCGAGGCCGTTAGAAATTTGCCTGAACGTGATGTCGCGAAAATGTCCGTAGGCGGTGGGTAAATCCACCTCGGGGGCGGCTTCTACCATCTGTTCACGTTGTAGGCGGTAGGCGATAAGGTCGCGGATAGTGATAATCTTGATACCATGCTTGGCAGCCACTTCCTGCAGTTGTGGCATCCGTGCCATTGTTCCGTCGGGGTTCAGGATTTCGATGAGGGCCGCCGCCGGTTGCAGTCCGCAGAGGCGTGCCAGGTCGATGGCTGCCTCGGTGTGGCCGGCGCGGCGCAGCACGCCACGGTCCTGAGCATAGAGCGGGTTGATATGTCCGGGCCTACCGAAATCGGCAGGCTTGGCATCGGGATTGGCCAGATGACGGATGGTGGCTGCACGGTCGGCAGCGCTGACGCCTGTAGTGCAACCTTCAAGCTTATCTACCGTCACGGTGAAAGGCGTTCCTAGCATCGATGTGTTGTCCTGTACCTGGTGTGGCAATTCGAGCTGTTCGGCACGGCTGATGGTGATGGGCGCGCAGAGCACGCCGCGTCCCTCGCGGAGCATGAAGTTCACTTTCTCGGGTGTGATTTTCTCTGCAGCGATGATGAAATCACCTTCGTTTTCGCGGTCTTCATCATCAACCACAATGACAAACATGCCTTCCTTGAAGTCCTTGAGGGCGGATTCAATGGAGGAAAGGGAGACCCCTGCCGCGGTAGGGAGGGGCGAGCTATTGGTTTGTTCTTGCTTCATATCTTTATTATCTTTTTGTTCCTTCTAGTCTTTCAACGATATTTGTGCATTGCTTTTTGAGTTGTTCCAGATCGCGCCACAGCCGCAGACGGAATCTCCAGATGCGGAACCACAGGATGAATCCGATGGGGAAGAGGATGCCCACTGCCATATTTAGGCGTGGCTGACGGAATGGACGTGTGTGGGCGTCAGGAACGAGGACCGGCATCTCGTTGAGCATAGCGATGACGTGGTTATCACGCGAGTTGGCCAGTTCCTCTACCAGTTCCTCGAGACGGTCGCTCAGGTTAATCACAACCGTGTCCGGTTCATAGTGGAAGAAGACACGGAAGTAGTTTGGTGTGCGCCACAGACGGCGGCTTTGGACATAGTTGTTGCAGTCTGACGCGAACAGTTGTAGGGCTGGTATCACGTGGTCTGGTTCTACCTCATCCATGATAATTTCCTTACGGTTGATGGTTCGTTTGAGGCGGAGGCCGAACAGCTTCCGGAAAAAACGCAGGTAGCCCTCGGTGTTGAAGACCGCAGAATCCTGGTTCGCTTTCCATGTGAGCCAGATGGCAATGGGTGTGAGCACCATCGTACTCAGCCAACTCCCGAAGGTCACGTCCCATTCTCCGCTCTTGGACAGCTTCTCGCCTGTTACGTTGACCATGTAGTAGAAGATGAAGATGATCACGGAGACCACCACGGGCACGCCCAGTCCTCCTTTTCGGATGATGGCTCCCAAGGGGGCTCCGATGAAGAAGAAGATAAGGCAGGCCAGCGAGAGCGTGAACTTCTTGTGGCGCTCCAAGTAATGGATGCGGAGCGAGCGGTTCACGTAAAAGTTCATATCCTTAAACATATCCGTCTGGAAGATGCCACTGCGGGCATTGTCGCGGGCGATATGCATCACGCGTGACCGCTCAGCATCGGGCAGTGCTAGATAGACGGAGTCATAGTCGGTAGCGCCCTCGGCGACCTTCTGTGTCAACTGCACGGAATCAGAACGGCCCTCCAATCGGGTGCGGGAAAGGAACGTGTAGCTATATTGCTCGTATTGGGCGTGCCCCGTGGAATCGAGGTAGTTGGTGATGGAGTCGATACTGTGTGAGAGAGCGTAGATATTCTTGGTGCCAGCATTGTCGTTGAACAAGGAGGCATCCATGATGTTGAAATTGTTGTCGAAAGGAATCAGGTCAACTTCTTTCTTAAATGTCTCGCGCATATAAGGGACCGTGCTGCGGTCCAGTGCGCCGCCGGTGTTCTGCATGTTGCGGAATCGTTGTCCGTCGTAGAGCGTCAGCATCAGGTGCATCTGGTCGGCGGTCGATTGCAGGCGTCCGGAGTCAGCCAATACCACCTGGGTGTCATCGAAGCTAGTGCCTTGGGTGTAGATCATGATGCCGTAGAGCATTCCTCTCTTGAGGTCTTTTTTCTCCACGAACAGGTTGTAACCGGGTATCTCGTTGTAGAAGACACCTTCAGGAATCTCCAGCTCGGGTGACTTCTGCTTCATGGAGTAGAGGAGGGCTGCCAGTTGTCGGCTGGATTCCGGTGTTACTACATTTTGAAAGTAAAAGGAACCGAAGGTGAGGGCTATCACGAGCAGCGCTACGGGGCGCAGGATTCTCAGCAGGGGTATGCCGGCGGCTTTCATCGCGAGCAGTTCAAGACGCTCACCCATATTCCCGAATGTAATCAGCGAGGCCAGTAGGACAGCTAGTGGTAGCGAGAGTGGCACCAGGTCCATGGAGGCATGGAAGAAGAACTTCGCCAGCACGTCGAAGGAAAGACCTTTGCCTATTAGGTCATCGACATACTTCCAGATGAACTGCATCAGGAAGATGAAGAGACAAATGAAGAATGTGCCCATGAATAACAGGCAGAACTGCTTCAGGATGAATATGTCGATTTTCTTTATTATTCGCATACGCGCGCAAAAAGCGGCGCAAAGGTACGAATAAGAATTAAAACAGAAAAATTAAAAGATAAAAATGAATGAAAAATGAGTGAATCTTTCACTTCTCACGCTTCATTTCCAGAAAGGCGACTTCTTTGAAGGCATAGCGTCGTTGGCGGCCAGTGGTGTCGCGAAGGAGAAGGTGACCTGTGGGCTCCACGCCTTCAATGGCGGCGTTGAAGGAGCCATCGGCATCGCGGAATGGGTGCAGGCCTATGCCGCGGTAGAGGGCCGCGCGGTAGGCTGCGTGGATTTCGCAGAAGTCTCCGCGTTGCAGTGCATCGTAGTGGCGCATGAAGTGCTCCATGATAGCGTCGAGGACGAAGCGGCGCTCCGTGTTTTGGCCTAGGAGCTGGCGCAGAGAAATGGGGGTGGGGGCAGGCTTTTCGTCGTCGCTTCCCGTGGGGCTAAGGGTAGGGAAGAGGAAGCGCTGCTGGTTGATGTTGACACCACAACCGATGATGGAGCGGGTGATGGTGCTGCCTTGAAGGTCGTTCTCAATGAGGATCCCGGCTATCTTGCTGTCGCCGACGTAGATGTCGTTGGGCCATTTGACAGTGACGGACGGAGTACCCTCCCACTCTCCCCTTGTTCTTGAAAGGTCTAGCGTCTCTTCGAGCTGAGCTAGGGGAGGAATGATGGCCTCTCGGATGGCGAGGGCGATGGCTTCGCTGATGACAAACATCTCGGTCGCAGGGACTTGGAGGGCCGACAGTGCGAGGCTGAACAGTAGATTTTCGCCATGGCGGGACTCCCAGCTGTTGCCGGCCTGCCCACGTCCGGCGGTCTGGAATTCAGCGGTGACGAGGGTGACATCAATGGGCCTGAAGGGACGATAGTCCTTCAAGAATGTGTTGGTGGAGCCGATTACATCGAGCTCTATCATGCGGAATCGTGGAGAGTTGTCTAACATGCCGGCAAAAAAGAGGAGGTCATCGACCTCCTCTTCTTCTGTTGGGCTACCCGGACTCGAACCAGGAAAGGCAGGACCAGAATCTGCAGTGTTACCATTACACCATAGCCCAGAGTTAGTTTAGAGTTGAAAGTTTAGAGTTGAGAGCTTCAAGACTAAACTGCGTCTCATTTCTTATTTGCGGGTGCAAAAGTATAGAGTTTTTGTGAAACGTGCAAGCATTTCCCTAAAAAAATCAAATTTTAGTCCTGTTTTTCCTCCTATTCAAGGAAATCGTCGTATCTTTGCAACTCGAATAACGCAAGAAAATGAATTTACAGACTGAACAACTCATTCAACAAATCCAAACAGGCATTCAGGAAAAAAAGGGTCATGATATTGTCATCGCAGACTTCTCGGCCCTCGACGACACCATTTGCAAGGCTTTCGTCATATGCTCGGGCAACTCACCTTCTCATGTGCAGGCCTTGGCCGAGAGTGTGGGCGAGTTCGCTCGCAAAAACTTAGGCGCGCGGCCTACCGCTGTTGATGGAATGCGCAATGCACAATGGGTGGCGATGGACTACACCGATGTCATTGTCCACATCTTTCTGCCCGATGTGCGCGAGTTCTACGACCTCGAGCACCTGTGGGCTGACGCCGAGATCACGGAGATACCGGATTTGGATTAATTTTCACTTATAATAGCATTATGGCAGAACAAGATAAAATGAATAATACTGATCCGAAGAACAAGTCAGGCAACGGCAACAAGGACAAGAAACCCCGCATGAGTTTCACGTGGGTCTATGTCATCATCGCCATAGCCCTAGGCTACCTGTTCTTTGCCAGCGGGGACGGCTTCCAGACCAGCAATGACGCCTCGAAGAACGTCACCTACACCATCTTCAAGCAGTATGTAGAGAACGGCTATGCCAATAAGATAGTCGCCAACAAGGATGAAGGCACCGTTAAGATGTTCGTCAAACCCGAGCACATCCGCGATGTGTTCAAGACGGGTGTGGGGCAGACGGGCAAGCAACCCTTTGTGCAGGCGGAGTTTCCGTCGGCCGACAAACTCGATGAATTTGTGACTTTGCAGCAGGAGTTGGGAAACTTCAAGGGTGAGTTGAGCTACAAACGCTCCAACGACACCTTCATGCAAGTGTTCTGGAACCTGTTCCCGCTGCTGCTGATAGTCTTTGTGTGGATCTTCGTCATGCGGCGCATGGGCTCCGGCGGCATGGGTGGAATGAGCGGCATCTTCAATGTGGGTCGCTCTCGTGCGCAGTTAGTAGAGAAAGGTGGCGAGAACGAGTCGAAGGTGACGTTTAAGGATGTGGCCGGACAGGCTTCGGCCAAGCAGGAGGTGCAGGAGATTGTGGAGTTCCTGAAGAATCCGCAGAAGTTTACCGACCTGGGTGGTAAGATCCCCAAGGGCGCCCTGCTCGTAGGCCCTCCGGGAACGGGTAAGACGCTACTGGCGAAGGCCGTAGCCGGCGAGGCCGACGTGCCGTTCTTCTCAATGTCAGGTTCCGATTTCGTGGAGATGTTCGTGGGCGTGGGCGCTAGCCGTGTACGCGATCTGTTCCGTCAGGCCAAGGAGAAGGCTCCCTGCATCATTTTCATCGATGAAATCGACGCTGTGGGTCGTGCGCGCACTAACAATGCCATGATGGGCGGCAACGATGAGCGAGAAAGCACGCTGAACCAGCTGTTGACAGAGATGGATGGCTTTGGCACCAACAGCGGTGTCATTATCATGGCCGCCACGAACCGTGCCGACATCCTTGACAAAGCGCTGCTGCGCGCCGGACGCTTCGACCGCCAGATTCACGTGGATCTGCCCGACCTCAATGAGCGCAAGGCCGTGTTCAAGGTGCATCTGAAACCCATTAGGGTGGATAAATCCCTCGACATCGACCTACTGGCACGCCAGACGCCGGGCTTCAGCGGTGCCGACATCGCCAACGTCTGCAACGAGGCTGCTTTGATTGCGGCGCGCCATAGTAAGAAAGCCGTCACGAAGGAGGACTTTATCGCCGCCGTGGATCGCATCGTAGGCGGTTTGGAGAAGAAGACCAAGGTGATGACCGAGGAGGAGAAACGCACCATCGCACTGCACGAAGCGGGTCACGCCACTATCTCATGGAACCTGCAGTACGCCAATCCGCTCATCAAGGTAACTATAGTACCGCGCGGGCGCGCGTTGGGCGCAGCGTGGTATTTGCCCGAGGAGCGTCAGATCACGACCAAGGAGCAGATGCTCGACGAGATGTGTGCCACGTTGGGTGGCCGCGCAGCCGAGGAACTGTTCACGGGTCACATCAGCAGCGGTGCCATGAACGACCTGGAGCGCGTCACGAAGCAGGCCTACGGCATGATTGCCTACATGGGTATGAGCGATGCACTGCCTAACCTGTGCTACTACAACCAGAACGAATACTCGTGGCAGCGCCCCTATAGCGAGGCCACGGCGCAGCAGATTGACGACGAGGTGAAGCGGATGATTGCTGAGCAGTACGAACGCGCCAAGGCATTGCTGCTCGAGAAACGCGATGGGCACGCAGCCCTTGCCGACTTGCTTGTAGAGCGCGAGGTTATCTATGCCGAGGACGTCGAGAAGATCTTCGGCAAGCGTCCGTGGGTCAGCAGGACGGAGGAGTTGCTCACCAATCAGCAAGAGGACGAAGGAACTACCACCACCACCTCCCATGAGGGAGTGGAGAGTCCGGCGGGTGGTGAGTAGCTTTTTTGTAATAACGTAATAAAGTAATATTGCAATGTCGAATAATAATGAATCTTCGCGCCAGCCTCAACCCTCCCTGACGGGAGGGACGGGGGATGGGTCCAAAGTCCAGAATTTAATTCTCCGCACATTTACCGGCATCGTCTATGTCGCCGTGATGGTTGGCGGCATCCTCTATAGCCCCCTCACCTTTGGGGCTCTGTTCACTATTATCACGTGCCTGAGCGTGTGGGAGTTCACGGGTGTTATCAACCACAGGGCCGACGTGACTGTCAACCGCATGATTGCCACGGTAGCTGGCGGCAGCTTGTTCGTAGGTTTCTTCGGCTATTCCGCAGGCATCGCGGGTGCCGGTGTATTGTTTGTGCCCTGGTTGCTGAGTGTGCTTTACCTGTTGATTACCGAGCTCTACCTGCAGCGTGAGAACCCACTAAACAACTGGGCGTTCACGATGCTGTCGCAGATCTACGTTGCCCTGCCGTTCTCGCTGCTGTGCCTGTTGGAGTTTACGGGCTCCGGGCTCACGGCTGTCAGCCTCTCCGAGGGCGCTTCGGGTGCTTGGCTTGTGATGGCCATCTACCTGTTCCTGTGGTGCAACGATACCGGCGCCTACTGTGTTGGTTCGCTCATCGGCAAGCATAAGCTCTTCCCGCGCATCTCCCCGGGTAAGTCGTGGGAGGGTAGCGTTGGCGGTGGCGTGTTCTGTGTAGCTGTGTCGCAGGTGGTGGCACATTATCAGCCCATCCTCACGCCGATGGAATGGGCGTTTTTCGCGCTCGTTGTTGTTGTCTTCGGCACCTGGGGCGATCTCATTGAGAGCCTCTTGAAACGGCAGATTGGTATCAAGGACAGTGGCCATATCCTGCCCGGTCACGGTGGGATGCTTGACCGCTTCGATAGCAGTCTCGTGGCCATTCCCGCGGTTCTGATTTTCCTCTACTGTTTATCTGTATTCTAAATAAACGTTAAAAGGAAGGGCTGGCGTTAAACACACCTGTCCTTTTTTGTGTCGTAGTGTACATGAAACACTTATTCTCCCTCGTCTTCCTGACGCTCATGTCCCTTACGGCGGCCGCCCAGAAGGGTAGCGTCTCCGGAACCATTGTTGACACCGATGGCGAGCCCCTCCCGGGAGCCACCGTGGTTGTGATGCAACCAGACAGCACGCAGGTAACCGGTCAATCCACGAAGGCCGACGGCACCTTCTTTATAGGCAGCATCAAGTATGGCGAATATCTGGTGCGTGTGTCGTTCATCGGCTACAAGACTGTCTGGCGCCGCATCACGCTCTCGAAGCAGAACCGCCAGGCGCTGCTCGGCGAGATCACGCTGCGCGACAACGCCAAGCTGATGAAGGAGGCTGAGGTGACGGCACGTGCCGCACAGGTGGAGATGAAGGCCGACACCTTTGTCTATAATAGCGACGCTTTCCGCATCCCCGAAGGCTCCAACTTCGAGGCCCTGCTGAAGAAGTTTCCAGGTGCAGAGATCACCGAGGAAGGTACCATCAAGATCAACGGCAAGGAGGTGAAGAAAATCCTCGTGAATGAAAAGGAGTTCTTTGGCGGTGACACACAGATGACGCTGAAAAACCTGCCGGCGAAGATGGTTAGCAAGGTGAAAGCCTACGACCGCCAGAGTGACTACAGCCGCATGACGGGTATCGACGACGGTGAGGAAGAAACGGTACTTGATTTGACCGTGCGGAAGGGTCTCACTGAGGGTTGGAACGTGAACGTTGACTTGAGCGGCGGCACGCCTACGCAGGCCGACCTGCGCAGCCAGTACCCTTTCCTCTTTTCCGAGCGTGTCAACCTGACGCGCTTCACCGACAACCTGAACCTAGCCCTCTTCGGCTCGTGGAACAACGTGGGCGACCGCGGCTTTGGCGGCTGGGGACGCGGCAGCAACGGCATCAACACGGCTGCTAACCCTGGCATCAATGTGGCCTGGAACAACGGCAGGAAGCAGAACGAGGCTGGGCGTATAGAGGTGGGCGGCAATGTGCGCTACCGTTATGATAAGAACGATGTGCAGACGAAGTCCAACAGCGAGTCGTTCCTTACCTCCAGCCAGTCGCAGTTCAATAACAGCCTCAGTCAGAGACTCTCCCGCAGCAAGAACGTGAACAGCGACTTCCGTGTGGAATGGCAGCCTGACTCGATGACCAACCTCATTTTTCGCCCCAGCTTCTCGTGGGGCAAAAACGACAGCGAGAGCGACAGCCGCAGCGTCACTTTCAGCGCTAGCCCCTATGATGCTGGCATGACAGAGCCCCTCGAGCAATTCGCGGACCGCGATGCCACCACGGGCGAGCTGCTTTACAAGGATATTCTCGTGAACGATAATCTGCGCGAGAACAAGAGCGACGGCCAAAACTACAACCTCAATGCCTCGCTGCAGGTGAATCGCCGCCTGCAAAAGGCCGGCCGCAACGTCACCCTTGATGTGAGCGGCTCCTACGGGCACAGCACTAGCGATAGCTACAGCCGCAGTCTCGTGACCTACTACCACAACCAGCGTGAGCCTTGGACCTTCACGAACCAGTACACCGATAACCCGTCGAAGAACTGGGACTTCCGCGTGCGCGGCAGCTACAGCGAGCCCCTGTTCACGGGTGCCAACCTGCAGTTTTCGTATCAGTTCCAGCGCCGCTTTTCGGACAGCGACCGCTCGATGTACAGCATCGACTCTCTGCTCTACAACCGTGACCAGTACGATGCCTTTGCCGGCCTGCCCGAGGCGGAGATAATTCAGACCCTCGTGCTCGGCTATACCCCTTCCAGCGAGCTGCTGGCGGGTCTGCGCAACATTGAGAACTCGCAGTACGCCACCTACAACGAGTACAACCACGACGCCAACGTGATGTTCCGTTACAAGTTCGGTGATTTCACCCTCAACGCCGGCGTCAGCTTCCAGCCCCAAACCACCCACATGGACTACAAAAAGAATCGGCTGGACACCACCGTCGTGCGCCACGTCTTCAATTGGGCACCGCGCGTGGATCTGCGCTGGAAGATTTCCAATACCAGCCAGTTGCGCGCCCGCTACAACGCCCGCATGAGCCAACCCTCGATGACGCAGCTCCTCGATGTAGATGACACCAGCGACCCTCTGAACGTCAGCCATGGTAACCCAGGCCTGAAGCCCTCGTGGACCAACCGTTTCAACATCTTCTATAACAACTATCTCGTTGAGCAACAGATGGGCTGGGCCGCCAACGTGCGTTTCAACAACACCCTCAACAGCATCTCCAACCGCACCACCTACGATATGGTCACGGGTAAGCGCGAGACCATGCCCGAGAACATCAACGGCAACTGGAATGCCGGTGCCTTCGTGATGTTCAATACGGCTTTGGGGCCAAAAAAATACTGGAACGTGCAGAACCGCCTCAACTATGACTTCAACAATAACGTGGGCTACATGAGCCTGGACCAGGCCTCGTCCTCGGTGGAGTCCATCACGCGGACCAACAACGTCAACGAGTACCTACGGCTGAACTACCGCAACGACTGGCTCGAAGTGGGCGCCAACGGCAGCGTCAACTACACTCATGCGCGCAACGCCATTCGCGAGAGCGCCAATCTGGACACGTGGACCTTCAGCTACGGCGGCAACCTCCAAGTCACTGCCCCGTGGGGTACGAGCCTAGCTACCGATATCGCAATGGAGAGCCGTCGCGGCTACGAGGACGCCACGATGAACACCAACGAGCTCATATGGAATGCGCAGCTCTCGCAGTCCTTCCTCAAGAACAACGCGCTGACGCTCAGCGTGCAGTGGTACGACATCCTGCAGCAGCGCAGCAACATTAGCCGTGCCGTGTCGGCCCTCAGCCGCACCGACACGTGGTCCAACGCCATCAACCCTTATGTGATGGTGCACGTCATCTACAACTTCAATCTGTTCGGAAACAAGGAAGCCCGCCGCGAAGGCTTCGATGGGCCGCCGCGTGGCGAGGGTGGCCGTGGCGGTCGCGGCGAGCGTCCCAGCGGACCACCTCCCGGTGGCTTCGGCGGCGGACGCGGCGGTTTCGGTGGACGCTAAGCCCTACCGTTTCTTCTTAAAGAACGCTTGCATGAGCGCGGCACACTCGATTTCGAGGACGCCGCGCTCTACTTGTGTCTTCGGGTGCAGCGCGGCAGGTGCTAAGCGGCGGAATCCCCGCTTCTCGTCGGCTGCGCCATAGACGAGGCGCCCCAACTGTGCCCAGGCGATGGCGCCGGCGCACATCACGCAGGGCTCCACGGTTACGTAGAGCGTGCACTCCGTCAGGTACTTGCCGCCTAGCGCTGTCGCGGCGGCTGTGATGGCCTGCATCTCGGCGTGCGCCGTCACGTCCGTCAGGCGCTCCGTCAGGTTGTGCGCCCTGGCGATTACACGGCCCTGACATACCACCACCGCGCCGATGGGAATCTCATCCTCGTCGGCGGCATACTGCGCCTCCGTCAGCGCCAGTCGCATGAATTGTGTGTCCTGTTCAGGAGTGGGGAAAAGGGTAGGAGAGGGCATCGCTGGATTCTATTTGGTGCTGCAAAGATAGGGAAAAGAATTAAAAGAGAAGAAGGGAAGAGCGAAAAATAAGAGAACGTCGCGGCAATTTTCGCTGCGCCGTTATACTTCTCCGCCCCTTTGGGGGAGGTCGGGAGTGGGCTCCTCTTTTTCTTTGTTTCACGCTGCAAAGGTACGGCGTTTTCGTTGCGGTTGCAATACCTTTCTGCACACCTCATCTTCGCAACCGTCATTTCCGCCCGTGCGGTTTGTCCTTGAAGAGTATGGTCTTCGGGCCTGAAGACCATGATCTTATGCCCCTAAGAGCGCTATGTTCATTAAATGTCTTTTCCTTCATTCTTCATTTTTATTTCTTCATTCTTCATTCCTCCGTCAGGTGGATCGCTTCGCCTTCAGGCCGCCCGCGGAGCCGCTGCATGAGGGCTTCGAAGGTGCGGCCGATGGAGTCACGAATCGTTACCCCATCCGTTCGATCCTCGACCTCGGCATGGTCTAGCAGTGCCTTGCGTGTGTTACTGTAGCTCAGTGCCCTGGCCACGTCGCGGCCCACGATGAATGTTTCGCCCACGGCATGGGTCATGGTGCGGATTTCACCGAAGATATTGTTCTTGAAGATCTGAATGTTGTTGTTAGCGGAAAGAGAGGGGGCGGGGGAGAGTCTTGTTTCGACGCCGCAAAATTGCTCAACAGCTTCTGGAGTAATTTCAAATCTGGCTTTCAGACGATGATGAAAAACAAGAAAAAAGGGGCTTAAATCCATAAAAAGGCTTAAAGTGCCGTGTTTTCCGAGCAGAAATGCTTATCTTTGCAGCTCATAGTTCATGAACTATCATAACTCATTCGTAAACAAGAACATCATATCATTATATGGGTAAGATTATCGCATTGGCGAACCAAAAAGGCGGCGTGGGCAAGACGACGACGTCGATGAACCTAGCGGCATCGCTGGCAACACTGGAGAAGAAGGTACTGCTCATTGATGCCGACCCGCAGGCCAACGCCTCGAGCGGACTGGGAATCGACGTGAAGACGGTGGAGACGAGCATCTACGACTGTCTCATCAGTGCCGCAGACGCCCGCGAAGCTATTTTCGAGACGGACGTCCCAGGCCTGGACCTCATCCCCAGTCATATCAATCTGGTCGGCGCCGAGATAGAGATGCTCAACTTGCCGCAACGCGAGAAGGTCATGGCCAGGCTGTTGCAGCCGCTCAGGGCGGACTACGACTACATCCTCATCGACTGCTCGCCCTCGCTGGGTCTCATCACGGTGAACGCTCTCACGGCGGCGGACTCGGTCATCATTCCCGTGCAATGCGAGTACTTTGCACTGGAAGGCATCTCCAAGCTCCTGAATACCGTCAAGATCATCAAGACGAAGCTAAACCCGAAGCTTGCCATCGAGGGTTTCCTGCTGACGATGTATGACTCGCGCCTGCGGCTGGCCAACCAGATTAAGGACGAGGTGCAGCGTCACTTCCAGGAGCTGGTCTTCAAGACGCTCATCAACCGCAACGTGAAACTCTCCGAAGCCCCCAGCCACGGTATGCCCGCCATCCTCTACGATGCCGATAGTGCTGGAGCACGCAACCACCTGCAGCTGGCGAGAGAGATCATAGAAAAAAATGAAAAGTGAAAAAGAAAAGGTGAAAAATGGCCCCACATAAGAAATTTCCAGCATTAGGCCGTGGCCTCGACGCCCTCATCCAGACGGACGAGGTGGAGACCGATGGCTCGTCGAGCATCAATGAGATTGCGCTCGACCTGATACACCCTAACCCCAACCAGCCCCGTCGTGAGTTCAATGAGACGGCGCTTGAGGAACTGGCCGACAGCATCCGCGAGATCGGTATCGTGCAGCCCATCACGCTCCGCAAGATGGACGACGGCACCTACGAGATCATCGCCGGTGAGCGTCGCTGGCGTGCCTCGCAGTGGGCCGGACTGACGTCGATTCCGGCCTACATCCGTACAGCTGACGACGAGAACGTGATGGAGATGGCTCTCATCGAGAACATCCAACGTCAGGACCTCAACGCGGTGGAAATAGCGCTGGCCTACCAGCATCTGATGGAGCAGTACGGGCTGACGCAGGACCGCCTCTCGGAGCGCGTGGGTAAGAAGCGCGCCACCGTCACTAACTACCTGCGTCTGCTGAAACTGCCCGCCAGTATACAGATGGCGCTGCAGAACCGCGAGCTGGACATGGGCCACGCCCGCGCACTGCTTTCGCTGGACAACCCCGCGCTACAGCTGAAGGTGTTCTCGCAGATACAGAACGAGCACCTGAGTGTGCGCAAGGTGGAGGAACTGGTAAAACGGCTGGCCGAAGGCGAGAACGTTAACTTGAACGGTCAGATGCTGCGCCCCCGTAAGACCCAGCTAAGCCGTGAATACAGCACGTTGCGCGACAGTCTCTCTGAGTGCTTCCAGACGCGCGTACAGTTCACCTGCTCCGAGCGCGGAAAAGGTAAAATCACCATCCCCTTCTCCAACGAAGAGGACCTGGAGCGCATCGTCAGCATCCTAGACAGGCTGAAGGGCTAACCCTTAAACCTCATAAACTTTAAACTAAAAAACCTTGCACGCAGGGAACACATACAGACGATGGACGTTGGCGCTGGTGTTGGTGCTGACCACTGTGGCGAATGTCTCGGCGCAGGTCCTAGATGATGACCCCGACTTCCCCATTCGTCCGGACAGCGTGCTGTTGCGACCAGATAGCTCGCTCCTGCAACGACCGCTCCTCATGGCGACGGACACGCTGAGGACCGACACGACCGGCCTGGCCCACCTCTCCGACAGTCTGCTCACACGGGTGGAAGAGGCCGCGCGGGCCCCCTTCCAACCTGATCCCATCCGCTCGCTATGGCTCTCGCTCATCCTGCCCGGCGCCGGACAGATCTACAACCACAAGTACTGGAAACTGCCAGTCATCTACGGAGGATTCCTGGGCTGTGCCTACGCCCTCTCGTGGAACAACCAGATGCTCAGGGACTACTCGCAAGCCTACCTGGACATCATGGACAACGACCCGAACAGCAAAAGCTACGAGAAGATGCTGCCCATCGGCTACGACATCACGGGCCGCGAGGAGCAGTTCAAGAATATCTTCAAAAACAAGAAGAACTACTACCGCAAGTATCGCGATATGAGCATCTTCGCCTTCGTCGCTGTCTATGCCATTGCTGCCATTGACGCCTACGTGGACGCGGAGCTCTCGGCGTTCGACATCAGCGAGGACCTGTCGATGCGCATTGTCCCCACGGTCATTTCCTCGCGCCCCGACTGGGGTCGCTCCTATCGCGCCCCGACGATACCCGGTGAATTGGCCGCAGGAATGGCCTTACAGATGACCTTTTGAACATAAAGCCTATGTCTAAGAAAGTACCCAATCAGCAAGAAGTGAATCCGAAGGACGTCAGCCAGCAAGCCGATGAGAAGCTGGTGCAGCAGGCCTTTCAGAAGCTCATTGACACCTACATGGCGTCGCCCCACCGCAAGAAGGTGGACCTGATTTCAAAGGCTTTTAACTTCGCGCGCAAAGCGCACGAAGGGGTGCGGCGTTTGTCCGGAGAACCTTATATCATGCACCCCCTGGCGGTGGCGCAGATTGTCTGTGGCGAGATAGGGCTGGGCAGTACCAGCATCTGTGCGGCACTCCTGCACGATGTCGTGGAGGATACCGAGTTCACGGTGGAGGATCTGGAGAACATCTTCGGACCGAAAATCGCGCAAATCGTCGATGGATTGACAAAAATTTCAGGCGGCATCTTCGGTGACAAGGCATCAGCGCAGGCCGAATCGTTCCGCAAACTGTTGCTCACGATGAGCGATGACATCCGCGTCATCCTCATCAAGATCGCCGACCGACTGCACAATATGCGAACCTTAGGCTCGCAACCCAAGCACAAGCAGTACAAGATTGCCGGCGAGACGCTGTATATCTACGCTCCGCTTGCCTACCGACTGGGACTGAACCGTATCAAGGAGGAACTCGAGGACCTCAGCTTCGAATATGAGCAGCCCGAGGTGCACGCACAGATCTGCAAGCAGATTGATGCCATTCGCCCCGAACTGGAAGCCGCTTACGAGGAGTTTATCATCCCTCTGCGCGAGAAACTCGACGCCAAGGGCTACCACTATGAAATTAAGGCCCGCATCAAACGCCCCTACAGCGTATGGGCCAAGATGCAGCACAAGCATGTCCCCTTCGACGAAATCTACGACCTGCTGGCCGTGAGAATCATCTTTGACCCGCTCGTGCCGGACGACGAGGAAAAGGAACACGACGATTGCTTCCGTATCTACCGCATCTGCAGCGGCACCTACAAGGCTCACCCCGACCGCTTTCGCGATTGGCTCTCCAATCCGAAGTCCAATGGATACCAGGCACTCCACACTACGCTCATGAGTCAGAGGGGTCGATGGATTGAGGTGCAAATCCGCTCGCGCAAGATGGACGAAAAGGCCGAGCATGGCTTTGCTGCACACTGGAAGTACAAGGAGAACGAGAGCGACGCTGAACTGGAGGACGAACTGTCGGCAAAGGACAGCGAACTGGAGAAATGGGTCGGCACCATCAAGGAACTTCTCGATGACCCACAGCCGTCGGCGATGGACTTCCTCTCGACCATCAAACTCAACCTCTACGCCTCCGAGATCTTGGTCATCACCCCCAAGGGCGAGTTCAAGACCATGCCGGCAGACTGCACGGTGCTGGACTTCGCCTTCTCCATCCACACCTTCCTCGGGACACATTGCATGGGTGCCAAGGTCAACCATCAGCTAGTACCCGTGAACTATCAGCTCAAGAGCGGCGATCAGGTTGAAATCCTCACATCTGCGACGATGCGCGTGGAGCCGTCGTGGCTCGATATCGTCACCACGGCAAAGGCGCACAACAAGGTGGAGGCATTCCTGCGACGGATGAAGCGCGAGCAGCAGAAACGCGGCGAGGAGCTCATCGAGGAGTGGTGCGAGGGCCACGAGATGGAAATGACCAGTCAATTGGTGGATTTGCTGTGCCGCGTTCACCAGAGCGACAGCCGCGAACAACTGTTCGTTCAGATAGGTACGGGGGCTGTGCAACTCAGCGATGACGATTTCGATGCACTTCAGAGACTACTGCACGGCAGAACCAAGAACAAGGGATGGAAACGACTCTTCCCCTTCCTGAAGGGAAGGGATTCTGCAAAAGAACTAGCTGCTGAGGGCCAGAACTCACCGCAGACGCCGCAGAAACCGCTGGAGTTCGACCGGAAAAAGCCTGTCTTGCTCAATGAAGAGATCCTATCGAGGTTTACATTGTGTCCCCACTGCCATCCTATTCCCGGCGACCAGATTCTTGGTTATATCGATGATCAGAACCGCGTGATAATTCATAAGCGTAAATGTTCAATTGCCGACAAGCTGAAAGCCAGCGATGGAAACCATATCATCGCGGCGGAATGGGATACACACAGGATGCTCGACTTCTCGGCAGTCATCCATATTGAAGGCGTGGACCGCGTGGGAATCCTACGTAGCCTCACCGATGTGATTACACAGCAGTTCAACGTGAATGTACACCGTTTGACCATCGATACCAAGGATGGTATCTTCCAGGGAGAGATAGACCTATGCGTTCACGATACGGAGGACGTCGATACCATCATCAAGAATATCAAAAAGATTGATGGAATTGAGGACGTTGTACGCATTTCTTAGGAGAGTGTGTCCAACTCTTGCTTGATAGCGGCCAGCTGCTCGCGAACGTGCGTCAGCCGCTCAATCAAGTCGTTGCTGCTTTTGGCGCCTTGGCGGTTGCGCTGAATCAGCTCACGTGCAGCAGCCAGCTTCATGTTGCGAACTTTCACGAGGTCGTTCACCAGACGGATTTCTTCGATGTCTTCCTTCGTGTACATGCGCACATTGTTGCCGCCCTTCTTAGGACGAATCGTTGGAAACTCCTTCTCCCAGTAGCGCAGCAGCGAAGCGGGCAGGTTGAACATCTCGCTCACTTCGGCGATGGAATAGAACTTCTTTAAGTCCTTGTTCAGATTGAGGGCCATAGGGATGAACTATTTTGTTTCTGTTTGAACTTCTTGAACTCCTTAAACCTCTTAAAACCTATTATGCCAGCGCTAGTTCGATGAACTTGTCGATAGCGGCGCTGAGGCCGTCGGGGTTCTTGCCGCCTGCCGTGGCGAAGTGGGGCTGTCCGCCGCCGCCGCCCTGCATCAGTTTGGCAGCCTCGCGGATGGCCTTGCCCACGTTGACGCCGTTCTCCTTGACGAGGAGGTCGCTGGCGGCACAGGTCAGTAAGGGCTTGCCGTCGTTGACAGAGCCGATGACCACAAGGGCATTCTCCACCTCGGCGCGCAGCTGGAAGGCGATGTCCTTCACGGCCTCGGCGGGCAGGATGGTCTTGCCGCTGATGACACTCACGCCATCTTTCTCCTTGGCGGTGCGCAGCAGCTCGGCCTTGTAGGCCTGTGCTTTCTCGTGGATGAACTCCTCGGCCTGCTTCTTCATGCCGGCGTTCTCGCTGATGAGACGCTCGATGGCTCCGTGCACGTCGGGGATGCCATTGAAGAGCTGGCGCAGCTGTTCCATGCTGTCCTGCAGCTGGTAGAGTGCTTCCTCCACCTTCTGACCGGTGATGGCCTCGATGCGTCGGATACCGGCAGCGACGCTGCTCTCACCCACAATCTTGAACATCCCAATCTGACCCGTAGCCTTCACGTGGCAGCCGCCGCAGAACTCCACACTCTGCCCGAACTGCACCACGCGCACGTGGTCGCCGTATTTCTCGCCGAAGAGGGCGATGGCGCCGAGCTCCTTGGCCTTCTCGATGGGGACGTTGCGATGGTCCTGCAGGGCGATGTTCTCGCGGATGCGGGCATTGACGATGCGCTCTACCTGGCGCAGCTCTTCGGCTGTCACTTTCTGGAAGTGGCTGAAGTCGAAGCGCAGGCCTTCGGGCGACACGAGCGAGCCTTTCTGCTCTACATGTGTGCCAAGCACCTCGCGAAGGGCCTGATCCAGCAGGTGCGTGGCGCTGTGGTTGGCCTCGCTGGCGTGACGCTTGTCAGTATCCACGCAAGCCATGAAGTTGGCTTCGGGGTGTTCGGGCAGCTTCTTGGCGATGTGCACGGTGAGGCCGTTCTCGCTCTTCGTGTCGATGATGTCGATGGTCTCAAACTCGCTGACGATGACGCCCTGGTCGCCCACCTGTCCGCCCATCTCGGCATAGAAAGGTGTCTTGTCCAGCACAATCTGGTAGTAGGTCTGCTTCTTCTGCACGACGCGGCGGTAGCGCAGGATGCGGCATTCGTATTCAGTGTAGTCCCAGCCTACGAACTCACTCTCGGCGGGAGAACCGCCGAGCACATCCTGCCAGTCATCGGTCTCCACGGCGGCGGCATTGCGGGCGCGCTCCTTCTGCTTCTGCATCTCGGTGTTGAAGCCGGCTTCATCCACGGTGAGGTTGTTCTCGCGGCAGATGAGCTCGGTGAGGTCGAGGGGGAAGCCGTAGGTGTCGAAGAGCGTGAAGGCTTCGGTGCCGCTGATCTCGCTCTTGCCGGCGGCCTTCGTGTCGCCCATCACCTTGTCGAGGAGCTTGATGCCCGTCTCCAGCGTGCGCAGGAAGCTCTCTTCCTCTTCCTTCATCACCTTGTCGATGAGTTCACGCTGCGCCACCAGCTCGGGATAGGCCTCGCCCATCTGCTCAGTGAGCGTGGGCAACAGCAGGTGCATGAACGGGCGCTTCTGACCCAGGAAGGTGTAGGCGTAGCGCACAGCACGGCGCAGGATGCGACGGATGACATAGCCCGCCTTGGCGTTGGAGGGCAGCTGACCGTCGGCGATGGAGAAGGCCACGGCACGGATGTGGTCAGAGATGACGCGCATGGCGACATCTACGTCCTCGCTCTTGCCGTACTGCTTGCCGGAGAGCTGTTCGATGGCCTTGATGGTGGGCTGGAAGACATCGGTATCGTAGTTGGAATGCTTGCCTTGCAGGGCGCGCACCAGACGCTCGAAGCCCATGCCGGTGTCGATGACATTCATGCCCAGGGGCACGAGCTTGCCGTCGGCCTTGCGCTCGAACTGCATGAACACGATGTTCCATATCTCGATGACCTGCGGGTCATCCTTGTTGACGAGTTCGCGGCCGGGCACCTTGGCTTTCTCCTCGGGTGTGCGGCTGTCGAGATGGATCTCGGAGCAGGGACCGCAGGGGCCCGTGTCGCCCATCTCCCAGAAGTTATCGTGCTTGTTGCCGTTGATGATGTGGTCGGCGGGTACGTGCTTCGCCCAGAAGCCGGCGGCCTCGTCGTCGCGGGGGATGTTCTCCTCGGGTGAGCCCTCGAAGACGGTGACGTAGAGGTCTTTGGGGTCGAGGCCGATGACATCCACCAGGTACTCCCACGCCATGTCAATGGCGCCCTCTTTGAAGTAGTCGCCGAACGACCAGTTGCCGAGCATCTCGAACATCGTGTGGTGGTACGTGTCGTGTCCCACCTCTTCCAGGTCATTGTGCTTACCGCTCACGCGCAGACATTTCTGCGAGTCGGCGCGGCGGCGCGGTTCGGGGTCTTTGGTGCCGAGGATGATATCCTTCCATTGGTTCATACCAGCGTTGGTGAACATAAGTGTGGGGTCGTCCTTGACGACCATGGG
>CAJOCU010000024.1:2396-38775 GCA_905233765.1 uncultured Bacteroidaceae bacterium | reverse complement strand
GGGCATCATCTTCGCCATGGACCGCGAGCCCGGCAACCAGATTCTCGAAGTGGAGGATCTGAAGGCTACGGCCGAGGACGGCACCGTGCTCTTCGACAATGTCACCTTCAACATCGAGAAGGGGCAGAAGACGGTGTTCCTGAGCCACGACCCGCGCGCCATGACCGCCCTCTTCGAGATTATCAACGGCAACCGCGAGGCCGAAAAGGGCACCTATAAATGGGGCCTGACGATTACCACGGCCTATCTGCCGCTGGACAACACGGAGTTCTTCAAGAGTGACAAGAACCTCGTAGATTGGCTGATGCAATACGGCGAGGGCAACGAAGTGTTCATGAAGGGTTACCTGGGCCGAATGCTGTTCTCGGGCGAGGAGGTGCTGAAGAAGGTGAACGTCCTCAGCGGTGGCGAGCGGATGCGCTGCATGATTGCCCGAATGCAGCTGAAGAACGCCAACTGCCTCATCCTTGACACGCCCACGAACCACTTGGATCTGGAGAGCATCCAGGCGTTCAATAACAACCTGAAGCTCTACAAGGGCAACATCATCTTCGCCTCGCACGACCATGAGTTCATCCAGACGGTCGCGAACCGCATCATCGAGCTGACGCCCAACGGCATCATCGACAAACTCATGGACTACGACGACTACATCAGCGACGATCACATCCGCGAGCTGAAGGTGAAGATGTACGGGGAGAGTGAAGAGTGAATAATGAAGAGTGAATAATGAACTTATTTTAAAACTATATTCAAACATGAAAACTATGAAATCTTTTTTGAAGTATGCTGCTTGCATGGCAGCTCTGACAGTCATGATGGCTGCTTGTAGTAAGGACGACAGTAGCACCACCGACGGTGGCAGCACAGAGCCTGGCAACAAACCGAAAGTCGCATTGAACATCCCGAAAGCCGGAACAGCCGCCCGCTACGATGTGACACTGGCCACCAGTGACATCGATTTCGTTGAGTTGGCCCCCACAGGGAACTATATCGTAGGGCTGCGCGTAGCACCCGTGAGGAGCATCGAGGACGTCGTGGACGTCGAAGAGGGTAAGTGGACCGCGAAGGAGAACAACGAGTATCAGCTTGAAGGGTGGGGCGACATCGCCCTGAAGGTCAATGAGGCCGGTGACGCCTTGCTGATGAGCGTTACGCCCGAAGGTGGTAGCACCGTGGAACTGCCCGTGACGCTGAAGACCGCTAAGATGAATGACAACGAAACGCGCCAGTTGGCTCACTCATGGGAACTGACTTCGATTCGGCTGAAGGTACGCATTGTCAGTAACCGCTTCGACAAAGAGTACACCGAGGACCAATTGCCGCAGATGCAGCAGGATGTGGTGGAATACTTGAACGAAGCCATCCCCGACAATTTTAAGGACATGATCGGCGACGTTAGCAGTCTCATCAACGTAGAGGATATTGTCAAAAGCGACCGCTTCTATCATCGCTACACGTTCACCACCATCGGTTCGATAGTTGCTGACAGCTACTACGGGATCAAGACCGGTACTTGGAGTTGGAGTGACAGTAAGCGGCAAACCATCGCAGCCACTCTGCCTTACGAAGAGACTTTCGCGGCCGGCATCAGCTACCGTGACATCCAGTTGTGTGTGGAGCCCAAGGTTCAGGAAATTGAGGATGTGAGATCGCGCTTGGGCGTCCTTGCTTCGATTGGTTTTGACTTTGGCTTGTATATGTATTACGATAAGGCGGATTAAAAGCCTCTTTGGCACACTCTTTGCTGTCTGCTAAGCAAACAAAGATTCCTACAAATATGGCAGAAGAACTGAAAGATAAAGAAGAAATCCTCGAGAACGAGGAAGTAAAGGATAACGCAGGTGAGGCGAGTGGCCCCGGCGATGCTAAGGCCGCAGAGACTCCTGAAGCAGAGAAGACACCCGAAGAGCTCCTCGCTATTGCACAGGCCGAGATCGAAGAACTGAAGACGCAGGCGCTGTACAAGCAGGCGGAGTTCGAGAACTACCGCAAACGCACCATCAAGGAGAAGGCCGACCTGATTCTCAATGGCTCCAAGACGGCTGTCACAGCCCTCTTGCCCATCGTGGATGATTTGGAGCGCGCACTGCCCTCGATGAAGAATGCAGAGGATGTGGCTGCTGTCGCCGAGGGCGTGGAGCTCATCTATCAGAAGTTCCTGAAGGCGCTGGCAGGCCTGGGTGTGAAGCAGATAGAGACCGAAGGCAAGGACTTCGATGTCGATCAGCACGAAGCCATCGCACAAGTGCCCGGCGTGCCCGACGAGCAGAAGGGTCGCGTCATCGATTGTGTGGAGAAGGGCTACACGCTCAACGATCAAGTCATTCGTCATGCCAAAGTGGCAGTAGGAATGTAAGAAAGAAGTAGGTTATGGCAGAACAGAAAAGAGATTATTACGAGGTCCTTGGGGTCGCCAAGACTGCTACGGAGCAGGAGATCAAGGCGGCCTACAAGAAGATGGCCATCAAATACCACCCCGACCGTCAGGGCGACAAGTCCGAGGCCGAGAAGAAGGAAGCGGAAGCCAAGTTCAAGGAGGCGGCCGAGGCCTACGATGTGCTGCATGACCCGCAGAAACGTCAACGCTACGACCAGTTCGGCTTTGCCGGCGTGGGTGGCGCGGCAGGCGGCGGCTACCAGAACATGTCGATGGACGATATCTTCTCGCAGTTTGGCGACATCTTTGGTGACCTCTTTGGTGGCGGCGCTTCGTTTGGCGGCGGTTTCAATCCCTTTGGCGGTGGTTTCGGTGGTGGCGGCGGACGCCGTCAGCAACAGCACCGTGGCGGCGATCTGCGCCTGAAGGTGCGTCTGACGCTGAAGGAATGTGCCACGGGTGTCACGAAGAAGTTCAAGGTCCGCAAGAAGGTGACCTGTACACATTGTCATGGCAGCGGCGCTGAGAATGGTAGCGGCGATGCGCAGACGTGTCCTACGTGTCACGGCAGCGGCTATGTGCTCCGTCAGCAGCGCTCGATGTTTGGGATGATGCAGACGCAGAGCGTGTGTCCCGACTGCGGTGGCGAGGGTAAGATCATCAAGAACAAATGTCATCTCTGTGGCGGCACGGGCGTACAGACAGGCGACGAGGTGGTGGAGGTGAAGATCCCCGCAGGCGTGGCCGATGGTATGGTTGTCACCGTGCCCGGAAAGGGTGATGCAGCTATTCACGGCGGTGTTCCAGGTGACATCCAGGTGTTCATCGAGGTGGAACAGGACAAGGAGTTCATCCGCCAGGACAACGACATCATCTACAACCTGCTCGTAGACCTGCCTACGGCAGTGCTGGGGGGCAGCGTAGAGGTGCCTACCCTCGACGGCAAGGTGAAGCTGAAGATAGACCCCGGCACACAGCCCGGCAAGGTGCTACGCTTGCGTGGCAAGGGACTCCCGTTCCTGCAGGGCTACGGCTACGGCAACGGCGACGAGATTGTGAATATCTCTGTCTATATCCCCGAAACCCTCTCGCGCGAAGAGAAAGAGGCATTCGAGCGCCTGCGCGGTAGTGAAAATATGCGCCCCAACCAAAGCGTCAAGAACCGCATCTTCAACCATTTCAAGAGGTTGTTTGAGTAAGACTCACCTAGTACAGATTCATGCTTTCTTACGCAGAGACAATAGAATATTTGTATCACGCAGCCCCGTTGTTCCAGAACATCGGGGCTGGTGCCTATAAGGAGGGTTTGTCGAATACGCACGCGCTGGACGAGCACTTCGGCCATCCGCATCGTCGCTACCGTACGATTCATGTGGCGGGAACCAACGGAAAAGGCAGCACATCGTCGATGCTGGCGGCTATCCTGCAGTCGGCAGGCTTGAGGGTGGGACTCTACACCTCGCCACATCTCGTGGATTTCCGCGAGCGCATCCGTGTGAACGGCGAGATGATTCCGGAGCAGCGCGTTATCGATTTTGTAGAGCAGGAGCGCGCGTTCTTCGAGCCGCTCTATCCCTCGTTCTTCGAGCTGACGACGGCTTTGGCTTTCCTCTATTTTGCTGAGCAGGAGGTCGATGTGGCCGTTGTTGAAGTGGGCCTCGGCGGACGTCTGGACTGCACGAACATCATCACACCCGACCTCAGTATCATCACCAACATCTCCTTTGACCACCAGCAGTTCCTGGGCGACTCGCTCGCGAAGATTGCCGCGGAGAAAGCGGGAATTATGAAGAAGGGGAGGGGTGTCGTGGTTGGAGAGACAAACCATCATGCGGAAGTCCGCGAGGTGTTTGTTCGTGTTTTCAATGAAAAGAATGCATCAAATAGCGCGAAACCATCCCTTCGCTTTGCCGACGAAGAGCCCCAATACTCAACGGTGACCACTCCTTCCCTTAAAGGCTCCTACCAACGCGTGAACGTCCAGACTGTTCTCTGTGCCATCGACGAGTTGTGCAAGCAACCCTTCTATGCCGAACGCCTTACGGATGAGGCCGTGGGCGAGGGCTTGGCTCATGTGATGGAGCTGACGGGGCTGCGCGGACGTTGGCAACAGGTGAGCGAGCGGCCTACGATGGTGTGCGATGTCGGCCACAACGCCGCCGGCATTGCCTATGTGGTGGAGCAGTTGAGCCGTCAGGAGGCGCCTATCCTGCGCGTCATCTTCGGAATGGTCGATGACAAGGACTACGAGCAGGCGCTGACGCTCTACGAGCAGGTGCGCGACCGCGCAGTGCTTTACATTACTCAGCCCTCCTCGAAACGGGCATTGGAGGCTCGTCGGCTGGCGGCAGTGGCACAGGCACATGGGCTGTTGGTCAAGACGTGTGTGCCGACTATCAAAGAAGCCGTCGAGGCGGCTCTTGCTGATGCCAACCCCGACGACTTCGTCCTAATCAGTGGTTCCTGCTACCTCGTAGCTGACTACTTCTCCATTTTTTGCTAATTGTCAATTTGGAACCCTGTATCGTTCTCCTGTTTCTTGAATGATGGCGCGACGGTAGCGTTCCGGATATCCCGGGCGGATGACGGGCACGTGCTCGCCGCCTGCCGTACGCTTGTACTGCCCGTTCTCCTCGGGCTTTTCTGTCATATCGTTGTACTTCACAATCAGTCGCTCGAACAGTCCGCGCCAGCGGTCCATCATTGCGCTGGCGGCGCGGCATCCGTAGGCCGTGAGGTGCTTGACCGCCTCGCCGGTGGTCATGGCCAGCGCCTCCTTGTCCGTCTTGTCGAGCAGGCTCTCGAAGTCGTTGTCCAGTTCATCGCGCACGGCCTGCAGCTCGGGGAAGAGCTGGCAGTAGCGCGGATAGACGAAGTTCGAGAGCGCGTTGCACAGCCAGTAGGCGCTGCGGGGTGTGAACGTGAAGGCGTTGGCTACGCCCTCCGTGTAGCACTCGGGCAGCTCCGTGGCGCAGCAGTAGAGTGGCGTGTAGGCCACCATGTTCGCATCGTCGAGGCCCACCCACAGCACGCCGCCGACGTGGTTCGGCAGCCATGAGCGCATCTGTGCCACGTATGTGACAGCCGTCTGCTGCGTGGAGATGGGGCGTTCGTTGTAGTACTTCACACTATCCACTCGAAAGTAGAGCGGGGTGGGGCGGTAGGGCATCTCGTAGGGGCCTGCGCCCAGGTCGTTGGTCATCGCCAGCGGTGTGCCCTCGTAGTGGTCGCGCATCGCCTGCTTCAGGGCGTTCAGCGTCACGGGCTGGTCGGGTTTCACGCACCACGGCAGCTCCTCGGTGTTGTTCTCTATACCTTGGATATAAGGCAGATAGCGCTCCATCCCCTTGCAGCATCGGTTGAAGAAACTCCATACGCGGGCATCGCAGATGCGGCGGCCTCCGAAGTCGTTGGGCGCGTAGGCCTCGCGGAACGAGAAGTCCTTGTCCTTGCCCGTGAAGAAACCCTTCTCGCGGGCGAACTTAATCACATCCTTCGCATAGAGGCAGTTCTCTTTATCTTTGAGTGGGAAGGTTGTGATGCGCGCTTGGTTGGCGTGGCCTGTGATGCAATCATCGGGCAGGCGCCGTGCCACCCACACGATGCCCTTCACGCCTGGTCCGCGCCCGATCATATCCATCACCCACACGTCATTTGGGTCTGCAAAGGTGATGCTCTCGCCCTCGCTGCGGTAGCCGTAGGTGTCAGCCAGATTGACCCACACGTCAATGGCCTCACGGGCGTTCTTGGCGCGTTGCAGCGTCAGGTACATCAGTGAGCCGTAGTCCAGCAGTCCCGTGGTATCGACGAGCTCTTCGCGTCCGCCGAATGTCGTCTCCAGGACGGTGAGTTGCTGGTCGTTCATCTGTCCCACCACGCCGTAGGTGTAGGCCACCTCAGGAATCTCGCCCAGGTAGTTGTTCGTCTCGTAGTCGTAGAGTGCCCGCATCGCCCCTGCGGGGTGAGCGCCGGCAGGGTAGAAGTGCAGGAAGCCGTAGGAGCCGTAGTCGTCGGCATTGTAGGTGGCCATGACCGAGCCGTCAGCCGAGGCGCGCTTGCCCACGATGAGGTTCGTGCACGCCATCGTCTTCATTGTCAGTGCCATGACTGCGATGATCAATCCAAATCGTTTCATTGTCTCTGTCTTTTGCATTTATTTCCAGTGCAAAGTTACAACATTTTTCGAAAAAGAAAGCCTGGCACCACCCCTTTTTCTCCTTTTACGCATTGACTTAATACAGTAAAGGTGCTTGTTGAGGAGGCTTTGCGACCGTATTAGTGGCGACCGCCGCCGGGCTGTCCACCAGGCTGCCCTCCCGGTTGTCCTCCGCCTCCGCCCATTCCTTGGCCTACGCAAGCGGCGGCTGTGGCGGTGCCGAGTGTGCTGCCTCCGCTGATGGAGCCGGTGGCGTTGATGCCGCACCACGTGGTGCCTCCGCTGACGCTGGCGCCGGTGGTGAGGGTGTAGCTGCTGCCGGCAGTCATGCCGTAGGCGGTGGTGTAGCAGGCCGAGCAGGAGGTGGAGGGGACGCTGACGTAGAGCTTCCCGTTGCCGCTGCTGTCGTAGAGGCCGAGGGTGCGGCCGCTGACGCTGGCACTGTATGCGATGCTGGCCTGTTGGCTGCCGCTGGCGGTCTCGGACGTTGATCCGCCGATGCCGAACACCCATCCGCCGTTGATGTAGATGCAGTAGCCCTCGGCAGCATCCAGTGCATTCTCGGGTTGTGCGCCGCCAGAGGCGAGGATGACGCCGCCGTTGATGGCTAGGTTGCGGTTGGCGTCGAGGGCGTCGTTGTTGGTGCCTTGGGCGTAGATGTAGCCGCCGTTGACGGTGAGGTCGTACTTGCTGTTGATGGCGTCGTCGTAGCTGCTGACGGCGATGTAGCCGTCGTTGACGGTGATGGCGCCCTTGCTCTCGATGCCCTCGGTGCCGTCGCCGGTGCCTGTGAGGCGGACTACGACGGTGCCGCCGTTGAAGGTCATCTTGCCTGTGCTCTTAATGCCCTTGGGCGAGCTGTGCAGGGAGTTGCTGTGGGAGTAGCGGCGCCCTTGTGTGAGCACGCGCACGGTGCAGCCGTCGTTGAAGGTCAGTGTGCCGTCGGCTTTGATGCCCTTGCCGCCGCTGCCGCTGCTCTGGCAGAGGAGGTTGCCGCCGCTGATGGTGATGTTACCCTCTGCCGCGAGGCCGGCGCAGGCTTTCGTGTCGGCATCGTCGCTGTCGTAGGTGCCATTGCCGCTGGTGAGGAGTGTCAGCTTGCCGCCCGCGATGGTGATGTCGCCGTCCGCGTTCACACCTTTGGCAGCCGGGTCGCTCACGCTAGCCTGCAGCGCGCCGCCGTAGAACAGCACATTGCCGGCGGACTTCACGCCATGACTGCGGTCGGTGCTGCCCGAGGAGGCTACCACACGAACGAAACCGCCTTTCTGCACATAGTTGCCCGTGGCCTCGTCCACTTGGATGCCGTCGCCGTAGGAGGTGATGTAGGTCTTGCCGCCCGTGACCACTACGCTGTCGTTGGCGTGGATGCCGTCCTTGGCCTGGCTGGTGAGCTGCAGGGTTGGGCCGCTGTGGACCCACACGTAGTCGTCCGAGGCCAGCGCATGCATCGCAGCGCTGCTGACATTGAGCGATCCGCTGCCGCTGACGAGGAGCTTTCCCTCGCTGAAGATGCAGCCTTTCTGCTGCTCCTCGCTGCTGGAGAAGGT
Organism: uncultured Bacteroidaceae bacterium; assembly: GCA_905233765.1. Lineage (GTDB taxonomy): Bacteria > Bacteroidota > Bacteroidia > Bacteroidales > Bacteroidaceae > Physcousia. The sequence goes on along the minus strand of CAJOCU010000024.1, from coordinate 30,689 downwards.
GCCGGTGTTGGAGAGCGTATTGGAACCCTCCACCTGCAGATAGCAACGCTTCGAGGGCTGGATATTGATGGCGGCGCCGTTGGCTTTCGACAGTGTGAGGTTGCGCAGGATGAGGCCGAACTTCTTGTTGTCGTCGCCGTTGACCATCTTGAAGGAACCCTCCGAGGCGCTGCCTGTGAGCACGTAGGTGATGCCTTTCTGTGAGCTCGTCACGGCCACATCGGCGCCGCTGATGCTCATGGTCACCAGGTCCACGTCGCCGGTAGCGGTGGCACTGCCTTCGCTGTAGGTGATTGTGATGCGGAAGCGCTCGGTGAAGTTCTCCACGTAGTCCTCGTAGTCGGCATCGCTCTCGCTGGTGGGCGCTGTCTCAGTGGTGCTGCCGTAGGTGGCGGCATCGCTGTCGTCGAAGGCCGCACTGAAGGAGAGAACGTCGCCCGTGAGGGCGGGAGAGTAGCTGCTGGTGAAGTTGCCGGCGTTGCCGTTCCAGTCGCCTGTGTAGGCTGTCGTGTAGTTGTTGCTGCCGCCGGTGCCGGTGTCCAGGGTGTCAAGGCTGTCGTCGGTGGAGCAGCTGGTGGCCACGGCAGCAAGCGCCGCTGACAGGATGATGTGGAGAGTTCTGTTTTTCATTTGATGTCTGATATTGTGTGTAAGCTCTGTCATCATAACGACGCGCTGCGCTCCTTTATTATCCTGCCAGGCTCGGTTCTCAACGAACCCGCTTTCCTTCATCATGAATCGCTGCTTCCTCTTATCTGATGAAGTTGCGGAACTGCAGAATACCTAGGTGGTTGCAGTCGAGCGCCTCCACTTCCTGCAGGTATCGCTCGGACTTCTCGCGTTCGCCCATTCCGTAGTAGCCGAGTGCGAGCATGTACTTGCAGTGGATGAGGTTCTTCGTGTCGAGCGAGTCCTCCCAGATGAGCAGGTCGGGCAGCGACACGGCGAAGTAGTCCATCACCTGGTGCTCGAAGATGTGCTGCTTGCCGTAGTTCGTGAGGCGGTAGAAGCGTCCGTGCGCCTCGTCCTCGCGGCCCAGCTTCTGCAGTGCCATTCCCTGATAGAATATCTTGTCGGGCTTGGCATCGTTGTAGTACATGGCGGCAGCTGGTTCCTGCGGGCCCTTGGTGGCTTCCTCCCAGCACGCGCGTGCCTTCGCCTTTTCTCCCATCGCATCGTAGGCAACGCCCAGCAAGTAGTAGAAGTCGTTCTCTTGGGCTCCGTAGAGCTTGCCTTCGCCCAGATGGGGCGGATACTCGAGGCATTGCTGCAACAGCGTGATCGCCTTCTCGTAGTCCTTGGCAGCGATGGCTCTGAGGGCCAGCTCCACGCGGCAGAGCTGGTACTGTGCGGGCACCTTTCCTTCGCCGCCCTCCCAGGGGTGGAAGGTGTGGGCATCGAGTTTCGCCATTGCTTCTTCGTAGCGCCCGAGCTGGTTCAACAGGGTGATTTCCTCGAGCACGAGGTCATCGCGCTGTGCAATCAGCTGCGGATACTTCTGGAGGAAGGCCAGGCGCTCGGCGTGTGGCTTCTGCAGTCGCTTGTAGAGCTGGTCGAGCTCCATGAGGATGCGAGCGTCTGTCTCGTCAAGACGGAAAGCCCGTTCCATATACTCAAGGGCCTCCTGCTGCTGATTCTGTTTGTTGAACCGTGCGAGTGCCAGGTTGCGCCATACAGCGGGGAAGGTGGCATCGCGTGCGGCTGAGCGCTCCCAGTTGTCAACGGCCACGTCGTATTGGCGCTTGTCGTAGTACAGGCATCCTAGATAATAGGGTGCCTTGGCGCCGTCGGGGTTTAGGGCCTTGGCGCACTCCAGGGCGAGGATGTCCTCCAGACGATTTGGGAAACAGCAGTAGGAGTCTGTCTGCTCGGCCTGCTTGAAGCACTCCTTGGCTTTGTCGCGTTCGCCCATCATCAACAGCGCATAGCCCTTGTGGTAGCAGGTCATCGGGTGGTTCTGGGCCTCTGCCGTCTGGAGCACATCGATGCACTCCAGCCAGAGGCCAGCCAGCGCATAGTCGAGCGCCAGCTCATGGTAGTTCTGCGGGCTGCCGTGCATCAGCTCCCGGATGCGCTTCAGCGGCTGCTGGTCTCCTGTCAGTAGATGCTCTTCGAACATGCAACCGTAGTTGAAATGGTCTTTCTCGTACGACGCTGCAATCCACTGCAGCCCCTCTTCCTTGCGATCCAATTTACGCAGGGCCGCGGCCTTCAGGGCGCGCGCCTTGTGGTTGTTGCTGTTGAACGACAGGCTGCGCTCCAGCTCGTCGAGTGCGTCCTCGTAGCGGCCTTCACTCATGCTGATGCACGCCGCCTCGAAGTAGCCGGCATCGGCCCAAGCCTTGTTCCAAGTGGATTTCCAGAAGAGCTGGTAGGCCTCATTTAATTTACTATCTGACCATCTTCCATTCACGATTTCTGCAAGCCCTTGATATTTTAATGCTAGGGCGAGGTTGTAGATGGGCTCGCCGTCGTAGGGGTTGGGGTTGCGCTTCTGCCAGATCTTGACGGCACGACGCAGATATCCTACAGCCTTCTCGAACCTTCCGCGACGCAGGTACCACAGCCCCGTCTGATTCAGGCAGCGCACATCGTTGGGGTCGCGCCGCAGCGCCTCCTCGTAGTAGTCGAGCGCGCTCCAGGTGGCATGGCGGTACTGCTCCAGATGGAGGCCCGTGAGATAGAGCTGGTCGTTGGTCTTGGTGTCCGTGGGCGACAGCGCGGCCTCGGCGGCATCGGGAATCGGGCGAATCTCGTCCGATTCGGCGTGCCATTCCTGCAGCGGAAGTCGCCGCGGATGTTGCGGACGGTCAATGGTGAAGAGCAGGTCGCTCAGCGCTGCACCCTTAGCATCGACAGCCTCAGTAAGCACCGTCTCGGGCGACAGCGTCACCACCTTATTATAAAAAACCTCGCCGCTCTTGTTCTTCAGCACGAGGCGCACCTCCTGCTTCGATGTCGCCAGCACCTTGAAAACAACTTGTGCGCCAGCCTTTCCAATATTGAAGACAAAGTCCTTCGAAGCCTGCTTCACGATGCCAATCTCGCGATACGGCATGAAGTACTGTACGAACTGCTTCTCCTCGTAGGGCATCAGCCACGTGAAGTCGGGTTGGTTCTCGGTATAGACACCTGCCATCAGTTCGATGTAGGGGCGGAAGAGCCCCTTCCCAGTCTCCCCCGAGGGACTTTCATCAGTCAGGTTGCGGTCCCACGCCCTGCCGAAGTCGCCGTTGCCCCACGTCCACTGCTTCTTGCCCGGCGAGAAATGGTGGCTGGCCACGTGGAGCATCCCCGCCTGCGTGTCGTTTTCGTAGCCGCCCTCGAAGTCGTACTTCGAGTTGACAGCCATATAGCTGGTCGGCACCTTGATATTCTTGTAGTTGGAGATGTCCACACCAGCGGAATAGTCCATCTTATAATAGGTACCCGTGGCGATGGGGAAGCTGCTGACGGCACGCTTGCCATGATCGAAGACGGCATTCACATCGGGTGGGAACACGCTCTGGTAATCGTCGTTCACCTCCACAGCGGGGTTGGCCCACCACAGGAAAGTTTGCGGCAATGGGGTGCGGTTCGACACGCGCCCCTGGATCTCCAGATACGCGCAACCGGGGCGCAGCGTGAAGCCGGCCATACCCTTCTGGTGGAACATCCGCTCCATCTCGTTCACCCACACGGTGACGCTGCCGTCCTCGTTCTCCACGATGTCGCAGTCAACCGGCATATAGGTTGAGGGCCGATGGTGCTGAGGCCAGTTGAACTCAATGCCACCGCTAATCCACGGGCCGGCCAAGCCAACCAACGCAGGCTTGATGACGTGGTTGTAGTACACGAAATGGCGCTGACGAATCTTGTCATAGGCCATCTGTACACGTCCGCCCAGCTCGGGCAGAATCATCACCTTGATGTATTCGTTCTCCAGCCAGACGGCTTGCCACTCCTTGTCCACCTTCTCATCGCTGATCGACTCGATGACAGGGTAGGGATACACCACGCCGCTCGATCCCTGATAAACGCGTTTCTCCAGGAAGATGGGGTTCTTCTCCGGATTGCCAACCTCATAGGTTGGGATGACAACAGTCTCTCGCCAAGCTTTTGCTTCCATTTTTTCACTCTTCATTATTCATTATTCATTATTCATTCCTCATCTGGTTAGCTCTCGTTCCAGCTCTTCCAGGCTCTTACCCTTGGTCTCTGGACAGCGCCGCCAGAGAAACGCGAAGGCGCACAGGCAGATGATGCTGTAGATCCAGAACGTGCCGCTCGAGCCCAGGGCTGCGTTCATCGAGGGGAACGAGAACGTCAGCGTGCAGCAGCCCACCCACAGGGCAAACGTGCAGGTAGCCATCGCGACACCTCTGATGCGATGGGGGAAGATCTCTGCAAGGAGCGTCCACGTCACAGGCCCCAGCGTCATCGCGTATATGGAGATGGCCGACACGACGAGCACCACCATAGGCACACCTGTCATGTGGTGGAAATAGCAGAAGCCGAGGATGGCATAGATGGCGCCCAAGCCACCGGCTCCAATGAGCATCAGCGTTCGGCGGCCCCACTTCTCGACAGTGTACAGGGCCACAAAGGTGAACACTACATTGGCGATGCCCGTGATCACGATATTGATGAACATCCCATCCACATCGAAGCCTGCACCAACGAAGATCTCCTGAGCGTAGTTGAAGATCACATTCGTGCCGCACCACTGCTGGAACACGGCAATTACCAATCCCAACAGCAGCAGCCGGCGATATGGAGCCTCACCCCCGACACCTCTCCAAAGGGCGAGGGGTGTGAGCACCTTTGTCGTCGCTTTCCCGTCTTGAGTGTATTTACTCCCCTCGCCATTCGGGGAGGTGTCGGGGGTGAGGTTTCTCAAATACACCGGCGACTCAGGAATGAAGAAACTCATCACTAGGAACAGCGCAGCCGGCAGCGTCTCTGCCCAGAACATCCAGCGCCAGCCCCATTCCACATTCCACGCCTGACTCGCCGCCACGGTGGTGTCCCTAGCCAGGAGCATGTTCACAATCTGGGCCGAGAGAATGCCCAGCACGATGGTCATCTGGTTCAGACTCACCATCCGGCCGCGAATCTCCGCAGGACTCACCTCGGCGATATACATAGGAGCCAGCGCCGATGCCACGCCGATGCCCACGCCTCCTATAAAACGTGCAATGTTGAACAGCGTGAAGTCGTTGAAAAGGCCGGTGGCGATGGCAGAGACCGTGAACAGCACCGCTGACAGCATCAGCAGCGGTTTGCGACCGAATCTGTCGGCAGCCCAGCCTGCCACCATTGCGCCGACAAGGCAGCCAACGAGCGCTGTGGTCATCGCCACGCCTTGCATCACAGGTGAATGGCTGATGCCAAAATAGAGCTCGTAGAACGGTTTCGCACCGCCAATCACTACCCAGTCGTAGCCGAAGAGCAGGCCGCCCATAGCCGACACGGCACAGATGAAGTATAGAAATCCTTTGCTGTAGTTACTCATAGTTGAATCTGGTTCGGTTTCATTTCGTTTCGGCGACAAAGATAGCGATTATTTGCGAATTGGCATTGAAATCTCCTAAAATCTCTCAAAAAACAACAATACTTGACTGTGTTCTTCATGGTGGTCGCGTTCATTATTTATTCTTATTTCTTCGTTCATATTTTTTCGTTCCGAGGGGGAGGGGAGGGAGCCCGCGGTCTTGCGCCTTTAAAACCGCGGTCTTGCGCCTATAAAACCGCGATCTTAGGCCCTTAGGACCGCGGTCTTCCTTTCGACGTTGCAAGGGTATGAAAAATATTTACAATCACCAAACGTTTTGCGAAATATTTTTTACATTATTTTTCTATTCTCCATGTAGTCAATAGTATCTTGTCGATGGTGTGCCGCCGTGCCGATGTGCCGCCGTGCCATTTGGGTGTGGCAATGATGTGCCAAAAAGGAAAGAGTGTGTTTTAGATTATATATTATATATAATATTATTATATATAATATATAATCTAACTTATTTCATCCCTTGTCCCCTTCGCCCTGCTATCATTTACATATCGTTAATGGCACGGCGGCACGGCGGTTCAGCATGCCTTTTCCTAAGACCGTTGTCGAAAATTTTCTCGCGCGGACACTTGTTCGAGGCAGTTTTTGACGCTGAAAGTGAAATAAGTACGACTTCTTTTGGTGGAATGCCAGAAGAAGTCGTATATTTGTGCCCGAAAGGGAAATATTCTCTTTCACGAACATAGAATTCCCAGGCTTTACTTACCTTTAAGGTTGCTCGAAACTTCTATCTTCTATATCATCATATAGGCGATTTGTTGAATTTGAGAAAGTTGCAACACTGTCGCACCAATTCGTAACGCAAGCTAAAGACGTATTGGCGAGACTGCCTTTTGCTCATATTCGTGAGATTATGACCCAAGATAATCCATTGGCCCGATTCTTCTATAAAACAGAGTTTATCAAAAGTTCATGGTGAAACCTGCAACGATAAAGAAGAAAAGACAATAAAAGGTGCGATTCCTCGCACCTTTTATTGTCTTGTAAATTAAACTAAGATAATTGATTACCATGTCCAAATGTTATCGTCTTCGTCGTCGCTGCGTTGCTGAGTCCGTCTGTTGCCGAAGCAATCGGTTGAAGAGGTGGATGAGCTATGGGGTAAACCGTATTGGTCATGGTGAACACTCTTGGTATTTCCAAAGTAATCAGTTGAAGTTGTAGAGTAGCCTGTCGAACGGCCGTAGGAGTCAGAGTAGTTGGTGCGAGTGTTGCCGAAGCAGTCTGTATTGGATCTTGCAGAACCGATGGTGTTGCCATAGCTGTCGCGATGAATGGTGACGGTATTGCCTAAACAGTCAGTTGATGATGTGGAGGTGCCGATGGTCATGCCGTAGCTGTCGCGATGTGTCGTGGTTGTTCTGCCAAAGCAGTCCGTCGAGGAGGTGGAAGTTCCAGTGGTCATTCCATACTGGTTACGATGGGTCGTCTTTTGTTGGCCGAAGCAATCGGTGGTTGTGGTTGAAGTGCCTACATTGTAGTACTGAGCGTTTGCTGCGATGGTGACACACATTGCTACGAGAATCATTGCTAACTTTTTCATAATTGTAATTGTTTTTAGAGGTGAATAATTTGTTGTTGTTTCTACCCTTTATACTTGAATCCTTGGAAAGGTAACCGGGTTCACGAATATTTTTTATAAAATTGTGTGGGTCTGCGTATAGATGTAGATGGCTATAACCGCAGATATAGCACAGAAGAGAATGACAAGGAACCAATTAGGTCGGCTCCTTAACTGGTCTTTGAGTTCTTTAATTTGGGATGAGTAGTCCGCTACTTTTTGAGCATAATCAGCATTTTTTTTCGTCAGATCGGTAATGGAACTATTAATCTTGTCGATGCTTTTCTGAAGCTCAACATTCCTCCCATTGGCTTTCTCCAATTGCTGGTTATGCAGCTTCTGCCCATCTTCTTGCGCTTTCGTCAGCGCCTTCAACTGTTCTGTCAGTGTGCCGTTCTGTTTACGCGCTTGCATTAGTTCCTGCTCGTATTGTTTCTTCACTTCGTTGACAAGGGCTGCTTTTGATTTCGCGCGTTGCTCAATGACTTCATTCACCATGTCACTGAAATAAGTTCCCAAGGCGAAGGGAACGGCAACTTCTTTATCTACGACTTTCTTGATAAATGCTTTCTCGTCAGGATGTCCAACAGCTGCAATTACGGGTGTCTTCATCTGTACAATCGTTTTCAGAACATCCATATTGTCCAATGCTCCCCAGTCCTTCTCACCCCCGCCACCTCTAACAAGTGCAATAGCATTGTACCCTCTCATGTCCTCCTGTCTCAACATGTTGATTAGGTCTGCTGGACGTGCAAAGTTGCAACGCATTCTTACGAACTGCACTTTCTCTTTTGCTGCTGCGTTTAACCCTTTGTTGAAATCTGTTTCTGTGATGGCCGTCTCTGCAATAATCAATCCAACCACGGGCTTTTTGTCTTCATAAAGGATGCTCTCGAGAATGGTATCGACGTTCTTACCCTTACTGTTATTTTTCATCAGTAGCAATTCGTTCTTCTGGACATCTTCTTGTGACACCACATCCGTTTGTACCGTCTCTGCCCAAGTCACTTCGAGTGCCAGTTGAATGGAGCTATAGGCATTTTGTACATTGTAATTCAAAATTCCAGCCACGTTAATTAGGCTTCCAGCCTTCAGTTGACTGTGCAGGCTCAATGGAATCTTCATGCTGAGAAATGTGTTGCAGGCAGCATCCTTTAGGAAGTCGTAGTAGTAACCCTGATAGACTTGATTCTTTCCTAAGGTGTAAATTCCTTGGATGAAGATACGCAGTTGTCCCTGACGACATGTGTAGTAGTCCGTGGTCAGCTTGTTTTTGTAGATGTTGAAAATCTCGGAGGGCGCGTAGTAGCGCGATAAAGAAGTTTGCTGTGCCATAATATAGTTGCTTTGTTTGACCTTTTATACCTGTCTAGAGACGAAAAGTAACCGATTTTGGCCTCAAATGATATTTTTTCTAACAACCTTACTATTATTAAAGATAAATTTGAGTATCTTTGTGAAGCCAAACCCTCATAAACGATGAAACGTATACTTATACTCTTGTTAATTATTATTTCTCTTCCTTCATTCGCTGTAAAAGTAGAGAAACAAAACTTCGAAAAGATAGAGCAACTGATATGCCGAGGAAAATATAAACAAGCCGAAAAGCTTTTGTCAAGTGTAAGGCCGTTTATAAATGATGCCTCATATGAACAGAAGTATATGTTTTTCTTCTGTTCTGGTTTGTTGTCTGAAGAACGCGAGATGTATGATAATGCAATTTCAGCATATGGCAACGCGATGCAAATCATTTATGATACGAAAAGCTTCAATTGCAATGAGCACTTCAAGGTCTCTTTTCATTTAGCCTCTTCGTATTTGAAGAAAGGGGATGCAGGAAGTGCCGAACAGATTATTAACGTTTCACTCGTACGCGGTTCTGATATATTTGAAAATTGTAGATACACGCCTGACTTGTATAATTGCTTAATTGAGATATACAAACAAAAAGGTATTCTATCAGGTATCATCGCAACAGCACAAGATGAAAGGGATAGAATAAAAAACTCGGCGGATTCTTCATTAGTACCAACTATAAATCAGGTTATGCTCTCGAATCAAATATCAAACCGACAATACGAAAATGCTGATTCTACATGGTTGGAGACATATGTTTATGAAAAAGATTCGTTGTGTAACATATACGCAAGAATGAATCGGCTCGATGAAGCCGAACGACTATTGAAGGAAATGGAGGACTCTTTATACACTAAGGGATATCAAAACAATCCGATAATCAGCCTAATCTACAAGAGAAAAGCCGAATTATATTTTCGTATTGGATATATTGACAAAGCAAAGGAAATGCTGCTTAGAGTCAAGAAAATTTATGAACAAAATGGTTATATGTCACGTATGACATATCCAGATTGTTTAAATTCATTGGCCTTGACATATCAAGAAGAAGGGATGTTCTTATACTCGTCATTATTACTCTATGCTGCATTGGGACAAATACAGAGTAGAGATGATGAAATACATGGCCGATTTGCAATAACAGATAATTTGGCTAGAAACTACTATTCAATGGGTGATCATGAAGCGGCGATACAAAAGTGGGCAGAGATAATAGACTTGGCTGAAGCAAAAGAGATCTGGGATAGCGCCTTCTCGGCTTTAGTGAATTATGCATATGCTCAAATGAACATTGGCAATTATGAAACCGCTATTGAGAAATTACATGGTATGATAAGTCGGGATTATGATTATATGCTAAAGGAGGCTGGATTTCAGATCTTATTGATGCTGCAGTTCTTTGCTGATGATCAAAGGATAATAGATACTTTAAAGGATTATATCAGCTACTCAAAGTCTAATCTTTCAACAATCCTAATGACATATTCTGAAAAAGAAAGAGAAGCCTATTGGAGGGAGCATGGAAGGGTATTGGGATTTTTAGCAAATGCCATCGCGAATAAGTTTCAGTTTAGCGATATAAATGGCATCGCATATGATATGGCGCTATACAAAAAGGCTTTACAATTTGATATTATAAAAGGATTTAAGAACTATATTAGAACAAACTCACAAGACCTCATTAAGAAGCAGTATAAAGAAGCGTTGGCATTAAAGAAGAAGCTCCTAAATAAGGTAAAAACCTCCGAGGTTCATCAACAATTAGTTGATTCTATAAGTGCTATAGAAAGAGAACTATTAGTGGCGTACTCTCAAAACGCGAATATAAATAATGACTCTCTTTATAGCTATAAGGAAATACGTTTTCATTTAGGGGACAACGATGTGGCATTGGAATTTATAGAAATACCAGAGATTTATTCCCGGGATTCTAGTATTGTTTACCTTGGCGCTCTTATCCTTAGAACGCATTTTGAGAATCCCCAGATAGTTAAACTCTGTCCAAAGCCAGAAATAGAGAAGTATCTTTCTAATATTGAAAATAATTCAGATTATGCTAATACATTGTATGCAAGCAACGACAATAGCTTATATAGAATGCTTTTCCAGCCTTTAGAGCAATACCTCCGTGATGGTGATTATATATATTATTCACCCATAGGACTGTTACATAAGATCAATATTGGTGCTATTCCCTTGAACGCTAGTACCAATATGAGATTGATGGATAAGTATCACCTAAATCGTGTAATGACAACCTCAACATTGATTTTCAATAATGCTCGAAAGGGACAACGTAAAGAGTTGGCTAGAGCTGTGTTATTTGGAGGCATAGATTATAATGTAAGTGATGATAATGATAAAACTCAAGATGTCTCATGTATAAATCCATCCCCTCATACTGAGAACTCCATTCGATCTGCATATAGGAATATGTGGGATGAAATTCCTGGTAGTTTACAAGAAGTAGAATCGATTCAGTCAATATTGTCAAAGAAAAGGGTTGCAACAGAGATGTTTTCGGGAAAACACGCTAGTGAAATTGACATAAAACGACTAGATGGTATATCACCGACTTATATTCATATCGCAACACATGGTTACTTTTTCTCAGATGTTGACAAACCTGCTTCTTCGTTTTTTTCTAATATGCAAGGCTATACGGGAACAACAATACCGATGCAATTAAGCGGACTGCTTTTCTCAGGCTCGAATTACACATGGACAGGTGGCTATGTTCCAGAAGATAGGGAAGATGGAATTTTAACCGCAGAAGAGATTTCACATTTGGATTTTTCCAACACAAATTTAGCTGTTTTATCGGCTTGCGACACCGGACTAGGAATTTTAGACGATGTAGATGGTATTTATGGTTTGCAACGTGGATTCAAAATGGCTGGCGTGGAATCTCTTATTATGAGCTTATGGAAAGTAGATGATGAAGCCACCAAAATACTCATGGTCGAATTCTACAAGAACCTGATGAGTGGAAAGACCAAGCTCCAGTCTCTTCGTGATGCTCAGAAGTATCTGAGACAGGTAGAGAATGGCAAATACAACGAGCCCAAGTACTGGGCATCGTTTATATTGTTGGACGGTTTAGATTAGCGTCTTGAGAGGAGTCCTCCCAAGACGCAGGCAAATCAAAAGCAAGATAAGACGTTTGATATGATGCTAAAGCAAGAGTCCAAAATGGACAAAATCTTTTCAAGCAACCCTAACAAAGACTGTTGGAGTGGTTGTTGATTCTTGCTCGTCGAGATAACGAACTTGGCTTTAATTTGCCATGAAAATTTAAAACAAATATTCATAATATTTTGTTTTAAACTTCACGGCATAAAGCACACGAGGTGAAGTGGTGGTTAATAAATGTGTGGCTGAGCCACGTTAATTGAGCTTTCTACGGGACAGACAGTACTTGTAAAAAGGTGAAATCGCTATTTCACTCTGCAAAGATCTGTAAAAAAGTTGAGTCGAACAAATTTTCAGATGTTTTTTTAGCTGGTTCCATTATTTTTCGCCTTCAATCGCCTTAATGAGACCGTTTGCCCTGTCTTTGATAGGCAAGTCTTCGTTATCACGAACAATGGCTTCAAGTACAGATATTGCCTTTTCCTTCTCGCCCGCCTTCACATACGCTAGTGCTAAGTTCCAGGCGATGTCGTTAGCATAAGGGTAGTAGATGAAGTCGGATTCGATGGATTCGTAGATGGGCTCCAGTTCAGCTATGATGTCCTTCATTTCCTTCTCGTCTTGGATGCGGTTGAAGAGTGTGTAGAGGTGGGCTATCGTAACAGAATCAGCATCGCCTCTGGAGAGCGAGGTTGGGTCGTAATGCTCGTAGTATGGTGACAGCATTTCGTTGACCTGTGCATAGCGAGCGCTCTCGGCGTAGAAGTTGTAGCCAATGACAAGGGCGAGAGCGGCTGCGATGGACGAGGACCAGATGATAAGGCGTCGCAGATTGTTGGGTTTTTTGGGCTCTTCAGGAGGTGTTTCTTCTTCGTCATCAGCAATCTCCATTCCACAATGCCTCAAGGGCTCTTCGGATTGCTTTTGGACACTTCTTATAACACTGTAGTCAGAGATAAATTCACTGAACCTAAGTCCTTTGATGAGCGAAGAGACTACAAGGGCGTATTCGCGAAGGTCGGGATTGTTATTGATATCTTCGTGAAGCTGCGTTTCTTCTTCTGGAGTCATCTGGCCACGTAGGAAGCGCTCGATGCGTTCATCCATTTCGTTGAACTTTATTTCGTCTGTATTACTCATAGTGCCTACGGATTAGTTCATTGTACTTCTGCTTGAATTTGCTGACACACTTATACTTCTGCGTCTTAACAGAATTGGCATTAGCGAAGCCAAACATGTCTGCAATGACGCTAGTAGAATAGTTGTTCCAGTAGTAGCCTAAGAAGATATTTCGACAGGTTTCTGGTAGTGATTCAATCACTGCATGAACGATTCTATTTGTGAACATTTCTTCTTCTTGCGACTGTCCCTCTGTGGACCAATGGTATAGGTCGTCGATTTTGTCCGCGAGGAATTCGTCCTTTGCTGTAACGGCGGAATTATCAAACAGGGGTACCGTTTTTTTCTTTTTGCTCAGAAACTTCAACGTCTGATTGATGCAAACACGCAGGAAATAGGTGGAAAGAGAACTCGTCAGCTCTGACAACTTCCCTTCTTTTATATTAAGGTATAGCGCAACCGATGCTTCTTGGTAGATGTCATCGAGATCTGCATTTTCCATATTAAAGGCCTTGTGAAGATAGGCAAAAACCTTGCTGCGCTCCTCAGATAAGAAGCGGTCGTATTCTTCGTGTTGTTTTGGTATCTCGATAATCATTGTTGCATGCTGGTTTCTATAACAAGGTTCTGATTACTGGGCCACTTTCCCAGTTGATGAATCTCAGACTGTAGAGCCTGAATAATCTCTTTGGCTTGTCTGTCAATAGCGGTCTTGCTTAGGGCCTTTGCCAAATGGAAAGAGAGGGCCCCGTATTGTTGGCCATCGGCCTTAACTTCCATGTTTAGCTGGTCAGCCCTGCAAGCCTCGAAGAAAACAATATCTGCGAGTTTGCTATCGTGAGTGAGCACATAATGTGAACGGTGGTCTTTGCTCGGTTTGAAGACTTTGTTGTTTGGCGAGAATCCGACATGGGTTCCGCGAACCATGTCATCATTACCGCGCGAAGCCGTTCCCGCGTGGCAGCCATCAATGGTGACATAGATGATTCCCTTGCCACCGACTTTCTTACGCAATTTGTTGATGTAGGTGTTCAACTGGTCGTCAAGAAGATGGCGTTCTCCTTCATAGAAGCCTTTGCGATACAGCTTGTAAGCATCAATAGGAACAATGGCTTCATCCCATCCGTCAGCCTCATCACCGCTGATGTCTTCAACCGGCTGGCCGTGGGTGGAGAAATGGAGATAGACGATATCGCCAGCCTTGCTCTTCTGGATGAACTGCTGCAGCCGCTTGATAATCGCATCATAAGTGGCTTGTTCGTCAAGCAATGACGTTATCTGAAAGCCTTGTTCCTGAAGAATGGGAGAGAGAAGCGAGATATCGTTGGTTCCGTTGATATTGTTCCATTGATAGCCCGTCAATGCAGTGTCATAGTGGGACACGCCAACCATGAAAGCCCTCTTTCTCTGAGAAAATGCAGGAAAAAGAGCCAATGCGAACAGGCTAAATATCAGCAGTCTATGTCTCATTTATTGGTTTTGATGGCACAAAAGTACAATTATTTTTTCAGCAGGCGGTTACTTTGTGAGATTTTCTCGTATAAAAGAGTGAAAAAATAATTCAAGAACCATTTAACTATGACAATTATGGAAGATTTTTTTAATGAGTCCTACGAAGCTTATGACATTGAGGATTTCGAGGACGAAGTTCCTGAGGACGAGAGTGATACCATCGAAGTCTATGAAGATGAAGAGGTGGAAGACTATCTAAGAGCCCGTGAACGTACGTCGTACGATGAGGAAGAGGAGTATGAAGAAGGTGAAGACTTCCTAACGGACTCTTCTTATGGCCAAAGACAAACACAAGAAGATGCTTGGTGGGCTTTAACTGATGGGATGTATGGTGATATGCCAACAGATCCTATTGAGTACGACAGGATGATGGATGCAATGGGGTTCTAAGAAGTGACAATATTAACAACTAAACAATAAAAGATTATGGATCGTTGGCCAAGTTTTCAAGTGTTTACTTTCAAAGAGTTCACGTTCTCTGTTGAGAGTTACAAAGAGTATGTATGCGGCTGCCTGGTGAACTCCGGCTATATCAACTGCGAAGTAACATTCAAGCAGCACAACAATGGAGATTACTTTAAAGGTGGAAAAATATCAGTCCAGATAAAGGACAATCCACTGCAAAGTCATATATTGTCATCATTTGAATTTGATACATGTGTGACAATGGGCGACCGTCTGATGATGTACATAGCAGCGCGACAATCTAATGTGAACGAGACGTCCTTATTCATGATGGCAACGCTGTTGGGCATCACAAGAGAGCGGAAGGAATATGTCACGAATGAACCGACTGTAGCGAACATATTTACTACAAGTCAGCAAATTGTTAGAGTTGCCTTCAAATTTGCAAATCCTGACAGACTGATTGAATTCTATTAATCAACAAATATCTTAGATTATGGCACTTTTTAAATTATTCAACACCCAAAAAGTTGAGAACTCTGATATGATTCCTATTGAAAACAATGATGAACAGGAATTAAACAAGGGACTTCCGGTAGAGAATCCTC
This sequence comes from uncultured Bacteroidaceae bacterium, assembly GCA_905233765.1. Taxonomy (GTDB): domain Bacteria; phylum Bacteroidota; class Bacteroidia; order Bacteroidales; family Bacteroidaceae; genus Physcousia. The sequence goes on along the minus strand of CAJOCU010000024.1, from coordinate 15,448 downwards.
AAGAAGATGAGGAAAAGAAGAAAACTATAGTGATAACCTGGGGTACCGGAATGCCCATAGATGTTATCTTCAACTTTATCCATAAGAATTTTGAGGAGGATGGATTTCAAGATGCACTTGTTAATCCAGACATTGCCTATCGAGAAGCCAAGGAAAAGATTATTTGCAACGACTTGGAGATGCTATTTAAACGTATCATTCTCCGCTATAAGAATGACATTCGCGAAATCGATGTAAATATTGATATTGCAAAAAAGGCTTATGCACTTTCAGCTTCCGGAAGACTTCAAGCAAGGCGTGATACTTATGTAGAACATCTAGATGAAATTAGCAATATGCAAAAGCAGCTTCAGGCGAATGACCCTAAAATGACGACAATGATAGAATCATACCGTAGAGGGTTTCAGAAAGGAATGGCAGCTGTAGCTATCAACTTTATTGATAAAAAACAAAAATGAAAATTATGAAAACATTGAAGGATCTCGGATGTTTTCTTATCGGATGGGATAAGAACATTTTAAAAGAATGTGGTGAAGCAAGTTATCGCCAGTACAGGAAACTGCTCTCTGCTATCTGTATTATGATGGTACTATGGGGTACAATCGGTTATTGCTTTGCCGACCGCTACATCAATATAGAATCATGTGCTTTAAAGGTATGCGTTGCTTTAGTTTTCATGTTCATTGTGCTCTGCGTTGAGAGAGTCATCATCCTAACGGTTGGGAAAGCAAGGCTAATGAGTATTATGCGAGTACTATTGGCTCTCTGTATGGCGATTCTTGGTTCCTGTATCTTTGACCAGATAATATTCCGGAACGATATCGAACAGGCTATTCAGGAACATAGAGAAGATGTAATTAGTGAGACAATAGCTAAGAGACTTTCAATTTATGATAGTGATATCCAACGAATCACTCATGAGATGGATTCAATTAGCATCGCTACTATATCATTGAATGAAGAACTACAGAAAAGACCCGTAATAAAAGGAACAAATGTAACTACACAAGAACAGGTGGTTGGGGTTGATGAGGAAGGGAAACCACAAAAAGTCAAAACCCAAACAGTCAATACTATCACCTTAGCCAATCCTCTGGCAGAACAACTGAAAGCAAATAATGATCAGATTCAGATATATTCTGCACAACTGGAACAGCTTAGGCAGGATAAAAAAGAAGTTGCAGAAACAGTAAGAACAGAAGTTAGCCAAAGAGCTCCTGGTTTCATTGAAGAATTAGAGGCCACATTAAAGGTCGTTTCTAAGAGTACGATTTCCTTTGCATTCTATGTCATATTGTTCTGCTTCCTGACATTCCTCGAATTGTTTGTTTTAACCATAAAAATGGGTGAAAGCAAATGTGACTACGAGTTGATTGTAGAGAATCAACTGATTTTAAAGAAGACTCTTATGGAAAAAACTGCACAAAGTGTATTAGATAGGAACTGATTTAAGACCTTTTTTATGGCACATGATTTTTTGAAGACACCTATAAGGAATATGAATGTTACGATAAATGATACATATTGATGTTGTGTAAAAAACACTAGGTATGACAAACTACGAATACATTCTTAATGAGTGCAAGATCGCTCATTATAAGCACTGGACACAAACGGCAGTTGAAACTTGCGTCGATAAACTGAAAGGGCTGAGCAGGGAGGAACTGGTTAGGCTGTTCACATCGCGGTGGTTGGATAAGAAGGATGAGCTGCGACAGGCCATCTTTGAGATGCTTTTTCGAAATAAGATGGCGGAATTGGATGATCTCATCCGTAATGCATCCATTGATGAGCTGGGACAGATGCTCATCGAGAGAAAAGGGAAATATGTGAAGCGGGCGAGGTTGGAGCTGAAGGAACGCTACAATCAAGGTGACCACGACACTCAAATGCGAATCATCCACTACTTTCTGAAAGGGAACACGAAGACGGATGTGAAGTGGGGAGAGGTACGTGAGAAGTGGCAGAAGCGAGGATTCGCCAATCCACCCAGCATCTTTGATTCATGGAAGAAGTAGAACTACAAATTATAATCTTATGAAATACATCGAACTAACAAAAGAGAAGATGAACGAGCTTGGTATCTGCGCGTTTATCAGAATAAGAGACCTAAGTGGATTCTTTGATCCCGGGATGAGGCGGCTTTGGCTGATGTATAGCGTTGCGACTAACTGCGAGGCTTCGGTGATTTGGGTGGGAACAGAGCCGGACTTATTGCTGCCGCTCATAGACTCCAGAACAAAAAGGAGGTTTGAAGAATGTGGGATGACACCTTTTCAGAAAGAGGTGGAACGCATCGGTTCGCTCTTGAAGAAGTTCTCTTTACTGATAGACCCGGAGGCGAGAATTGAGATTGATTACCCAGAGAAAGAGGAGGTCGTAGGCAGACGACTCTCTCTGGCTTATGACTTATTTAGTGCTTATCGGGAAAAAAGGAGTGGAGAAGGCTTGAGTACTCATCTTACACCCAGCCTTGAAGAACGCATTGATTCTTTCATGGACTTAATTTTCCTGCCTGAGAACTGGATGATGGGCGTTTGTCATAGTATATGGGAGCTGAAGAAGAATATTCTGCGATATGAGTTTCATATCGATTGGAAATCACCCGCTGAACGGAATCCGCATATCATATTTGACTGAAATAAAAGGTAATAAAGATGAAACATATATCGGAACTATTAGAGGAACAGCAGCCGCAGAATGCGGCGCTGAAGAGTGGTCTGGATTTCATCGACAATGAGCTCGGAGGCTATCATCCGGGTGAGCTGATGACCATATGCGGAATGGAAAACAGCGGGAAGACTGCATTCATCTTGTCGCAAATCGACCGACTGGCAGTGGAGCAAGGAATACCAACGCTTGTCGGCTTCGGCATGATGGATATGTCGATGGCTGTGTCTGCCATGATGGCATATCACTACGACATAGAAACGAACGACCTGTGGAATCTGTTGCGTAATCCGCGTTATGAAGAAGAAATCTGCGAGTATGAATCAATGTTGCGTGAGGCGCCATTGTTCGTATTGGAGGATGGTTGTGGTGGTGAGAATTGGGAGCGGGATATGGTCGAATGCATTAGTGAACGAGAAATTCGGATTGCTTTCTTTGATGATTTCGAGACCTACACAGAGAAAGATACCTCGGTGCAACTGAAGCACATCGCGCTTCGGACTGGAATTCCCATTGTAAAGACGGAACTGGTGTGGAACGTGGAGAGGATGGATGACATAAGGATTGCTCTGGCGGACTTGGATTCCAAATCGCATCACGTCATCAGCAGTATGTCTGACACTGTCATTGCCTTCAACGATTATGAATTCATGAAGATCTATCAGGATGAACGCGGGGTCAGCCTTCGTGGTGTGATGGGGATAGAGATACTCAAACAGAAAGGACTGATTGGCAAGAAGATGTACAGGCTGCTGAAGAAACGGCTGTTATATCGTACTCGTTTCTCGGATTCTAAATATGATGTTCCGGTATCACAGCCAATCGTAGAACATATATAACCAACAAATTATTAAAAATTAAATAAGGAGTAGAAAATGAAAAGAATTGAAACAATGAAATGCAAGTACCCAATACCGTTTTGGATTGGATGGGTCGCCATCGCGGTGTGGATGGTAATGTGTGTTGCGAATTACGTTTTTGGCTATTCGCTAATAGAACAACCTCAGTGGGATGATGTGGGAGGGTTCCTGCTCATTCTGGGGATGTTCATGATGTTCCGCTCGCTGGACTGGAGCGAAGTCGAGTTCTTCATTTTTGTGAAGCACCCGGGGCGGTTGAGAAAGATCGGCTATGACTATGTGTTCATGTTCATGGTACAGGTGGGGCTAGATATCATCCAGTTTGAGCTTCTTCGTAACACCCTCGTCATACTTGCACTTGGGATATACCTCTATGATATGTTCAAACTAATCGGTTTCCATTGGACTAGAATAACCAGTGCCATACTTGCAACGGTTGTAGCATCCTTGATGAGCTGCAATCATTACTCAGTGTGGCGGACGCTATTATTTAGGGCAGAATCAGCACCTGAAAAAGGGCCTGGGGAGAAAGGATTTTAATTATACTCCGCTTCCGCCTCTGCTACAGCAGGAATAGATTCCTGAAAGACAGAGTAGGGATGATGTTTGGGAATTGTGATGACGTCTTGTCCAAGAGCAACAGAGATTTTACAAAGGGTTGCCAAGGTAAGGTTATGGGTTCCCGACAGCCAGCGACTCACCTCTGTTTCTGTCTTTCCCATCATCTTTCTATTTCTCTCTTTCATTTTTCATTCGATCATTCATTTTTAGCCTTGCTGACTTTTTTCACGACTCGGCCATTAAAACATGTTTTATGGCACTCGCTACTCAAAAAGTTCTCTTTTCATTTTTCATTTTTAATTAAATAGTTGTATCTTTGTGGCGACAAGCATAAAACTGTTTCGGCAGAGTATGAATAATTACAACTAACCGATTTTTTAATCGATTATAGAGAAACAGAAGGATTATCCCCTATAGAGGGCGAATGTGGTTCATTATGATGGAAAGAAATAAAATGTTTGGAGCTGTGGTCGGTGATATCATCGGCTCTGTCTATGAGTTTCATAATACGAAGTCAACGGACTTTGACTTGTTCAGACCCTGGACAAAGTTCACGGATGATTCCGTGATGACGTTAGCCGTGGCGAAATGGCTGCTGGAGGATCCTGCGCATACCATGCATCATCTAATATGTTGTATGCAGGAATTGGGTAACCGTTACCCGAATGCTGGCTATGGCGGTAGGTTCCGCAGTTGGCTAGAAGAGGAGGATCCACAGCCATACAACAGTTGGGGAAATGGAGCCGGAATGCGTGTGAGCCCCGTGGGACTGTATGCCAGGACGCTGGACGAAGCGTTGGCACTTGCGGCTATCACAGCGTCTGTGAGCCATAACCATCCTGAGGGTGTGAAAGGGGCACAGGCGATAGCTGCAAGTGTGTTCTTTTGCAAGGAAGGGAAGACGAAGCCGGAAATCAAAGAGTACGTCGAACAGACTTTCTTTTATGACCTGAACCGCACGATAGCAGAGATACGTCCCGGGTATCGCTTCGATGTGTCCTGTCAGGGTAGTGTGCCAGAGGCCATCATTGCATTCTTGGAGGGAAACTCTTTCGAGGAGGTTATTCGTCTGGCCATCTCTCTTGGTGGAGACTCAGATACCATCGCTTGTATGGCTGGCGCTATAGCTGCTTGCTGCTACGAGATTCCGGATGAGATAGCTGAGAAGTGCAACAGTATCCTGACAGATGACTTGCGTGAAATCCAGGATAATTTCATGAGCCTTGTTGAAGCAGGTAACCTCCAAAGATTCACCTCACCTTCCGCTTTGACTGGATGTTGGCCTTTCGGAAGAATGAGTTGGTCAAGCCCTCTGGTCCCCGTGCCTATATAGGACTTATGTTTGTACATTAATCACGTACAATCACAGGTAATATCATCCCTTATCGACCAGTATGCGGGCATCGACGGCGACGATGTCGTCGCCATCGGCGAGGAGGGGGTTGATGTCCATCTCCTTGATCTCGGTGGCGAAGCGGAGGAGGGTGGAGAGGCGGACGATGATCTCGGCAAACTTACGTTGGTTGATGCCCTGCTGACCGCGCGTGCCTTTGAGAATCTTGTAGGCGCGCAGGCTGTGGATCATGTTCTCGGCTTCCTCGTAGGAGAGGGGGGCGAGGCCGCTGGAGACGTCGCGCAGGACTTCCACGAAGATGCCGCCGAGGCCGCAGAGGACGACGTGGCCGAAGCGCTGCTCATACTTGGCTCCGATGAAGAGCTCGGTGCCCTTGAGCATCTTCTGTACCATGACGGCAGTAACTCCCTCAATCTGCATCATTCGGTCGAATTCAGCGGCGAGGACTTCGCGGCTGCGAATGTTCAGTGTCACGCCGCCGATGTCGCTCTTGTGTACAGGCCCTACCACCTTGGCAACCATGGGATAGCCGCAACGGTCGGCGAAGGCGAGTAATGCTTCCTTGTCAGTGCTGACGAACTCGGGAACAGTGGGGATGCCGGCACTCTGAAGCAGCTCGTGAACAAGGGCTGGGGAGAGGAAGGCTCCGTTCTCCTGCAGGCCGTCGATGATGCGGCGGATGCGAGGCACGTCAACGCCGTTGATGACCACGTTCTGGTCGGCGGGCGCGGGCGTCTTCATTACTTGTGTCAAGGCTGTGGCCAGTGTGACTTCGTCGGAGAAGTTGACGTGCCCTTTCTTCAGAAACTCGTGCACCTCGGGGCCGGCGGTGTTCACGCTTGGAAGGATAGGGAAGATGGGTTTGTGGCATTTCTCTATCATTGTGTGGAGGACATCGTAAGCTTCGTAGAGTTGCACCAGTCCCGGCGTGCCGAAGATAACCATGATGGCATCGATGTCGGTGAGGCGCTCTTCGCAGAATTCGATAGCGGTGGCCAGATGCTGCGGTGTGCCGGTGGCGAGGATATCAATGGGGTTGGCCACGGAGGAGCCTGGAAGAAGTTGGCCTTTCAGCTCATCGGCGATGGCGCCGTTGATGACGGGCACATTCATCCCGCCCTTGGAGAGCGCGTCGGTGAGCATCACACCAGGACCTCCGGCGTGCGTCACGATAGCGATGTTCAGTGGCGATGTGCGGTGGAAGAAGGCTGGGTCCTTGACGGCTTGGAAGATGCAGCCCACGGTGGTCAGTTCCTCACGCGAGAAACAACGCACGATGCCGGCCTTGCGGAAGAGTGCTTCTACGGCTGAATCGCTGCTGGCGATGGCGCCGGTGTGGCTGCTGGCTGCACGGCTGCCGCTCTCGCTGCTGCCGGCCTTGATGGCCGCGATGCGGCACCCTTTGCGGATGAGCGAGGTGGCGTGATAGAGCATCTTGTCTGGGTCCGCGATGTTCTCGATATAAAGTAGTTTGATGAGGGAGTCGCGCTCGGCATCGAAGTGCTCGTCCATATACTCCAACACACTCTCGATGCCAATCTGATGACCGTTGCCGACAGACCATACGGAATTGAATGGTAGGCCTTTAGAGACGGCACTCTCAAGGACATATACGGCAGTGGCGCCAGAGCCGCTGATGAAATCGACGCCCTTGGGTGTGAGACGCGGAATGGGCTTGGTGAACACGGAGTGATGCCAGCGCGTGAGCAGTCCGATGCAGTTGGGGCCTATCAGCGCGCAGCCGTATTGCTCGCAGGTGTCGAGGATGCGCTGCTCCAGCTGGGCGCCCTCGGCGGTCTCCTCGCTGAAACCTGCAGAGAGGATGATGAAGGCGCGCACCTGCTTCTCGCGGGCCAGGAAGTCCACATAGTCGGGGCAGAATCGGGCCGCCACCACGAGGATGGCGAGGTCCGTGGGAGGCAGCTCGCTGACATCGTGGAAGGCGCGAACGCCCTGCACCTCGTCCTCCTTAGGGTTGACGATGCGGAGTGTGCCGGAGTAGTTGCCGCTGAGGATGTTGCGGACGACTGCGCCGCCAGGTTTGTGGACATTGTTGGAGCCGCCGATGACGACGATACTCGCGGGCTCAAGCAGTTGCTGGTTGATCATTGCGTTGTGGTGTGTTTCATTGTTATGTGGCGCAAATGTATATAAAGTTATGATGAAAAGGCAAAAATGGAATCATTTATAGGAGAAAAGGAGTGTGGAGGTGGAAAAAGTGGAACTTTTTTTGCTGCGGTTTGGAAATAAAGTTGTATTTTTGCGCCCGAATTGTGAAAATATAAGAAAAAGCATACAACGCACATGATTAAAATTACTCTTCCCGACGGCTCTGTTCTCGAACGTGAGGCTGGCGTAACGGGCTATGAAATTGCAGAGAGTATCTCACCACGGTTGGCAGCCGACGTTTTGGCTTGCGGCGTGAATGGTGAGACCGTGGAGTTGAACCGCCCCATCACGGAGAACGCCGAGCTGGTGCTCTACAAATGGGATGACGAAGAGGGCAAGCATGCCTTCTGGCACACGAGTGCTCACTTGATGGCCGAGGCGCTGCAGGAGCTCTATCCTGGAACACAGTTCGGTATCGGTCCTGCCATCGAACGCGGCTTCTACTATGACGTGATGCCCCCTGAGGGCACCGTCATCCGCGAGGCTGACTTCGAAGCCATCGAGAAGAAGATGATGGAACTGGTACAGCGCAAGGAAGCGCTGGTGCGTCGCGATATTGCCAAGGCTGATGCGCTGAAGTTCTTCGGCGACAAGGGTCAGACCTACAAGAACGAGCTCATTGCTGACCTCGAGGACGGACATATCACCACTTACACGCAGGGCGCCTTCACAGACCTCTGCCGTGGTCCTCACCTCGTGAATACCGCTCCCATCAAGGCTGTGAAGATCACGGCTGTGAGCTCTGCCTACTGGCGTGGCGACGAGAAGCGCCCGCAGATGACCCGTATCTACGGCATCACCTTCCCCAAGAAGAAGCTGCTCGACGAGTATATCACGCTGATGGAGGAAGCCAAGAAGCGCGACCACCGCAAGATCGGCAAGGAAATGGAGCTGTTCATGTTCTCCGAGCGTGTGGGTAAGGGCCTTCCTATCTGGCTGCCGAAGGGCACCGCACTACGTCTGCGCCTGGAGGATATGCTGAAGAAGATTCAGAAGCGCTATGGCTACCAGCAAGTCATGACTCCGCATATCGGAGGCAAGAACCTCTATGTCACCTCCGGTCACTGGGACCACTATGGCAAGGACAGCTTCCGCCCCATCACCACTCCTGAAGAGGGCGAGGAGTACCTGCTGAAGCCCATGAACTGCCCTCACCATTGCGAGATCTTCGCTTCGAAGCCCCTGCCGCTGCGACTGGCAGAGTTCGGTACCGTCTATCGCTATGAGCAGAGCGGCGAGCTCCACGGCCTCACGCGCGTGCGTTCCTTTACTCAAGATGACGCACACCTCTACTGCCGTCCGGATCAGGTGAAGCAGGAGTTCATCCGTGTGATGGAGATTATCCAAATCATCTTCGGTGCCCTCGACTTCAACAACTTCGAGGCTCAGATTTCCCTGCGCGATCCCAACAACAAGGAGAAGTATATCGGTTCCGACGAGGTATGGGAAGCTGCTGAACGCGCTATCATCGAGGCTTGTGAGGAGAAAGGTCTGACTACGCGCACCGAGCTGGGCGAGGCCGCTTTCTATGGTCCCAAGCTCGACTTCATGGTGAAGGACGCGCTGGGTCGCCGTTGGCAGCTGGGTACCATCCAGGTCGATTACAACCTGCCGGAGCGCTTCCAGCTCGAATATACAGGCGAGGACAACCAGAAGCACCGTCCGGTAATGATTCACCGTGCCCCCTTCGGTTCGATGGAGCGCTTCGTGGCCGTGCTCATCGAGCACACTGCAGGCCACTTCCCCCTCTGGCTCACACCCGACCAGGTGGCTATCCTGCCTATCTCCGAGAAGTACAACGACTACGCACAGCAGGTTCAGCAAGCACTGGAACAGGCTGATGTTCGTACCGTACTCGACGATCGCGCCGAGAAGATCGGTCGTAAGATCCGCGACAACGAGATGAAGCATATTCCTTATCTGCTTATCGTAGGTGAGAAAGAAGAGGCTGAGGGCACTGTAAGCGTCCGCAGACAGGGCCAAGGCGACCAAGGAAGCATGAAAATCGAGGATTTTGCAAAGAAAATCAACGATGAAGTGCGTAGTATGACAGAAAAGTATTAATTTTGCGCCCGCAAATCAATTAACAATCACCTAATAACGGCCAAGGCCGTGTCTATGAAGAAAGACAACCTCAAAAGCCAGTACCGCGTCAACGAGCAGATTCGTGCGCGTGAAGTGCGAATCGTCGGCGACGACATTGAATCGACTGTCCTCCCCCTGCGCGATGCCCTGCATATCGCAGAGCAGAAAGGGGTTGACCTCGTGGAAATCTCTCCCAATGCGGAGCCCCCTGTGTGCCGACTCATCGACTACTCGAAGTTCATCTACCAGCAGAAGAAGCGCCAGAAGGAGATGAAGGCCAAGCAGGTGAAGATCGACGTCAAGGAAATTCGTTTCGGACCTCAGACCGACGACCACGACTACAACTTCAAGCTCAAACATGCGATGGGCTTCCTCGCTGATGGCGACAAAGTGAAGGCTTATGTCTTCTTCCGCGGTCGAAGCATCCTTTTCAAGGAGCAAGGCGAGGTGCTACTCCTGCGGTTCGCTCAGGACTTGGAGGAATATGGCAAGGTGGAATCGATGCCGGTTCTCGAGGGTAAGCGAATGATCATGTTCATCGCTCCAAAGAAGGTGACACCCAAGAAGCCTGTTGTGGAAGGTCCCCTGGTTGATGACGAGGACTTCGAGGACGAAGAAGAACGTCCGGTCGTAGAAGAGCCCGTCCGCAAGAAACCTCAGCAGAAGGCCCCGAAGGAATACACAGGACCGAAGGTGGAAGGCGAAAACTGGGACGATTGAAGAAAAAGGTAGTGCGCTGCGCCCGGTATATGCGTTGCCACGCCGTTAATAATAACAATTTAAACAAACAAAAAAATGCCAAAAGTAAAGACTAATTCCGGCGCCAAGAAGCGTTTTGTGCTGACCGGAACGGGTAAGATCAAGCGTCATCACGCTTATCACAGTCACATTCTGACGAAGAAAACCAAGAAGCAGAAGCGTAACCTGCAGCACAGCGACCTTGTTGTGACAGCTAACCGCAAGCAGGTCCGCGAACTCCTCCTCCTTCGCTAATCTTTTTCAGAAACGAGTTAATCAAGTATTTCTTCGGAAATCACCCAAAGTCAAACCGAACGCTTGAGCCATCAAGAGATTAAAGATTAAGGATTAAGGATTAAAGATGAGAGATTTTTATCAATCATCAATCAACAATCATCAATCGAGAATCCGCTTACGTTCAAAAAACAAACAAAACTATGCCAAGATCAGTTAATCACGTTGCTTCACGTGCAAAAAGAAAGAGAATCCTGAAGCTCACCCGCGGCTACTTCGGTGCCCGCAAGAATGTCTGGACCGTTGCCAAGAACACTTGGGAGAAGGGTCTGACCTACGCTTATCGCGACCGCAAGAACAAGAAGCGCAGCTTCCGTGCTCTGTGGATCCAGCGTATCAACGCTGCTGCCCGCATGGAGGGCATGAGCTACAGCCAGCTGATGGGTGCTCTGCACAAGGCCGGTGTCGAGATCAACCGTAAGGTGCTCGCCGACCTGGCCATGAACCACTTCGAGGCTTTCCAGGCTATCGTTGCCAAGGTCAAGTAAGGAGGTTCACCGTAACTGACCACACAGAGGGATGTCCGCTTGGGCGTCCCTCTTGTTGTTTTAATCATGTTTAAGAATCTTAATCTTTCTGAATATCTTGTTCCTTTAGGAACAAATGAGTATCTTTGCACGCGAAAAAGCAATGATAGCTGAAATGGGATTCTTTAATATTTTCTCTCGCAATAAGCAAGAACAGAAGGAGACCCTTGATAAGGGGCTCGAAAAGACCAAGGAGAGTTTCTTTGGCAAACTGGCTCGTGCCGTGGCCGGTAAGAGCAAAGTAGATGATGATGTCCTCGATAACCTCGAGGAGGTGCTGGTGACTTCCGACGTGGGCGTAGATACGACGCTGAATGTGATTCGTCGCATTGAAGAGCGTGTAGCCCGTGACAAATATGTGAACACGGCAGAGCTGAAGGACATCCTGCGCGATGAGATTGCAGCCCTGCTGACAGAGAATAACAGCGACGACACGGAAGGCTTCCAGATTCCTGAGGGTAAGAAGCCGTATGTCGTGATGGTCGTCGGCGTGAATGGCGTGGGCAAGACCACCACCATCGGCAAGCTCGCCTGGCAGTTCAAGCAGGCTGGCCTGAAGGTGATGCTGGGCGCAGCCGACACCTTCCGCGCTGCCGCCGTAGAGCAGATCGTCATCTGGGGCGAGCGCGTGGGCGTGCCTGTCGTGAAGCAGCAGATGGGCAGCGACCCCGCCAGCGTGGCTTTCGACACACTGTCGAGCGCTGTCGCCAACGACATCGACGTCGTGCTGATTGACACCGCCGGTCGTCTGCACAACAAGAAAGGATTGATGGACGAGCTCTCGAAAATCAAGCGCGTGATGCAGAAGGTGGTGCCCGACGCACCCCACGATGTGATGCTCGTGCTCGACGGCTCCACAGGTCAGAACGCCTTCGAACAGGCGAAGCAATTCACAGCCGCCACCGACGTCACCTCGATGGCCATCACCAAGCTCGATGGCACCGCAAAGGGTGGGGTAGTGCTTGGCATCAGCGACCAGTTCAAGATCCCCGTCCGCTACATCGGTCTTGGCGAAGGGATGGAAGACCTGCAGCCGTTCAACAGAAGAGCGTTCGTTGATAGCCTGTTTGGAGAATAACAGACCCACCCCTCACCCTCCCTTAGGGAGGGAGTGGTCACCTTCAAGATTTGAGATTCTATAAGATTATAAATAATGACGATTAGCTCCTCTACAGCAAAACATACTACTCCCCTCCATACAAGGGAGGGGCAGGGGGGTGGGTCTATAGACATCATCTCTCTGGGCTGTTCCAAGAACCTGGTAGATAGCGAGCGCCTGATGGCGCAGCTGCGCCACGCCGGGTTCGCTGTGCAGCATGATCCCGAGGTGGCTGAGGGCGACATCTGTGTCGTCAACACCTGCGGCTTCAGGTGATGCCAAGGAGGAGAGCATCAATGTCATTCTGGAACAGGGCCAGCGCAAGGCTGACGGCTCGCTGAAGAAGCTCTTCGTGATGGGCTGCCTCTCGCAGCGCTATCTGCAGGAGTTGCAGGCGGAGATTCCTGAAGTCGATGGCTGGTATGGCAAGTTCGACTGGCCCCGCCTGCTGACAGACCTGGGCAGGGCGTGGGACGACAGGCTGACTCCTGGTCGCATCGTTACAACGCCGTCGCACTACGCTTACATCAAAATCTCTGAGGGTTGCAACCGCCATTGCTCCTACTGTGCGATACCGCTGATCACGGGCGCTCACGTGAGCCGTCCGATGGAAGAAATTCTGGAGGAGGTGCGGCAGCTGGTGGCGCAGGGCGTCCTGCAGCACCTGGGAGAAGTTTACATTCCGTTCCAGCGCG
>CAJOCU010000024.1:0-2369 GCA_905233765.1 uncultured Bacteroidaceae bacterium | reverse complement strand
GACATCGATGGCGTGGAATGGATTCGTCTGCACTATGCGTACCCCACGGATTTCCCTTGGGAGCTGTTAGGGGTCATCAACCGTCACCCCAATATCTGCCGCTATCTGGACATCGCCCTGCAGCATATCGCAGACCCCGTTCTCACGGCCATGCGGCGCCATATCACGAAGGAAGAGACCTATGCTTTCGTGGAGCGCATCCGTCGTGAAGTGCCAGACATCCACCTGCGTACCACCTTGATGGTGGGGCACCCGGGTGAGACGGAAGAAGGCTTCGACGAGCTCCTTGACTTCGTGCGCTGGGCTCGCTTCGAGCGGATGGGCGCCTTCGCCTACAGCGAGGAGGAAGGCACCTATAGCGCAGAGGCCTTTACCGACGATATTCCTCGACGAGGTGAAGCAGGCACGCCTCTCCAAGCTCATGCGCCTGCAGCAACGCATCTCCGGGGAGATTCAGGAGGCGAAGGTAGGCACAGTGCAGCGCGTCATCATTGACCGCATCGAAGGTGACTACTATGTAGGCCGCACGCAGTATGACTCCCCCGAGGTGGATCCTGAGGTGCTGATACCCGTGGACGGTCAGACGCTGGCCATCGGACAATTCTATGAGGTTCGCATCACCTCCTCTGATGATTTTGACCTGTATGCTCAACTTGCAGAAACTAATTTTTATAAGTCCTATGAATAACAAAGAGTTTATCTCTGCGCTCTCCCAGAAAGAGGGCCTTCTGCAGCGCGACGCGCAGAAGATGGTCAACCTGTTGGTGGCCGAGTTGTCGTCGCAGTTTGAGAATGGTAACACATTGACCATTCAGAATTTCGGACAGTTCGAGGTGAAGAAAAAGCTCGAACGTGTAGTCGTTAATCCTTCTAGCGGACAGCGTATGCTGGTGCCACCCAAATTAGTGCTGAACTTCAAGGCTTATCCTGCACTCCGCGAACGTACACAGAAAGGAGGTGAGTCATGAATGACCAGAGATTGACCCCTGCCGACTTGGCCAGCGCTTTGGCTCGTCGTGGTAGCCTTCCCCGTCGTTATTGCGAGGATTTCGTACGTTCTTTCTTTGAGGTTGTCGAAGATGGATTGGTACATGACAACTTAGTGAAGATTAAGGGTTTTGGCACCTTTAAGGTCGTTGATATCGATGCACGTGAGAGCGTCAACGTGAGCACAGGTGAGCGTTTTGAAATCGCCTCGCACACCAAGGTCAGCTTCACGCCCGATGCCGCCCTGCGCGATGCTGTCAATAAACCCTTCGTAGCCTTCCAGACGGTCATCCTCAACGAAGGTACTGACACGAAGGAAATGGAAAAACTCTGGGATGCTGTTCCCGCAGAGGAACCCGCAACCGAGGAACCCGCAACTGAGGCTCCTGCAGCTGAAGAGCCCGTAGCTGAAAAGACCGTATCCGAGGCACCTGCAACTGAAGCACCCGCAGCAGAAGAGCCCGTAGTTGAGGCACCCATAGTTGAAACACCTGCTGCAGAAGAACCCGTAGCAGAGGAGCCTGTCGTAGAAGTTCCTGTTGTGGAGGAACCCAAGCCCGAAGCTCCCAAGGTTGAAGCACCTGCAACGCCGGCTCCCGCTTGTGAGAAGCCTTGCCGTTGCCATTGCTGGCTGTGGCTGCTGACCGCTTGCTTATTCCTGCTCCTTGGCTATTGCATCGCTTACTATTGGCATCCCGTTGAGCTGCCGGAGTTCACCTGCGATGAGCCTGAGACGGAGATTGTCGAGGAGACACCCGCAGCGCCCGCAGACACCGTGGCCGTAGAAGCTCCTCAGGGTGCAGCAGCTGTGGCCGCAGCGAAGAACTATCCGCAGCAGGAAGACGGCGACTATTGGATTGTCGGTGAGCTGGGCACAGAGAAGATGACCGCCGGCAAGACCTTGCTGAACATGGCGCTCAAGTACTACAAGGACAAGAACCTCTATACCTATATCTGCACGATGAACGGCATCACGAATCCGGACATTGTGCCCCTTGATATGGAGCTGCGCATTCCTGAACTCAAGGACAAGAAGACCGGCTTGACACCCATCGAGGTCGCCGAGGCCGCCAAGAACCAATAATTGATAACCATCTAAGAATCATATCAGAAACATCAAGATTATTATGGCAGAATCAATAGACATTCGCGCTCTGAATGACCTGATTGAGCGTCAGAGCGCTTTCGTCACCAATCTGATGACGGGCATGGACCAGACAATCGTCGGTCAGCGTCATCTCGTAGAATCCCTTCTCATCGGCTTGCTCTCTGACGGCCACGTCCTCCTCGAGGGCGTGCCGGGTTTGGCCAAGACCCTCGCCATCAAGACCTTGGCACAGCTCATCGATGCCAAGTTCAGCCGCATTCAGTTCACTCCCGAC
>CAJOCU010000023.1 GCA_905233765.1 uncultured Bacteroidaceae bacterium | reverse complement strand
GTACTTGTCGGTGTTGTCGCCGATGATCTTCACGCTGTTCTTGTTGGCACCTACGGTACCGTCGGCACCGAGGCCGTAGAACTTAGCCTGGAACATGCCAGCACCGCCGAGGGCGATTTCCTCCACAGCGGGAAGGCTGGTGAAGGTGACATCGTCCACGATACCGATGGTGAAGTGGTTCTTGGGCTCGGGCAAAGCGAGGTTGTTGAACACGCTGATAATCTGAGCGGGCGTGGTGTCGTGAGAGCCGAGACCGTAGCGGCCGCCGACGATGATCGGACGATTTTCAACCTCGTAGAAGGCATCCTTCACGTCGAGGTACAGAGGCTCGCCGTTAGCACCGGGCTCCTTCGTGCGATCGAGCACAGCGATGCGCTTCACGCTCTTGGGAACAGAAGCGAGGAGGTGCTTGACGCTGAAGGGACGATAGAGGTGAACGCTGATCATACCAACCTTCTGACCCTGAGCATTCAGGTAGTCGATAGCCTCGCGGGCAGCATCGGTAGCGGAACCCATGAGGATGATCATGCGGTCAGCATCCTTAGCGCCATAGTAGCTGAAGAGGTGGTACTCGCGGCCAGTGATCTTGGAGATCTCGCCGAGGTACTTCTCAACTACTTCGGGAACTGAATCATAGCCTCACGGTGTGTGAAGAAGGTCTCGGGGTTCTCAGCAGTACCGCGTGTGATAGGACGCTCGGGGCTCATAGCACGATCGCGGAAACGCTTGATGTACTCTTCCTTCACGAGGGGACGGATGTCCTCCTGATCCATGAGCTCAATCTTGTGATACTCGTGAGAGGTGCGGAAGCCGTCGAAGAAGTTCACAAACGGAACCATGGTCTCCAGAGAAGCCAGATGAGCCACGGCGGTGAGGTCCATCACCTCCTGCACGCCACCTTCGCAGAGCATAGCGAAACCTGTCTGGCGGCAAGCCATCACATCCTGGTGGTCACCGAAGATACAGAGGCTGTGGCTGGCCAGCGTACGAGCAGAAACGTCGAAGACGCAGGGAATCAGCTCACCAGCAATCTTGTACATATTGGGAATCATCAGGAGCAGACCCTGAGAAGCGGTGAAGGTGGTGGTCAACGCACCAGCTTGCAGCGAGCCGTGAACGGCACCGGCTGCACCAGCTTCAGACTGCATTTCCTGAACACTGACGGTCTGACCCCACAGGTTCTTGCGACCACGGGCAGCCCACTCGTCAACGTGCTCCGCCATAGGCGAAGACGGGGTGATGGGGTAGATAGCAGCTACCTCAGAGAACATGTAACTCACGTGAGCAGCGGCCTCGTTACCATCACAGGTAATGAATTTCTTTTCTTTTGCCATAAACGTATATGAAGTTTAATGTTTGATGTTTAACGTTTAAGAAACGTGGGTTTGCATTTCTTGTAATAATCGGGGGCAAAGGTACCTAAAAATAGTGATATTACAAGGCAAAGGTGTCAAAAAAAGAGTTAATGGGACGAAAAAACAGCCACTTCCTACACGGAAATGGCTGTTGAGAGTACAGATAAAGCAGCTAGTCCCAGATGCTCCAGTCATCAGTGTCATCGATATCTCGTTGACTTTTGACTTCTGCGACGTTTCCTCCTGAACCTTCGCCCCGTTCTAATGTTTCGGATGCAGCCAGAAGCTTTTCGCAATCAAAAATGATTGACTTGACTTGTGGATAGATATATAGTTTTCTCATACCGTTCAGTGATTATTTTACTACGAATTTCTTTCCTTCCATGATGTATATACCGTTCTTGCGTGGTGTGCTTACGCGTCGTCCACCCAAGTCAAAACATTTTCTGTTTGCGAATCCGTCATTTACGATATCGTGGATAGCATCTGTATCATCAACACTGATGGTGAATGTCTTGACGGAATTACCGCCATCATAGCGGAAAATCGCACGGAAAGGATTGAGTGTAACAGCTCCGTCGGCTGCCCAGAACTTGTTGGAGGCAATGTAATAGACTCCATCGTAGGAATCCAAGGTCTGAGAAGTGTAAGAACCTTCAGCGGTCCAACCATCAGCCGTTGTGTTGTCCCCTTGTGAACCAGTCGTAGCGACGACCTTTGCATCACTGCCCGAAATGGTGATGCCGTCGCCGTTTAGTTTCTTGAAGGCGACAGGTGTATTTGCATTCACAGAAGCCTCTTTCTTGAAGGTCATATTCTCGGCATCGGAAGCCTTCAGAGAATAGAATTGTACGTTCTCGTCGCTTGTGAGGGCGAAAGGTAGGATGGTGGTTCCCCAGGCATTGCTCATTGTACGGGTGTAAGTGGCAGTCGTAGCCGTGAACCCTTCTTGTATCTCAAGGGGAGAGCCATCGGTAATCACAAGGTTTGTACACGTGCCACTTACCACGACATTATTCGTCGGCGAACTGATTTGGTCGGCGGAAGCAGCCTTGATGATTTGATTGGGTGCAGTAGGCGTCACCGTTACGCCCGTTGCGGCGGCATATTCGCTGCCGGTTGCATCGAACCAAAGGGCTGCAGCGTTGTAGTCGGCCAAGAGTCGGCTATTGGCACCCAAAGCCGTCAGCGTCACATCATCGACAATAATCATAGCCGGTGTGTTGTCTGTACCTGTCTTCTGGAAGCCTATTGTCAAATCAAAAAGCGTAGCAGCCGTTGTCACCTCGAAGTCATAGGTAAGTGTCTGCGCACCATCTGTGGTCCGACCAATAGCTGTTGCAGCTTCGCCAAGCTTGAACTGTGAGCGGTTTGTCATATTGGCCAAGTCGCTGTTCCATGAAAGGGTCAGACGATACTTGCCCACAGGCAGCATTTTTTCCTTACCAACGGTGAGGGTAGTGGCTGCACTTCCCCAGTTCTTGCGGATATAGAGTTTACCTGAATTTTCACTTTGATCTGTCTGGAGCACAGCCCATGTGTCTGCATCAGCATAATAAACCTCCCATCCTGTAACATTCTTGATGGTATTACTGTTGTCCCCGTTGATGACACTTCCTGCAGCTGCGCTGAAGTCGAGGTTGTCACCGAGGAAAGCAGCGACACTGAAGTCAGCGCTTTGTGAGTTAGCATAGTCAACGAATGCTGTGTTGAGGGCGACAATAGCCGTCTCCTGTGTTGCATCGGTGTCCATATTACAATCTGCGCCATAGCTGCCAACGATACTTAGGGCGGTTGTACCATCTACCATTGCCTTGTAGCTCTTGAAGAGGCGGAGGGAAGCGTCGGTAGCGTCCATTTGAGCAACGAGAGCATCTTTCAGTGTACCATAGCTCGAAGCCTGCGACACATCATCGAGAGCTTTCGTTACATCATCCACTGCATCGAGCAAGTCTGTCCAGGCCTTTGCACTCATTGTAGAACGACGGTAGTCGGTACCATCTGTGACGTTATATTCATTCTCGAAGCGCTCCAGAGCTGCAATCATCAGCACGCGGTTAGCTTTCACTGTTGATATCTGTGTCTTAGCCGTATTGATTGCGTTTGGCAGAGTGGTAAGAGTAACAGTGTTGAGTTCATCGAAGTCGTCTGCTGCTACACCATCATCAATGGCATCCTGAAGAGCAGTCTTCTGTGCAGAGGTCAAGTAGTCGGCATCAGCACCATTCTTTAGACCTGTAGCCTCGGCAACAAGAGCATCACGTGTAGCCTTCAAAGCTGTTAGGTCGGGTGCGTTGCTGTAGAGCACAGACATGATCTGCGCAAAGTGCCAGTTAGAACCATTTGCATCTTTCTGTATGCCATAGGTGAGGGCACCGGCTGAAAAGAGGTGTACATTCACGTCGAGAGTGGTGAGCTCAGACAGGTCGAAACTGCTCTTAAAAGGAATAGGTATACCCGTGCGCTGGATGCTGCCGGCATCGCCGAGGTCGCCAGCAAAGGCAAAGGATCGGTTGGCATCACCTTCGGTAGCTCCTGTCTCAAAATCTCGTTCAGGAGTGTAGGCCGCCATGGCATACATACCTACTCGGTAGTAACCTGCGGGAAGATTGCTGACAGTCTGGTACAGCACGGTGCCCGTTGTTTCACAGGTGCTTTCATAACTCTCGGCAAAAGCCAAGTCACCGCGATTACTCACAGCCCATGTCACTTCACCTGCAGGGCTACCGTCTTTCTTCTTCCAGTCGCTAATAGTCTGTGAAGCTAGGAAGGTAATGTTAAAGGGGTTGCCGTCCTCAGCTGTAACACTACTGATGAAGGTCAGGGCTGCGGCACGGATATTTGCTGCCTGCGTATTGATAGCAGAGGCTGTCGTGGCCGCCTCCACAGATGTGTTTGCGCTGCTGATGGCTCCGTCGAATGTTGATTTAGCAGTTCCAGGATCTGTGTAATGATAGGTGCTGGTATTCTCCAAAGCCTGTACTTCCGTGCGGAAAGCTTTGTAGGCAGCATAAGCAGCCTGTAGTTCGCTGTCATTCCTATAAGTGTCTAATACAGCTGTTAATGCTACAATGGCAGTAGAATATTCCTTGGCTGTCTCGTAGCTTTGGTTATATGTCGTAATAGCAGAGGAGATAGCGGTCTCACAGGCTGTGGAAACGACATCTGAATCGATGAAGTCGTTGCACTCATTTATGAGGTCTGAAAGCTGAGTTTCATAGGCAGAGAGGTCAACACCCGTGCAATAAAGCTTGAAGTTGTCAAAGACATCCCAAGAGTGACCGCTTTCATTCTTATAGCCTATGGTCAGGGATCCTGTTGTAACGGTGACTTCTGGAGTTTGTACTTGTCCGTAGGAACGATCTTGCATCATCAACAATAGGTTGTACTGCATATCATTCCATATACTTCCATCAGCTGAGCTCACGGTTGATTGTGTGAAATAAGTCTTTTCGCTACCGGCAAAAACATATGCCTGATTCTCGGCTACCTTGTTGGATGCGCCTTGCAGGGCCGCTTTGTATTTACCATTAGGTAGTGTTAATGTCTGTTTGACTTCTCCTACCTGTTGGTAATTTTCTGCACCAAGATTACCAAAGGAGTGGCTGCCCCAC
Organism: uncultured Bacteroidaceae bacterium; assembly: GCA_905233765.1. Taxonomy (GTDB): domain Bacteria; phylum Bacteroidota; class Bacteroidia; order Bacteroidales; family Bacteroidaceae; genus Physcousia. The sequence continues at coordinate 28,562 of CAJOCU010000023.1, read as the reverse complement.
CAACCAGAAGCATTAGTGCTGAAAGATGTCGTCCAGCCATCGCTGTTGTTGGCATCGAAGGTTGCATTGGTTACATACCAGGGAGTGAGGTCAACAGGGTTACTGTTGGACGCATTGTCGAGCAGGTTCTGCTTGAATTGTGTACGGGAGATTGCGTAGATATGGAATTTCCCTATGTATTCACCCGTCTTATTGGCTGCACATTCTGCACCATCCTCAATCATATTATCCCATGGACCAAGATAACCTGATTCTGGATATTTGCCATTCTGTAGCGTCCATACGCCCTCTGCTAATGTGAAGTTCACGGGCGTCCATTCGTTAGGTGATGTAACATCGTTGGTGTCGAACTTCCACGCAGCACCCCATTCCGTTTGGAAGGCATAGACAGGTCGGTCGAGGTTGCGCATTGCAAAACCACTGCTATATGATTCGAGCGTCCATGTCAATGGGATGAAATCCTTGGCCGTAGGCTCTACGGAACTACGATAATATACGCCTAGAGAGTACCACTTAGTATCTTGGTGTACTCCTTTTCCAATGCCGAGCATCAAGTCTCGTGTAGCATCCACAAATACATAGTAATTATTCGCTATATCCGAGGAAGTCGGTACGGAGGTTATTTTTGTCCAGCCTTCGGCTACGGTAAGTTTGTCAGTATCAGCCCAGGCATTACCAGCAAAACCTATCAGCGCGATGGCTGCAATGATGATCGATTGGAGTTTCAAAGTCTTCATATCTTTGTTTTGTTAGTAATGTGGCTTAGAACTGAGTTTGGATCACTTCTTTCACACCCTCGCCACGCTTGAAGAGGACGACGAAAGCATTGTTGCTTTGGTTGGTGTTACCATTGGCTGCCACCGTGTAGTCGTGAACAGAGGAACCGTTTTCAGTTGTATTGTTATAGGTGCGGTCGTCGAAGCGGTGGTAGTGTCCAGAGAAGTGCTGCACCTTACCATCTGTCCTACCCGCAGCCTTCATCATGATGTCGGAAAGCGGGTCTTTCTTCAATGTATTTGCGGTTGTCTCGTCGTTGTAGGCAATGCCAGAGGTGCTGGAACCATAAGCAGAAGAATTGCTTGTGGGTATATAGAGACCTACGTCGTTTTGGTCAAGCCACCAGCGGTTACAGTCTGCACCTGCCAACCAAGGATAATGTTGCATCCATACTGACGCCTCGTCGGTGTGTTTTTCCACAAAGGTGTTTAGAGCAGAGATGACACCATCGGGGGCGTAGTACGTTGCAGATGAAAGCAGTCCCGGCTTAGAATATAGCTTCTGGAACCAATAGGTATGGGCACAATAGAAACGCACATCCTTGAACTTGAAGGTGAAGGGCTTGCTTTGGAAATAACTGCTCTTCGACTCATCTATGAAGTAGCTTATATTCTCGTCAAAGACACCAGCATTGTTCCAATAGGTGTTGTTCGTGGTGATTGCACTGATGGTCTTGTCATCGGCATTCGAACCGGAAGACGTTACCCCCTTGTCTGGATCACTACCCGTCCAATAGTCAGGACTCATGTCGTGGTTTCCGGCAATGAAGATGAATGGTATGCCAGCCGTCTTGGCCAGTTCTGCCGTGCAATTGAGGAAGTTGCTGTGTGTGCCGCTGCTACCATCGTCGCCCTTATCCTGATCAATATCGCCGAGACAGAACACAATGCTGGTCTTGGGTACGAGATTGGTGGCACCTGCTGTGGTGAAATTCACTTTTTTCGTACCGTCCAGCCCCATTGCGAGTATGTTGTTCATAATCGTGGTCATATCAGTTTGGCTGGTGCCGTCGTGTCCGCTACCCTGATTGATGTGGCAGTCGGAGAAGAACACGGCACAGAACCAGACATCTTCAACAAAGCGGAACCCGTAAGCTTTATTATTATAGGTGAAGACTTTTAGTTCGTCGTAGTTGATGGTCGTGGTCGTGGGGTTGGGGGTCACCTGCGAAGCGGTGACAGTTACACCATCCACTTTCACGGACGTGATGAGCTCGCTCAGCTCGGTGCCTGCGGGTAGGGTAACAGTGGTAAAGCCCTTGCTGTCAGTCTCGGCAACATCGCCATAGGTTATGCCATTGAGTGTAAACGTCATCTGTGCCCATGCTCCAGCGGCACAGACCACCCACACAAAGACCGCAGAAATGAATGTCTGTAGTAGTTTGTCTCTCTTCATGTTGATTTATGTTAGTTAGTGATGTTCAGTTGCTGATTATTGATGAAAAATCAGTAAAGGAAGCCGAAAAGCCACAACGGAATTGCGTGTTTCTGCCCCTGTTGGAGGTCGGCGCGGGCATAGAGGGTTTCGGTTTGTGGGCGGCGGGGTTGACTCGCGCAAATGCGATAAGGGCGACCATCTACGAGGAACGAGGTCTGATGTTCGGCAAGACGCACATCGTGGTAAGCCCATAGCGCGTTCTGGAAGAAGGTCTCATAAACGTCTATTTGTTCCATCCGGTTCGGGTAGATGGCATACATAAGGTTACTATTATGCATCATAATACGAGCCGGTTTCTTGGGGAAGGTCTCATCGGGGTGGTAGATCAGGTTGATAAGACGAGCGTCAGAGAGATACTTGATATAGTTCATCACGGTCGCCCGAGAAGTCTCTATTTCTACGGCTAACTGGCTGACATTTGGCGCGGAAGGACGCTCGACGGCCATGAGATAGAAGAGTTTTTTCAGCTTTGACAGATACTTCAATTCAATCTGCTTGATAAGGAGAATATCGACTTCCAACATCATATTCATTGTCTTCAGCAGATTCTCCGAGAAGTTGCGATGCTCAAGGAAGAAGGGATAGAAACCATGATGGAGGTAACTCTGGAAAAAGTTGAGCGGATTGACCTGCTCCAATACAGAGGAGGCAATCTGTTCGTGGTGTGCCACGATATCGTCAAGTGAGTAGGCGGGGAAATCGCAGCCAGTCTTCAGATTTAAGAACTCTCGGAACGAGAAGCCACGCAGGTTGTAACTGCTGACAAGGCCGTTCAGTTCAGGATTCTCCTCCTTTAACCGCATCACCGACGACCCTGTGAATACGATGCGTAGTCCGGGATTCTCGTCGTGGCAGCGCCTCAGCTCAGCACTCCAATTGGGTTGCTTGAAGACTTGGTCAACCAAGAGGACTTCTCCTCCCATCAGTCGGAACTCACGTGCGAAATCAGAAAGTCCCTTCCCTTGGAAGTAGAAATTATTCATGTTGATATACAAACACTTACGTGTGCGGACATCAAAGTTTTCCTTTGCATATTGCAACAAGAAAGATGTTTTGCCCACACCACGAGTTCCTTTGATACCGATGAGTGGCTCGTGCCAGTTGATTTCATCCATGAGCGCTCGGCGCACCGGCAGGTCAATATGGTCCACTAGATAAGCGTGGGTCCTAAAAAAAGTATCCAATACGTATTATCTTTTAAATTTGGCGCAAAGGTAAGTACTTCTTTTGGAACTGCAAACTCCAAGTTGACAAAATGTGACTTTTTAATATAAAAAGCCTTGTTTTTGTTTATCCTAATCTGACAAATTGTTGATTTCATAACGATAGCGACCATTTTCCTGGATAATTCGGAAAAGACGAACCTCTTGAGGTCGTTGTCGCCGTGCAAGGAGGATAGCTAGCCATCCCATCGTCATGCGTAGGTTCAGTTCGACAAAGGGATGAATAGCCCGACAAAACATCATATCAATCCCGAGAGGACCTCTGTACCATGTGGGCAGGTTAGCGTTGTTGAGGAGTATAATGAGATGCTCGCGAAGCTCTTGCAGAAAGTCTTTATGTATGTACTGAGATAGCCGCAGTTCCTTCTCCTCTTCCGATGCCACCAAATTGCCCGCATATACTCCTCCGGCTGTTGTCTCAAATAGCGAGAGACCTTCGAAATGCACCTTGCCACCCTTGGCCCAAAACTCCATTGCGAAATCTTGCACCTTATTATATAGAGGTTCTATCTCTACACCTCCTTGTCGTGCCAGTGTCCGACGCACCCATGCTATATCTTTGTCTTTCAATTCATGTGAGACAGGTCGCACACCTCGTCCGCTGCCGCTCCAGGGGGCTTTTAACATCACGGAGTTGTTGTAGGCTGCCACGGCCCTGAGAACTTCTGATTCAGACTCACTCCAAGTAGAAGTCCCTATCAGCTGTCCTGCTCGAAAGGCTTCCGGCCAAAGATCACGAAAGCGGGCTAGTAAGGTTACCGCTGTCTGGCGGGATGCAAACGCCCTATATTCAGCTAGCTGGGAGTCTGTTGGCAAAAAATCTTCTTCGACACCAGCCTCTCGCATTAAGCGAACCTGCAGGGGACTCCAGCCCCATGGGAGGAAGGGAGTAGGGGGCCTCTCCTCACTCCCCTGTAATGGGGAGAGGGTGAGACCATCGCGTTGCGTCCACAGCAGAGAGAGGTCGGCAAGGTCCGCAGCCATTTGCACCGCCGACGCTGGTGGCGTATAATGTGGACTGTTGGCAGCAAGTGCCAGATCGTTCCAGGGGTTGAAGAGCTGGAGTGGCATCATATGGCGAAGGCGTTGAAGCCGCCATCGACGACAGCGACGGTGCTGGTGACGAAGCGCGAGATCTTACCTGCCACGCTGCCATCCTGGAAGTTGATTAATATGGGGGTCACCATCTCATTGTCGGCGGGGCCCAGCTGTCGCATCATGCGGCTGTTGTTGCGAAGGGCGCCGTAGTGGTACTGCTGCACCCAACCAGAAGCGTGGTCCTGCAAGGCAAAGACGTAGAGCATGGCGCTCTTGAACTGCCGCACCTCCTGCTCCGTGGGCACATGGCCCTTGTACACCTTATTATATATATGTGTGATTTCGGTCTCCGTGTGGCGCTCGGGGATGCCATTCGTGCGCATCGCACACCATTTGTAGTGCTTGCTTCCAAGCCACAATTCTGTGATGGATTGAAAGCCCCGGTCTTCAGCCACTTCGGCAGGACTTAGATGACAATGATAGTCGATAATTGTCTGTGAGGCGGCATGATGGTTGAAAAGTTCTTGTGCAGGGGTTGTTTGTGGCAAGAAGTTTCCGTCTAAAAAGGGCCTCATAATGGTCTGGTTTGTTGTTTTTCCGCGCAAAGATATACAAAAGTTGAAACTTTTCACTACTTTTGCGCCGTAAAAAGGAAAAATAGATGAAGAAAGAACAATTGACCCTTCGCGACACATCGTTTGTCGATCTCATGACCCGTCGTATTTTCAACGTATTGCTGATAGCCAATCCTTATGACGCTTTTATGCTGGAAGACGACGGTCGTGTGGATGAAAAGATCTTCGATGAATATGCCAAGCTAGGCCTTCGCTATCCGCCGCGATTTGTTCAAGTGGCTTCCGAAGAAGAGGCCATGCGTCAAATGGACCGCCTCACGTTCGACTTGGTCATTGTGATGCCAGGAACCGACAACAACGACATTTTCGACATCGCCCGTGGCATCAAGAACTCTCACAAGCATATCCCCTGCGTGGTGCTGACCCCCTTCAGCCACGGTATCAGCAAGCGAATGGCCGATGAAGATCTCTCGGCTTTCGAATACGTGTTTTGCTGGCTGGGCAACACGGAACTCCTGCTCTCCATCATCAAGCTCATCGAGGACAAGATGAATTTGGAACACGATCTGAGCGCCGGCGTTCAGATGATACTGCTGGTGGAGGACAATGTGCGTTTCTACTCTTCAATACTGCCCAATCTCTATCAGTTTGTGCTTCAGCAGAGTCTGGCCTTCGCAACCGAGGCCCTGAACTCGCAATTGGAAACACTTCGAATGCGTGGTCGCCCTAAAATTGTGCTGGCGCGCAGCTATGAGGAGGCGTGGTCGCTCTACGATCGCTATTCCGACAACACGCTTGGTGTCATCTCTGACTGCCGGTTCCCACATCGAGGAGCCCTTGATGAGACTGCTGGTATCGAACTCTTGAGGAACATCCGCGCCCGTGATCCATATATACCTCTTATCATGGAATCTTCGGAACCGGAAAAGGCTCAGCTTGTAGAAGACCAAAAAGTCCGTTTCGTTGACAAGAACTCCAAGAAGATGGCTGTTGATTTGCGTAAGCTCATCAACCACTATTTTGGCTTTGGTGATTTCGTCTTCCGCGATCCCAAGACGATGCAGGAGGTGGCTCGTCTGCGCAACCTTAAGGACTTACAAGACAATATCTTTACGCTTCCCAAGGAATCGCTTCTCTACCACGTTCAGCACAATAACGTTTCTCGCTGGCTCAGCTCGCGTGCATTGTTTCCCATTGCCGACTTCCTCAAGCGCATTACATGGGATTCCGTTCAGGACGTAGATTTGCACCGGCAAATTATCTTCGATGCCATTGTGTCGTATCGACGCATGAAGAATCAGGGTGTTGTCGCAGTTTTCCATCGCGAGCGTTTTGACCGATACTCCAACTTCGCTCGTATTGGCGACGGTTCGCTCGGCGGAAAGGGGCGTGGCATAGCCTTTATTGACCATATCATCAAGCGTCATACCGACCTCAATGATTTTGAGACAGCTCAGGTAATGATTCCCAAGACAGTGGTGCTCTGCACTGACATCTTTGATGAGTTCATGGATAGCAACGAACTCTATCAGGTTGCGCTCTCCGACATCCCCGATGAGGAAATCCTCACTTACTTCCTCCACGCTCGCCTGCCGGCTCGCTTGATAGGAGATTTGATGGCATTCCTCGATGTTGTGGAGACCCCCATTGCCATTCGTTCCAGCTCACTTCTTGAGGACTCTCATTACCAGCCATTTGCAGGCATCTATAGTACTTATATGATTCCTTATGTGGCGGATAAATACGAGCGCCTACATATGCTCTCCGATGCCATCAAGGCTGTCTATGCCAGTGTGTATTATCGCGATTCGAAAGCCTATATGACGGCCACGTCCAATGTCATTGATCAGGAGAAGATGGCGGTCATCTTACAGGAGGTCGTTGGTGAGCAGCACGGCGATCGTTTCTATCCAACTCTTTCTGGTGTAGCTCGCTCTGTCAACTATTATCCCATCGGTGATGAATTGGCGGAGGAAGGAACGGTCAACCTGGCTCTTGGCCTGGGTAAGTACATCGTCGATGGCGGTCAGAGCTTGCGTGTGTGTCCTTCTCATCCTCATCAGGTCTTACAAACCTCGGAGATGGAAATTGCCTTGAAAGAAACACAAACACGTTTCTATGCTCTTGATACGGCCAACCCACCCCAAACCTTCCTTAAGGACGATGGCTTTAATCTGCTGAGACTGCGTGTTAATGCCGCAGAGCCGGATGGCACATTACAATACATAGCTTCCACCTATGATCCATACGACCAAGTCATTCGCGATGGTATTTATGAGGGAGGTCGTAAGGTCATCACCTTCTGCGGTGTGCTCCAGCAGGGTGTCTTTCCCCTGCCTGAGTTGCTTCAGAAGGTGATGCAATATGGTCAAGACGAGATGCGGCGCCCTGTGGAAATCGAACTAGCCGCCAACATCCACGCTGATCGATCGGGAGAGCTCTACTTATTGCAAATCCGTCCGATGGTGGACAATAAGATGAACCTCGATGAAGATCTGACAGCAATTCCCGATGAGGCTTGTCTGTTGCGTTCACACAACGCCATCGGCCATGGCATCTTCAACGACTTGCAGGATGTCGTCTATGTGAAAACCGATGGGTGGAGCGCTTCGTCCAACCCTGCAATTGCCGAAGAAATTGAGTGCATTAACCGTCATTTCCTCGATGAGGGGCGTAATTACGTCCTTGTAGGACCCGGACGGTGGGGTAGTAGTGACCCGTGGCTTGGCATCCCTGTGAAGTGGCCTGCCATCAGTGCTGCCAAGGTCATCACCGAGGCCGGCTTGCAGAATTATCGTGTGGATCCTAGTCAGGGCACCCATTTCTTTCAAAATCTCACCTCTTTTGGCGTCGGTTATTTTACCATCAACGATTATTTGGGCGATGGAATCTATCGCCAGGACCTGCTCAATGCCCTGCCTTCAGTGGAAGAAACGGAACACGTCCGAGTCGTACATTTTGACAGCCCTTTTACGGTAAAAATCGACGGAATGAAGAAAGAAGGTGTCGTAATGCGTCCGTAAAATGTTTTTTTTGGAACTTTTCGGTATTTTTATTAAAGAAATTTTGTTCGCCATAGAATTTTTGACTACCTTTGCGCCGTTCAATGTGGTAAAGAAACAGAAAATAATAATTTTAATTCAAATTTATCAAACAAACATGAAGATTGGAAAGATTCTTCTCGCAGCAGCTCTGATGGTTTCAGGTCTGACTGCCGGCGCACAGGAGACTGAGCGCGTAGAGTTCAATCATCACTGGTTCCTGCAGCTGCAGGGCGGTGCTCAGTACACTCTCGGTGAAGCTGATTTTGGCAAGCTGATTTCTCCGAATGCTCAGCTTGGTATTGGCTACCAGTTCACTCCCTCTTGGGCACTGCGTCTGAATGTGAATGCATGGCAGAGCAAGGGTGGTTTCGAGGACAACACCAACTACAAGTGGAACTATGTTGCTCCTGGTCTCGATGTGAAGTTTAACATCATCAACGCTATCGCTGGTTACAACCCCAATCGTGTTGTGGGCTTGAACCTGATTGTCGGTGCCGCTGCTAACATTGGTTTCAACAATGGTGAGGCTAACGACATCCAGAATGCCGGCAACTACAACCTCCGCAAGCTTTGGGATGGTACAAGTGTTGTTCCTGTCGGCCGTGCAGGTTTTGATCTCGATTTCAAGGTTAGCAAGCGCGTGAGCATCAACCTCGAGTGCATGGCTAACGGTACTGTTGAGAAGTACAATAGCAAGGCTGCTATCGACGAGAACACCAAGGAAGACAAACTGAACGCTGACTGGTACTTCAACGCCCTCCTCGGCCTGAAGATCGGTCTCGGCAAGGTTGAGAAAGTCATCCCCGTGGCTGTTCCCGTTGTTGTTGAAGAACCCGCTCCCGCTCCCGTCGTGAAGGAGACTCCGAAGCCGAAGCCCGCTCCCGTCATCAAGAAGGAGATGCAGACCGAGGTATTCTACTCCATCCGTGAGACCGTTATCCCCGAGGGTGAGATGGGCAAGGTTACTAACCTCATCAACTTCCTCAAGGCTAACCCCGAGACGAAGGTTGCTGTTACAGGTTATGCTGACGTAGAAACCGGTAACCCCCGCATCAATATGTTCTACTCTCAGGGCCGTGCCGAGGGCGTTGCTAAGGCTCTCACCGACGCTGGTATCGATGCTGCTCGTATCACTGTCGACGCTAAGGGTGACACTGTTCAGCCTTTCGCTGAGAACGATAAGAACCGCGTTTCCATCTGTATCGCTAAGTAAGAGATACGCAAATAATAGAAGAGCCCTGCCATTCGGTGGGGCTTTTCTATTTGACTCTACCGTATTTAGTGAGAATAAATAATCATTAATCAATAGCACTAAAAGAAGAACCCTGCCAGATGGCAGGGTTCTTCTTTTGGTATGTGGGTATCGCTTAAACGATTCCTTGTGCCATCATAGCCTTTGCCACCTTCATGAAGCCTGCCACGTTGGCGCCCTTCACGTAGTTGACATAGCCGTCGGGTTCAGTGCCGTACTTCACGCAGTTGTCGTGGATGTTCTCCATAATCCAGAGCAGTTTGGCATCAACCTCCTCTGAGCTCCAGCTCAGACGCTCGGAGTTCTGCGACATCTCAAGACCGCTGACGCTCACGCCGCCGGCGTTGCTGGCCTTACCCGGAGAGTAGAGGATTTTAGCATCCTGGAAAACCTTGATGGCGCCGGGGGTAGAAGGCATATTAGCGCCTTCGGCCACTGCGATACAGCCGTTGGCGACCAGCGCTTTGGCAGCATCTTCGTTGAGCTCGTTCTGCGTTGCGCAAGGGCAAGCGATATCAGCTTTCTCGAACCAGGGCTTTGCGCCGTCGCCAACATACTTGGCTTTCGGGTACTGCTCCACGTATTCACGGATACGTCCGCGATAGACGTTCTTCAGTTCCATGATGTAGTCGAGTTTCTCGCGATCGATGCCATCGGGATCGTAGATGTAGCCATCGCTATCGCTCATGGTCATCACCTGACCGCCCAACTGCAGAATCTTCTCTGCGCAGTACTGGGCAACGTTACCAGCACCCGAGACGAGCACCTTCTTACCTTCGATGCTCTCTCCCTTGGTGCGAAGCATAGCGCGCAGGAAATAAACGTTGCCGTAGCCAGTAGCCTCAGGGCGAATCAGCGAACCTCCGAACTCCAGACCCTTGCCGGTCAGCACACCGCTGAACTCGCGGGTCAGCTTTTTGTACATCCCGAACATATAACCCACTTCGCGGCCGCCGACACCGATGTCACCAGCGGGCACGTCCACGTCGGGACCGATGTGGCGTGTGAGCTCCAGCATGAAAGCCTGGCAGAAACGCATCACCTCAGCGTTGCTCTTGCCACGGGGGCTGAAATCGGAACCGCCCTTGCCGCCGCCCATCGGCAGTGTGGTGAGGGAGTTTTTGAAAGTCTGTTCAAAAGCGAGGAACTTCAAGATTCCGAGGTTTACACTCTTATGGAAACGAATACCGCCCTTGTACGGGCCGATGGCGTTGTTGTGCTGAATGCGATAACCCATGTTAGTTTGTACATTGCCCTTGTCGTCGGTCCAGGTCACACGGAACTGATACACGCGATCAGGGATGCACAGACGCTCGATCAGGTTTACCTTCTCGAACTCGGGGTGCTTGTTGTACTCTTCTTCAATTGTACCGAGCACTTCTTCCACGGCCTGGTGATATTCAGGCTCTCCAGGGAAGCGGCGCTTCAGGTCTTCTAAGACTTGTTTTGCGTCCATAATGTTGTTTGTTTGGTTGTTGGATAATAGAGTTATCTCTGAATATGGTGCAAAGGTAATCATTTTATCACAAACAACCGCGTATTTTCTGCAAAAAGTTTAGCAAAAGTGATAAAATACTTGCGATTTGTCAATGCGGTACAAATTAATGACGCTTATGGCACCTTAAATCACAAATAATGCTTACCTTTGTCGGCGAAAAACCATCAGTCATGAGTATCTGGCTCTTTTTTTCTTCGCGCGCGCGTCGCGCGTACCTATTTTTATTTTTAATAATCATAGGGCGTGTCAGTTATGTAAGAGCTGCCAGTCCTATAGAGGCAATCAGTCCCAAACGTGAATATCGAGCCGTATGGGTAACCACGCTCAATGGGCTCGACTGGCCCAGGACCAAAGTCGTTAGCGCTGCTTCACGTGAGCGCCAGCGGCAGGAATTGTGCGAGCTTCTGGATAAGCTGAAGGCCGCGAATATCAACACCGTACTCCTTCAGACTCGTGTCCGTGGCAGCGTCATCTACCCCTCAGCCATAGAACCCTGGGATGTGGCTCTAACTGGTACATACGGCAAGGATCCAGGCTACGACCCCTTGCAATTTGCTATTCAAGAGACCCATCGTCGGGGGATGGAACTCCACGCGTGGGTCGTCACCATCCCTTGCTTCAAGCAAGCAGTGGCTAAGCAGATGGGGCCTAGGAGTGTCTTGAAAACCCACCCTGAGCTATGTCGCAAACATGCTGACATGTATTATCTCGACCCCGGTCTCCCCGGTACCGCCGACTACTTGCAGCGCATCTGCCACGAGATCGTCAGCCGTTACGACATCGATGGCCTCCACTTCGACTACATCCGCTACCCCGAAGGCGCTGCGTCGTTCAACGATGCCGCCACCTTCAAAAAATACGCTCCAAAGGGTGCCAACAAGTCAACTTGGCGTCGTGATAACATTACGCGTGTCGTTCGTCGAATCTACGAGGACACCAAGGTGCTGAAGCCTTGGGTGCGCGTTAGCTGCTCGCCGGTGGGCAAGTATGCCGACCTCAGTCGTTATCCTTCGCGTGGCTGGAACGCGCGCGATGCCGTCCATCAGGATGCAGAGGGCTGGTTGCGCGCCGGCATCCACGACATTCTCTTCCCGATGATGTACTTCGACGGAAACCATTTCTTCCCCTTCGCTGCCGACTGGCAGGAACAATGCGCCGGCCGCCTTGTGGCTCCAGGGCTCGGCATCTATTTCCTGCATCCTCAGGAGAAGGACTGGCCCCTCGGCACCATTACGCGACAGCTGCATTACCTGCGTGAGCGTGGACTTGCTGGACAGTGCTACTTCCGCAGTAAGTTTCTCACCGACAACGTGAAGGGCCTCTACGACTATCTCTGTACTCAGTTCTACGCATATCCCGCCCTTACTCCGGCTTGCCCATGGCTCGACAGCGTGTCTCCTTCGGCTCCTCGGCTTTCCGATGAAGCAGAGAATCCTGCACCCTCCACAGGTCTTCGCGAGCTCGTGTGGTTGCCTTCAACCGATAACCTCGCTGGTGGAGTGCGCTATAATGTCTATGCCTCGCGTCGCTGGCCAGTCGATGTGTCTATGGCCGAGAACCTTGTCGCTGTCCAGCTTGGAGAGCCACGTTTCGCCATTCATCCAGCGGCAGCCCTCGGCTATCATTTTGCTGTCACCGCTATCGACCGCTGTGGCAACGAGAGCGAGGCCCTTCAACTCACCCGACAACAGCCCCCAGCAGCTGTCCTTACGCGGCATCTGCCCAATCCCGTTATTCGCCCGTTGCCCACGGCCGAACGCAAGAAACAGGAGAAAGTCCAGAGCAAACGCAAGCGCAAACGTCGTTAATAAAGACATCTTCAGGAACGAAAAGTGTATTTCAAGAACTAACAAACTATCATTTATAACTTATGAAACATCTTAAATGCTTGACCTTTGTGCTGATGGTACTGATGACAACCGTAACGACTCAAGCGGCAGAGACGTTGACTGAGAATACCAAGGCCTACACGCTGAAGACACAGCGCGGCACGATTGGCACGCAGGACGGGTATCTCACCTGCACGGCCAACACCAGCTTCACCAATCAAGGCAAGTTCGCCTTTATCAGCTACGAAGGCAACAAGTATCTCTACAGCGTGAACGACAAGAAGTTCACCTGTCGCGAAGCTACAGCCTACGACGCCCGCAATGGAGGTTGGCATAACGTGCTGATGTCCAACAATCCCATTGAGCCCATAACGGTGACAAATGGCAACAAGTTTACAGATTACCCATACTCCATCACTTCTGAGGGCCGCACCTTCAACACTTACGTCAACACGCAGAAGGGTATCTGCCTCAGCGGTTGGACAACTTATGATGATGGTAATCAGTTTGCCGTTTCCGACCCTGTGGACTTCGATCCAACGGAGGCTTTGGCCACCCTCGAGGCCTTCTTCCATAGTGGTATCGAGGTCATCTATCGCGTCAAGGATGTGGATGGCCAGCTGCTCGAGGAGCAGAAGCTGAGCGGCCTGGAGGGTGAGGTCATCACCGCTGTGCCCACGTCGTTCGTGCGCCACGCCTACACGCTCTATTCCATCAGCAGCCCCATCACCGTAGCGAAGGACAAGGAGAACGTGGTGGAAGTGGAAGCTGTCTTCCAGATGCCCTTCTCGACATCGCCCGACATCACCGATGCCCACTGGTACAACCTCGCCCTGCGCAATGGCGAGGACTTCTGCAATGCCAATCCGGGCTACAAGTGCAATGACAACCCGTCGGCTGCCGACCTGAAGAGCGATGCCTACCAGTGGGCGTTCCAAGGCGACCCCTATGACGGCATCGTGGTCTATAACCGCTCCGATGTCAGCAAGACACTGCGCAAGAATGGTGACCTGGTGCAGCTGGGCGATGGCATCTACAAATGGAATCTCGCCGAGCATGCTAACGGCTTCCTGCTCGCAGCCCCTGAAGATGGACGTTTCATCAACGTCTATCACAGTTCCGACAAACACCTGAGCTTCTGGAACAATGCCACTGACATCAACAGCATCTTCACCATCAACGAAGTAGGCATCATCACCAGCGTGAAGCTGGAGTCGTCGGCCAAGGCTCGACTGCAGCTCTATCCCGCCTCTGCCGAACAGGCCAAGGGTCGTGCCATGCTGGTCATCCCCGGCGGTGGCTATGGTTACATCGCCGGCAGCACCGAGGGTTCCGACTGGGTGCCGATGCTCAACGAACTGGGCTACACCGTCGCCGTGCTCACCTACACCACACCTCCCACTGCGCCCGATGGTCCCTTCAAGGACGGCAAGGCTGCCATGAAGTACCTGCGCGATAATGCGGAGGCACTTGGTCTCGACCCTGCACAGATTGGTGTCATGGGCTTCAGCGCCGGCGGCCATTTGGCCAGCACCCTCGCCACACACACCACGGGCGACGAACGGCCTGCCTTCCAGGTGCTCTTCTACCCGGTCATCACGATGGATGCCAGTTACACACACCAGGGCTCGCGTGACAATCTGCTGGGCACCAATCCCACACAAGCGCTGGTGGATCTCTATAGCAACGAGAAGCAGGTGACGTCCGAGACGCCCCGTGCCTATCTCTGCTGGGGCACCGGCGACCGTACCGTGCCGCAGGCCAACAGCCTCAACTACATCAGCGCCCTCAAGGCCAAAGGTGTGCCTGTGCACACACTGCCCCTCAATGTGGCCAACCACGGCTACGGTTTCAAGACAGACTTCCCCTACCACACACAGATCGTCAGCGACCTCACGGAATGGCTCACCAGCATTGAGCCCTTCCTCACAGGTATCGGCACAGTAGAGGCTAGCAGAAAACCTCGCGCCACCACCTATTATAATATAGCAGGTCAGCGCGTAGAACGTCCTCACCATGGTGTCTTCATCACTGAAGGTCGCAAGTTTGCAGCGCGATAAGCAACAAAATGTGCACTCAAACGCAGAAAAAGCATAAAAAAGTTGGTGGTTTCGCAGAAAGTGTGTTACTTTGCAGCGCAAAACAACATAATATTGTCATGAAGTTCTTCAACGCATACGTCTATTCCTATTTTTACTTTACCCAAACAAGGTGAAGCGGATGACGCATGTGACTTCAATATCGAAACATTGAAAGATTGAAATAACAAGGTCCCGCTTCACACAAGGAGCGGGACTTCTCTTTTTTATGAAACGAATCGCAATACAAGGCATTGAGGGCAGCTTCCACGATATTGCCGCCCACCAGTTCTTCGGCGACGAGGACATCGAGCTGATCTGCTGTCCGTCGTTCGAACGGCTGTTCGAGGAACTGCGCCGCGACAAGACTGTCATAGGCATGGCGGCTATCGAGAACACCATCGCAGGCTCGCTGCTGCACAACTACGAGTTGCTGCGCGACTCTGGCGCTGCCATCGTAGGAGAGCACAAACTGCGCATCAAGCACTCATTCCTCTGTCTGCCCGACGACGACTGGTCGGATATCCACGAGGTACACTCTCATCCTGTAGCGCTGATGCAGTGCCGCGAGTTCCTCTCATCCCACGAGACCCTGAAAGTGGTGGAAGCCAGCGACACCGCTGGTGCAGCCCGTACCATCGCTCAGGGCCAGATGCACGGCCACGCGGCCATCGGCTCTTCAGCGCTCGCCCCGATGTATGGTCTGAAGGTGCTGGAGGAAGGCATTGAGACAAACAAGCACAATTTCACGCGCTTCCTCGTCTTTGCCGACCCCTCTCGCACGAACCTCTTAAGAGATATCCGCACGACAGACAAGGCCAGCATTGTCTTCGCACTGCCTCACGAAGAGGGCTCGCTCTCATCGGTACTCTCCATACTATCGTTCTACAAGCTGAATCTCACGAAGATACAGTCTCTTCCGATCATCGGACGCGAATGGGAGTATCTCTTTTACATTGACGTACAGTTTACGGACTATACACGTTACAGTCAGGGTGTTGATGCCATACGCCCCCTTACGTCAGATTTCAAAATTCTAGGAGAATACAAACATGGAAAAGAACACATTTAAACCTGCCGACCGCCTCGCAAGCGTCCAGGAATACTACTTCTCGCGCAAACTGAAGGAGGTGGCCCGCCTGAACGCCGAAGGTAAGGACATCATCTCGCTCGCCATCGGAAGTCCCGATATGCCGCCCTCGGAGCATACCATCGACGTGCTCTGTCAGGAAGCCCGCAAGGCCAACGCCCACGGCTACCAGCCCACCATCGGTATCCCCGAACTGCGCAAGGCCATGGCCGACTTCTACAAGCGGTGGTACGGCGTAGAGCTCGACCCCGCCTCTGAGGTGCAACCGCTCATCGGCTCCAAGGAAGGTATCCTCCACGCCACACTGGCCTTTGTGAACCCTGGCGACACTGTACTCGTGCCTAACCCCGGCTACCCCACCTACACCTCGCTCTCCAAACTTCTGGGCGCTGAGGTCGTGAACTACGACCTTACGGAAGAGGGCGGTTGGCAACCCGACTTTGAGCAGTTGGAGGCCATGGACCTCAGCCGCGTGAAGCTGATGTGGACCAACTATCCCCACATGCCGACCGGCGCGCGTGCACGTCGCGAGACCTATGAGCGCCTCGTCGCCTTCGCCAAGAAACACGGCATCGTCATCGTCAACGACAATCCCTATTCCTTTATATTAAATGAGGGGGAATTCCTCTCTATCCTCCAAATCCCCGGCGCTAAGGAGTGCTGTATCGAGTTCAACTCGCTGTCCAAGAGCCATAATATGCCGGGCTGGCGTGTGGCTATGCTCTGCTCGAACGCACAGTTCATCCAGTGGATCCTGAAGGTAAAGACGAATGTGGAGAACGGCACCTTCCGTGCCATCCAGCTCGCCGCCGCCGATGCTCTCACGAACACCACCGAAGAGTGGCACCACGAGGCCAATGTCCGCACCTACGGCAGCCGCCGTGCCATCGCCGAGGAGATTATGGAGGCGCTTGGTTGCACCTTCGATCCTGACCAGACGGGAATGTTCCTCTGGGGCCGCATCCCCGACAGCTACGAGAATGTCGAGGACCTCACAGAGCGTGTGCTGCATGAAGCTCGCGTCTTCATCACCCCCGGCTTCATCTTCGGCTCTAACGGCAATCGCTACATCCGTATCTCGCTGTGCGCCAAGGACGAGCTGATGAGGGAGGCGCTGGCTCGCATTCGCGAGCAGTTTAAAGTTTAAGGTTTAATGTTTAATGTAAACACCTTAGACGGAAGACTTCACGAGTAGCAAAGCAATCCTCATTAAACTTTAAACATTAAACATTCAACTAAAGATAAATGGACTTAGAAATTTCCCCCCTTGCCCTTCCGGGCATTGAACAGAAACGGCCGCTGGTGATTGCGGGCCCGTGCTCTGCAGAGACCGAGGAACAAGTGATGGACACGGCCAAGCTGCTGTCCAGCAACGGCGTGAAAATATTCCGTGCCGGCGTATGGAAACCTCGCACGAAGCCAGGCGGCTTCGAGGGCGTCGGCGTGGAGGCTTTGCCCTGGATGCAGCGCGTGAAAGCCGAGACCGGTATGCTCACCGCCACCGAGGTGGCAACGCCCGAGCATGTAGAGGCAGCGCTGAACGCCGGCATTGATATCCTGTGGATAGGAGCGCGCACCAGTGCCAATCCTTTCTCTGTGCAGGCCATCGCCGAAGCCCTGAAAGGAACAGATGTTCCTGTCTTTGTCAAGAACCCCGTGAACCCAGACATCGAGCTGTGGACGGGTGCGCTCTTACGCATCAACAGCGCAGGCATCACGCGCCTCGGCGCCATCCATCGCGGTTTCTCCAGCGTCGATAGCAAGCTCTATCGCAACCCGCCGATGTGGCACCTGCCCATTGAGCTTAAGCGTCGCTTCCCTGCGCTGCCCCTCATCTGCGATCCTTCGCACATGGGTGGTCGTCGCGACCTCATCGCACCGCTCGCACAGCAAGCCATGGACCTGGGCTTCGACGGCCTGATGATCGAGAGCCACTGCAACCCCGACTGTGCGTGGAGCGATGCCAAGCAGCAGGTGCTGCCCGAGGTGCTTGACTTCATCCTCGACCGCCTCGTCATTCGCGACAGCGTGGAGGCTACCGAGAGCATCACCCAGCTGCGCAAGCAGATCGATGAACTCGACAACCAACTCATGGACCTGCTCACCAAGCGTATGCGTGTGAGTCGCGAGATCGCGGAGTACAAGAAGCTTCACAACATGACCGTCGTGCAGACCACCCGTTATAGCGAGATTCTCGATAAACGCGGAGCTCAGGGTGCCCTCTGCGGCATGAGCCCCGACTTCGTCCGCGACATCTACGAGCATATCCACGAAGAGAGCGTCAGACAGCAGATAGAGATTATTAATAAATAAAAAGACCCACCCCGCCCTGTAGGGCACCCCTCCCGTCTGGGAGGGGCCTGCGGAGAGTCAATAAAAATACAAACCTTAGAAAATGACCCTATAGCTCCCTTCGCGCTAGCTACTCCCTTCCCTGACGGGAGGGGTTGGGGGTGGGTCTTCTTCGTATTATGCGAATCCTAATCCTTGGCGCCGGCAAGATGGGGTCGTTCTTTACGGACCTGCTTAGCTTTGACCACGAAGTGGCGGTGTATGACAACGACCCGCAGCGCCTGCGCTTCCTCTACAACACCCAGCGCTTCACCTCCTTGGACGAGGTGGATGCCTTCAACCCCGAATTCGTCATCAACGCCGTGTCGCTGAAATACACGCTGCAGGTCTTCGACGAGCTGCTGCCGCACTTGGGCAAGGACTGCGTGCTCTCTGACATCAGCAGCGTCAAGACCGGTTTCAAGGAGTACTACGAGAGCACTGGCTTCCGCTATGTCTCGTCGCACCCCATGTTCGGTCCCACCTTCGCCAACCTCGGCCAGCTCAGTAGCGAGAACGCCATCCTCATCAACGAGGGCGACTACATGGGCCGTATCTTCTTCCGCGACCTCTACACGCGCCTAGGTCTCCACCTGAAGGAACTCACCTTCGCTGAGCACGACGAGACGATGGCCTACTCCCTCAGCATCCCCTTCGTCAGCACCTTCGTCTTCTCTGCCGTCATGAAACACCAGGACACGCCGGGTACTACCTTCAAGCGTCACATGACCATCGCCCGCGGCGTGCTCTCCGAGGACGACACGCTACTGCGCGAGATCCTCTTCAACCCCCACACCAAACCCAAGGTGGAGATGATCCGCTCCGAGCTCAAGGAACTCATCCAGATCATCGACGACCGCGACGAGGAGGCCATGAAGACCTATCTTACCAAGATTCGACGGAACATCGAAAGTTAAAACCTAAAAGACCGCCAGGGTTGTCCTGACGGTCTTTTGCTTTAGTAGATGACGGCCGCGCACTGGGGTAGGAGCTTCAGTGTGACGCGTCCTTTCTTGTCGGGCTTGAGGGGTGACTGCTGTGGTGTGAGACCTTTGGGGCCGTCGGTGAGGAGGGTGGCCTTCTCGGCAGAGAAGCCTTCAAGCACGTTGAGGTTGTAGTTGAGGGTAATGGACTGCTGCGTGGCATTCATGGCGGCGATGTACCAGCGGTCGGCATGGCGACGTGCCAGGACGATGTACTGACCGGGGTAGCCGTCGATGAGGCAGGTCTCGTCCCATGTGGTGGGGATTTGTTTCATGAAGTCAATCTCGAACTTGGGCTGTTCGGTGAGGTTGCGTGGGGTGAGGGCGAAGTTCTGACCGCTGCTCTGGAAGGCGATGGCGGTGGCGAGCTCGAAGACGTCGGAGGTGCGACGTGTGTTGCCCTTGTCGGGTTCGCGGTGGAGGCGTTTCTGTAGGACGGTGCCGCCGTACTCCATGGAGCCCACGGCATTGCGCACGAAGGGATGGAGGCAGGCGTGGCGTGCTTCCATGTCGCAGAAGTCCTGACCGAAGTAGAGGTTCTCGCTGGCGAGGACAGCCTCGCTGCTGCAGTAGTTGGGGTACATCCGCTCCCAGCCGCGTGGGATTGTGCAGCCGTGGAAGATGACTTGGATGCCGTAGTCGTTGGCGTCGGAGAGAATCGCTTCATAGAGTCGCATGGTTTCCTGCTTATCACCTCCGAAGAAATCGACTTTGATGCCTGCGACACCACCGTCGCGCAGCCATTTCAGTTCCTTCTTGCGGGCGATGGGGTTATGCATACATTGGCGGGCGCACTGCGGGGCGTTGTTCCAGCCGCCGTTGCTGTTGTACCAGACCCAGGGGCGCACGCCTTTCTCTTTACAGTAGTCGAAGAGGCTTTCCATGCCTTGGCGTCCGATGTTCTTGTACCAGCCGCCGTCGATGAGGCAGCCTTCCCAGCCGAGTTCTGCGGCGAGGTCGATGAAGGCAACCTGGTCGTTGTAGTTGATGCTGGCATCCTGCCATAGGATCCACGACCATGTGTTGCGCGAGCCTTGGTAGTCGATGCTGGGCTCGTAGAGTGGCTCTACGACATCCCATGGGATGGTTGTCTCTACGATGGGCTTGAGTGTCTGTCCCACGGTGATGGTGCGCCAGGGTGTGTGGCCAGTGTTGGCCTCGTGTGGCGAGGCGCCGTCGCCGGCCAATCCGAACTGTGCGCTGGTGGTTCCGAACCCGTTGTTCTCACCTTCCAGTGGGAAGGCGATGGTCATCAGGCCGCTGGGTGTGGCGTCGCTGAGGTGGCTGGCGCAATAGTCGCCGCTCACGCCCGTCTCGGAGATGAGCATCCATCGGTCGCCATGGCCGCTAGGGATGCGGAAGAGGCAGGGGAAGGTCCAGCCGTTGCCGTACTGGCTCTTGGTGGTAGCTGGCTGGTCCCAGATGTAGTATTCTTCGTAGCTGGGTTTGGTGCGCTCCCAGCCTACCATGGCATTGCTCTGTGGACAGATGAAGGCTGCGGTGTTACTGACGAGGTCAAAGCCGGTCAGCTCCTGCTTGACGACCACGGCGCGGTCGGAGCCTTGCTGCGGAATGGTGTAGCGGAAGGCGATGTTGTTGTTGGAGACGTGGAACTCGATGATCAACTTCTTGCCATCGGGGTTCTGTAGGGTGACGGTGCGCTGGTTCCATTCGTAGCGGATGTGGCTTTGCTTGCCCTGGCGCAGGGTGTATTCCTTGACGTGTGGGTTCTGGCCTTCAGCATAGGATGCCACCTGCAGGCCTTCGTTCCATGTGCCGATGCTGGTCTTGAGGCCAAGGGGTGAGGGGTCAAGCAGGGGCACGTCGATGGTGTCGTGGACGGCAGCATCAGCAAAGCCTCTGATGTAGATCTGCCGAATGCCCACTGCGTAGGTAGCGTGGCCGTCGCGGAGGGCGAAGTTGAGGTAAGTGAGCCCGTTGGGCGAGGTGACGCGGAACTCGCGCATGGATTCGGCGCTGATGGGGGTTGCGGCAAGAAGCAGTGCTGCTGCAAGCGAAAGGATGTGTTTCATAGTGAATGTTTGATAATCTATTAATTCTTATTTCTTAATTATTAATTCTTAATTCTTTTTGTCCTCGAACTGCCACCCGCGGAACAGACGGCCGCTGCCTTCGAGCTCGGCACCGAAGTAGAAGCCTACGTTGGTGGGCTGGTTGTAGCCTACGTTTTGCATCGTCACGCTGTGGCGATAGACGGGCTCGGCCAGGAAGGTGTGGAAACGGTAGCGAGTGGGTAGGGGGGTGATGTAGAGTCGCAGGTGGCTATTGTCGCTCGTGCGCGTCAACACTTCCTCGCGCCAGTCGCCGAGGACATCGGCACAGAGGCATGGATTGGACTTGGTGCCGTTGTTGAAGGTGCAGTCGGCGAACCTGACCAAGGTGAAACAGGATTCACTTCCACTAAAATCAAAAGGCGTCCCCGTCAGCGTCTCCTCGCTGCTCTCCCCTCCCTGACGGGAAGGGCTTGGTCTATACTTGCTCACGCTCTCGTGGTCGAGCAGTTCACGGCAGAGGTCGCCATCCCACCAGATGCCGAAGTTAATGGGGATGCGGGCTGTGCTGTCGATGACTTCGCCACGCGTGTTGCAGATGCCGCCGGAAGCGGATGACCACATCTCGAGGCCCGGGTTTGTGGGGTCTATGTCGGCTGCCATGCAGCGGCCAACATCCTTGTTCGAAAGAATCTGGAAGATGACCTCGCCAGTGCGTGCATCGCGGAAGTCGCTGCCGTCGCGCTTGTTCTCGTGGCAGTCCCAGATTTGCAAGGAGGGGTCGGTTGGAAAGAAGGCGGTCAGATGTATGGCATCGCCGTGTCCGAAGCCGGTGTTGTAGAGGCCGGTGCCGTCGTGGTTGAGGGCCATGGAGCCGTAGGTAATCTCGTCGCAGCCGTCGCCATCGACATCGCCGATGCGCAGGTTGTGGTTGCCCTGTCCGGCATAGCTGCGCCATTCAGGTGTATTGGTGTCGAAGGCCCAGCGGACGGTGAGGTCCTGGCCGTCGAAGTCGTAGGCTGTGATGGCGGTGCGGGTGTAGTAGCCACGGCAGAAGATGGCGCTGAGGTGCTCCCCGTCGAGGTAGGCGCAGGCGGCGAGGAAGCGGTCGCTGCGGTTGGCGTAGTTGTCGCCCCAGCCCTTGAGCTCGCCCCGCTCGGGGATGTAGTCGATGGTGGAGAGGGCGCGGCCTGTCTTGCCATCGAAGCAGGTGACCCATTCCGGACCTTTGTAGATGAAGCCGCCGCGCTTGGCTTTCATATCCATCTTATTGGGCCAGCCTGGGCCGCGGAATTGCTCGCCTGGATTGCCGTTGGCCTGGTAGATGGTGTTGTCGGGATGGCGACGGTGGTCGGCTTCGGGGTCGCCGAGGACGGCGCCTGTGCCGTCGATGGTGCCGTCGGAGGTGCGCACGAGGAGTTCAGCGCAGCCATCGCCGTTGAGGTCGGCAACGATGAAGGGGGTGTAGTGGGCACCGCTGCGGATGTTGCGGCCAAGGTTGATGCGCCACATGGAGGTGCCGTCGAGGCGCAGGGCCTCTAGGATTGTGGGGTCTGTGATGCCGCTGCGGCTGTTATCCTTGGAGTTGTTGGGGTCCCATTTCAGGACGATTTCCAGCTGCCCATCGCCATCGAGGTCGGCCATCGTAGCATCGTTGGGGGTATATGACCCACCCCCAACTCCTAGGGAGGGGAGGGAAAGGGGGATGTCGAGATAGCCGATGGGCGCATTGGCGGGGAGTGTCCAGGAGCCGGAGAGGGTTAAGGACCGCACTTCATAGACGGTAGCTGCTGTGCAAGGGTTGCCGTCCATCAGGAAGGTGGGTTCTTTGGGACCACGGCGTCCTATCACCTTGCCGTCGCGGAGCACTTCGAAGCTGGCATCCAAAGGGTCGCCGGGTAGATAGCGCCATTGTACACAGACAGAATCGGATGAAGTGCGGAAGGCCACCACGCCCCGATTCAGGCGCTCACCCTTCAGACGAGCGTAGTCGTACGCTGTCTGCGCCTGCGCTGACGCTGAAATAATCAATAATAAATAAGAAATGATAAATGATAGGGAGGAAGAATGTTTCATGCTACGATGGGTTGTTTCTGTGTTGGTGTTGTTTGATGATTAGATACTTGCAGCAGGCTCTCGATGCGTTCCCTGACTTTCGCCATTGGCGGTGCCCCCTTGAAGGCAGTGCTCTTCTTGAGGACCGTGTCGATTGCCATGACGCTGTGCTGGTAGCTGGAGAGCTCGCATTGGCGCTGCTTGGCGTGCATGGCCAGCGTCTTGATTTCGCGCTCGCGTTCCTTGCGCAGTTGTGCGCAGATGGGCTCCAGCAGTGGCAGCACGACATTGTCGAAGAGTGTGTGGCCCTGTATATATAAATAGGTGGTGTCGGGTGTGATGCCGAAGCGCTCCTGCAATTCGTTGCGCAGGGTGGGGTAGGAGCCTTTCCCTTCGGGGAAGCGTCGCTGCAGCCACGCAATCTTCTGGTTGACCCTTCGGCGCACGTGCGCCAGTGCGTCCTCGGGATGGTAGGGGCTGATGGCGTGGAAACCGATGAAGCCGCAGAAGTCCATCATGGTGAAGGACTTGTATTTCTCGTGGCGGTAGCACCAGATGTTCCACACGAACAGCGGCCATACAATCTGGCTGTATTCGCGCAGGAACTCCTCGTAGTTGAGCACGGGGCGGTCGTTGAGCGTGGCGGTGACGACGGCTTTGTGCAGCGAGGGGGCCCAACACTGGTAGTTCTCGATGGCATAGACGAAGGTGTGGATGACATAGGGCGACTGGCTGATGAAGCGGCTCTCCTCGTAGGTGTCCTGCAGCAGATAATCGTAGTCGGCATCTACGCAGGCAATCATGGAGCCGCCCAGTTGGTCGGCGTTCATCAGGTTCATGAGCGCCAGTCGCTTGCCCTTGCCCAGATTCTTGCGCGAAGGCAGCTTAATCTCGAAATAGCGGTTTTCGTCCTCATAATCGTCAAGGACCGTGCGCCAGAATGCGATGTCGTCGAAACTCTCCACAAAGGCCACGATGCGCTGCCGCGCCCGCGAGGGTCGCAGGCGGTTGGCCGCTTCGAGATAGGCCGAATTGAGGTTCTGAGTCAGTCGCTTAGCCACTTTTTAAACAATTATGTCCTCCACGTCCGTGACGCAGTCGCTCCACCCGCTCATGATGACGGCGGGGGAGTGGGTGGTGAGGATGACTTGGGCATGGGGGTTCAGCTCGGTGATGAGCTCCAGCAGGCGCTGCTGCCACTCGATGTGGAGGCTTATCTCGGGCTCATCCATCAGCAGCACGTAGGGCTCCTTATTCTCCACGAGCACGGTGAGCAGGATGATGAGCATCTGCTTCTCACCGCTGGAGAGGAGGTAGGGCGAGAGTCGCTCGCCCAGATGGTTGAAGAAGATTTCGTTGCTGGTGCGCTCGATGGTCTTGCCAGTGGCTCGGAAGAGGTCATCGACGAGGTCCTGGAAATGGCTCTTCTCCGCTGCTATCTCCGCAGCTTTCGCCTGGGCGTCAGGGGCCGCGGCAGTGAAGAGCGCCACGATGCGGTTGCTCTGGTTCACCTGATAGTCCAGGAAGCGGCGCTGCAGCTGGTAGAGCTGCCAGTCGAGCTCAGTGGTGAGGTGGGCCTCCATGACCTTGCCAAGGATGTCGGCGCTGACGAGCGGACGGTCCACGCCGCGGATGACATCGAAGCGCACGGTGTCGGCCTCCTCGGGCGAGAAGGTCAGGTGTACGCCGAGCTCGTTGTAGTCGCGTTCCAATTTGTCTTTGTCACGCGTGATATCTTGGGCAAGACGCTGAATGGTTTTGCGCAGGATGGTGCTCTTGCCCACGCCATTGATGCCGCTGAGCACGTTGACGCCGGGCTGAAGGTTCCAGACGATGTGGCGCGTGCCTCGCCATAGCGAGTCTATCTCTATTCGTTGGATGTAGTTTCCTGTCATTTTGATGAGCGTTTGGTCTTTTCGACTACAAAGATAAGTAAAAGTTTCAAGTTCCAAGTTTCCAGTTTCAAGTTTTTCACACTTTACTCATTCATTTTTCAATATTTCAATGTTTCAATATTTCAATTTTCATTATCTTTGCACACAGAATCAGCAAGAAACCGAAATGGAATATATCTTTGAGACCACGATGGAGGTGCGCGACTACGAGTGCGACATCGAGGGGATTGTCAACAATGCCAACTACCTGCACTATGCCGAGCACACGCGCCATCTTTTCCTTCGCTCGCTGGGCGTCAGCTTCGCACAGCTGCATGAACAGGGTCAGGATGCGGTGGTGGCGCGCATGAAACTGGACTTCAAGACGCCGTTGCGCTGCGATGACCGTTTTGTCTCGCGGCTGGCGCTGGAGAAAGACGGCGTGAAGTATGTCTTCCATCAGGCCATCTATCGCGAGTCCGACATGGCACTCTGTTTTCGTGGCGACATCACGCTCGTCTGTCTTATCAACGGGCAACTGGCTCGCACATCGGCCTACGACGATGCGTTCAAAGCCTTCATCAAGACGAATGACGAGTGACGAATGAAAGCCAAAATCCTGGTCAGCCTCCTTCTCTTCATGACGACAGTGGAGGTCTTGGCCCAGAGCACGCTGTCGTGGGAGGAGTTCATGCAGCAAATGGCCGACGAGGGGATGGACGAGGCCGATGAACAGGAATGGGAAGCACAGATGGCAGTCCTCAGCGAGCTGCACGAGCGGCCCATGGACCTGAATAGCGCCACGCGCGAACAGCTGCTGCAGCTCCCGTTTCTCAGCGAGTCTGCCGTGGATGGCATCATGGAGTATCGCGCGCAGAACGGCCCCATGCTGTCTTTCGGCGAGTTGCGCCTTGTAGGCCCTCTCAGCCTGCAGGAGCAGGAATGGCTCCGTCTTTTCGTGACGGTGGCTCCGCCGGAAACGCCACAGCACAGGGATTCAACCCGCCTTTGGTGGGGCAGGAGCCACCATGAATTGGTGACGCGCGTGGATGTGCCAGCCTATGAGCGAGCCGGATGGCCGTGGGCGCGAGGCATCGTGCACCACCTGCGCTACACCTGGCACCAGGGCCGCCATCTCGACGTGGGCCTCCGCCTGGAGAAAGATGCCGGCGAACCCATCTTCACACATGACATCCCCTTCTACGACAGCTACGGAGGGCACGTCCAGCTGAAGGACATTGGCCCGCTGCAGCAAGTCATCGTTGGCGACTTGAAGGCCGGTTTCGGCGAAGGGCTGGTCCTGAACAACGGCTTGCGCTTCGGCAAGACATCCATGGGACTGTGGCGCACCGCCAACGGCATCCGCCCCCATCGCTCTGCGGACGAGGTTAACTTCCTGCGTGGTGCTGCGGGTAGGCTCCAATTGGGCAGGGACTGGAGCGTCACAGCCCTCTATTCCATCCGCTCGCTGGACGCCACCGTGAACGCGGACAACAGCGTGAGCAGCATCAACACCACCGGCCTCCACCGCACCGAGAGCGAGCTGCGGCGGCGTGGCTCCCTGCAAAGCCAGACGACAGCCCTCCACGCCGCATGGCGCAGGAAGGCGTGGAGCGCAGGTCTGACGGGCCTGTTCCAATACTACGACCACCAGTTCCTCCAGAGCGGTGCCCTTTACCGGCAGATCTACCCCGAGGGCTACCTCTTCGGAGCCGCCTCGGTCAACTACGGCTATCAGTCCTCGCGCCTGGTGGTGAAGGGCGAGACCGCTCGCAGCTTCGACCGGCGGGGTGGGGGATGGGCCACGTTGAACAAAGCCGCCTGGCGCTTCTCACAGCAAATGCAACTGGCCGTGATCCAGCGCTTCTACTCGAAGGATTACTACTCGCCCCACGCCTCCGCCTTCGGCGAGAACAGCCGCGTGCAGAACGAGAGTGGCGTGGCCGTGCAGTTCGATGCCCAGCGCATAGGCCCTTTCGACCTGCGCGCGCTCTTCGACTATTTCTATTCCCCCTGGCCGCGCTACTCCATGACGCGTGCCTCCACGGGCTGGGAGGGCCTCCTGCAAACCACGTTGCAAGCCCGTCGGGGCCGGCAGCTGGTGCTCCGCTATCGTGTCAAGAGCAAGGAGCAGAGCGACCGTCGCCACTACAGCCACCAGCTGCGGGCCACCTACTACCATCGGCTGAGCAGCCTGTGGGATGCGCAACTCTCGGCCTTCCTCCACCGCTACCATCAGCCTGCCCAGGGCAACGCCGCCGTGAGTTCCTCCACGGGTTTTGCCGTCATGCCCCAGGTGAGTTGCCACACCCGTGACGAACGCCTGCGCTGGTCGCTGACGGCCGTCTGGTTCCACACCGACGGCTACGACAGCCGCCTCTACCTCTACGAGCCCTCGCTCTTCCAGACCTTCGGGATGCAGCAACTCTACGGCCACGGCCAGCGTCTGGCCACGACGCTTCGCTACAGCACTGCCAACGGCCGCTGGTCGGCACAAATAAAGGCCGGTGTAACGCATTACACCGACCGTGATGAGATCTCCTCAGGTCCCCTGCGCATCGATTCCTCTTGGAAGACCGATGTCCAGGTGCTGCTGCGCCTGAGGTTCTAGGCATAAATTCGGATAAGCACAAATTGGAATTTGTAAATGGCACTGCGGCACGGCGGCACGGCATCAGCAGATGGTGGCGTGTGCTCCCATCGTGGTGAGCAGTGCAGTGAGGATGGTTACTATCAATTCGCCAATCCTCTTCAGTGTTTTCTTGGTCGATTCTTTCATAATGGGAAGCCCCCTTCTAACTCCCCCAAGGGGGGAGGACTCCTAAGGGGCTGTGGAGTCAATGGTTAATAGTTATGGTTAGGGTTTAAGTTGACAATTTGGTCGCTACGCTCAAAATTAAAGCAAAAATTATATATAAAATTAAAG
This sequence comes from uncultured Bacteroidaceae bacterium, assembly GCA_905233765.1. Classification (GTDB taxonomy): domain Bacteria; phylum Bacteroidota; class Bacteroidia; order Bacteroidales; family Bacteroidaceae; genus Physcousia. Next base: position 540 of record CAJOCU010000023.1, on the reverse strand, counting down.
TAAAAATTTTTGTTTCAAATTTTTGTTTCAATTTTGAGGAACGAAGTGACGACCTGAAAGTTTAAGACTTCCCGCCGCAGGGCCCCTCCATCACGGGAGGGGTGCCCAACGGGCGGGGTGGGTCTTTAATCGCCGTCGTTGTCGTCGTCGGGCTCGCTCCAGTCGGCGCTCGTCTGTCCGGCCTTCTGAGCCTTCTTGGCGGCAGCCTGAGCCTTGCGGGTCGTGGTGTACTCGAAGTCGAAGTCGTCGCGCTTGAAGTCCAGGCCGGCGCCCAGCTCGTAGTTCACGTTCACCTGCTTGATGTTGGCGGCGGAGAAGTTCTCCATGGCCGTGCGGGCGGGCTCCGTCTCGGTGGCCTCGGTGGCCACGGCGCCCTCGCTGGAGATGCTGGGCGTGAAGCGGCCCAGGTCGCCGAGCTCCACAGCGTTGCCTTCGGTGATGGCCTCCTTGATGCAGTGGCACATGTCGGTGATGACGCCCACGATGGTGCCCTTCGTGTAGATGCTGTTGTGGTTAGCCATGTGGGCGGCCAGGGCGTTG
>CAJOCU010000022.1 GCA_905233765.1 uncultured Bacteroidaceae bacterium | reverse complement strand
GTATCGCACTCTAAGCGCCGCACAAAGCGTGTCTTCGACGTGAACCTCTTCACCAAGAAGTTCTACTGGGTCGAGGAAGACTGCTGGATCAGCCTTAACATCTCGGCTGCCGGTCTGCGCTTGATTAACAAGATTGGTCTCGATGCCGCTATCAAGCGTGCTGCTGAAAAGGGATACCTCCAGTAAGCAAGGGCCATCACAGTCGTTAACATTCAAAACGTAGTAAACCATGGCAAAGAAAGCAAAAGGCAATAGAGTACAGGTGATTCTCGAATGCACGGAAATGAAGGAGAGCGGCCTCCCCGGCACCTCTCGCTACATCACCACGAAGAACAGAAAGAATACCCCCGAGCGTCTGGAGTTGAAGAAGTACAATCCGATTCTCAAGCGCATGACGGTTCACAAAGAAATCAAATAAAACTGAAGCACAATGGCAAAAAAGACAGTCGCAACCCTGCAAACGGGTAAGACCGATGGCCGTAGCTACACAAAGGTCATCAAGATGGTGAAGAACGAAAAAGGTTCTTACTCCTTCGATGAGAAGATGGTCCCCAATGAGGCCGTCCAGGATTTCTTCAAAAACTAAAAAGGCATTCTTTCAAGACTAATCTTCACAGCAAGTAGCAACTTTCAATATCACATCCCTTCAATGGGATGATGCGAAAAAGAAGGAGGCGTGACGACAAGGTCACGCCTCCTTTGTTGTATTAAAGGGCTGCCATGCTAATGCTCGTTCAACGGTCGGTGATGCGAGCGAGGAAGTCGGCTGCAGTCGCGAGCGTATCAATTTTGCCAGCATCCATGAACTGGAAGTCTGACTGCTCGTAGCCTACGAGATGATGGCTGCCGCAGATGTCCAGATAATAGGTGATGATGGAGAACTTGTCAGGGTAGGACTCCATCAACGGGAAGAGCTGCGGTGATATCAGATGGATCCCTGCAAAGGCGAGAGGAAGGCCCAGCTCGCCACGCTGATCGCCCGTCTGTGTGTTCTGCCATCCAATCAGGCGATGTGTCTCAGGAGCAAACTGTAGCTGACGCGGTGAATGGCGTTTCGATACCACAAGGGCTGCTTCAATATCGCCAGCTCGTTCGAAGGCGGCGTAGAGCTCCTCGATCCGGAGGTCGGAGAGAATGTCAACGTTATGGATGAAGACGGGACTGTCGGTCTCGAAGAGCGGAGCTGCCTTGCGGATGCCACCACCGGTGTCCAGGAGTAGTCCGCGTTCGTCGCTCACACGGATGTCAATGCCGAAGTTACCATTGGCTGCGAGATAGTCGATAATCTGTTCCCCAAAATGGTGAACGTTGACTACAACGCGTTCAAAACCAGCTGTCTTCAGACGCTGGATGACATGGTAGAGTAGGGGCTTACCTGCCACTGGCACGAGAGCCTTTGGCATGGTGTCGGTTAAGGGCCGCAGACGTGTGCCGAGTCCTGCGGCCAGGAGCATCGCTTGTTTCATGTGGCAAAGGTAATCATAATGATTGAGAAACGTATATATTGTTAGCTATTTTTTACTTTTAGTAAGATTTCCTGTAAAAAAAGAATTTCTTTCAATAATTATACTTATCTTTGCCGCTGAAAAAACGTAGATGATGATGAATCTTTTCAGAACTATAGCGGGTTGGTATTTCTCCCGCCGGGCATTGCCCTATTGGTGTGTGCTGCTTTTTGATTGCTTCGTCGTATTGTTCTCGGGCATTGTGTGCATCGCTTTGGATCATGGAGTCTATGCGACGTTGACACATTTCTTTAAGATTTTCTGCACCCTCGTTGTCTATTTGCTGTTCTTCCTGATGGGCTTTAGGGTGATGCGGACCTATTCCGGTGTGCTTCGCTATTCTTCTTTTGCGGATGTGTATCGCATCGGCATGGCTAACTTCATAGGAATCATCTGTATTCTTGTGGCCCGTCATTTTCTTGCTTTTGACAAGGTATTCGTTCCCATATCATCCAAAGAGCTTATCTTCATTTTCTTGATGGCGACAACCATTATGGTAAGCGCTCGTGTGATGATGAAGTTCATGTTCGAGAAGGTGATGGAAAACAAGAACCTGCGTCGTGCTTTCATCTATGGTGTCAAGGAAGGCGGCATCGCCTTGGCGAAGACTATTCATTTGGGAACACCTACTCGATTCACACTCAAAGGTTTCGTGTGTGACGAGGGAGATATGGTTGGACATATTTTGCAGGGCGTAGAAGTTTATCGTAACGATGAACATCTGCTGCAACGCATGAGAGAAAAGGGCGTGAAAGTACTGCTTGTGTCACCTCTCAAACGTGATGATTTCATCCGCAATCAGGAGATGGTGAACCAGTTATTGGATGCTGGCATCAGTGTTTATATGTATGACACCGCCCAGAGGTGGGATGGACAAAGCGATATCAATGTGTCTCAACTGAAAGAGGTGGATATTGAGGACTTGTTGCCGCGCAACGAGATTGAGGTGGATATGGATGCTGTAGCACGTCTTCTCAGCGAACGCAAGATTCTCATCACGGGTTCCGCCGGTAGCATTGGTTCCGAGATGGTTCGTCAGATTGCCAAGATAGGTCCCGAACGTATGATTTTGGTTGACTCTGCCGAGACACCACAGCACGACATCCGGCTGATGCTGAAGCGCGAGTTCCCCGAAGTGGAGGCGGTTACCATCGTTACCAGCATTACGAATGCAGAACGAATGGAGAACATCTTCAAGACCTATCAACCCGACTATGTGATGCACGCCGCTGCCTACAAGCATGTGCCGATGATGGAGGACAATCCCAGCGAGGCTGTGCTCAATAATATTCTTGGAACACGTGTGATTGCAGACCTCTCTGTGAAATACGGCGCGAAGAAGTTCGTCATGGTTTCTACGGATAAGGCTGTGAACCCCACGAATGTAATGGGTTGTTCCAAACGTATCTGTGAGATTTACTGTCAGTCGCTGAATGCTTCTATCGTGAATGGAACGGTCAAGGGCGTTACGCAGTTCGTGACAACGCGCTTTGGCAATGTCTTGGGTTCCAACGGTTCGGTCATTCCACTCTTCCGTGAGCAGATCAAGAAAGGTGGTCCCGTAACAGTTACACATCCCGATATCATCCGCTACTTCATGCTCATCCCCGAGGCTTGTAAGCTGGTGCTGGAAGCCAGCACGATGGGAAAGGGCGGTGAGATCTATGTCTTCGACATGGGTCAGCCTGTGAAGATCGCCGAGCTGGCACGTCGCATGATTCGTTTGAGCGGTGCTACGAATGTGGATATTCAGTTCACCGGTTTGCGCGATGGTGAGAAGTTATACGAGGAAGTCCTGAACGATGCAGAGATTACGCTCCCGACCTTCAATAAGAAGATTAAAATTGCACAGGTGCGTGAGTATGACTATGCCGAGGTTCGCAAGGACGTTGATGAACTGGTTCGCATCAGCAGGGAGTATGACAATATGGCCACTGTGCGACAAATGAAGGTCATCGTTCCTGAATACAAGAGCCTGCATTCAGTGTATGAAGTGCTGGATAAGGCGAACAACTAAACAATCTCAGCGAAGTTACCGAGGTGCTTGTCGATGTAGTATGCGATGAGCGTGGTGATGTCCTCTTCTGCTTCGATGAAGGCATCGTCTAAATCATCGAATGCAGGGTATTGCTCGAACAACGCCATGAATTCGTCGTCGGTGTAGGAGCGTGTGAGTTCTTCGCCATATTGTTCAAAAAGCTTACGTCCTTTGTAGATAAGCTTCGAGAAATCGTGTAGCACGCTTGTGCCTTCCGTCTCAATGTCCTCGCCCCACAGACGGATGGCTTTGGCGAAGGGATTCATGAAGATGAAGGGGCCGAGCCCGTTGTGAATCAACTGGATGAAACCGCCATCCATCACTTCGTCGCGTAGCAGGCGATAGCCCAAGAGCGTGATTTGCTCGCTGTTGAGTTGTTGCATTGTATCGGCTGTCAGTTCACCGCCAATGGCATTGAACAAAGTGTCGGTGATGAGTGCGAAGAAGGCATCCATGCCTTCAGCGGCAGCGGATTTCAGTTGGGATTCGGTAATCTTAGGTAACATTCTCTAGAAGTACTTAGGTTTCTGTTGGCGAGCCTCTTCGAAAGAGGTGAGGGTGGAGGTGTTGGTAATGTCGGCTTGTGCGCGTAGGGCTGCTTGTTCTTTGGCCAACGCTTCCTGTGCTTCGGCTTGCGTGTCGGGATTGAGGAACGGTGCGGCGAGGGGGGCATTCTGCGAGGCATCGCAGACGTGGAGCACTGGGCCGTGATAGACGGGTGCTATCTTAAGGGCCGTGTGCAGCGCGCTGGTTGTGGCGCCGCCAATCATCACTGGCACACGTATGCCGGCTTGATCCAGCAGATGCACGGTATGAACCATCTCTTCTAACGACGGTGTAATCAAACCGGAGAGTCCAATCACGTCGGGTTTTAGCTCCAGCGCCTTGGCTACTATCGTCTCAGCCGGAACCATTACGCCCAGATCAATGACCTCATAGCCGTTGCAGGCCATCACCGTTGCCACAATGTTCTTCCCGATGTCGTGGACATCGCCTTTGACCGTGGCGACGAGAATTTTGGGAAGAGCCGCACCCGGAAGGCTTCCGTCGTGGAGGGTTGTGGCCTTGATGGCGGGTTGCAGAATCTCCACGGCGCGCTTCATGGTTCGGGCGGTCTTCACCACCTGCGGCAGGAACATCTTACCCTCGCCAAAGAGTTGTCCGACAAGGTTCATCCCCTGCATCAGCGGACCTTCGATGATGGCTACTGGCGACGGATATTCCTTGAGCGCCTCTGCCAGGTCAGCTTCCAGGGTGGAAGTGTCGCCGCGGCGCAGGGCGGAGATGAGACGTGTAGCAGAAGACCCACTAACAGTGGCCCCCGGCAGACTCTCTCCACGCACCCCCGTGAGGGGGAGAGCCTCGCTATCGCTCGATAGCTGCGCGCCAGCCTCTCCCTCACTTACGGGAGGGGCTAGGGGTGGGTCTTCCACTAATCGCTCACACGCATCTTCTCTTCTCGCAAGAATTGCATCCTCGAGCACTTCGAGTTGTTCGGTTGGAATGTCAGCGTAAGTGATGGCGGTGGCGGGATTCAGAATCGCGAGATCCATTCCTGCCTTGCGGGCGTGGTAGAGGAACACGGCGTGCATCGCCTCGCGGATGTAGTTGTTGCCACGGAATGAGAAGCTGAGGTTGCTGATGCCGCCGCTGACGTGGGCACCCGGTAGGTGCTGCTTGATCCATTCGGTGGCGCGGATGAAGTCGAAGGCATAGCGGTCGTGCTCAGGCATTCCCGTAGCGATGGCTAGCACGTTGGGGTCGAAGATGATATCCTCTGGTGGGAAATCGGCTTGCTCGGTGAGTAGGTGGTAAGCGCGCTCGCAGACGGCGATGCGACGTTCGAAGGTGGTTGCCTGCCCTTCCTCGTCAAAGGCCATCACGATGACAGCAGCTCCCATACGACGAATCTCGCGGGCGTGTTCAAGGAACATCGCTTCACCTTCTTTCAGTGAGATGCTGTTTACAATGCACTTGCCCTGAATGCAGCCGAGGGCGGCGCGGATGACGTCCCAACGCGATGAGTCAATCATGAACGGCACGCGGCAGATGTCGGGTTCGGCTGCGAGGAGGTTGAGGAAGTGGCACATCTCGGCGTACGTGTCCAGCAGCCCGTCGTCAAGGTTAATGTCTAGCACGAGTGCTCCGTCCTCCACCTGCTTGCGGGCAATCTCCACTGCTTCCTCATAGTTTTTCTCCTTGATCAGGCGCAAGAACTTACGGCTTCCGGCCACATTGCATCGCTCGCCCACATTGATGAATGCCACCTCGGGGGTAAGGTGGAGAGGTTCGAGACCTGCGAGCGAGAAGAACGTTGGAGTATCACAATGCGAATGTTCACATTGTGATAGCCCAACGTTCTTGATAGCTCTAATATGTTCATCTGTCGTACCGCAACAACCGCCAAGGATGTCCACTAATCCCTCCTCTAGGAAGGGGCGGACGTGGGCGGCCATCAGTTCGGGCGTCTCGTCGTATTGCCCAAGTTGGTTAGGGAGTCCGGCATTTGGGTAGGCGCTAATATAAATAGGTTCGCGTGCGTGTGCGTTGTGTCGGTTGATAATTGTGCGCAGCTCGCGTAGGTGTGGCTGCATTTCTTCAGCGCCAAACGAGCAATTGAGACCGATGCTCAGCAGTGGCGCGTGACTGACCGAGATGAAGAATGCTTCGAGTGTTTGTCCGCTGAGCAGACGTCCGGCACGATCGCTGACGGTGGCACTGAGCATGATTGGGACTGATCGTCCCACCGCCTTCATGGCTTCATCAGCCGCGTAGAGGGCAGCCTTGGCATTGAGCGTGTCGAAGACCGTCTCGATGAGGAAAGCATCAACGCCGCCTGCAAGCAGGGCTGTCATCTGTTCCACGTAGGCTGCGACTAGCGTGTCGAAGGTAATGGCGCGCAGTGCAGGGTCGTTGATATCTGGACTCATCGACAGCGATTTGTTTGTGGGACCCACAGAACCGACAACGAAAGGCTCCACCCCAGTAGCAGCCGCGCAACTTTCGCGAGCGATGTGCACGGCGGCAAGGTTGATGTCGTGCACGAGGTGCTCGCAGTGGTAGTCGGCGAGTGAGATGCATTGGGCGTTGAAGGTATTGGTCGTGATAATGTCTGCGCCGGCTGCGATATAGCGGCGATGGATATCGGCGATGACGTCTGGACGTGTGAGGCACAACAGGTCGTTGTTGCCTGCCTGCTGTCCGGGCAAGTCCGCAAATGACTGTGCACAGCCTTCGCCTGTGCCGCGATAGTCAGCCTCATTCAGGCCGTAGGACTGAATCATTGTGCCCATAGCGCCATCAAGAATAAGAGGGCGTTGCTGGGCGAGTGCTTTGCGAAGAGGGGAGAGGGAGTGTTGTGCTGTCATGGGAGGGAGACTCGATAGCAAAACTTTCGGCACGCTAATAGTTGTGCTTGAATTGGCGGTCGATGTCGCGACGATCTTCTTTTTCCTTGAGGGTCTCGCGCTTGTCGTAGGCGTGTTTGCCTCGGGCCAGATAGATGTCGAGTTTTGCGCGCCCATTCTCGTCAATGAAAAGCAGGGTTGGGATGATGGTGAAGCCGGGGCTTTTGGTGGCGTTCTGTAGGCGGTGTATTTCGCGGCGGTTCAGCAGCAGTTTTCGGTCGCGTCGTGCCGCGTGGTTGTTATAGGTGCCGTAGAAGTACTGAGCGATGTTCATGTTTTTTACCCACATTTCGCCGCCAAGGATGGTGCAATAAGCATCCACAAGACTGGCTTTGCCCAGGCGGATGCTTTTGATTTCCGTGCCTGTCAACACCAGTCCTGCGGTGTATTTCTCCATCAAATAGTAATCAAACTCCGCCTTCCGGTTTTTGATATTGATGGTTTTCTGCTTCTCTTTTGCCATAAATAAAAAAAAGCCTCCTCCCCGCGGGGGAGGAGGCTTTATTGTTTTACTTTCCGTAAGCGACCATTTTAATTGCTGTGACGGCACATTCTGTCCCTTTGTTCCCCAGTACCCCGCCTGTTCGTGCTTCAGCCTGTTCGGGCGTGTTGCAGGTGAGGAGTCCGTAGATGACGGGCGTTGTTCCTTCCCGGTTCATCTCGGCCAGCCCTTGCGTTGTACCTTGACAGATGTAATCGAAGTGGGGAGTGTCGCCGCGAATGACGCAGCCGATGGCGATGATAGCATCGACGTTCATATTTCGTCTCATCCACGCAGCACCATAAATCAGTTCGAAACTGCCGGGCACGTGCTTCACCTCGATGTCGTCCTTGGCGACGCCGTGTGTCTGGAGTGTGTCAATGGCTGCTTCAGCCATTGCATAGGTGTAGCGCTCGTTCCAGTCAGCCACTACGATTCCGAAGCGCATCCCTTTAGTGGAAGGAATGGTCGAGGGGTCGTAGTCCGATAGATGGTGGAAAGCGGTAGCCATAAACTCTGGGGCAGTATTGCTTACTTGCTGACGCGTTCGATGTACTTATCAATGTCCTGATAAGCCATGGAGTTCACATACTCCTTCTTAATCTGTTGGTAGAGGGGAAGGGCTTTTTCAGCCTGACCTTCAGCTTCATAAAGTTCTCCGGCCTGTAGCAGGAAAATGGGCGTGAGGGCATCGCTGTCAGCCTGCTTGGCAGCCTTCAGCAGTGTCTTGATGGCTTTGTCGTTCTGCCCAAGGTTGGCATAGACATTGCCGAGAGCGCCTAGGGCTGCGGGTGAAATGATGGCGTCGTCCTGGAGGTCGTAGTCCTCGAGCATGTCAGCAGCCTCCTGCCACTTCTCTGTCTGGGCGTAGCACACGCCGGCATAGAGCTTGGCCAGGTTGGCAGCGTCTGTGCAACCATAGTCGTCGATAATCTTCAACAGACCGATGCATCCCTGTCCGTCGCCGTTGAGGGCTTTGTCGTAGTTGTCAGCCTGAAAATAGGACTCGCAGCGGAACAGAGCCTCGTTGGCCTTCTGTGCACGGGGTTTGCTAACGAACTGTACATAAGCGATGATGGCAGCGGCGATGATGATGACGGCGCAGATGCCATACACGATGTGCTTCTTGTACTTGTCGATGAATGCTTCAGTCTTTGTTACGGCTTCGATATTCTCGGGAGCCGCGTTCTTTTGTTGATTCTTAGCCATTTTTCTTATCTGTTTTTATTGATATTTCTGTATCGCGCAGGCGCTACGCCTGTAAAAAGCGCCGCAAAAGTAGTTAAAATCTTTTGGATGCTCAACTTTTTGGGGTATTATTTCTCTTTTTACGCCATTATTTAACTACCTTTGCATCGTTTTAGCGTCAAATTGTTTAGAATCATGGTTCTTCATCAGCTCTCTATACTGCATTACAAGAACATTTCACAGGCTGATCTCACCTTCTCGCCAAAGATGAATTGCTTCATCGGACAGAATGGCGAGGGCAAGACGAACCTGTTGGACGCTATCTATTTCCTGTCACTCTGTAAGAGCTCGACAGGCGCTGCGGATAATGTATGCATTCAACATGATTCAGATTTCGTGGTGTTGCAGGGGCAATATTCGCACGAGGACGGTACTCCCGAGGATATCTATATGGGGATGAAGCGTGGCGTGAAGAAACAGCTCAAGCGTAACAAGAAGCCCTATAAGCGGCTGGCCGAGCACATAGGTCTGCTACCGTTGGTAATGGTGTCGCCCCTAGACAGCCTCCTCATCAGCGGAGGCAGCGAGGAGCGCCGCCGTTTCATGGATGTGGTCATCTCGCAGACCGACCGTCGATATCTTGAAGCCCTCATGAACTACAACAAAGCGCTGCAGCAACGCAACGCCTTGTTGAAGATCGAGGACCCGGGACCAGACCCAGAACTGCTCTCGTTGTGGGAAGAGGAGATGGCGCGGTACGGCCAGCAGGTCTATGAGGCCCGCTCCCGCTATGTTGAGGCGTTCACGCCCATATTCCAACAGATCTATGCCCACGTCAGCCAAGAGAAAGAGCAGGTGGCCCTGCAGTATGTCTCTCATGCTCAGCGCGGTCCGCTCCTAGAAGTTATTCAGCGCGATCGTTCCAAAGATCTTGTGATGGGCTACTCACTGCACGGCATCCACAAGGACGAACTGGAGATGACACTCGGAGGCTTTCCTATTAAACGCGAAGGCTCGCAAGGGCAGAACAAAACTTACCTAATTGCTCTGAAGCTGGCGCAGTTCGATTTCCTCAAACGCACAGGCAGCCAGACAACACCGCTTTTGCTCTTGGACGACATCTTCGACAAACTCGACGCCAGTCGTGTAGAGCAGATAGTGCGTCTCGTTTCGGGTGACAGCTTTGGTCAGATATTCATCACCGACACTAACCGCGACCATCTCGACCAGATCCTAGCACAGATGGATAGCGACTATCGTTTGTTTCATGTTAGCAAGGGGAGGGTAGAGGAATGAGAAAGCAGAAAGCCGAAGCTGTAGGCCTCATTGTCCGCCAGTTCTTGCGCGAAGAAGGCCTTGAGACGCCTTACAACGAGTACCGGCTCATAGAAGCGTGGCCAGAGGTGATGGGGCCCGGCATATCCAGGCATACCGCTGCTCTCCAGATACGTAATCGTGTCCTTTTCGTCCGACTCACCTCGTCCGTAATCCGCTCAGAACTGATGATGGCTCGCTCTCTATTGGTGCGTCGCCTAAATGAGCACATAGGCGCGCAGGTCATAGAGAAGATAGTGTTGACTTAGAAAAAAGAAAAGAGGATGTGTCATCAACACATCCTCTTTTTCTTGTGTAAAGGTAGCAGCTTATTTCAGGGCCTTGTTCAGCATGAAATAGACCTCGTTGTTGCGGAGGGTCTGCTTGAAGTCAGCGATGTTGGTCTGCTTGTTGATCTTGACATACTCGATGCCGCAGATCTCAGCGAAGTCCTCCCAGTACTCTTCGTACTTGCTTTTACAACCAGGCCTCGGCCCATTTTTCTTCTATCGACAGGGAGTCGGGGTCTTCAAGACCGCATTTCGTGCAGACGCGCCTGCCATCCTTCCACTCGTAATCATGTTTACATTTCCTCACCTTTTCAGCCCAGGCCTGAAGCATCGACATCTCACCAGCACGACTCAGGGCTCGTTCGTCACCCTGTTCTGCCTTTTCCACGAATTCATCTTTCATCTTGCCAGCCAAATCGGAAAGGTCCTTCAGCTTTTCGTTATCACTCTTCATATTTTTATAAACCCTCAATCCGTGTCGGGCGCAACTGCTAAGCAAATTCCTTATTTATAAATTCCCCGCGGACGTAATCATTTTCCTTGAACGAGGCGGACATTTTGACCGCCGCAGTTGTAATCCGTACACATGTTCACAATGTGAAAATCGAAGTAGAGGTGCCGCGCTTTCCTCGAACTATATGGTGTGGACGACCAATAGTAGCCGACGGAATCGTCGTGGGGTACGCGCCCATCGCAAAAGCGGTAGCCCGTAGTGGGCAGAATAATAGACTTTCCATTTCTGCCTGTCACCTTATAGCCTTTACCTGTCCAAGTCCATGTGCAGTATTTCTTCAGCTCTTCCCACTGATCTTCTGTGGGTAGTTTATCACCGAACTTATTGACTGCAGAGTCGTAGTCAAAGAATCTACCATACTCCTTTATTATATGGGAACCATCCTCCTCGTTTATTGTTTTCCACTTCGTACCGCTTGGCAGTCCTAAGTCCACATACGCCAATACGAAACGGACGGACAGACTGTCGATATATAATTTATCATCCATTTCCACGTCACTCGAATCGAAATACAGGCTACGCGCAACTAAAATTTCATCGGATTCATCGGATGACCAATATTCGCCAAAGGGGGGGCCAAAAGAGATTTTAGTATTGCCCGCTGCTGGCAAAAAGATAGACTTTCCGTTTTTGCCCGTCACCCTGTAGCCCTTGCCTGTCCAGGTCCATTTGCAGCTTTCCTTCAATTCCTCCCACTGCTCTTCTGTGGGTAGTTTGTCACCGAACTGTTTCTTCGCACTTTCCCAATCATGATAACCCTTCTCGTTCGTGGTTTTCCACAGAATGCCGCTGGGCAAACCAAGGTCCACATATTGGGGCGTTGTCTGTGCTTGCATCGTTGGTGCCGCGAGGCACATTACCATAAGAAAGAATAGTTTTCTCATTTGCTCATTTATTTATTGGTTAAATTTCGTATTTCACTGACTACGTTGCAAATATACAACTTATTTATTTACGCGCAAAGAAATGTCCAAAAATATTGGGGGGAGGAAACAAAAGAAACGCCCGCAAGCCTTTGATGGGGACTTGCGGGCGCTTTTTTAGGGTTGTGCTTGCTGTTCCGTTACTTCAGTGCCTTGTTCAGCATGAAGTAAACCTCGTTGTTGCGGAGGGTCTGCTTGAAGTCAGCGATGTTGGTCTGCTTGTTGATCTTGACGTACTCGATGCCCAACATCTCAGCGAAGTCTTCCCAGTACTCTTCGTTGATGTCATAGGAGAAGGCGCTGTGGTGGGTGCCGCCGGCGAGGATCCATGCTGCTGCACCGATCTCGAAGGTGGGCTGAGGAATCCACAGGGCGCTGGCCACGGGCAGGTTGGGCATGGGCTTGGGCTCGATGCACTCAACCTCCTGAGAGATGAGACGGAAGCGGTTACCGAGGTCCACGACGGTGGCCTTGATGCCATAGCCGGTCTTGGAGGTGAAAACGAGGCGAGCGGTCTGCTGCTTGCGGATACCGATGCCGAGGAAGTGTACTTCGAGCTTGGGCTTGTCGGTGGCGATGAGCGGGCAAACTTCGAGCATGTGGCTCTGCAGGCAGGAGCTGCGGTTGCCGGCGAAGTTGAGGGTGTAGTCCTCAAGGAAGGAGCAGCCGGTGGGCATACCCTGCTGGATGACCCAGAGGGTGCGATAGAGGCAAGCGGTCTTCCAGTCGCCCTCGGCACCGAAGCCGTAGCCTTCTTCCATCAGACGCTGGCTGGCGAGACCAGGAATCTGGTCGAAGCCGCAGAAGTTGGGATCGTCGATGTCGGCATCACCGAGGTCGTCAAAGTTGGTAGTGAAGGCGGTAGCACCCTCATCCTTCAGCACGCGGCGGAGCGCAATCTCAGCCTTGGCAGCGTTGTGAACCTTCTCCCAATAGACCTTCTCGCCGCTTTCGTCGATCTTGATGGTGTAGAGCTTCTTGTACTCCTCAACGAGGGCATCGGCCTCTGCGTCGGTGACCTTCTTGAAGTAGTCCATGAGGCAGCTGACGGGGTAGTAGTCCACGTGGTAGCCCAGACGCTGCTCGAACTCTACGCGGTCGCCATCGGTGACGGCAACGTTGTTCATGTTCATACCGAACATGAGGCAGCGTACGTTGTGAGCATCGGCGACACCGGCAGCTACGCGAGCCCATACGGCAATCTTCTTCTGCACGTCGGCTTCCTTCCAGTAGCCGCAGACGACCTTGCGGGCCACGCGCATACGAGTGCAGATGTGTCCGAACTCGATGTCGCCGTGAGCGCTCTGGTTGAGGTTCATGAAGTCCATGTCGATTTCGGCCCAGGGAATCTCGGCATTGTACTGTGTGTGGAAGTGGAGGAGGGGCTTCTGCAGCTGCTGCAGACCCTTGATCCACATCTTAGCGGGCGAGAAGGTGTGCATCCAGGTGATGATACCGATACACTTCTCGTCGTTGTTGGCAGCGAGCATCACCTGCTCTACTTCCTTGGAGCTGTTGGCGGTGCCCTTATAGACAACCTTTACGGGGATGTTGCCGCCACCGTTCAGGCCTGCAACCATTTCCTTTGAGTGAGCGTCAACAGCGATGACTGCGTCACCTCCATAGAGCAACTGTGCACCAGTCACCCACCAGATTTCATAGTTTTCGAACATTTGTTAGTGGCCCCCCTCTTATCCCCCGAAGGGGAAGACCATTGGGGGCAATGGGTCTTGGGTTCTTAATGAGATTGTAAATTTCCTTTTTTCACCAAACGGATCTTATGGCAATAGCTCCAATAGCCCCATTCGTACCAGCCACTCGACCATTCGTCGCCGTCTTGACGGAACTCGGGGTAATGAGGGCATTTATGGCTGCTCTGGTCGGATCGGTTGTAAACCTTCAACTTTATCATTTCGTCGCTGACTTCCTCGCAATATACTGTACAGTGATTTTCGCCGTAGTCGCTCAGTCGGGTCCATTGGATCCAATCGCCAGGCTTGTACTGTGAAAGCGGAAGGGATGTGAATTGATATTCACCGCCCAGCTGTTCACCTGTTACCTCGGATTCCTTGCTTGATCGGTCTGTCAGCAATAAAACGAATTCGTCCCAGTTCACTTTTGCCATCATCTTTCGCTGGGTTTAATGTTTTTGTCCTTTCTGGCCGTAGTAGGCATTGGGACCGTGCTTGCGGTTGTAGTGCTTCTCCACGAGCAGGGGATTCATGGTCAGGTCGGGATTCACGCTGAAGGCCACGAAGGCCATCTTGGCGCACTGCTCCATGACCTTGGCGTTATAGACGGCGTTGTCGGGAGAGGTGCCCCAGGAGAAGGGACCGTGGTTCTTAACCAGCACTGCGGGCGTGTGGTCGGGATTGATCTTGCGGATGTTCAGGATCTCATCAACGATGACGTTGCCCGTCTCCAGTTCGTACTGCCCCTCAACCTCTTCCTTCGTCATATCGCGCGTACAGGGGATATCCTTGTAGAAGTAGTCGGCGTGGGTAGTGCCGATGTTGGGGATGTCGCGGCCTGCTTGGGCGAAAGCGGTGGCGTAGGTGGAGTGAGTGTGGACCACGCCCTGGATGTTGGGGAAGGCCTTATATAATACAAGGTGTGTGGGCGTGTCGCTGGAGGGGTTGAGGTCGCCCTCGACGACCTTGCCTGTCTCGAGATCCACGACCACCATGTCAGAGGCTTTCATGTCGTCGTAACTGACGCCGGAGGGCTTGATGACGACGAGTCCCTTCTCGCGGTCAATGCCGGAGACATTTCCCCAGGTGAAGATTACTAAGCCTTGCTTGACCAAGTCGAGGTTGGCCTTGAAAACTTTCTGTTTGAGTTCTTCTAACATAGTATGTGGTTATTAGAATTGTGTTTAGTCAAAAGTTTAGAGTTTAAAGAACTGAGCCTCTTGATAGGCCCGTTCATTGAAGCGATAGAGGGTTGCTCCACGCTTGGAATTGACTCTGTCTATTTCATCCGTTTTCTCGATAAATGGCATTTCGTTGACGCGCTTGCGGAAGTTGCGTTTATCAATGCTTTCGCCTAAGATGGCCTCGTAGAGCTGCTGGAGTTGAGTTAGCGTAAACAGATGAGGCAAGAGATGGAAACCGACAGGACGTGACGGTATCAACGTACGAAGGCGCTGCAAAGCACAACGCACCATTTCCATGTGGTCAAAGAGAAGAACAGGCAGATGAGTGACATCTTCCCAATAAGCAGAATTCTGATAAGTGAGATCCTTATTCACCTTCTCAATATCTACAAGCGCAAAATAGGCAATAGATATTACGCGGCTACCAGAGTCGCGGTTGACGGATCCGAAAGCTCCCACTTGTCGCATATACAGGCCGTGGAGACCCGTGAGCTCGTGCAAAACGCGCTGCGCAGCATCTTCAATATCTTCATCGCGATTCACGAAGCCTCCCATGAGCGACCATTCGCCCTGTCGGGGTTCGAATGGTCGCTTCTGCAACAGTAGCTTAAGTTTCCCCGCTTGAAAGCCGAAGATGATACAATCGACAGCTACGTGGAATTTGGGATATTGTTGATAGAATTTCGATGTCATATTGTTTTATTACCAGAAATACCAGTAGAAGCAAGCGCAGAGGCCCACAACAACGAGGGTTCCGAGGATATCCCAGATACCCCAGCTTTCGCGGATGCTCTTCTTGAAGTCTGCGCTGAATGTGATGGCATCAACCTGAGCCTGTGTGGGAGCAGGTGTGAAGAAGCTGACGCAAACCATCAGGGCGATGATGAATACGAGCAGCCAGCACTCGAAGACGAGCCAGTTGGTCTGCCAGAACCATGTGGTGTTCTCCCAGAAAGCGCCCTCCATAGTAGCCTTACCAGTGTCGGTGATGACGTTGGTAACCAGGCGGAGCATACCTACGCAGAAGCCGCCGATGAGACCCCATTCGCCAGCCTTCGGCGTAATCTTCTTGGAGAAGATACCGAGGGTGAACACAGCTACCATAGCGGGAGCCAGCAGCGACTGAATACCCTGCAGGTAGCTGTAGAGCGAGCCGAGGCTCATCATCACGGGCATCCAAAGCAGACCCAGCAGCACAACAACGACGGTTGCGGTACGACCTACTAAGACATAGTGTGCCTCGCTCTTGTTGGGATGCATTGGTTTCCAGAAGTCTTCTGTGAACAGCGTAGCGCAACTGTTGAAGAATGCTGCGAGAGAAGCCACAAGGGCGCAGACGAAGCCGATAGTCACGATACCCTTGATACCAGCTGGAAGGATGTGTTTCACCATGAGGGCGAAGGCAGCATCGGTGTCATCCATCGCGAATCCACCTACGCCACGCTGTGCCAGTGCAGCAGCAATCATGCCGGGGATAAGGAACATGAAGCAGGGGAGAATCTTGAAGAAACCGGCGGCGATGGTGCCACGACGAGCGCGAGCCATCACAGCGGCGTTGTCCTCACCAGGAACCTGACCGAGTACACGTTGCACGATGTGCTGGTCGGTGCACCAGTACCAGAAACCGATGATGCAGGCACCGAGGAACACCACGTAGCCGGGATATTCAGCATACATCGGATCGCCTGGATCGGTGTGGAACATGTGGTTGATGCCGTAACCGTCGTGCATAGCACGGGCTGTGTCCATCATCGTGCTCCATCCTTCAGCGATGCTGCCGCCGCCAAGGGTGGCAAGGCCCAGGAAGAGGACGAGGAAGGAACCGATGATGAGGATAGGTGTCTGGATGGAGGAGAGTGTCATCACACCTTTCATACCGCCGAAGACGGTGAAGACGGCGGTGACGGCAATCAGACCGATGGCGCCAACCCAGAAGTTCAGCCCAAGCAGGTACTCGAAGAAGATACCACCCGTGAAAGCGGTCACGGAGACCTTCGTCAGTACATAAGCCACGAGGGTAATGATGCTGAGCCATGAGCCTGTGCGCTGTGTGTAGCGGAACTTCAGGAAGTCGGGCATCGTAATGATTTTGCCCATTTTATTGATCAACAGCTGATAGAATGGTACGAAGAGCCAGCCGAGGATGAGGATCATCCAGCCCTGCATCTCCCAGTGAGCCATACCTACGCCGTCCTTAGCGCCTGTTCCTGCGAGACCTACGAGGTGCTCTGAACCGATGTTGGCAGCAAAGATAGCCATACCAATTACGTACCAGGGCTCGCCCTTACCGAAGAGGTAAGCGCTAGAGTCTTCGCCCTGCTGCGCTTTCTTGTCTTTCCAGATGGCATACCACACGGCTGCCACAACGCCTAAGAGGCCGACGGCGAGAATCGCCCAGTCCAGCCAAATGAATTCATGTGAACTCCAATCCATGATGTGTTTAAAGTTTAATGTTTATAATGTTATTTCAATAATCAGTTTCTGTCTATTTCACGCTGAACTTGTAAGCGCAGTGGCTATAGTAGGTGTCGCCGGGCTTTAGGTTGGCAGAAGGCCAGTTCTCGCCAGCGCGGTTGGGGCTGTCGGGATATTTCTGGCTTTCGAGACACACGCTGACGTGCTTCGGATACTTGATGCCATGCTTGCGCAGAATGTCTGCATCGCGGCCTACGCCCTGGAAGTTGCCGGTATAAACTTGTATGCCGGGCTCGTTGGTGAACACCTCAAGGAAGATGCCTGTCTCAGGGCTGTAGAGGCTAGCTGCCACCTGAGTGTCATCGCCACGGTATGTGTCCATATCATAAGTGTTGAGGCAGAAGTTGTGGTCGATGCCACCAGCGTTCTTGATTTGTTCGAAAGTAGTGTCGTTGACGACTTCGTCCAGCGCACGAGGTTCGCGGAAATCGAAGGGCGTTCCTTCGACAGGAGCAATCTCACCCGTGGGGATATAGATGAGGTCAGAGGGCGTGAAGCTGTCGGCGTTCACGTAGAGAACCATATTGGTGCCGACGCGCGAAGGATCACCATTGAGGTTGAAGTAGCAGTGGTTGGTCTGGTTGATAACGGTCTCCTTGGTGGTTGTTGCTTCCCATGTGATGTCAAGAGTGTTGTCATCGGTCAGCGTGTATGTGGTGACGGCGGTCACTTCGCCGGGGAAACCATTGTCGCCGTCGGGGCTGACGATGGTCAGCTTCAGTGTTTGGTCGTCCACCTGCTCTGCATCATAGACCTGGTACTGCCAACCGGTGGGGCCGCCGTGCAGGCAGTTTTCGCCGTCGTTGGGAACGAGCTCGTAGGTCTCCTCGCCGATGGTGAAGGAGTGCTTTGCGATGCGGTTGGCATAGCGACCGATGCTGGCACCGTAGTCGCTGGGTGAGTTCTCGGAGTCGGCATATTGAGCGACATTATCATAGCCAAGAACCACGTCCTTCATGTTACCATCGCGATCGGGAACCATCAAACTGACTACGCGTCCGCCGAAGTTGGTGATGCAGACCTCCATGCCATTGGCATTCTTCAGCGTGTAGAGAGCTGTGGCCTTGCCGCCGATGGTGTCAACAAACTGTTCAGGATTGAGTCCGCTGGCCGTGAGTTCGGGTGTTGCGGGCTTCTGCTCTGTGCAGGCTGCCACAAGAGCAATAGCTGCGGCAGCTGATACAAAACCTTTCACAAATTTTTTCATAAATGTGAGTGTTGTTAGTTTATAAATGTTGAATGAATTATCTTTTTGGTGTAATGGATAGGGTGCAAAAGTCCCTAAATCGCTCCAAAGATAGTGATTATTTATATAAGTAGTGTTATTTCCACACTTTTTTTTCGTTTTATCTTGTTTTTTTTGCAAAAATACGCTCCTATTGGTCCTTCAGCATAAAAAAAGGAGTCCTGAAACCTCAGGACTCCTTGAAAACAGACGTGTGTTTTTCAGTCTTTAGCAGAGCTTGCGTGCTCCATCGCCGATGACAACGTCGATGATGACGGGCTCCTTGCCGAACTTGGCCTTGAACTGCTCCTTCGCAGCCTTCACGAAGCTGTCGTAGTAGTGCTCGTCAACGAGGTTGATGGTGCAGCCGCCGAAGCCGCCACCCATAATGCGTGAACCTGTCACGCCCTGCTCCTTGGCGATGTCGTTGAGGAAGTCGAGCTCTTCGCAGCTGACCTCGTACTCCTTGCTCAGGCCGTAGTGTGTCTCGTACATCATCTTACCGACGGTCTCGTAGTCGCCCTTCTCCAGAGCGTCGCAGACAGCCAGCACGCGCTCACGCTCGCCGATGACGTAGCGTGCACGCTTGTAGTCCTCCTCGCTGATCTTGGCCTTCACTTCGTCGAGCTGTTCGTAGCTGGCATCGCGCAGGCTCTCCACTTCGGGATGGAGCTCATGGATGGCAGCGGCAGCGCGCTCACAGGAGAGACGGCGGTCGTTGTAGGGAGAGCCTACGAGGGCGTGCTTCACGTTGCTGTTCACCAGCACGAGCTTGTAGCCCTTCGGGTTCCAGGGGAAGTAAGCCACTTCGCCGCTGCGGCAGTCCATTCGCATCAGGTGACCGGCCTTACCGAGGCAAGAGATTGCCTGGTCCATGATACCGCAGTTCACGCCAATGTACTTGTGCTCTGTGCGCTGGCCAACCTTAGCCAGTTCCAGACGATCAATCTTGTTCTCGCCGAAGAGGTCGTTCAGACCGTATGCGAAGCAGCTCTCCAGAGCAGCGGAGGAGCTCATGCCAGCGCCGAGGGGCACATCACCGGCAAAAGCGGTGTTGAAACCTTCCACGGGAACGCCCAGCGCCATCATCTCGCGGCACACACCGAAGATGTAGCGAGCCCAAGTAGCCTTGGGACCAGCGGGATCGTCGAGAGAGAACTGTACGCGATCCTTCAGGTCGATACTATAAGCATCCACGTTGCGGGTGCCATTGGGCTTAATTTCAGCGATCATACCCTGCTCCACGGCGCCGGGGAACACGAAACCGTTGTTGTAGTCGGTGTGCTCGCCGATGAGGTTGATACGGCCGGGAGCAGCGTAAACATTTCCTGTGCTGCCATCGAAGTGCTTGATGAAGCGGCTGCGAACGTCTTCAATTGTCAATTTCATAGTCTTAGGAGCCCCTCTCTTATCCCCCGAGGGGGAAGACCAAACAGGGGCGTTGGGTCTTTGTTTAGTTTATAGTTTTATGTTTAAAGTCAAGCGATTAGTCAACAGGAATATCGGTGTTGACATTCTTGGAACCGATAAGGGCGTAGTAGAGGATGTAGATAGCGCATCCCAGCGGTACCCAGTAGGAGATGAGGTAGCTGCCTGTCCAGTCTGCAACGAGGCCCTGGATGGCAACCATGATGGCGAAACCAACAACCATTGTCATGAAAGCACCGGATGCAATAGCGGTGTATTTGCCGAGGCCCTCGGTGGCGAGGTTGAAGATGCCGCCCCACATCACGCTGGCGCAGAGGCCTACGAGCAGGAAGCAGAAGATGCCCACGGGCACATCACCCCACAGGATAGCCATATTCGTGTAGTCGATACCGGGAACGCTGACGGCTGTAGAGGTCGGCAGATATATACCCAGCAACAACAGGATGATAGCTAGTCCGCTGACGAAAGTCATCATAGCCTTGGTGCTGACCTTACCACCCACGCTGGCACCGATGAAACGACCGATAAGCATGAAGAGGAAGTAGATGGAACCGAGTGTACCGACATATCCGGCATCCATTGCCAGACCGGGAGTGGCAGCGTCGCCTGCTGCGGTCAGATATTGGAGGATGAAGCCCGGGATACCCATTTCAATGCCGCCGTAGAGACCGATGGCGAGGATACCGAGGTTGAAATGACGGAAGGAGAATGCGCTGTGAGGATCTTTCTCGCCGCCCTTTTTCTCCACGGGCTGCTGAGGCTCTTCAATCTTGGTGAAGAAGATGACGATGAAGGCAATCACGAAGATTGCGAGGGCAATCATCAGCGCAGGTGTGGCATCGGAAATCTTGGCCTTAGCGGCGTCGCCGATGAGGGCACCCATAATGATATAGACCGCTACAGCTGCTGTGCTGTTGAACACGCCACCCGTCTGGATGAGCTGGTTACCTTTGTTACCGCCGCCGCCGAGGATGTTCAGCATCGGGTTCACAACGGTGTTGAGGATACACATACAGCATCCGGAGATCAGGGCACCGCAGAGATAGACGGCCATGCCTCCCCAACCGGAGAGCCACTGAACGAGGATGCCCGTGATACCTACGAGCAAGCCGATAAGCGCTGTACGCTTGTAGCCCCACTTCTGGATCATCATTCCCGAGGGGAAGCCCATGAGCAGATAGGCACCGAAGTTGCCGTAGTTGCCAATCATGGCCATGAAGTTAGTGGTGCCGAATTGGTTCTTCACGATGACACCCATTGGCGAACAAAGGTTCGTCACAAAGGCAATCATGGCAAAGAGGGCAATCATCACGATGATAGCGCCCCATTGTTTTTGTTGATTACTCATAAATTGTTATTTGGTAAGTATTTAAAGAATTTCCGTTAAAGTTATTTCTCAATGCCGAACTTGTAGATGGTTGTTTGCGTATATTCTTCGCCTGGAGTCAGAACAACGCCGGGGAAGAAGGGGCGGTTGGGGCTGTCAGGGAAGTGCTGTGCCTCGAAACAGATGGACGAGCGGCGGGGGAAGGTGGCGCCGTGCTGGCCGGGATAACCCGTTGCCCAGTTGTCGGTATAAACCTGCACGCCGGGTTCGGTGGTATAGACCTCCATTGTGCGTCCCGTATGGGGCTCGTAGATCTTGGCTGCATAGCTGAGTTCACCGGGCTGGCGCTTGTTGAGCACGAAGCAGTGGTCGTAGCCGGCACCATTACGTGTCTGCTCGTCGTCGGCATCGATCATGTCGCCGACCGCGTGCATCGTGATGAAGTCGAAGGGAGTACCTTTCACGTTGCGGATCTCACCTGTTGGGATGCTGGTGTCATCGATGGGGATGAAGAAGTCCGCATTGATCTGGCACTGCAGGTCCATGATGTCAGGAGTGGGGTTGGCGATACCCGAGATGGAGAAGAAACCGTGGTTGGTGAGGTTGATGATGGTCTTCTTGTCCGTTGTGGCCTTGTAGTCGATCACCAATTCGTTATCATCGGACCAGTGGTAGATGACTGTGATGTCTAGATTGCCGGGGAAACCTTCTTCTCCGTCCGGTGAAAGATAATGGAGAGAAAGCGTTTGTGCATCGGTCTGCTCTGCATCCCAAACACGGGCATGGTAGCCAGTAGGACCGCCGTGCAGATGGTTGGGACCGTTGTTGATAGCGAGGCTGTACTCTTTGCCGTCGAGGGAGAACTTACCCTTGCAGATGCGGTTTCCGTAGCGGCCAATCAGCGTTGAGAGAAACGGTTCCGGACTCTCGACTACGCCCTGGATGGTGTCGTGACCTTGAATAACGTTGGCGATCTTGCCGTTCTTGTCGGGAACAATGATGGCTACGAGTGCGCCGCCGTAATTGGTGATGCAGACCTCATTTCCCGCTTTGTTGATGAGGGTGAACAAATCGGTCTTCTTTCCTTGGATAGTGGACTGAAAATCTTCACGTTTCAGCCCTGAAAGCTTGCTTACTTCCATAGGTAAATGATTTTGAATTGAACAATCATAGCGCAAATTAAGTCAAAAAGTTTGAGCGAAACAAACCTTTTTGCAAAAAGAAACGTAAAAAATGCTTAAATCATCCTTAACATGCATTTTCTTGCCCTGCTTTCTTGGGCTTTCAGCCAAGAAACAGTAACTTTGCACAGTTTTTTGTAAAAAGTAGGATAATCTCCCCGTTTTATGCCAAAGATATCAGTCCGTGGTTACGAAATGCCAGCCTCTCCGATTCGCAAGCTGGCACCCCTAGCTAATGCCGCTAAGCAGCGTGGCGTTCATGTCTATCACCTGAACATTGGTCAGCCCGACCTTCCCACGCCTCCGGCGGCAATCAATGCTATCCGCAACATCGACCGTAAGATTCTCGAGTATTCCCCGTCGCAGGGCTATCTCAGCTATCGCGAGAAGTTGGTGGATTATTATGCCAAGTACAAGATCGATGTCACTCCCGACGATATTATCATCACCAGCGGCGGCTCCGAGGCAGTACTCTTTGCCTTCCTGTCGTGCCTGAATCCAGGCGACGAGATCATTGTGCCAGAACCTGCCTATGCTAACTATATGGCTTTCGCCATCTCGGCCGGTGCTGTCATCCGCACTGTCACCACGACCATCGAGGAGGGTTTCTCGCTTCCCAAGGTCGAGAAGTTCGAGGAGCTCATCAATGAGCGCACGCGTGCGATACTTATTTGTAATCCCAACAACCCGACGGGCTACCTCTACACCCGTCGCGAGATGAACCAGATTCGCGACCTTGTGAAGAAGTACGACCTCTACCTCTTCTCCGACGAGGTCTATCGCGAGTTCATCTACACGGGCTCTCCTTATATCTCGGCTTGTCACCTTGAAGGCATCGAGCAGAATGTGGTGCTCATCGACTCCGTGTCGAAGCGTTACAGCGAGTGTGGCATCCGCATAGGTGCCCTCATCACCAAGAACGAGGAGGTGCGTAAGGCTGTGATGAAGTTCTGCCAGGCCCGTCTCTCTCCGCCGCTCATCGGCCAGATTGCTGCCGAGGCGTCATTGGACGAGGGCGAGGAGTATTCGCGCGAGGTCTATGACGAGTATGTGGAGCGTCGTAAATGCCTGATCGACGGGCTGAACCGCATCCCTGGTGTTTACAGCCCCATTCCTATGGGCGCTTTCTACACCGTTGCCAAACTTCCGGTCGAAGATGCTGAGGATTTCTGTGCCTGGTGTCTGCGCGACTTCAACTACGAAGGCGAGACCGTCATGATGGCTCCTGCCGCTGGCTTCTACACCACACCAGGGCTGGGACGCAATGAGGTGCGTCTGGCTTATGTCCTCAAGAAGGAAGACCTCACCCGCGCTCTCTTCGTGCTCAGCAAAGCCCTCGAGGCGTATCCAGGGACGTTAAACGCTAAACGATAATCGATATATTGTCCTTTGAGTATTCCATAGCCCGTCGATTGTTTGGTCACCGCGAGGAAGGCCGCCGGTTGTCGCGCCCTGCGGTGAAGATTGCCATGTGGGGCGTTGCTGTGGGTTTAGCTGTGATGATTTTGTCTGTGGGGATTATCATTGGTTTCAAACGTGAGATTCGTCAGAAGGTCATCGGCTTTGGCGGCCACATCGAGGTCATCAACTACCGCAGCCTCTACACCTCCGAAGCTCAGCCCATCGTGGTCAACGACACTCTCTTGCGGCGCCTGTCCTCAATGCAGGGCGTTCACCACGCGCAGCGTTTCGTCACTAAGACAGGGATGCTGAAGACCGACGTTGCCTTCAAGGGCGTCATCTTCCGCGGTGCTGCCGAAGAGTATGACACTACGTTCCTGGCTTCCCATCTGCTCGAAGGACGTCTGCCGCGCTTCTCCGCCACAGAGGTGAGCAACGAGATCCTCATCTCCTCCTTAATGGCTAAGGAACTGGGCCTTCATGCGGGCGACAAGGTCTTCGCCTATTTCTTCGCCGAGCAGGTGAAGGCGCGCCGTTTCCTCATCGCGGGTGTCTATGAGACGCATCTGCGCGAGTTCGATAATGTTCTGGCCTTTACCGACCTCGCATCCACTCAGCGCTTGAACGAGTGGCGCCCGGACCAATGTGCGGGAGCAGAGCTCATCATTGATGACTTCAGTCAGCTGGATGCTCGTACAGAGGCCGTTCGCTCCGTCATGAACCGCACCACCGACGTGGATGACAACACCTACAGCACCCACGCCATCACAGAGCTCTATCCCGGCTTGTTCTCGTGGTTGAAGCTGCTCGACACCAATGTCTATGTCATCCTGCTTCTGATGGTCGGTCTCTCGCTGTTCACGATGACGGCCGGTCTGCTCATCATCATCTTGGAACGGACCAATTTCATTGCTGTGATGAAATCCCTCGGTGCCTCGGACCGTCAGGTTCGTCGCATCTTCCTCTATTTTGCGGCTATGTTGATAGGGCAGGGGCTGTTCTGGGGTAATGTCCTGGGCATTGGGCTGTCGCTGTTGCAGCAACAGTTCCACCTCGTGCACCTCGACCCCGCCACCTACTACGTCGATACCGTTCCCATCGACCTCGCCTGGTGGTGGATTCTGCTCCTGAACGTAGCAACGCTTCTCATCACGCTCCTCGTGCTCATCGTCCCCAGCCATCTGGTCAGCAGGATTCATCCGGCGCAGGTGATGAGGTTTGAATAAAGACATAATTCTTAATTCATAATATATGCTTACAGTTGAAGAATTGAACGATAGACTCATCGACCTCGCTTTTGCCGAGGATATTGGCGATGGCGACCACACCACGTTGTGCTGCATCCCTGCCGACGCAATGGGTAAGAGCAAGCTGCTCATCAAGGAAGAGGGCATCCTGGCCGGCGTAGAGGTGGCCAAGGAGGTGTTCCACCGCTTCGACCCCGAGATGCAGGTGGAGGTGTTCATCCAGGACGGTGCCCACGTGAAGCCCGGCGACGTGGCCATGATCGTCACGGGGCGTGTGCAGAGCCTGCTGCAGACCGAGCGTCTGATGCTCAACATCATGCAGCGCATGTCCGGCATCGCCACGATGACCAACAAATATGTGAAGCGCCTCGAAGGCACTAAGACGCGTGTCCTCGACACCCGCAAGACCACGCCTGGAATGCGAATGCTCGAGAAGGCTGCCGTGAAGATTGGCGGCGGCGTGAACCACCGCATCGGCCTCTTCGATATGATCCTGCTCAAGGACAACCACGTGGATTTCGCCGGTGGCATCGAGAACGCCATCACGCGCTGCCACGAGTACCTCAAGGCCAAGGGCAAGGACCTGAAGATTGAGATTGAAGTCCGCAACTTCGACGAACTCAATCGCGTCCTCGCCATCGGTGGCGTAGATCGCATCATGTTGGACAACTTCACCCCTGCCGACACCAAGAAGGCTGTCGAGCTCATCGCCGGCCGCTATGAGACCGAGTCCAGCGGCGGCATCACCTTCGACACGCTGCGCGACTATGCCGAGTGCGGCGTCGATTTCATCTCTGTCGGCGCGCTCACGCACAGCGTCAAGGGCCTCGACATGAGCTTCAAAGCCTGCTGATGCGAAAAATCCTTCTCTACCTGATGTTGTTTCTGGTTCCATGTCTGGCGTGGAGCCAGAAAACGATTTATGTAGAGAGGGACCTGAAGGAGGTGACGGTGAAGCCCAAGAAGCAGCGCTACCGGCGCAAGGGCAATCCCGCTGTGGAGCTGATGCGCAAGGTCATCGATGCGAAGGCAAACCATTCACTCGAGCAGAACGACTACGTCAGCTACTACAAATACCAGCGCATCACCACTGGCTTCGACAACATCTCGCAGCAGAAGGCCGACTCCATGAAGCTCCTGCAGCGCCCACTGATCAAGCAGCAGGTGGAGTATTGCCCCCAGACGGACAAGTATATCCTGCCGCTGCACTACCTGGAGACCGCCACGCACCACCTCTGGCGCCGCGACCCTAAGCTGGAGCGCAACTACGTTCTTGGCACCAACAGCGAGGGCGTCACCGACCTGCTGCCCATCGGTGACGAGGTCAACACCGTGGTGCAAAGCATCTTTACCGACGTCAACATCTACGACGACGTCATCCCGTTCCTGGAGCGTCGTTTCACCAGCCCGCTGTCTTCGCGCGCGGCCATCTCTTTCTTCCAGTTCTTCATCGAGGACACCGTCGTGGTCGATGACAAGAGCTGCATCCAGCTGAGCTTCGTGCCGCAGAACCCGCAGGACTTCGGTTTCAGCGGTCGTCTGTGGATCCTGAACGACAGCACCTACCGCGTGCATAAAGGTCTGCTGAAGCTGCCGTTGCGCTCCAGCGTCAACTACATCACCGACCTGGCCATCGAACAGCGTTTCACCGACTTGTCTAACGGCCAGCGCGTCTTGCAGACCGACGACCTCTTTGCCGAGCTGGCCGTCATCAAGGGCAACCGTGCCGCCTTCGTGCATCGCGCCACCAACTACACCCAGATCTCCACCGACTCCATTCCCGACGAGGCCTTTGCCAAGAGCGACAAGCTGCGCGAGGGCACAGCCAAGATCGACGATCCCGCCTTCTGGGCGCAGCACCGCGTTGACACTCTCTCGCGTGCCGAGCGTCAGCTGCAGAACACGATGGACAACCTGCAGCAGCTGCGCGGTGCCGGTTTTGTGCTCTATGTGATGCGGGCCATCATCAACAACTATTTCGAGACCTCGCGCTACACCGGCCAGAGCAAGATAGACTTTGGCCCCATCATGTCGATGTACTCCAACAACTTCATCGATGGTCCGCGTGTGCGCCTGGGCTTCCAGACCACTGCCAAGCTCTTCCCCAAACTCTTCTTCAAGGCCTATGGCGCCTACGGTTTCCGCAGTAAGAACTGGTACGGCTTGGGCGAAATCGAGTATTCCTTCCTGCGCAAGGAACAGTCGCCCCATGAGTTCCCACGCCACAGCATCACGGCGCAGTTCCGTCAGGACGTCTTCAGTCCTGCCGACATGATGTGGCAGAACGGGCGCGACAAGGACAACGTCTGGACCAGCTTCAAGACGCAGGACGTCACCCATATGATGTTCCAGCGCCACGCCCTCGTGCGTTACGAGGTGGAGACTAACAACCACATCGACATCCAGTTCCAGGCCAAGCACGCCCGCATCACCCCCTGCGGCGATCTCTTCTACCGTCGCCTCGACGGCGAGATGGTCGATCAACTCCGCACCTCCGACCTGATGCTGTCGGTCCGCTGGGCGCCCGGTGAGGAAGTCATCAACTCCAAGCAGCGCCGCCACTATGTCCACCACAACAACCCCATCTTCACGCTCTCCCACACCTTCGGCGTCAAGGGCGTCTTCGGCAGCCAGTACAACTACAACGTCACCGAGCTCACCGCCTACAAGCGCATCTGGCTGAACTCCTATGGCCGCATCAGCCTCAACCTGCGTGGTGCCGTGCAGTGGAACCGCGTGCCCTTCCCGTTGCTGCTGATGCCAGTGGCCAACAACTCCTACATCATCACGCGCGACATGTTCTGCATGATCAACAACCTGGAGTTCGTCAACGACCGCTACCTCTCGTTCCAGGCCGAGTGGGACCTCTCGGGTAAGCTCTTCAACCGCATCCCCCTGCTCAAGAAGCTCAAGTTGCGCGAGGTCATCGGCTTCAAAGCCCTCTACGGCTATCTCTCCGACAAGAACAACCCAGCCCTGCACCCCGGCGACCACGATCTCTTCGAGATGCCTTCGCGCGGTGGTGTGCCTATCACCCATACGTTGGGCAATGTACCATACATGGAACTCAACGTCGGCATCCACAACATCCTGAAAGTCCTCCGCATCGACTACGTCTATCGCATCAACTACCACGACTTCCCCGGCGTCAAGAAGCACGGCGTCCGTCTCTGTCTGGAGTTCGACTTCTAATAGAAAACAATCATCCCCGCCAGCAACCCGGCGGGGATGATTGTTTCTTCTTACGAGTTCATCGAGATGAGGAACTCCTCGTTGGTCTTGGTTCCTTCCAGTCGGCCCTTGAGTTCGTTCATTGCTTCGAGCGGGTTCATATCCGAGAGGAACTTGCGCAGGATCCACATTCTGTCGAGCGTCGTCTTGTCGTGTAGCAGGTCGTCGCGGCGTGTCGAGCTTGCCACGATGTTCACGGCTGGGAAGATGCGCTTGTTGGCCAGGGTGCGGTCGAGCTGCAGTTCCATGTTACCCGTTCCCTTGAACTCCTCGAAGATCACCTCGTCCATCTTGGAACCGGTGTCGATGAGCGCTGTGGCGATGATGGTCAGCGAGCCGCCGCCTTCGATGTTACGTGCAGCACCGAAGAAGCGCTTGGGCTTCTGCAGTGCGTTGGCATCGACACCGCCCGTCAGGATCTTGCCGCTGGCGGGTGCTGCGGTGTTGTAAGCGCGTGCCAGACGTGTGATGCTATCCAGGAAGATGACCACGTCGTGTCCGCATTCCACCATTCGCTTGGCCTTCTCCAGAACGATGCCGGCGATCTTCACGTGGCGCTCGGCGGGCTCGTCGAAGGTCGATGCGATCACCTCGGCATTGACGCTGCGGGCCATATCCGTCACCTCCTCGGGGCGCTCGTCGATGAGCAACATCATCAGGTAGGCTTCGGGGTGGTTCGCGGCGATGGCGTTGGCAATCTCCTTCATCAGGATGGTCTTACCCGTCTTGGGCTGTGCCACGATGAGGGCGCGCTGGCCTTTACCGATGGGGGAGAAGAGATCCACGACACGCACGCTCGTGGGGTCGTTGTAGCCCCTGCAGAGGTTGAACTTCTCGTCGGGGAACAGCGGTGTGAGGTGCTCGAACGCCTGACGGTCGCGGATGCGAGCGGGGTTCACGCCGTTCACGCTGTTGATGCTCACGAGCGGGAAGTATTTCTCGCCTTCGAGTGGCGGGCGCACAAAACCTTCGACCACGTCGCCGGTCTTCAGTCCGAACTGCTTGATCTGCTGCTGGCTGAGATAGACATCGTCGGGGCTGGCGAGATAGTTGTAGTCGCTGGAGCGCAGGAAGCCCCAACCGTCGGGGGTCACCTCGAGCACTCCTTCGGCAGTCACGCGGTCGCCGAAGTCATAGGGCTGTGCTGGTGCCTCCTCGCGTGCCTTCTCCTTGCGTTGCCCGGCTGCGGGGGCATAGCTTGGTGCTGGCTCCTCCGTGTATTTGGGCTGCGGTGCGATGTTGCCGCCTTCGGGGATAGACTGCAGGATCACGAAGTCGGGCTCGTCGGCGTTGAAGAACGCCTCCACCTCTTCGGGTGTCGGTTTACGATTCTCGTTGGGTGCCTCCGCAGCCTTCTGTTCATGCTGTGGGGCAGGGGAGGGCGCGACCTCGGCGGCCTGTTCGGCGGCATTGTTGTCCGCCTCCGCGAACAGCGGCAGTTCCTGCTCCTGTTGTGCTGCGGCCTCGGCAGCCTTCTCAGCCTTCGATTTGCGTCCGCGCTTCTTGGGTGCGGGTTTCTCCTCCGCCTCGGCTGCGGTGTCCTTTGCTACGGGAGTTTCGGCTGCGGGTTGTTCTGCCGGCGGCTGTTCCGTCGTTTCCTTTTCCGCTTTCTTGGCGCCTCTGCGTCTGGCCGTGGTCTTCTCCTTCTCGGGAGCTTCGGGAGCCTCGGGGGCCGTCTCGGTCTGCTTCGCTTCGCTTTCCTTCTCCGCCTTGGCTTTGCGTCCGCGCTTCTTGGGCGCGGGCTGTTCCTCGGCAGTCGTGCCTTGGGCCAGTTCGGCTTCGATAATGTTGTAGATGGTATTTAACTTGGGCGTGTCCGCTTTCGTGGAGATGCCCAGTGAATGTGCAATTTCATTCAACTGCTCGATGCTCAATGCCTCGAGATCACTTTTTGTGTGCATAAATAAGGTATAAAAAGAGGAAATATAAAGGAGCTGACCACCAATTCCAGGGTAACTCCCCATAAAATCGAGTGCAAAGGTAATGATTTCTGTCCATTCAGCAAAGTTTTTTCATCATTATTTCTTACTTTCGCACCCAAAATCATCCATCATGGCACTCGTGAACCCTTATTTGCAGGTCGAGAACCTCACCTTCTCTGTGGGCGACAAGACACTGTTCCACGACATCAGCTTCGGCATTGCCGAGGGTCAGCACGTCGGTCTCATCGCCCAGAATGGCACTGGCAAGACCTCGCTGCTCAACATCCTCGCCGGTCTCGAAGAGCCCGAGGGTGGCACCGTCACCTATCGCCGCGACCTGCGCGTAGCCTATCTCGAGCAGACGCCCGCCTATCCGCAGGACATGACCGTGATGGAGGCCTGCCTGTGGCATTGCAAGGAGGAGCCGCGCCGCATCCAGGAATATCTGACGAAGTTGAAGATTACAGACCACGCACAGCCCATCAGCCACCTCTCCGGCGGACAGCTCAAGCGCGTGGCGCTGGCCAACGTGCTGTGTCAGGAGCCCGACCTGCTCATCCTCGACGAACCTACGAACCACCTCGACCTTCAGATGATTGAGTGGCTCGAGACCTACCTCTCGCGTTCCAGCATGACGGTGCTCATGGTGACCCACGACCGCTACTTCCTCGACCGCGTCTGCTCGCTCATCCTGGAGCTGGACAACGAGACGCTCTACACCTACCGTGGCAACTACGCCTACTACCTCGAGAAACGGCAGGAGCGCATCGACGTGACCAACGCCACCATCGCGCGCGCGAATAATTTATATAGGAGTGAGCTCGAATGGATGCGGCGGATGCCACAGGCGCGTGGTCACAAGGCCCGCTCGCGCGAGGAAGCGTTCTACGACCTCGAGCGTGTGGCCAAGCAGCGTGTCACCGAGGACAAAGTCTCGCTGCAGGTGAACAGCACCTACATCGGCTCCAAAATCTTCGAGGCGCAGCACGTCAGCAAGACCTTCCCGCCGCGCCCCGACGATCCCAACTCCACCGAGCGCGTCATCCTGAAGGATTTCTACTACAACTTCTCGCGCTATGAGAAGATGGGCATCGTGGGTGCCAACGGCACGGGCAAGAGCACCTTCATCAAGATGCTGCTGGGGCTGGTGCCGCCCGACAGCGGTCGCTTCGTCATCGGAGAGACCGTGCGCTTCGGCTATTTCTCGCAGGAGGGGATGCAGTTCAACCAGCAGATGAAGGTCATCGATGCCGTGCGCCAAGTGGCTGAGTACGTGGATCTTGGCGGCGGTCGCCATCTCACCGCGATGCAGTTCCTGCAGCACTTCCTGTTCACGCCGCTGCTGCAGCAGAACTACATCTACAAGCTCTCGGGCGGCGAGCGCCGGCGCCTCTATCTCTGCACGGTGTTGATGCAGAACCCCAACTTCCTCATCCTCGACGAGCCCACCAACGACCTCGACATCGTCACGCTGAACATCCTCGAGGACTACCTCAAGAACTTCCGCGGCTGCGTCATCGTCGTCAGCCACGACCGCTACTTCATGGACAAAGTCGTTGACCACCTCCTCGTCTTCAACGGCGACGGCAACATCAAAGACTTCCCGGGGAATTATACGCAGTATCGTATGACCCCCTCCTCACTCCCCCTCAAGGGGGAGGGTGGTCACCTTCAGCAAAAGAAGAATGCTGCCTCTCAAAATCATTCCACTCTCCCCCTTGAGGGGGAGCGGGGAAGGGGGCTGGGAGAGTCCGCTTCGCGCCGTTTATCCTTCAAAGAAAAACGCGAGCTGGAGGCCCTCGAAGCCACCATTGCTGCCCTCGAAGCCGAAAAGGCGGAGCTCGAAACCGCCCTCTGCAGCGGCACGCTCGCTATCGATGACCTCACCGCCAAAAGCAAGCGTCTTCCGCAACTACAAGAAGAGCTCGATGCCGCTGAAATGCGCTGGCTCGAACTCGCCGAGAGGGCGTAGGCAACAGGACCTTGTGGCCACAAAATGAGGGTGACGTGTTTCACAACACATCACCCCTTCTAACTCATATCCTTTATCTGCAATGAAACAGATGAAGGTTGCATCGACAAGGTCCCTCGTGGGAGGTCATTTGTCTTTGCGGCTGCAAAGGTATGCAAAATTCACATTTCAAAAAAAAAAAATAACGGAAATTTGCATTTCACTGCAAAACTAAGTAACTTTGCACCCGATTTTAGGGCATAGCGATGCCCCGTTCAGAATACGGCATTGGCTGCGTTCAAATAGATCTTACAGCATTTCTTTCAGGACTAAGAAACTAAAATCTAAATAATTAAACTTTATCAAAAAACAATGAAACAAAAACTACTTAATTCAATCAAACTGCGAGCGATGATGCTCGTCGCTGTGATGTGCGCCGTGTTCACGGGAAGTGCGTGGGCAACGGATATCACATACACGTTTACCTCAAAAAGTTGGACTGCGACTGTTGGTGGGTCTGCGGCTAACTGGACTAGTGGAGCTGATGGAGCAGGATTCAGTAACAATGGAATCCAGGTTACCACGACTGCTTCTGGCGCGAATGGAACGTCTCCCACATCTTTCAGTAACATCTCAGCAATTGTCCTTACCTACAATACAAACAAGTCAGCAGGAAGTGGTACAGCAAAAGTAAAAATTGGCACAAATGCCGAAACATCAAAAATTTGGGGTTATTCTGGTTCTTCCGATGGTAGAACTGCAAATTTTACGCTTACATATTCGTATGCCACACCTCAAACTGGTAATGTGAAGATAACCCTAGAGACTTCGACAAATAGTATTTATCTTGTAAGTTGTAAAATTACCTATGCAGCAGGTTTTACAGTAACCTACAACGCCAATGGTGCAACTTCTGGTACAGTACCTACTGACGCAAGTAGTCCTTATGCGTCTGGTGCTACAGTCACAGTAAAGGGTAACACCGGTAGCTTGGCAAAATCTGGCTACGTCTTTGGCGGATGGAACACCAAGGCAGATGGTACAGGTGACAACTACGATGCGGGTGAAACATTCTCGATCTCTTCCAACACAACTCTTTATGCGAAGTGGAATGCAAAGACAATTACAGAACTATCGAAAACCGGAACTCCTACTAAAACAACATATTACGCCGGTGAAAGTTTCGATCCAACGGGCTTGGAGGTAACAGCCACATACAACGATGAGTCTAATGAGGACGTCACTACATCAGTGGCTTGGACACCAGACCCGCTGACAAAGGGCACAACTTCTGTTACAGGCACGTTTATGGGGGAAACGGTCAGTGTCACTGGACTTACTGTAACGGCCGCTCCTGGCTCCTCAGAGCGACCCTATACTGTGGCAGAGGCGATGTATGCTATCGATAATTCTGGAACAACATCAGATGTATATGTCTCAGGTATTGTATGCAATGGTGGATCGAATTATTATAGTTCAAGTAAATTAACCTATTATATTTCTGCTGATGGAACAACAACTAATAGATTCCAAATTTACAGAGGTCTTGGCTTAAATGGCGCTTCTTTCTCGGGTACATCAGACATTCAAGTCGGCGATATTGTAACTGTCAGAGGAGATATTCTCCTTTATAACAAAACAACATATGAGTTCTCAGAAGGCAGTCAAATAACATCATTCAAGCGTAAAGCCAATTCTGACCTGACAATCACCTCTTCTGCTCCCGTTGCTTTGGAGATTACTTCTGCTGAATTAAATCCCACGAGCAACATCACATGGACAACGACTTCTACAGGTGCTATGAGCTTCGAGTCAAATGCAACGGGTGTGGCAACTGTTTCTGCTGCTGGTGTTATCACTGCCGTTGGCGCTGGTGCAGCCACTATCACCATCAGTCAGGCTGCTGATGATGACTATAAGGCAAGTGGCAACAAGACCGTAACTGTCAATGTAACAGACAACCGCTCGGTTTGCGCTACAGGTATTGACTTGACTTCTGCCAATACTATCCTCAAGGGTAATAATGGGGCTCTCGCTGCGACATCGACTGCTACAGACGGATTCACTGGTTCAATTACCTACTCTTATGAATCTGCAAATTCTGATGTGTTTAGTATCACAGATGGAAACTACACTGGTGCTGGCGTAGGTGCTACAACGGTAACAATTACGGCTACCCCAACTGGCGGCAATGCAGCCAACTATAAGCCAGCTTCACAGGAGGTCGCGGTTACCGTAAATGGCACAAATAGCATCAGCCTCGACCCAACATCGAAAACTATTGCATTCTCGGCTTCAACCTTCGATATAGCAGCAACCATTCCCACAGACAACTATGATGGTTCGGTCAGTGCTGAATCAAACAACGAATCTGTTGCTACTGTTAGCGTTGATGGTACTACCGTTACTGTTACTCCTGTTGCTGTTGGTTCTGCTAGAATCACCGTAACAGCTGGAACAGGTACGTATTATCTTGCTACGGCTCAGGCTAACTGCGATGTTGAGTTTACCGTACCCGCAGGAAGCACAAAGGCACCGAGTCCTGAAGTGAAAGTTTTCGAAGAAACGTTTAATGGCTGCACAGGAGAAGATGGGAATACTGGTGGCAACGATGATAAGTGGAATGGTTCTATTGCATCAGCAACAATAACTGCTGGTACTCACACAGCAACAGGCTGGAGCTTCACTAATGCTAAAGGTGCAAACAAATGTGCAAAGTTTGGTACAAGTAGTGCCGGTGGTTCTGCAACAACGCCTAGCATTGATTTAGAAGAGGGTATCATATATACCTTGACTTTCAAAGCTGGTGCTTGGGACAAAGATGGTGAAGGAACCTCGTTAAGTGTATCTGCATCTAATGCAACGATAAAGAATGAGGCAAATACCGCCACCGTTTCTTCTGTAACAACGGTTAAGGGAGAATGGACATCATATACTCTCAAGGTTATTGTCACTGACGAATCAGATCCTGTAACGATAACTTTCTCTACCAGTGGTGCTAACAAGCGATTCTTCCTCGACGAAGTCAAGGTCTTCTACGAAGAAGATCCCACTGCCACTGTCAAACTGAATACATATGGGCTTGCAACTTACTGCTCTGTGAATCCCATTGACTTCAGCTCAACATCTGGCTACACCGCTTGGCGTGTGAACGATATCGCTGCAGACGGCACCATTACCTTTAAGAAGATTACAGAGAAAATCAAGGGTGGACAAGGTGTGCTGCTCTACAACAAGAATGCTGGCGGCGTTGCGACAAACGCAACAATCGCCTTTGCTGATGGAACTATTGAGTTCGATAACGAAGATGGTGATGGCGAGAATAACAACTATCTCGTAGGTACCACCGCTCCGACCAATGTTGCAGCAAATGCCGTCTATGGTCTCTCAGGCAACAAGTTTGTGAAGAGCAGTGAAGCCGGCAACATCCCCGCTGGCAAGGCTTATATTCTTGCAACGAGCATTCCTGCAGAAGTGAAAAACTTCACGTTCGTCTTCGAGGATGAAACCACTGGCATCACAGAGACTCGTCAGGCTACCCGCGAAGAGGTGGAGGCAATCTTCAACCTCGGTGGTCAGCGTCTGCAAAAGATGCAGCGCGGTATTAACATCGTGAACGGTAAGAAGATCTTGGTAAAATAAGAAATGAAGGAAATAAGAAAGGGCGTAAGCCCTGCAACAATGGCGGTGCCCTTTCTTATTATCTTATTCTCTAATTCTCTAACTCTTGACTAATATGAAAAAGATATATATGCAGCCGCAGACTGCGGTACACGAGATAGAGCTCACCCAAATCATCGCAGGTAGTGAGCCCAATGCAAATATTGACAAGACAGATGACGGCGTAGCCCCCGGTTCTTTCGGAACCAAAGAACAAAACGACTGGGACATTTGGGAATGATGTGCAAGCATCATAGGAAATAATAAATATATAGAACGCGCCCTGCAGCTCTGGTGGAGTTGCAGGGCGCGGTGTGTGTGAGGGTTAGCGATTACTCTTCGTCCCAGATATCCCAGTCGCCGGCTTCTTTCGTGCGGGAGCTGACGTTGCCACTGGTGCCACCGCCATATTGGAGGCCGACATTGCCCGCGACATCGGTGGCGCTGGTGGTGAGCATTGAATTCGTGAGTTGCAGTTCCACCACCTGTATTGCAGGTACAAGATATATTTTTTTCATACTTTTCTCTTATTCTCTTTTACTTAACCATTACCTTCTTTCCGTTGACGATATTCACGCCTTTCTGCAGGCGGCTCAGACGCTGGCCGGCGAGATTATACATCTCAGCATTGTTCACTGTTAATTGTTCATTGTCAATAGAACGGATGCCGTCAGCGCCTCCTTCCACATCAATGGCGAAGGCTTTGACATCGCCGCCGCCTTCGGGCACGAAGTCGTCATAACCTGCACTACCGCTCTCTTCCGCCATCTGCAGGCCGTTGTTGAGCTGGAAGTAGGCGCGGAAGGGTTTGACCGTAGCGGTGCCGTTGCCATAGGGGTAGTAGAGCGTGTTGGCTGCTCCCAGGAGCAGGAGGCTGCGGTCCTGATTGTCGCGCGAGACAGGACCGTAGGTGGGCGTGAAGGTGACAGCGCCATCGACGTAGCCTTCACGACTAATAGAAGTGACCGGATGCAACGTGCTGTTGATGGTCACGTTGCGGAAGATGGGATCGGGATAGTCGTAGGTGCCGGGGGCGTTGGGATCATAGCCATCGGGTCTCGTCCATTTCACGATATAGGGCGTACCAGCGTACACACGGGTGGTCTCCTTGAAGAAAAGGTAGAGCTTATGGTCTTCAGTGCGGTAGCCTGTATGGCGGTAATGTAGAACGTCCTCTATGCCGTCCAAATAGTAGCCTCGATCGATATCCATCTCGCGTATTTTCCGACCTTCACCCTTGAATATCGTTCCCGTGAAATCGGTGACATCGAAAGGCAGGCACATCGTGTTCCAGTCGCCATCACGATAGAATGTGCGGCCACGCAATATGACGTCGAAGATGCAACCCTCATAAGCCGCCAGTGCATCGTCGCTGTAGTCGCCGTTGTCGTCCAGCGCCAGCACATGGCTGTAACAGACGCCGCCGTATTCGACACCATAATTGTAAGGTGTGATGCCGCTATAGGCGAGCGGTGAGCTTATAGAGGGTTTGGCGAGACACTATAGAGGGTTGTGCGAGACACTGTAGAGGGTTTGGCGAGACACTGTAGAGGGTTGTGCGAGACACTATAGAGGGTTGACAGATGCCCCATGGTGTGTTGGGTGGATCACCATGGTGGTCCACTCGGAAGGACAGGCCCTTCTGCGAATAAGGACAGGCCCTTCTGGCGTGTTCCACTGGTGGAACTCGCTGTAAGAGCAAGGTCCTTCGGCCATAAGAGCATGGTCTTCGTGTCACAAGACCATGCTCTTATTGTTTTTCTCACTGGTGAGAAAGTATTTTGCCACCAGTGGCAAAAAGTTTTGTCACCAGTGGCAAAATGTTTTATCACTTGTGAAAAAGTGAAGGAAATACTGGAGATGATGAGCCCTGCGCCACCCTCGGCCATCACCTTGCCGAACTCTTCCAATAGAACACTTGTTTCATTGTTGTTTAATAATCATTACAGCGCATTGTAGGTAGCATCATCTACAGGCTCGCACCACTCGTTACCGGCTCCTTCCTGAACATCCTTATGATAGGTGAGATGCTGGAACCATGAGTTTTTCTGCGGCGGGCTCCAAACGATTCATATCACCCTGTGCCATGAGGCAGGCACAGGCAGCCAATCCCTTTTGACGCTCTGTCAACGTCTGTGCATCTGCTGTTGCCATCATCAATAATGCTACAAATAAATAGACGATTCGTTTCATATTATCCGTAAGTCTCAATAAGATACTTCACAAACTGCGGGTCACCGAAATTTCTGGTACCAGCGTCATGCTGGTTCATCTTGGCAATCTGAGCCATATCATCGTCACTCAGCGTGAAGTCGAAGATGTCGATGTTCTGCGCCATGCGCTCCTTATGGCTCGACTTAGGAATAGCCACGATGCCACGCTGGGTGAGCCAACGGAGAGCGACCTGAGCGGCA
>CAJOCU010000021.1 GCA_905233765.1 uncultured Bacteroidaceae bacterium | reverse complement strand
AGGGGGAAGTGGTCGCCCAGCGGTGAGCCGTCCTCGCGCACATAGCCTGTGCGGTCGATGTTGACGGTGATGGGGCGCAGGCGACGTGTGGCATCGATGGGGTTGATATAGAGAATCTTGTCGAGTGTCTCGCCCTTGCGGAACCAACCATGATCCTCATCTTTCATGACGGGGCCCTCCTCGTGTGCGGGATACTCGCCGTTGCGCTGCAGCTCAATCCATACGTCGCTGACGGTCGCATGCCCGCTTTCCTCGATAGCATCGATGAAGTTGGCTTTCACCTCGTCGCGGGCATAGTAGCTGTTCATGTCGCCCATGACGATGACGGGCTTGTCATCCAAGTGTGCCATGATGTCATCGCGCAGCTGTATCCACTGCTTCAGGCGGCACTCCCTGTCGGGGCCGTCCTTGCCGGCAGCCTCGTCCTCGTCCGAACTGGCATCCATGTGCATATTGTAGAGTCGCAGCTCGATACCGTTCTCTGTGGTGAGTTCGTAGCGACGGAAACCTTTCGTGCAGAGGTCGTCGTTGCTGTGGTCGAATTTGCCGTAGTTGTCGGTCCATGCCACGCGCTCCATCTCAGCCTTATGCTGCTTCTTCCAAAACGCGCTGAGGCCGTCGCAGGGCACCTTGAGCGTAGTGAAATTGAAGGTGGCAACATCAAGGTTGCCGCTGAACTCATCCCGGTCATAGACAGAGCTGGCTACCGAGTACAGCTCGTCGTTGAAGTTGAAGTTTTCCTGCAACCCTATGAAATCGCTTTGATGGTCGGTCAGATACTGGCTGATGACCTTGGTGTATTTCTCGCCTGGCCCCTCTTCATTGACGGATACGAACAGGATTTTGGCCGGCAGACCATCCGCGTTGAGGGTTGTGACGGAGAACGTCTGGTTGGATTGTGCGAATGCGCAGACAGCGCATAAGGAGGCACTGAGGAGTACAAGGGCTTTAGAGTAAAATTGTTTCATAAGCGATTGGGTTGAATCAGTTAATTTGTTTCTATAATGCAAAGGTAGCTGTTTTCCGAGATTTCCACAAACAAAAGTCATATTTTTGAGCCTTTTCTTGCAGTTCCAAGGAAGTTGCAGTACTTTTGTCCTCGAAAAAGAACTTATAAAAAGAAAAAGTAATATGAAAACAAAAGTTTTGTTGGCACTGGTGGCCGTTGTGGTCTTGGCCGCGTGCAGTACCGTCACGATGACGGGCCGTAAGCAGTTGAACCTCGTATCTGAGTCCGAAATCCTCTCCGCAAGTCTTACAGAGTACCAAAGCTACATGAAGACAGCCAAGGTATCTTCTGACAAAAACGCCACCGCCGTGGTGAAGAATGTCGCACAGCGCATCGCAGCGGCTGCTGAGGATTACCTCAAGAGAGAGGGTAGGGATGCCGACTTGCAGAACTATGCATGGGAGTTCAATCTCGTAGATGACAGCCAGCTGAATGCCTTCTGCATGCCTGGCGGTAAGATTGTGGTCTATACTGGTATGCTGAAGCTTGTCGGCAACGGCAGCGATCGCGACGATATGCTGGCTGCCGTCATCGGTCACGAGGTGGGCCACGCCATCGCCAAGCACGGCAACGAGCGTGCCAGTCAGCAGATGGTGGCCAATCTGGGCAGTGCCGTATTGGGTGCAGCCGTTGCCAATAAGAGCCAGCAGACGCAGCAGGCTGTGGCTGTGGCCTATGGTCTTGGTGCTCAGTATGGTGCACTGCTGCCCTTCTCTCGTAAGCAGGAGCTGGAAGCCGACTACATCGGCATCGTGCTGGCCACGCTCGCTGGCTACGAGGCCAACGCGGCCATCACGCTGTGGGAGAAGATGGGCGCCGCCTCACAATCAACCACCGCTGAGTTCATGAGCACACACCCCAGTAGCACGACCCGCATCGAGCAGCTGAAGAAAGACATTCCCAGCGTGAAACAGCAGTTGGGCGTAAAATAAGTTTAAAGTTTAAGGTTTAAGGTTTAAAGTTTAAAGATGAGGTTGAAAGCCATCGTTTTTGATCTTGATGGCACGCTGCTCAATACGCTGGAGGACTTGGCGGATGCCACGAACTGGGCCTTGCATAAGAACGGAATGCCGGAGCGCGCATTAGAGGAGGTGCGGAGCTTTGTGGGCAACGGCGTGCGCAAACTCATCGCACGTGCTGTCCCCAACGGCGAGGAGAACCCGCAGTTTGAGCAGACCTTCGATGACTTCAAGCGCTATTATGTTGTGCATTGCCAGGACAAGACCTGCCTCTACGACGGTGTCGCCGAGATGCTTCAGGCCTTGAAAAAGCGCGGCTTCCTGCTGGCGATTGTCAGCAACAAACTGCAGGCTGGCGTTGATGAACTCTATGAGCGCTATTTCAAAGACACGGTAGCCGTGGCCATTGGTGAGCGCCCCGAATTACAACGCAAGCCAGCTCCTGATATGGTGGAACTGGCTTTGCGCGAGTTGGGTGTTACGAAAGATGAGGCTGTCTATGTCGGTGACTCCGACGTTGATTTACAAACCGCCCGCAACAGCGGCCTCCCTTGTATCTCCGTCCTCTGGGGCTTCCGTGACCGTAAGTTCCTTGAAGCTCACGCTGCCGAGACCTTTGCCGCTACCCCTCAGGACGTCGTAAATCTATTAACCTACTAACCAATTAACCTACTAACCTATAAACCTGTTAACCTCCACAACGACACCCGCCCCTGCGCAATCCGCGCCCATGGGCGGGTTTTCTTTGAGGATTTCCAGATGGATAGCCTGTGCCGTGGGGAAGCGGTGGAGTAGGGCTTTGCAGATGCGGCCGGCCACATGTTCCAGCAGCTTCGACGGAACGGCCATCTCTGCCTTCACCACGTCATACGCCTCGGCATAGGATATCGTTCCCTCCAACTCATCCGTCTCCATTGCCCGAGAGAAATCCGTGTCGATGGCAATGTTAAGAATAAAATATGCCCCCACGACGCGCTCCTGCGGGAGCACGCCGTGATAGGCAAATAGTCTTATGTCCTTCAAAAGGACCTTGGAAGCCTGAACTATCATGTTCGTGAATCTCTTTTTTCACAACGTAACCGTTGTTCCTCACAGCTTTCGCTGTCCTCCGACGGAAAAGGTTTAGTTTGAAGCCTTTTCCTCTAATCGCTACGGCGTGACATTCAGTCACGCCGCTTCACGCGATTAGCCACACCTGCTGGCTCCGCAGTTCGTACATATCAGACAACCTTCCTGATAGACGAGGGACTCCTGGCCGCAGTTGGGGCAGGTGACGCCGCGGGCAGCGGTGCCGTCGGCCACGTACTTCTTCAGAGCACGTTCCACACCGTTCTTCCACGTGTTGATGCTCTCGCTGTTGAGCTGCAGCTGATCCACGAGGCGGATGACGTGATCGAGGGGCATACGGTAGCGGAGCACACCGGAGATGAGCTTGGCGTAGTTCCAGTATTCGGGGTTGAACTTCTCGCTGAGGCCTTCGACGGTGGTCTTGTAGCCGCGCTTGTTCTCGAACTGGAAGTCGTAGCGCTTCGTG
The DNA here is from genome assembly GCA_905233765.1 of uncultured Bacteroidaceae bacterium. Classification (GTDB taxonomy): domain Bacteria; phylum Bacteroidota; class Bacteroidia; order Bacteroidales; family Bacteroidaceae; genus Physcousia. Next base: position 34,864 of record CAJOCU010000021.1, on the reverse strand, counting down.
CCGTCGGGGTTCAGCTGTTTGATGATGCGTCCCTTGGTGACGCTCTTCGGCAGCATAATACCTTCTTCGTCATCCTGCAGACCCGTGAAGATCTCGTAGGGATAGCCGTTGAGCAGACCCACGAAAGCCACCCATTTCTCCTTGTTGTTCTGGAAACGCACCACGTCGCACTCCAGCACATCGGGGCGCTTCTCCACCACTTCGGGCGGACGGCACTCATGCGTGTGCTGCTCGCCGCCAGTCTCCAGGGCGGGCGTGTCCTGTTGCTGTTCCCCGTCGGCGGGCTTCTCCTTCTTCTTGCTCACGCTGATCATCACGCCGCTGCGCGAGCCGTCGCGATAGATGGTGCAGCCCTTGCAGCCGCTGCGCCAAGCCTCCATGTAGAGGTCGTTCACGAGCTGCTCGTCCACGCTATTCGGCAGGTTCACGGTCACGCTGATGCTGTGATCGACCCATTTCTGGATAGCGCCCTGCATCCGCACCTTCATGAGCCAGTCCACATCATTAGCGGTGGCTTTGTAGTAGGGCGACTGCTCCACGAGCTCGTCGATCTCCTCCTGCGTGTAGCGGCGCTCGGTGTCGAGGCCGCAGACCTTCATCCAGGTGAGGAACTTATGGTGATAGACGATGTACTCCTCGAAGGAATCGCCCACGTCGTCCACGAAGTCCACGTGCACCTCGGGGTCGTTGGGGTTCACCTTGCGGCGACGCTTATACACGGGCATGAACACGGGTTCGATGCCGCTGGTGGTCTGCGTCATCAGCGAGGTGGTGCCGGTGGGTGCGATGGTCAGACAGGCCACGTTGCGGCGGCCGTACTTCACCATGTCGGCATAGAGCTTCGGGGCGGCGGCTTTGATGCGCTGGATGAAGGGATTGTTCTCCTCGCGCCCAGCGTCGTACATCTCAAAGGCACCGCGTTCGCGCGCCATCTCTACGCTGCTGGCATAGGCGTTCAGGCACACCGTCTTCTGCACCTCCACGGCGAAGTCGGTAGCCTCCTGTGTGCCGTAGCGCAGGCCCAGGGCGGCCAGCATATCGCCTTCGGCGGTGATGCCCACGCCCGTGCGGCGACCCATCGAGCTCTTGCGCTGGATCTTCTGCCACAGGTTGCGCTCGGCGAACTTCACCTCCTCATTCTCGGGGTCGGACTCGATTTTCGCCAGAATCTGCTCAATCTTCTCCAGCTCCAGGTCGATGATGTCGTCCATGATGCGCTGTGCCTTCTTCACATGCTCGCGGAACTTGTCGAAGTTGAACTTCGCGTTGGCCGTGAAGGGGTTCTCCACATATTCGTAGAGGTTGATGGCCAGCAGGCGGCAGCTGTCGTAGGGGCAGAGGGGAATCTCGCCGCAGGGGTTCGTGGAGACGGTGCGGAAGCCCAGGTCGGCATAGCAGTCGGGCACGCTCTCGCGCAGGATGGTGTCCCAGAACAGCACGCCGGGCTCAGCGCTCTGCCATGCGTTGTGCACAATCTTCTTCCACAGCGCGCTGGCATCGATTTCCTTCGTCACGATGGGCTCCGCGCTGTCCACGGGGAACTGCTGCACGTAGGGCTTGCCTTCGGCGGCAGCCTGCATGAACTCGTCGTCGATCTTCACGCTCACGTTGGCGCCCGTCACCTTGCCCTCGGTCATCTTGGCGTCGATGAACGCCTCGGCATCGGGGTGCTTGATGCTGACGCTCAGCATCAGGGCTCCGCGGCGCCCGTCCTGTGCCACCTCGCGCGTACTATTACTATATCGCTCCATGAAGGGCACCAGTCCCGTGCTCGTGAGCGCCGAGTTCTTCACGGGCGACCCGGCAGGGCGCAGCATCGAGAGGTCGTGGCCCACGCCGCCGCGGCGCTTCATCAGCTGCACCTGCTCCTCGTCGATGCGGATGACAGCGCCGTAGCTGTCGCTCTCGCCGTCCAGCCCCACCACGAAGCAGTTCGAGAGCGAGGCCACCTGAAAGTGGTTGCCGATGCCCGTCATGGGCGAGCCGGCGGGGATGATGTAGCGGAAATGGTCGAGCAGGTCGAACACCTCCTGCGCCGTCATGGGGTTCTCCAAGTGTGGAGCGTCGCTTCGCGCCGAGCGCTTGTACTTCTGTTCGATGCGGGCCACCTCGTTGGCGATGCGCCAGTGCATGTCCGCCGGGCTCTGCTCGTAGATGTTCCCGTAGGAGTCCTTCATGGCGTACTTGTTCACCCACACGCGGGCGGCCAGTTCGTCGCCCGCAAAATACTCGAGTGAGGCCGCAAAAGCCTCGTCGTAGGTATAAGTTTTCTGTTCCACAGTATATGTAAGTATAAGTTTATTGTGCTACAGTTGGTTATGGTAAATGTGAATGTCGGGAACGTTGTCCTCAGCGCAAAGTTTCCTGTTTTGGAGAACTTTTTGCGCCGCAAAGCTACAAAACTTTTCCCTTTTCTCCAATTTATTTCCTCAATTCTTTCTGCGCATTTCACGTTTTTTGTACCTTTGCACAGACATTATTTTTTAACGCATGAAACGGAATATCTTTATCTTTGTGGCTCTGATGGCCACGTCAGCCCTGATGGCACAGACTATCCAGTACCCGAAGACCGTCAAGGACGGTACTACGGACAATTATTTCGGCACCACCGTTGCCGACCCCTACCGTTGGCTTGAGAACGACACCAGCGAGCAGACGGCAGCTTGGGTGGAGGCCGAGAACCAGGTCACCAACGCCTACCTGTCGAAGATTCCCTTCCGCCAGAAGTTGCTGCAGCGCATGACCGAACTCATGAACTATGAGAAGATCGGGGCACCGCGCAAGCGTCATGGCAAGTGGTACTTCTACAAGAACAACGGCCTGCAGAACCAGAGCGTGCTCTATGTGATGGACGAGCTGGGCGCTGCGCCGCGCGTCTTCCTCGACCCGAACACCTTGAGCACCGACGGCACCGTGGCCCTCAAGGGCGTGTTCTTCTCCAACAACGGACGTTGGGCAGCCTACAGCATCTCGCGTTCGGGCAGCGACTGGCAGGAGTTCTTTGTCATCGACCTGCAGACAGGGCGCCAGCTGGACGACCACATCCAGTGGGCGAAGTTCTCGGGCGCAGCCTGGCAGGGCGACGGCTTCTACTACAGCGCCTACGATGCTCCCGTAGCGGGCAAGGAGTTCTCCAATGTCAACGAGACGCATAAGATCTACTACCACAAGATCGGTACGCCGCAGTCCGAGGACGTCTTGTTCTACCAGAATCCTGCCTACCCCAAGCGCTTCTATACCCTTGACATCAACGAGGAAGAGACCATGATGTACCTCTACGAGAGCGGTGCCGGCGCTGGCAACAACCTCTTCGTGCGCGATTTGCGTCAGCCGGGCTCACAGCTCATCCAGATGACCTCGGACATGGACTATCAGTACAGCCCCATCTTCTCCGACGGCGACAAACTCTTCCTCTTCACCAACTACGGCGCTCCCAAGGGACGCATCATGACCACCGATATCCACCATCCGGGCCTGAACGACTGGCAGGAACTCATCCCCGAGCAGCAGAACACCCTCAACGATGTCGATGTCATCAACCGCCAGCTGATACTCACCTACATGCAGGACGCTTCCGACCACGCCTTCGTCTATGGCCTCGACGGCCGTCTGCGCCACGAGGTGCAGCTGCCCAGCGTGGGCAGCGTGGGCTTCACGGGCGACGAGAAAGAGCCGGAGTGCTTCTACACCTTCACCTCCTTCACGCAGCCCGGCACCGTCTATCGCTACGATATGACCTCCAACACAAGCGAGCTCTATACAGCCCCCAAGGTGAAGTTCCGTCAGGAGGACTACACCAGCGAACAGGTGTTCTTCCAGAGCAAGGACGGCACGCGCATCCCCATGTTCCTGACCTATAAGAAAGGGCTGAAGCGCAATGGCAAGAACCCCGTGTTCCTCTATGGCTACGGCGGCTTCAATGTGTCGCTGAACCCAGGCTTCTCGCCCGTCCGCATCCCGTTCCTTGAGAGTGGTGGCATCTATGCCCAGGTGACGCTGCGCGGTGGCGGAGAGTATGGCGAGGAGTGGCATCAGGCCGGCACGAAGATGCAGAAGCAGAATGTCTTCGACGATTTCATCGGTGCGGCCGAGTGGCTCATCCGCGAGGGCTACACCTCGAAGGAGAAACTGGCCATCGTGGGCGGCTCCAACGGCGGCCTCCTCGTGGGAGCCTGCATGACGCAGCGCCCCGACCTCTTCCGTGTGGCCATCCCCCAGGTGGGCGTGATGGATATGTTGCGCTACCACAAGTTCACCATCGGTTGGAACTGGGCTTCCGACTACGGCACCAGCGAGGATTCTAAGGAGATGTTCGACTACCTGCGTGCCTATTCGCCGCTTCACAACCTGAAGCCCGGCACCGCCTATCCCGCCACCCTCGTGACGACCGCCGACCATGACGACCGCGTCGTTCCCGCCCACTCCTTCAAGTTCGCGGCTACGCTGCAGGAATGTCACCAAGGCCCCAACCCCGTCCTCATCCGCATCGATACGAAAGCCGGTCACGGTGGCGGCAAACCCCTCGCCAAAGTCCTCGAGGAGCAAGCCGACATCTACGGCTTCATCATGTACAATGTGGGAATGAAGCTGAAATAAGGACGAAGCGGCAAAAAAGAAAAGCAGGAGATGGTCTCCTGCTTTGATGTGGTGAAGCTGTTTACTGCTTGACGATGGTGCGGCCATCGACAATCTGGGGACCGCGCTGGAGACGGGTGCGGCGGCGACCGTCGAGACCATAGATGGCGTGGTGCGCGGGGGCGGCAGCAACGGAGGTGATGGCGGTGGCGCGCTCGAAGTCGGCGACGCTCTCATAGAAGCCGATGTGCTTGATGACGCTGGTGCCGGTGGTGCTGGTGAGACCGAAGATGGTTGCCCCCTGGCAGATGGAGAAGCGGTCGCCGGTGTTGTTGGCGGCGAGGCCGCTGCGGGTCATGTCCCAGGCGATGATGGTGTCGCCGTCGGAGGCTTGCTTGGTCGTGGTGGGGGCTACCTGTGAGGATTTGTTGACGCCGTTGAGCCACCACAGGTAACTGGCACCGCTGGTGCGGGAGAGGTCTGAGCCCTTGACGATGAGATATTTCTGCGCAGCGTTGATCTGGTAGTCGCGGTGTTGCCAGTCGAGGCTGAGGGCCACGTTGTTACTGCCCGTGGCGCGCGCGGTGAGGGTGTTGGCGGCATCGTCGTAGCTGATATTCCTTTGGGGCAGGCGGTTGTTCTCATCGCCCGTGAGCCAGTCGCGGGCCTGGAAGACGTAGCTGTTGTCGGTGTAGTCCTTGACGAGGCGGACATAGTAGAGGCCGGGGATGAGGGTGGTGGCGGAGGCGGTGAGGCGGAAGGTGATCTCGGCCTTGGGCGTGCCGTCGGTGTTCAGCATCAGTTCCTCGGGGATGGGCAGCTCCAGGTTGAAGAAGCCTTTGCTGTCGGCGGTCTTCACGCTGGCGGGAACGGTGATGTCGGCGATTTTCGTGCCGTCCACGGTGACATAGCCCTTGCGCCCTTGGTCGGCGGTGGTCAGGCGCAGCATGATGGCGAGGCCCTGGGTGAGCCCGTCGGGGTTGGCGAGGGAGTACTGGATGTAGCCGTTGGCGCGGGCGTCGCGGTAGGTCTCGCCGTTGTAGGTGCCTACGCTGGAGTCGCTGCTGTACTGGTAGTGGTGTCCGGCCTCGCTCTGCTGCTCGCCCGTGGCCACGAAGTCCAGGGTGCGGGCGTTGAGGGCTGCGGCCTCGGCATCGGCGCGTCCCCATTCGCTCTGCTCGTAGGCCTGCGGGGTGGCAGCATACCAGTAGCACATATAACGGGCGTGGTGGATGCCGTAGAAGGGTTCCAGAGTGAGCGTGGTCCATCCGCCCTTCGACTGCTCGCTCTGGGCGTTGAGGGTGAAGCGCAGGTGCTGTGGGTCGGTGGGCGTGACGCGCTGTAGTGTCTGCGCGAGGTCGTCATCGATGAGCAGGGGTGCCGATGTCAGTTCCTTGACGGTGGCGCGGCTGCCGGGGGCGTGGTCCATGCGCCCTTCGTGGCCGTATTCGTTCTGCAGGGTTTCGAAGACGAGTCCTGTAGCTTCGGCTTCTGCGGCGCTGGAGGCTGTGGTCTTGGCGGCCATGAGGATGGGGCCGTACTTGAAGGCAACATAGTCTTCCAAGCCCGGACACGGTTCCAGGCGCAGGGACATGGGCAGGTTCACGGTGATGCGGTCGCCCACGGACCATGTTCTGTCGATGGTCACATAGGAGGCGGTGCCCTCGGTGACAGCAACGTTGACGGCGGCGCCGTTCACGTTGACGGCATACGCCTTGCCAGCCCAGGCGGGGTGGCGCAGGGCGATGGTATAGGTGCCTGCGCGCGTGACGGTGAGCTCTGTCTGTGCGACGTTGGTGTCTGCGGGCGGGTAGGGGAAGGTGGTCTGCTGGCGCAGGCCGAAGGTCTCGTTGTCGAGCTCGCTGGCGATGAAGAGGTTCACATAGAGCGTGCTGCCCTCGTGGGTGTAGATGAAATGGCCGTATTTGGAGTGGTTCTCCATGCCGGTGCCCACGCAGCACCACATCGATTCATTGACGGTGGAATAGATGCGGTAGCCCTGCGGGCGCAGGGTGGTGAAATAGACGTAGCCGCCGGTGGCGGGGTCGCGCGTGGAGAGGATGTGGTTGTACATCGTGCTCTCGTAGAAATCGGCATAGCGTGCGTTGTGGTCGTCGTCGAAGAGCATCTCCGACAGCTTCAGCATATTGTTGCTGTTGCACGACTCGGGGCCATCGAGGTCGTTGATATAGCGCTGTCCGTTGGCGGGGTCGAAGAAATGTTCCGAGGTGCTGTTGCCGCCGATGCACACGGTGCGGTGTGTGACGACATCGTCCCAGAAGTTCACCGCTGCCGTGCGGTAAGCACTAACATCGTCACTCTTTACATACTGTTTCCACACGCGCTCGAAGCCGATGAACTTGGGCACCTGTGTGTTGGCGTGCTGGTTGTCGAGGAAGTGCTGGTTGTAGGGGTTGCCCTGCATCCCGTTGATCTCATACTGATGGCTGTAGCGCTTGGCGGCAGTCAGGTATTTCATGTCGCCGAAGAGCTTGAAGGCGTCGGCCAGCACCTCGTTCATGCCGCCGTGCTCCCAGCCCAGCACCGTCTGCATATCGGCATCGGAGAGGTTGGAGATGACGTTGACGGCCCAGTCGGAGAGACCTTGGAAGAGCGTGCGGGCGGTGGTGTTGTCCGTGTAGATCCAGGCATCGCGCAGACCCGCCAGCACCTTGTGTTCGCAGTAGAACGGCACCCAGCCGCCATACTGACGGAAGGCAGAGAGGTCGTTGGCATAGAGACCCGTCCACACCTGGTTGATGGGCTGTCCGCCGATGAAGCCTTTGAGGCCTTTGGTGTTGTTGGCGAAGGCATCCTGACAGTCTTTCAGCACATCGATGCAGTATTCCAACCGTTCCTTCAGCTGTGTGCGCAGTGCCTCGTCGCGCTCGGCGGCATAGGCCAGTGCGAGGGCTGTGAGATAGTGACCGCCCACGTGGCCTTCCAGGCTCCAGTCGCTGAGCCCCCAGTTGGTGAACGAGGGGTGCTGCGTGAGCCAGCCGTAGTACTTGCTGCCGCTCTTCGTGTGGAGACCGACCTGACGGATGAACGGCGCCAGCAGGCGGTCGGCATCGTACTGCAGCAGGAGCTGCGCGTTGCCGTCCAGCGCTGTCTTCAGGGGGCTGTCAAGTAATGTCACCTCTTCGAGGTCGAAATGTTGGGGATAGAGTTCGCTCTGGGCGTAGGTCAGGCTGGCAAACATGAATGCCAACAGAAAGGAGAAGTGGCGCATGGATTATTTGTTAAGAATGAACAATGAACAATGATATTGTGGGCAAAAATACACTTTATTTCTGATACTGTAAGCTTTTTTGAACGCTTTTTTACACCAAGCGGTAATTTTTTTCGTACCTTTGCGCCCGAAATAACAGCAAGACCGCTTATAATCTATGAAACATATACTTACGCGTCGCACCATCCGCAAATATAGCGGGCGCGACATTGACCCCAAGTTGCTCGATCGACTCTTCACAGAGGCGGCTCGCACGCAGACCTTGGGGAATTTGCAGCTTTACAGCGTTGTGGTGACACGCTCCGTGGAGGGGAAGGCGGCGTTGGCTCCTGCTCATTTCAACCAGCCGATGGTCACGCAGGCCCCTGTGGTGCTGACCATCTGCGCTGACTTCCGACGGACTTCGACGTGGGCACAATGTCGTAAGGCAGTACCAGGCTACAGCAATATCCTCAGCTTCATGAATGCCTCCAGCGATGCCCTGCTCTTCACACAGACGTTCTGTAACCTGGCCGAGGAGGCTGGGCTGGGGCTGTGTTATTTGGGAACGACGCTTTACATGCCATTGGCCATCATTGAGGCGCTGAAGCTGCCGAAGCTGGTATTCCCCGTGGCGACCCTCACCGTGGGCTGGCCCGCCGAGGAGCCTCCGTTGAGCGACCGTCTGCCGCTGGAGAGTTTTGTGCACAGCGAGACGTACCATGATCCTACGCCCGCAGACATCGACCGCTTTTATGCGGCGAAGGAGGCCTTGCCCGAGAATAAAGAGTTTGTCAGAATCAATAAGAAAGAGACCCTGGCGCAGATCTTTACCGATATCCGCTACACCAAGAAGGATAACGAGCAGATGAGCAAAGGGATGGTGGCTGCGTTGCGACATCAAGGGTTTATTTAGTTCTTTGCAAGCAGAGCGTCGCGAGGCGCCGAGCGGAGAGTAGAGAGGTTAACGCTTAAAGATTAAAGAATAAAGGAAATATGATTTCATTCGTCATCAGTTTGGTTGCCCTGTTTCTGGGCTATATGCTCTACAGCCGTGTCGCAGAGCGTGTGTTTGGTCCCGACGACCGCGAGACGCCAGCGATTCGCAAGGCGGACAAAGTTGATTACATCGTGCTGCCAGGCTGGCGCATCTTCATGATACAGTTCCTGAATATCGCTGGAACGGGCCCCATCTTCGGTGCCATCATGGGGATGTGGTTCGGCCCCTCGGCCTATCTGTGGATTGTCTTTGGCTGCATCTTCGGCGGTGCCGTGCATGACTACATCAGCGGGATGCTCTCACTGCGCCACGAAGGTTGTGGACAGGCCGAGCTGACAGGTCTCTATTTGGGCCCTGCCGCTCGCAAAGCGATGGTGCTGTTCACGATGATGATGATGGTGCTCGTGGGCGCGTTCTTCGTCTATTGCCCCGCGATTATCCTGTCTGGCATCTGGGGCGATCGGATGATGTGGGTGCTCCTCATCTTCCTATACTATGTCGCTACAACGATGTTGCCCATTGACCAGGTCATCGGCCGCGTCTATCCCATCTTTGCCCTGTCGATGCTGTTTATGGTGTTGGCGCTGGGGGTGGTGCTATGCTTCAAGCAGCCTGTGCTGCCGGAAGTGTGGGACGGCCTGCAGAACTGGGGCGCCGAGCACTTCGGGATGAAACAACATATCTTTCCGGCTTTGTTTGTGACCATCGCCTGCGGTGCCGTGAGCGGTTTCCATGCCACGCAGTCGCCGATGATGGCGCGCTGCATGAAAAGCGAGCGTCAGGGGCGTCCAATCTTCTATGGCGCGATGATCACCGAAGGTGTCGTGGCGCTGGTGTGGGCTACCATCTCCAGCTATTTCTTCTTTGCCGACGGCTGGAAGGAGGTGTGTCCTCCCGCTATGGTGGAAGCGTTCCAGAATCAGACGCTCACCCTCATCCAGTACTTCGATGCACCCACGGTGGTGAACATCGTCTGCCATAGCTGGCTGGGAACCTTCGGCAGCATCCTGGCGCTGTTGGGCATCGTGGCAGCTCCCATTACGACGGGAGGCAGCTCGTTCCGCGCAGCCCGCCTGATTCTGGCCGAGGCGTTTCATCTCAACCAGACGACAGCCCGTTCGCGCCTGCTGCTGAGTCTGCCCGTCTTTGCGGTGGGTATTGCGCTGTTGGCGTGGCAAATAGGGAATCCGTCGGGCTTCGGAACGGTCTGGCAATATGTAGCCTGGGGTACACAGTTGATGGCCGCGGTCACGCTTTGGGTGTGCACGGTGTATCTGGTTCGTGAAGGGAAGTGTTATTGGTTGACGCTGCTGCCCGCCATCTTCATGACGATGGTCGTCAGCGATTTCTTCCTGGTGTCGCCTACGACGCTGGGCTTACCTTATGTGTTGTCGCTGGTTCTGTCCGCCCTCATCACTCTCGTTTCCATCGCACGTTTTGCTTGGTGGAAACGTGGGCTTCACAAATAAAAGACATCAGTTGCGGAGCTCGGCTTCCAGATCTTCGATTTGCTGACGCAGCTCACGATCCGTGGCGATGCGATCCCTGATGACCTGACAAGAGTGAACCACGGTGGCGTGACCGCGATGTCCAACAGCCAAACCAATGCGCGTTGTGCTCATGTGTGTCAGCTTCTCGGCCAAATACATGACCACTTGACGTGCCAGCACAATGGGTGCTTTTCGGCTCGATGAAAGGATGTCGCTGGTGTCCTGAGCGAAACAGTTGCTCGTGTGCTCAATGATGCGCTCGATGGTGATGGGCTCGGACCGCCGGCTAATGCCTACGGTGCGGCTGATGACACGCTGTGCAAGTGCAAGGTCAATCTCTGAATTGTTGAACACGCTGTGGGCCATCAGCGAGGTGAGCACACCTTCCAAATCGCGGATGCTCTTATCCACCGTCTGGGCGATGTAGTCCACCACAGGTGTTGAGATTTGGAGACCATCGCGACGAATCTTGTGGAACAGGATATCGCGACGCAAGATGGTGTCGGCCGGCTCCAGTTCAGCCAGCAATCCCCACTTGAAGCGTGTGAGCAGACGCTCTTCCATTCCTTGCAGTGCTACGGGAGGACGATCGGAGGTCAGGATGAGTTGACGGCCGTTTTGGTGCAAGTGGTTAAAGATGTGGAAAAAGGCCAGCTGCGTCTTCTGCAAGGTTGCGAATTCCTGAATGTCATCGATGATGAGGACATCAATGTTCTGGTAGAACATGATGAAATCGTTCACGGTGTTCTGGCGTACACTGTCGGTGTATTGCACCTGGAAGAGGTGCGCAGAAACGTAGAGGACGCGCAACTCGGGGTGCAGTTCCTTCAAGCGTAGTCCAATGGCATTCACGAGGTGTGTCTTGCCTGTGCCAGAGCCGCCGTAGATGAAGAGCGGGTTGAAGGTGGACTGCTTGGGGTTTTGTGCGATGGCGAGGCCGACGGTGCGTGGCAATTTGTTGGACTTGCCCTCGATGAAATTGTCGAAGGTATAGTCTAAGCGCAGTTGCGAATCAATCTGCTGCAGGGGCCTCGGAGCCTGATTGGTCGTTGTTCCTGTTAGGGCCGGCTTGACGGGGGAGGGTTGTGACCCCTCCAGGTTCATCGACAAGTCGTTGGTGGCATCGGTCACCACCTTATATATTAAGCGCACGCCCGCGCCATACACGCGCTTGAGTACAACACCCAGGAGCTTGACAAAGTGTTCTTCGATGTACTCATACACAAAAGGACTGGGGACGCACAACGTCAGCTCCTTTCGTTCCTCGTTGAAACCGACGGAATGAATAGGCGCAAACCAAGTGCTGAACTGCTGCTCCTGGATGTTGTTTCGGATCATCCTTAAGCACTCAGTCCACCTCGAATCTGTGATGGGGTGACGGGCTTCCATTCTTTTTGGTAAGTGCATCTAACACCGTATGGCGCGAATTGCGTTGCAAAGGTACGACATTTTTTGAAACTTGCCAAATGAGCCTGATAAAAAAGAGTCGAAAATGGGGCCGTAAAAAGCACATTTTCATGCCCTTGCAAATAGGGGCTTGAGAACATGCTTTTGAATACATTGTAATTTTATATTTCGTTGATACAAAGCGGCTTGGCAATCTCTTGTGAAGAATTTTGCCAAGCCGTTAGAATATGTGTAATTCGACCTAAATCAAGTAGATTAGTGGTTGTTCGTGAAAGCAATTCAAAAACGTCCTCTTATTCGGAAAATTTTCTTATTAGAGCGTTTTTAGCCTTCCTCCTTACGACCAAGTATTATGGTTCTTTTTTCTTCTCTTTTTTGCCAAAAAGGGAGAAGTGGACATAGCGTTTGGGATTTGCCTTTAGGTCTTCCACAAGGTTCGCAGCCCCCGTGACGGTGCGATTGAGGTTTCCGTATAGGGCTGTGTCGTTCAGGAGTAACCCTACGGTGTTGTCGGGGGTGTTCAGGCGCTGTGTCATCTTGTTGACATCCGCGAGCGCGCCATCCACCTTCGACATTGTCCCTTGCAGATCCAGCTGATTGAGTTTGTCGGTGAGCTGTACTACGTTCTGCCCGGCAGTGTCGAAGGTCTTAGCCATCTGCGGGATATCGTTTTCCAGGAGCTTGTTCAGGTCCTGCGAACTGCGGTCGAGGTTGGCAGTGAGGGTTTCAGCGTTCTCCAGGATCTTCTGGATATTGGGGTCGCTCACGACGGTGTTGAGGGTTGTCAGCAGTGTATCCACCTTGTTGATGGCCGCCTCGAGTTTCGGCACCAGCTTCGCCGCGCTGGCCATAAGCCCGTTGTTCTCTGCCGATGGGATGGTGTCGCCCTCGGCATAGCGCTCACGCGGGTTATTGCCCATCATCAGGTTGAGGGTGCAACCGCCAAGCATCGCTTCGTCCAGCACGGCGCTGGTTCCTTTGGGGATTCGCATTCCGTGTTCGACGGCAATCTGTACGATGACGCCCGAGCCGGGGTTGTCGTAGTCGTAGCGAATGTCAGAGACAATACCCACATTATAGCCGTCGGCATACACAGGGCTAGACTTGGCCAGCGCCTTGGCATTGCTGAAGTTGATGTAATAGGTGTCCTGCACATTAAAGAGGCTGATTCCTTGCAGGAACTTAATGGTGAAGAACAGGAGCACGAGGGCGATGATGCCAGCGAACCCAATTTTCGCTTCGCGTGAGATAGTCATTGCTTGATTGCTTTATATTTTTTGATTGCTTCGTAGATGCTGTTGGCCAGTTGCTGCACGCCGCGGTCGCTTGTGAGGTAAGCTTCCTCGGTGGCTGTCGTGATGTAGCCCAGTTCAATGAGACATGAGGGCATCGAGGTGGCGCGCAAGACCAGGAATCCTGCCTGATGCACTCCTTTGTCGGGGCGCCCGGCAGCGCGGAATTGCTGCTGGATGAGCGTGGCCAGTTTCACGCTCTGCTCCATGTAGGTGTCTTGCATGAACTCAAAGATGATGTAGGACTCGGCGCTCTTGGGGTCAAAGCCTTCGTATCGGTTTTCGTAGTCCTTCTCCAGGATGATGGCGGCGTTCTCGCGCTTAGCGACTTCGAGGTTGTCTGCAGCGCGGTGCATACCGAGGGTGTAGGTCTCCGAACCTTTTCCCTGTGCACCTTTGGGCAGGGCGTTGGTGTGGATGCTCACGAAGAGGTCTGCTTTGGCGCGGTTGGCGATAGCGGCCCGCTCGTTGAGTTCCACGAAGACGTCGCTCTTACGTGTATAGACGACCTTCATGTCCTTCAGGTTCTGCTCGATGAGCTTGCCTACGGCGAGTGTCACGGCCAAGTTGATATTCTTCTCGCGACCGCTTTTGCCGAGGGCGCCCGGGTCCTTGCCGCCGTGTCCAGCGTCGAGCACGAGGGTAAATGGTTTCTGGCCTTGCGTCTGTGCTGTCAGTCCATGGACCGATAGGAACAAGCACAGGAATAATGTTGTAAAAAGTCTCATTTCGCGTGCAAAGGTAGTGGAATTCAGGCTATTTGACAAATAAACGGCCTTCTTTTTTGCACCTTTGCCTGATTTTTCAGAAGCGGGCGCGTACACCGCCCATTACCACGATGCCCGGCTGTGGGATATTGCCCAAGTCATAATAGGTGTGGTTGGTGAGGTTGGTTCCTTCGAGCCAGAGCTCATAATGGCGTGCTGTCCAGCGCAGCTTCAGGTCGAGGGTCGTGTAGGGGGCATAATTGACCAGTTGTCCTGTGGATTCCGCGTTCTCATAGAGAATGTAGCTGCCCATGCGGTCCTGCCATCGCACACAGCACGCTGCCGAGAGGTGCGAGATGATGTGCACGTCCATCGTCGCCACCAGCTTATGGCGCAGGTACTCCATGGCGTAGTTCGACTTGTAGATGGCTACATCGTCGCGGCGGTGCTGGTGCATGAAGGCGTAAGAGAGGTTAAAGACCCATCCCCGGCCCCTTCCGTTGGGGGAGGGGAGTGCTGGTGCAGAAGCGACGGTTACATTTGCCTGCACGCCCATATTGTCGAGGTCGAAGTTGGCGCTGTGGAAAACATCGTCGGGCGTGTACATCACCCAGTCTATGAGGTGTGTGCCGCGATGGTAGAAGGCTTTGAGCTGGCTCTGAACCTTTATCTTTGAAGCCTGAAACAGGTTCTTCACGCCAACCTGTACGCTGTGGCTCTCTTCGGCCTTCATGCCTTGGTTTCCCTCGTGGGTAGGACTCTTATAGTGGAGGTCGGTGAAGGTGGGCAGTCGGAAGCCTTTGTTGTAGGATGCGAAGAGGCGCCAACGGCTGTCGGGTGTGTAGGCCAGGTCGACGCCCGGGTAGAAACGCAGGCGGTCATCGAAGCGCGTGTTGTAGTTCCCCAGCACGCCAATGCTGGCCGTAAAATGGGGCAGCAGGACGTTGTGCTCCACGTTGAAGCTCATGTTCGTGCGGCTGTCGTGGCGTGTGTAGAAGAGGTCCTCGCCCGGCACCTTATGCTTTGTGGTTTCGTGGAGTGGTTGCCCCAATGACGTGCTGTAGATGCCTTCTTCGCGCACCTCGGCGCCGATGGCTGTGCGTCCTGCCACCCACCGCATGTCGGCGGTGATGTGAGCGCCGTGGACGTCGGTGCGGTGGAAGTTCTCGCCCGTTGTAGTGCCTCGGATGAGCTCGAAGTTGTCGTAGAGGCGGTTCCAGTAGATTTCTGGCCTTATGCGCACACGTCCTTTCGTCTCGGCACTCACGCTGGTGATGAGGCGCCGGTTTCGCTCAAACTGGTCGGGGTAGGTGGCGCTGTAGAAGGTGTTGGCCCCGTAGGCTTTCTGGCTGTAGCCCGCCTGCACGTCCACGCTGAAGTCCGCCGCGTCATAGTAGCCGCGGAAGTAGGCATTGCCCCGCTGGAAGTCGGAGTTGGTGGTGGCGCCGTCGGAGCGGAGGTAGGCGAGGGAGAGAGAAGAGCCTACAGACCTACCCCCAACCCCTCCCGTCGGGGAGGGGAGAGGCTGGCGCCTTGTTAGAGCGACGCGAGCATCACCGCCGAAGGTCATATAGCTGCCACCTTGTACGCCAGCATCACAAGTGAAGTGAGGACGATTGGCATCGGTGACCGCTCCCTCCCTTATGGGGTGGGGGGGAAAGTCCGGTCTTCCTTTCGTCACAATATTGATTGCCCCGCCGAAAGCGGAAGCACCATAGACGCGCGAGGCGGCGCCTTCGAGGATTTCGATGCGCTCGATATCGGAGAGGTTGACGGGGAAGTCGGCGGCAAGATGGCCGGTGTGTGGGGAGCTGATGTTGACGCCGTTCAGCAGAATCGTGATTTGGTCGAACGTGCCGCCATCAACGCTGATGTCCGTTTGAATACCAAAGCCGCCGCGTTGTCGGACATCGACGCCGACGGCTGTTTTCAGAAGGTCGTTGACGGTGTGCGCCGCCGCGGATTCAATTTGTTGTCGGGTGATGACGGTGACGATGCGGGCGCTCTGCAGCGCTGTCAGCGGCGCCATCGTCCCCGAAACCGACACCTCGGCCAGTTCCTTCTCGTCGGTTTCTTCGTCGGCTTCGGGTTGCGAGCTGATGGAGATGGCTTGCACCTTGGGGATGTTCACGCTGGCGAGCATCCCCACCGTGAGCACACCGATGAGCACTTCGCGGTGCAGGCTGGCGAAGATGGCGTAACCCTTCCGGCAGAACCTACGGAAGACGGCCTGGCCTCTTGCTCCTGAGCATGATTTGTGTTGCATGAAGGATTAATGGAATATGGAGAAAAGTCCTCCCTCGGGTTTCTTGAAGTAACGGTCGAGCTGGTTGAAGAGTGATGTGCGCGAGAATACCACGACGCGGTCGCCAGGCAGGATTTGCGTGCTGCCGTTGACGAGGAATCCCTCGCTGCCCCTCACGATACCGCCAATGGTGATACCCTTGGGCAGTCCCAGCTTCATCACGGGCTGGCGTGTGACGAGTGCTCCTTCGCTGACCACGAACTCAGCCACGTCGGCATCGGCGATGGTGAGGCTCTTCACGCTGGTGACGTCGGCAGCCAGCATCATCTGGTAGATGTGGCTGGCGGCAATGGCCTTCTTGTTGATGATGGTCCCGATGTCCAGTTTCTCGGCCATGGTGATGTACTCCGAGTTCTCGACCAGTGCCACCGTCTTGCGAACGCCCATTCGCTTGGCCGCCAGACACGCCAGGATGTTGGTCTCCGTCTCTGCCGTGAGGGCGCAGAAAGCTTGTGTCTGTCTGATGCCTTCCTCCAGCAGCAGTCGGGTGTCGCGACCGTCGCCGTTGAACACCATCACGTTGTCGTTGTCCAGCAGTTCCGTGAGCTTCTGGCACCGTTCGGGGTCTTGTTCGATGAGTTTCACGTCGATGAAGTCGGGCAACAGGTGGCACGTCTGCACGGCGATGCGTCCGCCGCCCATCATCATCACCTTCTTCACGTCGGGATAGCTGTCCTTGCCCACCAGTTGCCGTATGCTGGGCACGAATTTCTTGGTGGTCATGAAGTAGGCGATATCGTTCTGCTTCAGCTCGTCGAAACCGCCAGGTATGATGGTCTCCTCGTCGCGCTTGATGGCTACGATGTGGTAGGGTGAGTCGGGTTTGCAGAGGTCCTTCAGTGGCTGGTTGAAGAGTGCTGCCGCTTCCTCGCGCAGCTTGATACCCAGAATGACGAGTGCTCCGCCGTGCACCTCCCACCACTGTCGTGCCCACGAGCGTTGTACGCCGGCCACAATCTCCTTGGCAGCCAGCACCTCGGGATAAATCAGCGAGTCGATGCCGATGGAGGCGAAGAAATCGCGGTTGGCAGGTTCCAGGTATTCGGCATTGTCGATTCGGGCGACCGTCTTCTTGGCTCCCAGGCTGTTGGCCAGCATGCAACAGGTGAGGTTCATCGTCTCTGAGGGTGTCACGGCGATGAAGAGGTCGGCCTGCGGCGTTCCGGCTTCTTTCAAACCATTGATGCTAATGGGCGAGACGTTCAGGGTCATCAGATCCAGTCCGTCGCTGACCACGCCCAGTTTGTTGGCATCGGGGTCCAGCAGCACGATGTCGTGGTTCTCTTTGGTGAGCAGCGATGCCAGGTGGCTGCCTACGGCTCCTGTGCCTGCAATAATGATTTTCATCTGTGAATGACAATTAATCTGTTAAGGTGTCAATTGGTATTTGATTCCTGCGACGTCGATGCCGCAGAGAGCGTGAAGTTCTTTCAGTGAACCGTGTTCCACAAATTCGTCGGGGAGGCCCAGCCGCACGACGGGCGTGCTGCATCCGTGGTCCGACAGCCATTCCAGCACGGCGGAGCCCAGTCCGCCCGTTCTCACACCATCCTCCAGTGTCACGATGCGTTTGAACCGTGCGGCGACCTCGGTGAGCAGGCTCTCGTCCAGCGGTTTGAGGAATCGCATATCGTAGTGTGCTACGGAGAGTCCGGGGTGCTCGCTCTCGGCCTCGCGGATGGCTTGTTGCGCTGTTACGCCCAGCGGCCCTATGGTCAGCAGGGCTATGTCGCGCCCGTCTTTCAGCTTTCGTCCCTTGCCCACCTTCACCTCGTGCATCTCACACTCCCAATCGGGCTGGGAACCGCGTCCGCGCGGATAGCGAATCGCGAAGGGGCCCTTGTCAGCCAGCTGTGCCGTGTACATCAGGTGGCGCAGTTCGTGCTCGTCCATGGGCGAGGCGATGGTCAGGTTGGGTATGGGGCGCAGGAAGGCCAGGTCGAAGGCACCGTGGTGCGTGGGGCCGTCCTCGCCCACGAGGCCGGCGCGGTCCAGACACAGGACCACGTTCAGGCGTGCGATGCAGACGTCGTGGATGAGGTTGTCGTAGGCGCGCTGGGCAAACGAACTGTAGATGTTGCAGAAGGGGATGAGGCCGTCCTTGGCCATCCCGCCGGAGAACGTCACGGCGTGGCCTTCGGCGATGCCTACGTCATAGGCGCGGTCGGGCATCGCCTCCATCATGATGTTCATGGAGCAGCCCGTCGGCATGGCAGGCGTGACGCCCACGATGCGGTCGTTCTTTCTCGCGAGTTCCAATAGGGTGTGGCCGAAAACGTTCTGGAACTTGGGCGGCAGCCCTGCCTCGTCGGTCTTGATGAGTTCGCCCGTCAGTGGGTCGAACTTCCCGGGTGCGTGCCAGACGGCTCCTCCGTGTTCCGCCGGTTCGAAGCCCTTGCCCTTGATGGTGTGGATGTGCAGGAGCTTGGGGCCTTGCATGTCCTTGATCACGCGGAGCGTCCTGACCAGTTCGATGACATCGTGGCCGTCGGTGGGCCCGAAGTAGCGTATGTCCATACCCTCGAACATGTTCTGCTGGCGTGTGAGCAGGCTCTTCAGTGAGTTGTTGAAGCGCAGGATGCTCTTCTTGCGCTCCTCGTTGAGGAATCCCCACGACAGCAGTTTCCGCGAGGCTTTGTAGCGGATGCGGTTGTAGGTGGGGTTGAGCTGCAGGTGGTGCAGCAGGTTGTTCATCCCGCCCACGCTGTGGTCGATGGACATGTTGTTGTCGTTCAGGATGATGAGCACGTCGTTGGGCGTGTTGGCCGCGTTGTTCAGTCCTTCAAAGGCGAGTCCTCCGCTCATGGCTCCGTCGCCGATGATGGCCACGACGTGGCGGTCGTTCTCGCCCTTGGCCTTCGCGGCGAGGGCCATGCCGAGTGCTGCGCTGATGCTGTTGGAGGCGTGGCCACAGGTGAAGCTGTCGTACTCGCTCTCCGCCGGCGACGGGAAGGGGCGCAGGCCGTGGAAACGGCGATTGGTGGCGAAAGCCTCCAGACGCCCCGTCAGCAGCTTATGCGCGTAGGCCTGATGCCCGACGTCCCACACCAGACGGTCGTAGGGCGTCTGATAGACGTAGTGCAGCGCCACCGTCAGTTCGACCACACCAAGGCTCGATGCGAAATGGCCGGGGTTTCCGGCCAGCTCCTTGATGATCTCCTGGCGCAGTGCCTGGCACACCTCGGGCAGCTGTTCCAGAGGCAGCTGGCGCAGGTATGCAGGCTGTTGGATGCGCTGCAAAAGGTCGGATGAAAGGGTGCTTGTTTCTGACATAGGAAATAATTTCGGTGCAAAGATACATTTAATTTATGATTTCCGCACGCAAATCGCAAATTAAATGTACCTTTGCAGCTATGAAACTGATAACTCCCGTCGAGATTCCCCCTCTCGCG
Organism: uncultured Bacteroidaceae bacterium; assembly: GCA_905233765.1. Lineage (GTDB taxonomy): Bacteria > Bacteroidota > Bacteroidia > Bacteroidales > Bacteroidaceae > Physcousia. The sequence goes on along the minus strand of CAJOCU010000021.1, from coordinate 15,485 downwards.
CAGCCTTTTGGCATCCGAAACCGCATGGCATTCATCGGTTCGTGTTTTGCAGAATACATCGGTACGAGAATGCGTCAGAGCGGTCTTGCCGCTTTGGTCAACCCCTTTGGCGTGCTCTTTAACCCGCAGAGCATCCTGCAGGTCCTCACGCAGGACCCCACCTGTCGCCAGCTCTATTTCGAGGACAGCGACCATCGGTGGCACTGCTGGTTGCTCGACAGCCAGTTCAGCGCTTCGTCGCTCGAAGCCTGCAAGTCGGCATTCCTCTCGGCTCGCGGGAAGCTGTTCAGCTGGAGCCCCGACGTGCTCGTCATCACGCTGGGCACGAATCGCTACTATGAGCGCACCGACTCCAAGCTCATCGTGGGCAACTGCCACAAGCAGCCCAAGGCCGAGTTCCGCGAGAAGGACATGACCCTTGCGCAGTGCGTGGCCACGCTGGAGACCGTCTGCCAGCTCTTCCCGCGCACACGAATCATATTTACTGTGTCGCCTTACCGCTACGCCAAGTATGGGATGCACGCGAACCAGCTGGCCAAGGCCACGCTGCTCTTGGCCGTCCAGGAGCTGCAGCAGAAATACCCCGAGCAGATCTGCTACTTCCCCGCCTACGAGATCCAGCTCGACGAGCTGCGCGACTACCGCTTCTACGGTCCCGAGATGCTGCACCCCTCGCAGCAGGCCATCGACTATATCTGGGAGCGCTTTGCCGAGCACTACCTCGATGCCGAGACGCGTCGCTATCTCTACGACTACGAGCCCATCCGCAAGGCGCTGGCCCATCGGCCCGACGACCCTCAGTCTCCCGCCTACCTCCGCTTCCGCGAGCAGACGCAGCAGCAGCTGAGTGAACTCATGAACAAGTACCATCTGGAACTATGACATATTCCATCGAAACCATCACCACCCTCATTGGCGCCCATCGTGTGGGCACGGCCAATACACGTATCGACTGGCTGCTCACCGACAGCCGTTCGCTCGTTTTCCCCGAGGAGTCGCTATTCTTCGCCATCCGCACACAGAAGAACGACGGCCACCGCTATATCCCTGAGCTCTACGCGCGTGGAGTCCGCAACTTCGTTGTCTCGCAAGCGCCCGAGCAGCCTGCCGAGGACGCCAACTACCTCATCGTGCCCTCGCCCATGAAGGCGCTGCAGCGCTTGGCCGAGCGTCATCGCGAGGAGTTCGACATCCCCGTCATCGGCATCACTGGCAGCAACGGCAAGACAGTGGTCAAGGAGTGGCTCTATCAGCTGCTCTCGCCCGACTACAACATCACGCGCTCGCCCCGCTCGTGGAACTCCCAGATCGGTGTGCCGTTGTCCGTGTGGCGCCTGTCCGAGCAGACGCAGCTCGGCATCTTCGAGGCCGGCATCAGCGAGCCCGGCGAGATGGCAGCCCTGCAGGGTATCATCCAGCCCACCATCGGCATTATCACACACCTGGGCTCTGCCCACGACGAGAACTTCGCCAACCGCGCAGAGAAATGCCGCGAGAAGCTGCGCCTCTTCCACGATGCCCAGGTGCTCGTCTATAATGCCGACGATGCCCTCATCTGCGACTGCATCGACAAGAGCGGTTTCAAGGGGCAGCGCATCGGGTGGACCAAGCGCGAGATAGGTATCGATGCAGGCGAGTATTTCCTCGACACTGCCAGCATCGAGGACGCCTGCCACTGCATCAGCGTCTGCCGCTACCTGGGCCTCTCCGACGAGGTCATCCGCGAGCGCCTCGCCCGCCTCGAACCCGTCGCCATGCGCCTCGAGGTGAAGGAGGGTCGCGATGGCTGCACCCTCATCACCGATACCTGCAACAGCGACCTCGTCTCGCTCGAGATAGCCCTCGACTTCATGCGTCGCCGCCCCGAGGCACAAGGGCGTCGCCGCGTCCTCATCCTCTCCGATATCAAGCAGACGGGCCTCACCCTCACCGAACTCTACGCGCAGGTCGCCGAGCTCGTCAACGAATACTCTGTCGATGCATTCATCGGCATCGGCCCCGAGGTGAGCGCCGGCATGGCGAATGTAGGACCCACCTCAGACCCCTACCGTGATGGAGGGGGTTCCTCCGGCTCGTGGTTATTGTTCACTGATATCGACTCCTTCCTCGCCTCCGCCGCCTTCGCCGCGCTGCGCGACAGCGTGGTCCTCGTCAAGGGTGCCCGTCAGGCCCGCTTCGACCGCATTGCCGACGCCCTCGTGCAGAAGGTCCACGAGACCATCCTCGAGGTGAACCTCTCCGCTGTCGTGGGCAACCTCAACTACTACCGCTCCTTCATGCGCCCCGAGACCAAGATGGTCTGCATGGTCAAGGCCTCCGCTTACGGTGCCGGCGCCGTGGAGATCGCACGCACGCTGCAGGACCACCGCGTGGATTACCTCGCCGTGGCCGTTGCCGACGAAGGCGTGGAGCTGCGCCGCGCTGGCATCACGGCCAACATCATGATTATGAACCCGGAGATGTCGTCGTTCCGCACCCTCTTCGACTACGGTTTGGAGCCCGAGGTCTATAGCTTCCGCCTCCTCGAGGCCCTCATCCACGCTGCCGAGCGCGAGGGTATCACCAACTTCCCCATCCACATCAAGCTCGACACCGGCATGCACCGCCTCGGCTTCGAGCCCCAGAAGGACATGGAGCGCCTCATCCAGCGCCTGCGGTCGCAGAAAGCTCTCATCGCGCGCTCCGTCTTCTCGCATTTCGTGGGCTCCGACAGCGACGACTTCGACCAGTTCTCGCTCCGCCAGTGGCAGCTCTTCTGTGGCGCTGCCGACCAGCTGCAGGCCGCCTTCCCCCACCACATCCTGCGCCATATCTGCAACAGCGCCGCCATCGAGCACTTCCCCGAGCGCCACTGTGACATGGTGCGCCTCGGCCTCGGCCTCTACGGCATCAATGCCCGCAACAACCAGATGCTCTCCTGCATCTCCACCCTCAAGACCACCATCCTGCAGATCCACGATGTGCCTGCCGACGAGACCGTGGGCTACTCCCGCAAGGGCCATCTCACGCGTGACAGCCGCATCGCCGCGCTGCCCATCGGCTATGCCGACGGCCTCGACCGTCACCTCGGCTGCGGCAACGGCTACTGCCTCGTCAACGGCCAGAAAGCGCCCTATGTGGGCAATATCTGCATGGATGTCTGCATGATCGATGTCACCGACATCGACTGCCACGAGGGCGACCAGGCCGTCATCTTCGGCCCCGAGCTCTCCCCTGCCATCCTCGCCGATGCCATCGGCACCATCCCCTACGAAATCCTCACCTCCGTATCCCCCCGCGTCAAACGCGTCTATTACGTGGATTAAGGGGGGGCTACTGCCCGGAACGGATGAAGTCCGCCTTCCCGCGCTTCCCCTTCTTATTCACATTGATCGGTGTGGAGTGCGGGAACGCCACGCTGTAGGCTTTGTCGAGGGCGCGCAGGTTCACATGGCGCATCGTAATGCCCAGACGCACCGACACGATGGCCCTCAGCAGCTCGCGGTGCTTGCGCTCCCATTCCGCACACTCCAGCTCTTCCCAGCGCAGCACCAGGCGTGCGCGGGCCTCGTCGTTGAACTTCGTGGCGATGTAGAGGCACTCCGTCTTGGTGAGTTCGTAGCAGGGCAATGTGCGACCTGTTTTGTCCTTGTACTCACTGAGGGAAAAATTTCCCTGAGTGATTTTTGCCCATGCAGGTTCCATCTTGCGGATGGCTTTCATCACATCATTGTGGGGCTTGCCGCTGAGTTCTGCAATCTCCAGCGAGCTCATGCGCTCATTCTCGTTCTCGTAAATGTTGTTATTTGTCTTCATAATGTTGAGTTTTGTGAGGAAGAAGTGCAGAATTGGTACCTTTTCACTCGCGAGCCTTCGTCACTCACTTCACTCGGGTTAGTATTAATTTTTAATTTTTCACTTTTAATTTTTCATTCTCGATTTATCGAGCAGTCCTTCGACTCAGCACCCGCTGCCTTTTCAGCGGGGGAAATAAATGTTACGTTATTAGTTGTTTATTGGAAACGAATTACCGTAATTCTCGTAATTCTGACCATGCGACCATTTGTTACTCTTAGAAAATTATGGTCATTACGGTCATTCGTTTCCATGATAATTGTTATTGATGTCCGTGCGGCCTACCGCACAGTTGTGTAACCCAGCATGTCAAAGAGCGTGCAAGCCGAATACAAAGCGAAAGCTCGTTTTCAGGCTTTGTTGAGGCGCCGCCGATTTTCGCGGAACGCACAGGGCGCTTGTCTTTGTTTGACGCTGCAAAGGTACGGACTATTAAAAACAGCAATCCCCTATATAGGGGGTATAATAGGCCCTATATAGGGGAAGTGAGTGTTGAATATCAGTGGATTATCTACCGCTCAAATATCCGCTCTATTTCATCGGATCGCACGCGCCAGCTCCACGCCACCGCTCATCTCCGTCTGCATCCATCGCTCGTTGATCTCCGCCAGCGTGATACGTCCCGCCCTGCGAATTGTGTTTACAAGCCAGATGTACTCCTTAAATTTCGTATAAGTAGTCATAACGCAAAAACTTTGTCTACAAAGGTAAAGGATTTGTCCCTTCTCACCAAACTTCTCCCTCCTTTTTTGTCAAAAAGGTCTAAAGCTGTATCAAAATCGTTGCCGAGTCTTCCAACATATTGAAGTGTTTCTTTGGGGCGGTTTTTAATCCTGATGTGGGTTAAATCACCTTACATACGTTCTTCACATTCGGTCATTTGAGAGAGAACTCTCATTGTGCTCACTTCACCACCACCTTCTTCCCATCAAGAATGTAGATGCCACGAGGTAAATGACGAGTGATGAATGACGAATGATGAATCTGGCGGCCGGAGAGATCAAAACAAGTACCATTTACGGATGTATGATGTACCATTGCATCTGAGGGGAGGTCGCGGACGGCGGTGGCTTTCAACGAAAGGCAGTAGCTGCCACCTTTTACAGTGGAGAAACTAAGGAGGCCTTCTTCAGCGCTACACTCGGCAATGGGTCCTTCAGCATCAGACCCCTCGCTGATGACGGCATCTGCATTCAGAGGCAGTTGAAGATGACATTTCCGGCCCGCGTCGGAGCGTACTGTGAGACTTTTGATGACAGCATCTTCCCATTCGAAATCCAATTCGAAGCCTCCCTCAGCACGGATGCCATGAACCACACCATGTTGTGCCCAGGCCTGTGGCAAGGCTGGTAAAAGACGCAGGGTATCAGAATGACTTTGCAACAACATCTCGGCCATGGCAGCACACGCGCCGAGATTGCCATCAATCTGGAATGGCGGGTGTGCGGAAAGCATGTTGTAGTAAATGCCGGATAGCCTTGGCGAGGTGCTGACGTTATAGGAACCAGCGTGTTTCAGGGCGGTGCTCAGGATGTCGTAAGCCTTCTCGCCTTCGCCCAGACGTGCCCAAAGACACAGCCTCCATGCCATAGCCCACCCCGTGTTTTCAACGCCGCGTAGCAGCAGGCTGTTTCGGGCTGCTGTGTACAGGGTCTCATCATTGCCCATATGATGAAAAGGATAGAGACACATGAGATGTGAGATGTGGCGGTGTTGCCGCTGTTCCGCAGAGGTATAGGGCTTGTGTTTCCATTCGCGCAGTAACAGGTCGCCTTCAGCCACGCCGTTCACCTCCTTGCCATAGGCTCCGGTATAGGTTTCAGTGTGTAGGCCGTTATCCAAGTGCTCAAATTTCTCGCGTATGGCCGCGTATCTCTCAGCGCTCAGCGCAGTTCCCTGAGCTTCAAGTATGTCAACGGCTCGTAAGGTACAGTCGAAGAGGTTCCAGACGCATTGCTGCGTGTGTGCTGTCCCATCGTCCAAGGCTCCCTGTTCGGGGCTCCACTCGTTAGGGCAGACCCAGGTACCGTCGCTCTCATCCAGAGTCAATCGCTCCATCCAGAAATCCACACAGCTCAGCATGACCGGCAGCGCCCGCTCACGCAAGAACTCATCATCCAGCGTGTAGAGATAATGCTGCCACAGATGCCAACAGAGCCAAGCCGGTACAGCGCAGTAAGAGTGATTCGGGTATGCGACCCATGAGAACCCCGTAATATTGTTCTCCCAAAAGCAGAGCCAGCCCGCATCAATACCTGTGTAGTCATAGGCACACTTTCGCCAATAGGGCTGACGGATGGCATTGTTGTAAATCCATTCGAGCAGCGGCATCGCCGCTTCGCTCAGATTCGTTGCTTCTGCCGGCCAGTAGTTCATCTGCACATTGATGTTGGCATGAATATCCGAAGCCCACGGTGGATTATTGCTGTTGTTCCAGATTCCCTGAAGGTTGGCGGGCAAAGGTACACCGCGCGAAGAGGCAATGAGCAGATAGCGCCCGTAGGCAAAGTAGAGTTGTTCCAGACAGCGCCGTTCTGCATCAGAAGCATCTGTTTCATAGCGCGCAATAAGCTCATCCGTCTGCACGTCTATTTCTGTATCCTCCAACGTGAGCGACATTCTTTGATATAACCTCTGGTAGTCTTCTGTGTGTCGTGCCTTCAGGATTCTCCACTTGTCCGTAATACCACTGACTTGCTTGTATAAGTCGGATAATAACGAGGTATAATCAGGCCCTATGACAAAGGATGTTGCAAGAGGGTCGTAGTCCGTTTGGGCCGAGACAAGAAGCAACGCTTCCGTGGCATTTGTCAATTCTATGCCATTCTCCGTAGCACGAACGCTACCGTCTGCTGTCGAGACTCGGAACACAACAGCACCACTGAGCAAATCCAAAGATGTCGTCATACTTCCTGCTGCCTCGGCGTAGTTCGGTTGTTCCTGATGGGTACCTTCGAGGGTGATAAGCAAGTTCAGGGCTCTTTGTTGCGTAGCCGTCAAATGGATGGCAATGCAGTTGTCCGGGTTGCTGGCCAGATATTCCCGCATGAAGTGACCACCATCAATGTCTGTCCACTCTTCGGTGACGACGGCTTCGTCCAGGTCCAACTCTATCCTATAATCCTCCGCGCGTCGCTCCGTATTCCTCAAATCCGCCATACGCAGATAACCAATATTCTGATAAGCACCACGCTCTTTGGTATTCCCAGTCCAAAAGGTCTTTTCATTCAGTTGCACCTCCGCCGTGGCAATGCCGCCCATCACCATGCTACCCAAACAACCGTTCCCGATGGGTAGCCCGTACTCCATCCAGGGATTTGACACGTTTCGAGTTGACGGAGCCTGACAGTACCAGAGTGACAAGGCCGCTACGGAATGGGCATAAGCTAGGAGGCACAAAAAGGCAAAAAACCTTTTCAGAATCATCATTTTTTGACGGAGTAACATCGTAACGACAAGACTATAGAATCAACTGCAAAGGTACGCCATCTTTCCATAGGTTGTATCACCCGCCCCATGGAAAAGAATTGTCCTCCCCATGGAAAAAACGAAGCCTCCCAAAGCGTCTAATAGACTATTTATAAGCCGTATATACTCCGTCCACCCTTCAAACCCATGGAAAACTACCGTAAGCGTATCCGGACGCTTAACCGAAGGCGTGGCTATTTTTATCACACGTGATAAACACTTTTATCACCTGTGATAAAATACTTTCTCACCAGTGATAAAAACAATAAGACCATGGTCTTGTGACTCGAAGACCATGGTCTTATGGCCGAAGGACCTTGCTCTCGCCTACCTCACCACCTTCTTACCATCGCGGATATAGATACCTTTGGCGGGCGGAGTAGAGAGGGGGCGGCCGGAAAGGTCAAAGAAATTACCATTTACGGATTTACGATGTACGATTGGGTCTGAGGGGAGGTCGCGGACGGCGGTGTCGTCAAGGGGCAGGGTGAGCGTGGCCGTGTATTGCTCGTCGCTGTTTTCCACAATGAGGGTGTAGGTGCCCTCGGGGTACTTCGTCAGGTCGGAGGTGAGGGCGATGGTGCTGCTCGTCTGCACGTCCCTGCGATAGACCACATTGTCTGCTGCGTCCTTCAGCGTAACGGCATACGTTCCCGAGAGGATCTTGAGATTCACGAAGAGCTGCTTGACCGAGTATTCACCCGTCAGGTTCTCCTCATCCTCGTCAGCAGTTCCCACGCGCGACGGTGCTTTCGGCCGTGGCTTCTTGATATGCGTGAAGTCCATCCAATGTTTCTTCACCTGAGCCTCATCGGGCTGGGTGACTCCATCCTTGAGATAGGGATTATAGTAGAGAACCTCATCACCGACCGTACAGGACATCAATCCATAATAGTTTCCGGCCCAACCTGAGAACATGATATTGTCGAAAGGAGTTGTTGAGCCCACGCCTTCCATCCAGCAGTTAGGATCATCATGATTGTACTTGTTGATGATTATCTGTGTTTCGTTGTCCCATACCGGTTCTTCTACATCAACATACGTAACACCTCCCTTGAAGCATTCATTGTTTAAATGTTGCCTTTTAGAAATGATACATGATACCGTGGGAAAATCACTTGCTCCAACTCCTCCATACACCTGAATGGTGTCGCCGATGTTGGACTCGAAGTCATAAAGAAGTTCAAGCTCCTGTTTGTCAGGGAATACACAGAACACCTTGCGCCCATCTTCGTAAAAAGCACCTACATATTCTGACCAAGGTTCAGGATTACCCCACCGCTCATTGGCCTCATGACGGCATCTCATCTTATAACAGACTTTTCCATCAATGATAATTGAATCACCATCGAAATAGTAAGAATCCAATTTCTGGGCCGTGTTGACAGCCGCTGGGAACCATCCCACCTTCCACACCTTGCCCTCTTCAACGAAGCGGCGATAAGGAGTTCCCCTGGCGGCAACTGGGTGCTCGCCACGCTCATCCACAACGATATATTTATGTTCTGCCAGGAAGAAGGGGAAGGATAAGTTAACGTGATAGGGGCTCTTGCAGGTAGTGACTTCTCCAGGCACATCTACCTGAAGGTATAGCTTATAAGCAGAAATGTCCTCTGTACGTTCTCTTCTACAATAGGTGTAAAGATCGCCTCCACAATACAGCCACATGATGCCAGATACATGAAGCGCATACGCGTCGTGCACGGGGTCAGGGACGAGTTCATAGTGCAAATCGTTTTCATTGAAGGAATGTGTTCTCGCATAGTCCTGATCTTCCTCTCCCCTTGCTAAGTCCTGTCCCCACCAGCCATTATATGGAATACCGAAGGAGAAAGGCAGATATGTGTTTCCAGCCACATAGGCCAGATAGTAGCTCCACGAATTCGGGGCACTATGCGAGAATAATCCGTCTAAGGGGTTCATCTCACTACCGATTCCCTCAATCCATTTACCTTGAACCCGCCAAAGGACATCGCTCGTCTTTTCATTCGCCTCAAAGTTAATGACTTTCAGAGAGTCTCCATATACCATGAGGTAATCAATCTTAGTGACTTCGCAATGTTCAAAATCGCCGTATTCCGGCTCAAATCTATCGCCCTCCTTGAGCGAGAAGTCATACGTAAGAACTTCCTTGTCCTCCTCCTCATTGTACATATAGACACGTCGGTTCTCTTCGCGGAACCAGCCTATATGTTTATCCTCTCCATCCTCCGTTTTTGAACGCATTTCTTCGTAGCTGTGTCCGTTTCTCTCAAATAAAAGCTTATCAAGAGAAAAATAGTAATCGGTCACCGTGTGGTCACTCCCCATATTAAATCCGTGTACATGCCAGCGCTTCCCTCGTTCAACAAAAGGATGATAATTTTGCGCTTGAATACCAATGGCAAGCAGGCCAATGATAGCTAAAAGTAGTCGTTTCATAGTCGTATGGTTTGAAGTTAATCATTCAGGGTTTCGAGCACTTGCTCCAGCGTTGTCTCGGGATCGTCCTCTCCGAAGGCTTCCTTCTTGAGTTTGAGTTTGCGGTGCTGCACGGCAGAGATGCTGATGCCGTAGATGTTGCCGATGGCGCGGTTGGTGAGGCCCAGGCGGATGAGGATGCAGAGGCGGACGTCCTCTTCCTTTAATTCTGTGTAGCGGGCGCGCAGACGTGTGAAGCGGTTGCCGTCGATGGCGTTGAGCGTGTGTTCCACCTCCTCCCATTCGTGGGCAGAGATATTGATGTGGCGGTCGGCACTCTCGCCCAATTTCTGCACCACGTCACAGCGTTCCAGGATGAAGTCCTGCAGGAAATGGATCATGCTGTCGCGCTGGCGCAGCTGTTCCTGTTGTGCTGCCATCTCCTGCCGGTGCAGCAGTTCGCGCGTACGCAGACGTCCGCGGATAATGACATAGGTGGCGATGGCGATGAGGGCAACCAAAGCCAGCCCGCCCCACAGTGCCAAGCGCTGCAGCAGCTCTGTGTAGCGCAGGCGCTCATTCTCGCGTTCCTGCCGCAGCGCCGTCTGGTAGTAGTCATCCTTCTGCTGCAAGGCCTTATAGTAGAGTTCCTCGGCATAGCTAAAGGCCTCGTCAATGGCCTCCTCTGCCGCTTCTATATCGTGGCGGTGCAGGGCCAGCTTCGCCAGATTGCTCTGCACGATATACGCTGCCTGCAGGTCGTCGCCCGGCTGCATACGGCGATACACGGCCTCGGCCGCCGCCAGCGAGTCGCAACTGACCAGACAGCGCGCCAGCACCTGCAAGGTCGCTGACAGCAGATGCTCGGGTGCCAAGCGTTCGGCAGCACGTGCGTAACGCAGCGCTGCCAGGAAGTCATCGGCACCCCAATGGATGTTGGCCAAGCTCGTCAGCGTCTCGCAGAGCAGTTCGGCATCACCCAGACTGTCGGCCAGCTCATAAGCCCGTTGCGTATAGGCCAAAGCCTCGGTGAAATCGTTGTTTTCGTGAAATACCACCTGCGACGCGTACGTGCCCGCGTAATCCAATAACATAATATGGTTCCGTTCATCGTCGGGATGTTGCTCGTAGGTCGTCAGCGCCTGCTTAGCCATCTCCAGCGCCGCCTTGCTGTTACCCCATGCCAGAGACTCCGCCAGCCGCTGCTGCGCCAGATACATCGTATGCCAGTCCTTCTCCTTGTTTGCCAACCGAATAGCCTCATTCAGCAGCAGCTCACCATTCCTCACGCTGTCGCTGTCGAGGGCTGCGAGGCCCTGCTCGAAGCATGAGCGGGCATCGCGCTGCACCTCACGTGTAGCGTTGTCTCTGTGACAGGCCATGAAGGACAGCATGAGAAGCGATAAAAAGAGGAGCCGACAGGTTTTCATATCGTTTTGTTAAGATTTCTGCTGCAAAGGTACACCATTTTTTCATAGGTTGTATCGTTTACCCCATGGAAAAATGGCAACGCCACAGAAAAGTCTAACACCCCTATTTCTTAATCCTTTAGCTCCTTTTCGCTCCCACCCACCCATGGAAATCTCACCACTTACCCCTCTTTATCGCCAGTGAAAACTATCCGCCCTCCGCAGAAGAGGTCTAAAAACGCCCTATGGAGAAAATGGCTACACCCTATAGGGCATCGGGCGATGCTCCATAGGGTGTAGCGGGTAATGATTTTTGTACGTTATACGATGCCTTGTGAGTAAGGTTCGTAAGGTCGAACCAATAGGCAGGTATCGGAGAGAACGTCGGTTCCTCCTTGAAGTCCACAGAATACACGATGTCGTAGTCTGTCTTGAACGTGTACTCGTCGCCGTCCTGCTTGACCGGATACGGGCAGCTCAAGAAAAGGCGCTCTGAATCAAGCGGGTTCATACAGCTTCTACTTTGTAGAACGGGTCTGCTTTCGCCTGCAATATTTCTTCTTCCATCTTGGCCAACTTCACTTCCATCTTGGCCCTCCACTCTTTCTTGTATTTGCGGTAAGCCCTGACGGACTCTTTAAATGTACCAACAGGATGGCTGAAATTTCAATATCCGCCAAACTTTTCCCTCCTTTTTTTGCTAATCAACAGAAGCAGCACATAGAAACATGCAAGTGCCCGACCTTGATGAGGGGTCGGGCACTTGCGATTATAGAGTTGATGGATAGCTATTGGTCGTAATATTCAGGGAAGCAGATGGTCAGGCTGGGAGCTGAATTGGACTCAGCAGTATGTTCCGGACCACCGTCCTCGCTCACAGTGAAGGTAGTTTTCTTGACAGCTAAATATGGTTTTACCGATCCATCTTTCATATTGCTCAAATAAAAATCGTGGCTGTTATCGCTTGAACTATCGAATGTACACGTAAGCGAACAGTCAAGGGTGTGGTCTATATCACCTTTGCTTCGAATCTCTCTCCAGTTCCATGTGAGCGTTCCGTTTCTCACGTAAAAACGACGTGGATATTCGATTGCTTCGGCTGAAAATGGCGACACGATGTCATATTCCATCTTGAAGTTACGGTCTTCGTCGCTGGTGATGGTGCAATGCCACCCCTTGTTATTCTCATTGCGCTTGAAGTCGCTTTTCAGTACGGGAAAACCCTTCGGATATATATAGGTGAAACTCTCAGTATTGACGCTGGGAATGTAGCCACTCTCAACAATAGTCTCAACAGGATTGATGGATTCATTGGGTAGGATGGCCATGACGAGGGTCAGACCAGCAGAAGAAATTTCGTACTCATTCCATTTTCCTGTACCCATATATGACGTTCTCGTGATGAGGGTGTCGCCGGGGGCGTTGTTATATCCATACAATTCTTTGAACTTCTTGGCATCAAGCGAAATCTCGAACTTGCCGTCACCTCCATTAGTTATTTTTATCCAATCGGGGAATTTGTCTGATGTGCCAGGCAAGTGATCATCGTATCCGAAAATCTCGTCGCAAACACCTTCGAGCGTGACGGGCGTTTTCGCTTCTCCATTATATTCAATGTAAAGGGTGTCCGAGCTGGCCTTCAAATAGGGCTTTTCTTCATAGTCGTAGGACGGGGAAGCTACATACCTTTTGTTGAAGATTTCCACATAAGGACGCATTCTGTATTTACCACCCCTCCAAGAATAGCCTGGTACGCCCTTGTAAAAACTTCTCACCAGTTCTGGCCATGTGTCCTTTGTGTGTTCGCCCGACAGTTCTGATTGGAAATATGGTTGTTGACGTTCTGATATTTGTGCCCATGTAAACTCGTTGCCGTTTTCATCCAGTTCAATACAAATGACACCGACCGTAATGGGCCTGAAGACACCGCCTTTTGGCTCGAAAGCGAACACCTTACATGGCACCTTTTGCAGTTCACCATTATAGGTCATCTCACGTTCTTCGTCATATTCCACACAGTCGCCGAATTCGGGCACAATGCTTAATTCCATAGGCGAAAACAGAGTGAAAGTGCCATCGGCCAACGTCCACTTTTTGCGCGAGCTGAACACGGATTCCACATCGGCAGAGATTTCATAGTCAGCATCCAACAACGACATGGAGATTTTCGCGTTCTTCATTTGGTTATACATAGCATCGTCGTTCCACACGGGAGTCGTGAAGTCAAAGGCGATGGAGCCCGACAGCTTGGGACCGATGAACCATTCGCCGCCGATGGTGGCATTGAAGATTTTCTTCATGATGGGCAGGCTGGCGAACTTCATGGGGAAATTACAACCACCTTGCACCCATCCACTGAGCTCCATCTGATAGGTGCTGGCGGGGGGTGGGGACGTCGGATCGGCAACTGTCTCATCGGGGTTGCCAACTCCGCAATCGAGATACGGCCACCAGTCTTTGATTTCCAACTTACACCAAATGCTGCCCTTGGATTCGGGAGAGGTAGCCGCGAATTTCACATCGGCCTGTCCACGAATGAACCCGTCGGGACCTAAATCGAGAACCATTATAGGGGTCGTTGCCGGCAGCGGAATCTTGGTATAGGTCCCAAAGCCACCCTTCTTCGCTTCGGCAAGCTTGCCATCTATGGTGAAGCCTGTTTGTACGCCCAAGTCTAAGCGCGTAGTGATGCCGATATACTTGGAACCAAGAAGGGGAATGTTATAGTCCGCCCGCACATGAACCTTTCCTTTTAAGCTTGGATCGATAGAGACGGTGAGGTCGTCGCCATTGTACAAGGGGAAATGGCCGTTGAGGCTAAAGTTGAAGACATCGCCCTCAAACTTGCCCTTGGCTTTATTCGGGAACTGACCGATGTTCATTTCGGGATGCCCGGCCACGCGGCGCTTAACCATATTACCACCATCATCATAACCGTATTGCTCTACGGAAACGAGCTGTTGGAAAACATCGTTAATGTCCTCGATGTCCTTAAAATAAGCTATTAGGCCTCTTTCCGTTTTCTCCACCTTGATGACTTCCCACGCGAATCCATAATCCACATCGAAATCGACAAAGATATCACCAACCCGTGGATAGTTCTTCTCTTTGATTGGCCCCATTCCAAATACTTCAGGCCAATTTATGAACTCTATGGTCATATCACTGGGATCGCGGCTCCAATGATAAGCATCAGACTGCAACGGGTCTGTAGGCATAGCCCAATGCCCACTATGAGTAATATAGCGCACTCTTGGATCATACTTGATTTCCGGCTGCACGAAACCGATGCTGTCAATGTCCGAGAGCAGGAAGCGATAGGTGCTGTCCGCCGTTACCACCTCCTGAGACATGTATTCGTCATACTCTATGCCGCGAGTGTCATAATAAGAGTACGTTATCTTCTCCACCTCGTCATAGAAGAAGCCGTTCACGCGCCCGCCCTTCTGGTAGATGTAGAATGCCGCGTTCTCGGATTGCGCTAATGCCGCAGAAGTGAACAGCGAAAGAATGAAAAGTGAAAAATAAATCTTTCTCATGGCTTCATCAGTTTAATGGTTTCTGTTCCGGCTTTCGCAATATACACGCCACGGGGGCGGTTCTTAATGGAGAATGAGATGGGTTGTCCGTCAGCAGCCGTGCGCTGTTCCAACAATACGCCACCGGCCGTGTATAGGCTGGCGACAGTGCCATCGCGCAAACCCTGGAAGGTCACGGCGTCACCCTTTTCATTGACGACAACGGAGCGCTCGTTGGGTAATAACTCCACACCGTCCGGCACACCTTCATAGGTGTAGCGCAGAATGTTGGATAATTGGTACTCTGCGGTAGCGTTCCGTGTCTTGATAATCAGCAGACCATCCTCGAAAGTCGTTTCGGGCAAATCGGCCAGCTTGAAATACACTTTCTCACCCGACTTCTGCCACACCACGAGGCGGGGAGTACGCTCTTGTGCGCTAGCACCAGCGCCAGCATTAGGAATAGTATTTTTCTCATAGGGCCATAATTGTGCGTTAATCAATAACTTTCGGGGGCAAAGATAATGATTATTTACGATGTACCGATGTACGATGTACAATTTTTCTTCTGAAAGAGTGAAAAAAAGTCCTTAATGCGTGTCCGCGCAAAAAACTTTTGCGGAAAACCCTACGAACCCTCCGGCGGCTAAATCAACCGAATCAGGACATGGAAACACGAAAGAGCCCGACCCGCGAGGGGGCGGGCACTTGGGATTGAATTCTGTTTCACTCACCTCACCATCACCTTCTTGCCGCCCACGATATTGATGCCCTTTCGGAGTGTGTCAAGCCGGCGGCCGCCAAGGTCGTAGATAGGCGCTTGTTCCACACGTCCTTCACCATGAACTGCATCCAC